>NZ_JAPIVT010000013.1 GCF_026239735.1 Pedobacter sp. MC2016-05
GTATGGAATAATAACACGGATGTGCTTTCCATCGGAGCATTTGACCTTACTCCCATCGAAATCAGCGAACAATTAATCAAATCTGATCGGATATATGAATGCTGCGCATGCTGTCCTTCAATACTTTAAATCACAAGGCCATGGCATTCTGATCAATAACATCCCCATTGGGCGGCTTTCTACCTGTTCCTTATGGCCCAGGCTATTCCGCTGCCAAGTTTGGCCTCCGGGGATCCTCAGCGGCATTGAAATCAGCATTAAAATCTTATTCCCGTATACCTATATGCGATGCATTTCCGCGATTTCTTGACAGTCCGGGTATACAGCATGCGGCTAATTACACAGGGAAGCATTGAAACCCGGGCCAATCGTTTATGATCCATTCCAACTCGGGAATGCGGTCTATGAGTTATCACTTCATAACCTTTAAGAAAAAATGGTGGGAAGCTCTTCAATCCTGATGCGTATGTCCTATGGTCTGCTTCCTTCGCCAACCAGGGGAATTGAATCGGCAGTAATTAATGCCCACCTGAAGCAAGCAAAAAACATCACCCCTACCTACGGAAATGTTGGCAACAACGTGGATTACAGGCATTCCATCCATGATGGATGAGGAATCCCAGGAAAGTCCAAAGCACATCGCCCCCACGCAGCCATAGAAAAAAAATAAATAAATATTATATTGCAACATTAACTACTTTTTGATCGCTAATATCGCATCAATCAATAAATGGATAATTGACCTATATTATGGATAATAAAACACTCCATTGCATCATTGTGGATGATCAGCGCTTCGCCATCGAAAACCTACAGGAGGCAATAGCCAAATTTCCCCAAATAAAAATCCGGGCCACTTTTTTAGACCCCCTCGCTGCTATGGAATACCTGCTCACTCAAGAAGATATTGACATTCTGTTTTCTGACATTGACATGCCCAGACTATCGGGAATCCAACTGGCGGAGAAAGTACGGAAATACGTTAGGCATCTGGTATTTGTGACCTCACACTTAAAGTTTGAGCTGGAGCCGGATAACGTCGGTGACTGGCATTATTTGCACAAACCCATAAGATCGCGACATCTGGAGAGGATCATTGATGACATCCAGTCGGCAAACAAAAGCTAAATCTTTTCTTTGGTCACTTATTTTGTGCCATAATTTACGATGGGCTAAATCACAAGTGATAAAAACCATGAAAGTGAAAAGAATAAAGAGTAGTCCGAGCGTTAGCAGCCCTTATTTGTAGAGATACTTCACAACGAATGGCTCCACCAGAACACCCATCGGGGAGCCATTACCATATCTAAAAAAACCTTTCAGTATTGTTCGTACACATCCTTTGCCACTTATCAGGGGTTTTTGGTCCGTAAATAAATCCCTAAATCTGTTACAAATTTGAAGTCTATCTTTGCCAGTCGAATATTTTTCAATTTTTTACCTGCCAGAAACTCCATGAGAAATCTCTCAGTGGTATAGTGATTTTTTATGGTGCCCAGAGCTAAAAGTTTATTGGGCTGATCGAAATGGTATTTGATTATATCTTTTAACGTATTACCCTGATTCTCTCCCTGAAGTTTTTGCACTATCTTATCTGCAGTGATCAATTCTTTCTGAAATCTCAACTCACCGTAGGCTGTACTGATCTCATTCGCTATCTGTCTCATACGGTCCCTACGGATGAGGTTTCAATACTGCTTCGTTTCAACTTTTGTGCTTTTTGTTCCCATTCGGGAAGCTACACAAATTTCTTAATTGAAAAATCGATACCTTTACCATCTACAGTAATTCTCACATACATTGGAACTCTTACAAAATCCGCCCTATTGCTTCTAACAAAGAAATTGACGCTGAAACTGTGCTTTGATTTCATAGAATTTTCTCCTTTAATTATGGCCAAATTCTGCACCAAAACAGATAAATTGTACAACATGACTCAACCAGTTTCATCCTTAAAAAAATATTCCTAAAAAAACAGTTTTGTTAACAAGACAATGTTATGAAGAAAAATTTGGTACAGGATTTGGCCACGAATTATTTATATTTCATTGCACCAAACTGCCCGATTATAAAAAATAAAACTCCGTAAATTCATCATTTAGAGGTTTTTTGATACATTAAGTATCTGCTAGCTGCTGGCGTTCTTTGTTTGAAGTGTGGATTGAAAACAGTGTTTGTCCATGAATAAGATGGAGAAAATAAATATAAAATAAGGAAAAGCTACTCCATGCATTTTTAAATATTTTTTTAATTACAGTGACCAACACTAAATTTAGATCGCTCCGGTAATGTAGCCCCATCGAAAGTAAACATCTCGTAGCTTATTTGCAGTACGAAGCCTCAAAGCGTCCTTTAAAATCAATATTTTGTTCCGCCCATTTCACATTAACCTGACCACTCACCTTATCCCCTGTTATGGAGCTGATGGTGATAATGGTTTGTTCTGAAGAGAACAATGCACCATTTTGACCGCTTGGGTCGCCCGGATCATTAACCAGGATATAAGTGTCATTGCCCGAAAAAGTGCCTGTTTTTTTTGGCACCGTCAGGCGTATTGAAAACTCACTCAATGGTGAGCTACAGGTTTTAGATCCATCTCCTGCCAGATATATAGAGAACAAGTCTTCAGAGCGGTAGTTGTTCATACTGAATTTGGTATAACGCTCGATTGTCACTTTTGCCGTAAAAGGCGATCCATAGAGGTTTCCTGTAACCACCGCCGGCATATTTAGTTCGGGTTGAGGTTGATCTTCCTTTTTCTTACAGCAGGTGAATATACAGATCAGTAAGATTAGACTAAAAAAACGTTTCAAGAGCTGATAAAAAGTCATTGTATTAGCGTTAAGTAAATTATGGAGAATTATTTTGATTAATCAAAACATCATTGGAAGAGCGTAATGTGTTAGGATTTCATCCTGACCGAGCCCAGGCAAACCTCACCTTCTTCGATTCCAGTAATCCATATATTTAAAAATTTAATCCGGTCCCTGGTCAGCGTTTCCAGGTATATTGATTCGCACATAGGTGCCACCGAACCATAGGTTCCACTATTGGGATATTTTGCTGCCAGTTCTGCATCACGAAGCTGTATCCAGAGCCGTTGTGCATTCCTGAGTTTTTTTATAAAAGTGGTTTTGCTTGAATAGCTTTTCAGGATCTTTTGATACACACCATTTAGTTCCGCATCTACCCTTTTAAAGTCGGAATAAGCCTTCATATTCATGGCAGTTTGTGACTGCGCAAAAGCCGGAGCATTAAACAGCATAGCAATGAGGATAAAAGACAAGCGGAAAATTGGCGATTGGTAGAAATTTTTCACGGGATTGATTATCAATATTCCAAATCTAAACCATAGAAACATCCTTTTGTTTGAACAACTTTGTTTACCATGCCGGGAGAATGCTTAAATCGAAAAGGTTGGTAAAATTTAAACCTCATAGCGTAAAGAAACTGTTACATGCTTTTTCTTATCGTCATTTGGGATCAAGCAGAAAGTTGGCGAGTTGAGAAGTTTATTTAATTTTGCTCAACATAATTATTTTGAACAGCTCAATATTATCTTTTATACTACCAGAAGGGTTAACCGAATACTTTGAACTTGATAAGTGCAAACTTTCTGAAGGCTCTTGTTATATTTATCTTTTAGAGAAAAACATTCATTCCGAAGAGTATTCAGGGAGAAATTGATTTCTAAAGGCTTTTTCGATGCAATTACCGCTCGTGATTTTCCTTTGCTTGGAAAACCTTGTTTTTTGAAGGTAAAGCGGCGCAAGTGGCAAATCTCAATACAAAAAAGATTGTTTTCAGGGATTGAAAACCTAATTGCCGATGGCACCAAGATGACTACCGAGTTTGCATTTTCTAAAAGCTTATTGGATTTAAACCCAATAAGCTGTAAAACGCTAGGTCATTTCTGTGGTGTTGACGGCAAACGTCTTGAGGAAGAGTATGCTAGCCATCTGAGTGGATTTACCGTCTGGGATCAGTTGGAACGAACTGGGACTGGCCCGAACGCAATTTCTCAAGGGCTACTTGTTTCATAAACCATAGTTAAGCTGTTCTTCTCTCGTCATCATAAAATCTATCTAAATTTAGTAATTTAACTTATGCCACAGTTTATTTTACAGGCTCCACTGACCAACATAAAGCAGACATTCTTTGTTTGAACTACCTTGGGGTAATTTTCTATTGCTATTCGATGCCCATCAATCTAAATAAAGGCAACAAATCTTCCTTCGTTTTAAATCGTACAACATGCGTCTTATAGTTCTGAAGTTTGTTATCTGGGGCAATATAAGCTTCTCTGTGAGATTCTGAAGGAAGATATACTTCTATTTTATGTTGGATACTATAATGCTCACCATCTTTATCAAACCCCAGAATTGACAAGAATTCATTAGAAATTAATTTTTCCATAGGTTCAAATATAAATTAAATAGTTATCATCCTTGAACTACTAATTACCATTCCTATCAGCAGTTGTCCATGTAAATCCTTAGAATACGATAGTGTAGTTGATCTTCTAATAGATTGTTAATTATCAGCAAGAAATTGATTGCAATCCGTATCCGTTAGATAATACCCTTCAAGCAAAATTAACCGAAACCGTCACTCACCGAAAAATCAGCTCACGATTGGTAGTGTTTGATTTACCGTTGTCACCGTAAATAAACGAGATATGCCACTTAATAAACGTAAACCACTACCTGTCAAATGTTTGCTATTTGCAAGACAAATAGCCGTAGTTGAGAGGCTGCAGCAATCAGCCCTTAAAAATTACGGAGTTAAACTATGAAAATTTCAAAAAAATTGCAAATGTGTTATTCGTGATATTAGTCTCAATTGGAACAACGGAGATATTAAGCTTTGGGATTCTTTGTACGCATCACAAGATCGACAGAGAATTTTTCACACTTTGGAGACCGGATTTATCTCGGGTTGCGTAATATCAATTCCTACTTGTTTCATATTGAACCCCCAGATTAAAAACTGATTGATCGGTTTACTGTTGAGGATGTGAATTAATAAAATAATTAGTTAAGATATACTTTTATACACAAAAACTTGTAAGACATCAAAATGCCTGCTCTTTAGTATACCATAATCAAGAGATCGAGGAATAAATTAATCCATTACCTGCTCTGTTTAAAAAAGTTTCCAGAAACCTTAACGATGGTTTAATAGCATCTGGCATATATCCTTTAGCATGTAATGTTCCAGAAACAAGCTGAAGGGTAGTTGGTATTCCCGAATCTAGTAACATTTTTTTTTGTTTAGTGCACCTTTTTCCGGAACAACCTCATCATGCAAGTTGCCATAGAAATGGGCCCACTCTATGAACTTACTGTGTTTAGCGGGGTAGCCTCTTTCAATAAATCCCTATCATTACCGATCAATTCATAAATACACCACCTTAAAAATGCATCATTTCTCCCCCCTTGATTTATGTTAGCACTTGGAATATTTCCAAAATCCAAATCATCTTTCTTCTCTGCTGAATTTCCATCTGTTTCTGATATAAAGCCCTCCAAATCAATTATTCCCGACCAACTTATTGCCGGAATCCCGGCCGCCAAAGTTACCTCTACAGAAATATTCCTCCCTGCTGAACTCCCCTAGGCCGCTATTTTTGTACGGTCGAAACTATACTCAGATTGGCGAAGCCACTCAAGAGCGAAAAGTATGTCTTGCTTCCCTGCCGGATACACACCATCTGGCGTCAAACGGTAATTGGGAACAATAACCAGATAGCCTTCCTGAGCCAGTCTGGTAGCCAGATCTTCATCCTTAGCCTTATCGCCATGAAACCAACCCCCTGCGTGAATATTAATAATTCCCTCATCAAATTAGTTCCGCTATAAAGATCAAGGGCTAGATTATCCTTGTAGACAATGTTTCTAATGATCGTTATTTCATTTGCCATATATTATTTATATTATAGCTAAGCTAGCGATGTCTTCCTCAAATCAATCCAAAAACAACTTTTTGAATACCAGCGTTTTATGTAAAAAACACTTTTTCTTTATTAACGGAATGCGATAAATTTACGACCCCTAAACAAAGCTGTTAATTTTGAAGTTATTTATCGCTAGGTCGACATCAAAAGAAAAATATGAAGTCATACTTTATCGAAATATATCCACTTCCTAACGATTCGATATGTCTATTCGACGATCATTCCAAACAGCATTGATATATCTTTCGGAAATTTAGGATTTAAATCAGGATATAGCTGGATGACCTCATATTTTAATAGGAATAAAACAAGCAATTCTTCTTATCATTAAATCCATGTAAATGAAAAATCGGATAGCCGTCTTAATCACCCTCATGCTTGGAACAGCTATGGCTGCCCTAGACAGTAGCATTGTCAACGTTTCGCTACCTGTAATCCAGAAACAGTTCGGAGCAAGTATTAATGGGATAGAGTGGGTTATCCTGGGTTATATGATATCTTTTTGTCTTTTTATTCCTCTAACCAACTGGCTAAAAAACAGAATCGGATATTACAATCTTTTTATCGCAAGCGTTATCATATTTACTACCGGTTCATTACTTTGCAGTTTATCTACCAATTTATCCTTTTTAATCGCTGCTCGGATATTTCAGGCAATTGGAGGCGGGGCAATCACGCCAACATCATTGGCCATTTTGACCGATAGTTTTCCAAAAGAGCAGCGGGGTTCTGCAATTGGCTGGTGGGGCATAGGCAATGTTATGGGGCCGGCGATTGGCCCAACATTGGGTGGTGTACTGACTTATTACTTCGAATGGCCATCAATATTCTACATTAATATTCCAATCGGAATTATTACTGTAATAATGAGCGTACTTTTTTTAGGATTTCTAAAAAAGCAACCTAAGCTCAAGCCTTCATTCGATCTGGGCGGCTATGCATATTTCGGTATATTCATCGTATTGTTGCAGTTAAGTTTGACTATGATTACCGATCCTGATGTAGCACCCTGGCAATATGGAGTTGGTCTGGCTGTTTCGCTCTTATCCTTAGTTTTATTTATCCGTTCATCCAAAAAAGATAATCCTCTGATTGATCTCACCGTTTTCAGGTCCGCAACATTCATAAATTGTTCAGTTATTATCCTGATTCGCTCTCTCGCGTTATATGGCGGATTATTTTTTCTTCCTTTTCTCTTACAGGGACTGATGGGCTATTCTGAAATTGAGACAGGTCTATTGTTGTTACCCAACGCATTGATGATGCTTTTATTGAGACCCTATGCCGGAAAACTTGCTGACAGAGGGGTGATCAGAAACCCCTCGGTAGTGGGCATCGTCATGATAGCAATTTCGATGGCTGAATTTGCTTTCATGAATTCAGACAGCCACATCGGGTTTATCATACTTGCAATGGCTATACGGGGCTTTGGCATGAGTTTATTGATTTCACCTGTTTCAACATCACTTTTAAATTCCATAAATGGTGGGCAAACGGCTACTGCAACATCAATAAACAGCCTTTTACAGCAAGTTGGAGGGTCTGTCGGAATCGCCATTAGCGGTATAATGCATACTTATATCAATAGATACTATTTACAAATGGGTAGAAATAGGGAAATTGCAGAGCATTTTGCATTGCAGGATGGATTCCTAATCTCTGCAGTCATCATTACATTCGCGATCATACCAGCGTTAAAATTACCGAATCAAAATAAAGTAGATAAGCTTACTGCGGTGAAGCTAACGAGCTTGAGGTAGCTTAGCTAGAATCATACACTATTTATAAAAAACTGATATTACTGTCGCCCAAGCTTTCAGAAAACAATGCAGTAGTCTCCTCCTATTCCGGCAAAAGAATTGAAATTCTCGAAGCCTTGGATATCCACCTCTTCCATCTTCAAGGCATTGATGATCAATTCTTTACCCATCCTGATGCTCTTACCTCCACAAACTACAATTCCTGATACTTTACTAGACTTTATAATTGGTTGTTTTAAAAATAGGTCCATCACATTCTAACCCAGGTTTTGCAATGTTTATGTGAAATCTAATTTGAGCGGATACTAATTAGCGATATGATGTAAAGCTTCAAATTTTGTAACGCGCTGAAAAACACAAATACCATCACTTGTCGTGAAAGTATCTGATTTATTAAATTTTATCGGATAAAATTAGGTAAATTTAAAACAGTATTTATGTAGGGGAATCGCATCACAAAATGGCAAAATATCTTAATTAAAAAATGCTGTAAAAGCCTCAAAATATTAATAGAAGAAATTCATTATCGGCACAACATTGGGAAATAAACTATAGATCGCATTTTTATGAATATAATATGGAGCCAATGAACAATGAAAGTATAGCTAGTGGCTCTACTGTTACCATTGGACTCAAAAAATTCCATAATGGCCGTTTTTCAGATACAGAAGATATTCTTGCGATTGAGGAACCGCTAGAAATTAGATTAGGCTATGGTCCTTCAGGAAATCGCAAAGTTTCAAATGTTTCGGTAACCATGCGTACTCCAGGATCGGATGAAGAGTTGGCAACGGGCTTCCTGTTTACTGAAGGCATTATTTCAAACCGAGACCAGATCTCAAAGGTAGAACACCTGTTCGTTGCCTGCAGAGAGGATAAACAAAATACCATTCTTGTAAATCTAACTGAAAATGCCATTCCGAAGTTACCGGAAATAGAGCGGTCTTTTTATACCACATCAAGTTGCGGAGTTTGCGGAAAAGGTTCTATCGAAGCCATAAGAACAGTTGGCCCGCCGAAAAAAGAAGATATTGGATTATTCCAAATAGATAGCGGAACGCTGATTGCACTGCCAGAGAAACTCAGGGCAGCGCAAAATGTATTTAGAAAGACAGGAGGCCTGCATGCCTGCGCCTTTTTTGATCGCGCTGGAGAACTATTGCTGGTACGGGAAGATGTTGGCAGGCACAACGCCCTCGATAAATTAATCGGTGCTGGATTAGAAAACAGATCAGTCCCAATGGATGATGGCATACTTTTGCTAAGTGGACGGGCAAGTTTCGAACTGATCCAAAAGGCGGTGATGGCAGGAATCAAAATCGTAGTAGCTGTAGGTGCACCCTCCAGTCTCGCGGTTGAGTTATCCAAAGAATTCAATATTACACTTATAGGATTTATGCGGGAAGATCGTTTTAACGTATACACTTCACCGGAGAGAATAATTTTTGAATAAAATGAAGATAAGAATCAAGGAACAATCTATTCGGTTTAGATTGACACAAAGCGATGTCAAAAATCTGGATGCACTGGGAGCGCTTGAAGAACATACAGATTTTCTCATCGGCAGATTTACCTATGCGATTGCACAGACCGAAATTGAAACCCTATCTGCAACGTTTGAAAATGGAAGGATTACACTTCAGATTCCAAGAGAGATGATCAATGAGCTTGTATCGACAGATCAAGTGGGCTTTTCAGGAAATACAGGAACATTAAAGTTATTGATTGAAAAGGATTTCACCTGTCTTGACAGCACAATAGAGGATCAGAGTGATAATTATCCAAATCCGCTATTAGCTTAAGTATCGTTATGGAAAATAAAAAAACAAATAGCGTACCTTCAGCGGAGAACCCGTATAAGCTTCTTAAGCTAAAGGTCGTCCCGGCAAAGAAATGGGCTGCCGGTATTCCTGCGGTATTGGCGGCCATGGCAGATCTGGTAGAAGAAGATATCCCTTTCCGCGGGATGCGGGCGCTACTAACCATGAACCAGAAAGGGGGCTTCGACTGTTCAAGCTGCGCCTGGCCGGATCCTGATGATGAACGTTCAGTAGTTGGAGAATATTGCGAGAATGGTGCAAAGGCGCTTGCAGAAGAGGCCACTACGAAAAAAGTTACTGCAGATTTCTTCGCCGCCAATTCGGTGTATGACCTTTCAAAACTCACCGATTTTGAGATCGGAAGAAAAGGGCGTCTTACCGAACCGATGTATCTTCCTAGAGGAGGAACACATTATGAGCCAATAAGCTGGGATGACGCATTTAAGAAGATCGCCACACACCTGAACGGGCTTAAATCTCCAGATGAGGCAGCCTTCTATACTTCTGGTAGAACAAGTAACGAGACTTCTTTCCTCTATCAACTTTTTGCAAAGGAATTCGGAACCAATAATATGCCCGACTGTTCGAATATGTGCCATGAAACCAGTGGAACTGCATTATCGGCAACCATCGGCATTGGAAAGGGAACGGTGAAACTGAGCGATCTTTACGACACGGATGTTATCGTAATCATTGGCCATAATCCCGGAACGAATGCCCCGCGGATGATGAGTGCGCTGGAGAAAGGAAAGGCAAATGGTGCAAAAATTATTGCCATTAACCCTCTGCCTGAGGCAGGACTTATGGGGTTTAGAAATCCACAGCAGATCAATGGAGTTCTGGGAACTGGCGTACAGCTTGCAGATCTTTACCTTCCGGTAAAGATTAATGGTGACATGGCGCTGCTAAAAGCCATATCGCTTTTACTTCATCAAGCTGAAAAAGCAGAACCTGGAAAAGTCTTCGATCTGGAATTTATTAAAACCAACACCGTGGGTTTTGCAGATTATATTTCGCAATTTGAGAATTATGATGTTGGCCAGCTTGCTGAATCGGCTGGAGTTTCTTTGGAGCATATCGAAGCTGCAGTAGAAATACTTAAATACAAAAAAAGAATAATTTTCTGCTGGGGAATGGGGCTTACCCAGCAGCCAAACGGAGTAGAAATGCTCAAGGAAATTGTAAACATCGTACTATTAAAAGGCAGTATAGGAAAGCCAGGTGCTGGATTGTGTCCGGTAAGAGGACATAGCAATGTTCAGGGCAACAGAACTATGCTCATCAACGAAAAGCCTACTGTAGCGCAATTAGATAGGATTAAAGATGTTTTCGGATTTGAACCACCAAGAAATCATGGTTTTGATGTTGTAAATGCGATCCGTGCGATGCATGATGGAAGGCTTAGGGTATTCTTTGGTATGGGTGGAAACTTTATTTCTGCAACACCAGATACCTCTTACACAGCAGCGGGGATGAGAAAGCTTGACCTGAGCGTGCATGTCTCCATCAAAATGAATCGCAGCCATTTGGTACATGGAAAAGAAGCCCTCATCCTTCCTACCCTTTCCAGAAGCGATAAGGATATGGTGAATGGGGAGGCCCAGTTTATCAGTACAGAAAACTCGATGGGCGTTATTCAGTCATCGAAAGGGATACTTAATCCAGTATCCGATAAGCTTATCAATGAGACACAGATTGTGTGCAGAATGGCGAAGGCCACACTTGGTAAAAGATCACTGGTGGATTGGGACAAATACCATAATAGCTACGACGAGGTTAGGGATATTATCGAAAAATGTATCCCTGGGTTTGAAAACTATAACCAGAGAGTAAGGGAAAAGGGTGGTTTTTATTTACCAAATGCTGCCAGAGACGGCAAATTCCTTACTGAAAAATATATCGATAAAGCTCCTTTTACAATCAGCCCAGTTCCAAACAATCAGCTTGAGGATGGAGAATACCTGATGGCAACGACCCGAACCCACGACCAGTTTAACACTGTTATTTATGGATTGGAAGATCGTTACCGTGGGATAAAGAACGAACGCAGGGTCATTTTTATGAATGAAGAGGATATCCAAAATGCAGGCTTTAAAAATGGCGACCAGGTAGATCTCTACAATTACGACGACGGCATAGAGCGAATTGCCCCTTTATTTGTAATCGTTTCCTACAGTATTCCCAGGGGCAACACGGTAACCTATTTTCCGGAAACTAATGTATTGGTATCGGTTAACAATGTAGTTGGAGAAAGTAATATGCCAGCATCCAAGTTCGTTCGGATAAAAATCAAAAAGCATATTCCAATCATCAGCGAATAGTTATCCTATTGCCCTGCATTTGTAGGTTATTTTCCAAGCTGGCTTCTAAGGGCAAGTTGTCTCCCGTGGATAGCCAATGCCTGGGCATGCCCTAACTGCTGATCATTCCATAGTTTTAGAGATGACTGAAGATCGTCTGTATCTGGTATAGCCATAGCTAAAGTAATGGCATCGCGATATGCCTTGGCCGAACCCGAAGCCGTATGAGGACGCACCAGATAAGCTGCATCGCCAAGTATTGCCACATTCCCCTGAAACATTTTCGGAACCTCCATATCCATTATCGCCTGTACAAATGGATTTTGTGTCTGGTTGACTCTTTTCCTTAAAATTTCCGGAAGCTCTGCCGCTGCCCTTGCTCTTAGCTCACTTAAATTTTCTTCACTCAGGTAACCAGCCGGAATGGAGAATTCATGTTGCCTCCCGTCCTTATCGGTCAGGATTTTCTGGAGCGCTGCCAATGATTTGTTTTGAAACCACACCCAATTTAACAGTCGTTTTCCCTCTTCAAGTTCACCTTCAGGACCGGGAATAGTATAGCAGAGCAGATGGGAATTTGCATAGGGATAGATAGAAAACTTATCTGAAAAGAAGGCGATCTCCTCATCGCTCAGCTCGCTTTCCGGAATAAGCCCCCTATAGGCGATGTAACCCGCATAACGCGGATGAATTCCTGAAAAAAGATACTCCCGAACTAGGGAACTCACTCCGTCTGCTCCGATTAGGAGATCGGCCTGGATCGTCTCCCCGTTTTTAAACGTAGCCCAAACCTGTTCTTGTTCATCTCGAATATCTGCAAGCTCATAGCCCTGATGATATCTTGAGCTTGGAAATGCACTCCTCAACTGCTTCCATAAATAGTTCCAGGAGGTAAATACCGTATCATTGGGATAAATTAATGAAGGGTTCCCGTTATCATCCAAAACCTGGCGCTGAGCGGCAAGAACTCCAAAAACTTCCCTTGTTGAAACGCCGGCTTCTATCAGATATTCCATCATATCTGGCTGAATAACCAGCCCTGCTCCCCTATCTTTCAATCCTTTTGCTGAGCGTTCGTAAATTTCGACATCGAAGCCTCTTTCCAGAAGTGCAATTCCTGCACATAGTCCACCTATCGAGCCGCCTATAATGATTATTTTCATTTTCTTATTTTGCTTATTATTTAGACAAACGTTTTGTTAGCATTACATTTAAAATCGCTATTAAGGCCAATGCCCCCATAAACGATGTTGATAAGGGCCATCCTCCGGCTTGATATAATTGGATTGCGATGTAAGATCCCAAAGCGCCGCCGATGAAATAGCTGGTCATGTAAACAGTATTTATCCTACTGTTAGCGTTTTGATCGAGCGTGTAAATGATAGCTATATTTGTTACCTGCGTGGCCTGTACACCGATATCCAGCAGCATTACCGTAACCCATATGGCAGCGATCGATCCTGGAAAAAATTTAAGTAGTAATATACTGATTAGCGTTACAACCGTTGAAAAAAGCAATGATCTTGAATGAGAACCTTTGTCTGCCAGTTTGCCGAATACCGGAGCAATTAAAGCACCTGCCGCAGCCAGCAACCCAAATAAACCAATACTGGAGGCTGAATAATTAAATGCTGCCCCACTAAGATAGAAAGTCAAACTTACCCAAAACGCACTGAGCGTACCGAATGCTAACATTCCTGTTAGTGCAGTTCTCCTTAGTAGAGGAAACCTTCCCAATTGAGCAAAAGTCGATTTCAACAGGCCAGCGTAAGTACCGCTAAAGCGTTCTTGTGTTGAGGGAAAGTCTCGTTGCATTAATATTGCCGTGATCAGTACCATCACTGCAGAAATAATGTAAACGTATTGCCATCCAAGAATGCCGGTGATAAACCCGCTGTAAACCCTTGCTACCAGAATCCCGACCAAAATACCGGTAAAAATCTGTCCTACAATTTTTCCTCTATTCTCCTTACCAAACTGGCAGCCATGGGCAAAATCACCTGGGCTACCACAGAAAACACGCCGATAAGAAGACTCCCTACATATAGAAAGGCTAAGCCGGGCGAAAAAGCCACTAATAAAAGAGAAATAATCAATCCGATTTGAAGGTATAATATCAAACGCTTACGTTCAATCATATCTCCTATCGGCGTTAACAGAAACAAGCCCAATCCATACCCGATTTGCGAGAGAACAGAAATGTTGCCAGCCTTTTCAATGCTGATGTGGAACTGCGTTGCCATCGCCTGTAATATCGGCTGGCTGTAATACACGTTGGCAACCGCAATACCTGCCGTGGCTGCCATAATTAATACCTGGGTTTTCGTTAGATTTGCCATTTTATGATTAGCTTTTTCTTTTGTAAATGTCTTTCAGCGACAATACAAATTTGGCAAGTCTTAACTTCTCTAACGATGAACTGGTTTAGGAAATCATCATGAACTGCTTCAAGATGAAATGTTGAAGTAGATTAACTTTTTGGCGAAACCCGTTTATTTCGAAGCTTTGAAAGGTATTCTGTGGTGATGCCAAGAAACGATGCCAGTGCATATTGGGGTACCCTATTTACGATTTCCGGATATCTTTCCTGAACGAATTCGAAACGCTGTTCAGCTGTTTTTGTCAGATTGAGGATGACACGGCGGGCCATGTGCGCAGCGGTATGCTCGGCAAGTACCCGGAAGAAAGACTCATAGAGATGCTTACGTTTTTTTAGTTCCTGCTCAGTTTCATAGTTAATCTGCAGCACTGTGCTGTCTTCCAATGCCATGACAAACATAGAGGCCGGCTGCTGAAAGATGTAGCTATTATAATCGGTGATCCACCAATCTTCAATCGCAAATTGTATGGTATGTTCCTGCCCCTCATCACCAATTACGTAAGCCCTGAAACTGCCTTGCACAACATAGAATCTATTTTTTGCTGTAAATTCAGGCTGAACGATAAATTGCCTCTTTTTTACTCTGGTCAGCTTGAAATTCTGGCAAAAATCATCCGCTTCGCTATCGGTAAAAAAGTGTCGTTTTTGAATATGTGCCTTAAGTTTCGAGAACTCTGTCATGAAATCAGTTATAAGTTTCTATTGTTTGCCTTATGGGTAGACTAAGATAGCAATTGTTTAAGTTTTCGAGCAAATCCATCTCTTTAAAACTCAAAATGTAAGATGCAGTAACTATCGTTCAAGCCCTGGAAAGCCCACCGAAAGCTCTCGTCAGATGCAAAGTCCGAGAATAGCCCTTTTGTACCATTCCAATTGATAAAGTTCTTAACTAACTTTATTCATAATCTCTATGGAAAAGAATCAAGTTTATGCACCAAGTTTTATGGGACTTACACAGGTAGACCATAAAACATTAGAACTCATCGCTCTCGGTTACTCTTACAAAGAAATTGCTGACAAGCTCTCCCTTTCGGAAAAAGCGGTTGAAAAGATTAAAATGGAGATGCTGTCCAAAACCAAATCCCGAAACAGTGCTTCACTAATTTCATTTGCCTATAAATACGGCCTGCTAAAAGTTTAATTCAATTGCAGAAATTTTCTCATCAATCTGTGTTTAAACATCAAAAGCCCGATAAAATATCAGGCTTTTGATGTTTAGTAAATAAATTCCGCTAAACATGCTTCGGCTAGGAACCAAGCATGTTTTATCATCCGCGTTATTGCGTAGGATTTTGTGTCAACTTACCGGGATAAGAGTTGATTGCACTTTGAGGGATATAATAAACAACTCTAAAATCGCTCGCCTGTACATCAACAGTTTGATTTTGAGGCCCTGGATATCTTCGTACCAAAGGTTTACCATTACGAAATACATCAAAGCTTCTTTCGGCCTGATAAGCCAACTCCAGTTGTCTCTCTTTATCAATCAAATCGCCGGCGTTGGCTGATGTTAATGCACTATAGCCACCATTAACAATCGAACGCGTTCTGATCAGATTTAAATCCACAAGCGCATCACTATAACGCTGCAATTTAGCGTAGGCTTCTGCCCGGTTCAAATATATTTCTCCAAGCCGGCTAATCACTGGCGAGTGGAGGTGTGAATTTTCTCCTTCTCGAGAATCCTTTACGATGTAGAATTGTGGATATACCCGGTTTAAGCTGATAAAGAAATCGATTACTCCGGTATAAGTTTTGCCGTTTTTGTAATTAATACTGTAAATTTCCTGAGCAGCATCTACCGGTGTTAAAGTATAAACATCCGTTCCTTCGGTGCAGGTAATTGTGCTTCCATTTCGGGTGATGTTTGCCTGAACATAATTTAAGGTATTGGCCGCATCATCTTTGATAAACCTAAAAACTTCTGTGTAAGCGCCTGAGGCATTGGTAGCATATGTGGGCTCAATAAAAGCTGCTCTGGCGTCGACAATTTTATATTTGGTTGGTCGCCAGTCGTTTCTACCGGTTTCATTTAACAAATCGATATATTTTGCACTAGCATACATCTCGCCCCAACCCTGACCACCGATATTGGCATACATGCCGCCTATGCCATAGTAATGATCTGATCCGGAAAACTCAGAAGCTACCCGTTTAATTGCGAAGATGGTTTCTCTATTGTTTTCTGGCAAAAAGGTATTGTATTTCATAAAATCAGCTCTAGGCAAAAGGCTATATCGGCTGGTAGCATTGATCACTTTTGTGGCATAATCTACCGACAATTGTGCATAAGTTTGATTGGGACTTTGATAGGTTCCACTCATGTACAAATAAACCCTGGAAAGCAAAGCCTGAGCAGCCTCTTTGGAAGCAAAAATAGATCCTTTATTGATATTAATCAGCTCTTCTGCCTTTTTCAAATCTGCAATAACCTGCTCGTAAGTAGCTTTAACCGTCGATCTGTCGGGCAAAGTTAAGTTAATCACATCCGGAGGAGTTCCATTTACAATTGGCACGCCGAGGTTGGTCTCCGGATTTTGGTAATATGGTCGGCCATAAGCCCGCACAAGGTAAAAATATACCATGCCACGAATAAAATAACATTCGCCTAGCTTACTATCTAACGTAGTGCTTTTGCCTTGAGGAATGATGTTGATGATATTGGATGCCTGGGCGATAGCTTTGTATCCACTATCCCAAAAAGTGGATAATCTTCCATTATTAGGTGTTCTGGCAAAAGAAATAAACTCATAAAAAGCATCAGTAGAGGAACCCCTGATCATGATGTTGTCTCCGGCATATTCGCCTAAACGATGCATTGGATCAGACCAGGCCTTTAACTGGGCATAGGTTCCGTTAAGTAACGCGTCTATTGACTCTTCCGGGTTATTATTTATCTTTTCTGACTGCAATGAACCGAAAGGTTCTCTATCGATTTTGCAGGATGAGATGGCAATCACTGCCAACAATATGATTATGATCTTTTTCATTTTATAATGATTAGAATGAAACATTAATACCAAACATGAATTTCCTGGTCATTGGGTAAACCGAAGGCCCCGCGGTAAACAAAACGCTTCCGTCAGACTCACTAACCGGTATCTCTGGATCTACACCTGAATATTTTGTGAGGACAAACAGGTTTTCTCCAGAAACAAAAGCCCTTAAATTTTTGATCTTGTACTTCTTCAAATCAAAATTATAACCCAAAGCCAACGAGCGCATTCTGAAAAAATCATTGCTTTCGATATACCTTGAAGACACCAAATTTCCTTTATCCTGATTGTTGTAACGGGCAACCGGATGTGTGGCGATGTCTCCTGGTTTTTGCCATCTCGACCAACCTTCCATCAAAACCATTTGGTTTCTATCGGTATAGGTACCATCAGCATCGTATTCCTGACGTGAATAGTTATAAACCTTACCGCCCAATGAGTAACCGAAAACTGCATTTAAATCGAAATTTTTGTATTTCAAATAGGTAGTGATCCCTCCAAATAAATCAGGAGAAGCTTTGTCCAATTTTTCATCAGTAGCTTTTGAATAATCTGAAGTGGCTGTTCTGGAAAGCTCGTTTCCTTGAGCATCTCTTGTTACAGTATACCAGGTTGGCTTACCATCAGCCGGATTTACGCCCGCCCATTCTTTCATATAATAAGTATCTACTGGCAGGCCAATCTGAATTACCCTGTTTGCTGAGCCTGCAATACCTGCACCATCACCCACTATTAGCGGTTTTGCAGTATAGCTTCCATCTGCGTTGCGGGTTTTATAAATATCAGTCAATTTGTTTTTATTGTGACCAAGATTTACATCCAAGCTCCAGGTAAAATCTTTAGTTCTGAAAATATCTCCTCCCAGGGCAACCTCAATACCTTTATTGCTCATTTTACCGATATTCTGTGTGATACTGGTAATTCCAGTCAAGCCAGAGATGGGCACATTGTACAAAATGTTGTCTGTTTTCTTGATGTAGTAATCTACTGTTAGTCTAGCTCTATTGTTAAAAGCATTCACATCCAGTCCCAAGCCACTGGTGTACGTTTCTTCCCAGGTTAAATTTGGATTACCTATTTGGCTGATTAACAATCCAGGAATACCATTATAACCAGCTGCTGGATTTACGGCATACAAATCAAACTGCGGATACAAACTGGCCGGACGATTACCCACCGAGCCATAGGCAGCACGAATTTTCAGCATGTCGATGTATTTCGCTTTGAACCATTCCTCTCTGCTGATGTTCCATCCACCACTTACAGAAAAGAAATTGCCGTATTTTTTTCCAAAATTTGAAGCACCATCTCTACGAAGTGATACCTGTGCTAAATACCTGCCATCATAATCATAATTGGAATTGAACAACATAGATTGTACCGCCCACTGATTAATTCCTCCTCTGGTTCGCTCTGGTTTTGCGGTTACATCCAGTACTTCAAATCCAGGAACAATACCTGTACCATAAGCATCCAAAGTTTTACTGCTGAAATCGTTAAACTCATAGCCTGCCAATGCATTTAAGTTATGCTTTCCCCAGTTATTGGTGTAACGCAAAATCTGGTTGGTATACCTGCGTGTGTATTCCGAACGGTAATCGGTTACCCTTCCGTTTACACTTAGACCGCCATTAGATCGTGGATCGGTATAACCTGCGGCAGCATAACTGTTGTAGCGGTAATTATTAACTGATGCAAAAGTAAGGTTCTTGGTAATTTTGATATCGAAATCTAAATTCCCCATGAACTCATAATTCACATTCGAGCCTTTATTCCATTGCAAATCGTATAAATAATTTGTGCTGGCAGTGTTTACCCATAGTGGTGAACGGTGAGGCACTAAATTTCCGTTAGCATCGAAGGCACTATCCCAAGGTAAATTTGAATAAATAGAGGTTACCGAATATTGTTGATCAGAAACGCTACGTCTTGACCCTACCAGAGACGGCTTTACCGTTAACCATGAAAAAGGCATATAAGTGGTATTTAATCTGAAATTATAACGTTCATAGTCGTAACCTCTGATTGCGCCAGATTCATCGTAATAACCCACAGACAAAAACGATTGCAGCTTTTCTGTACCTCCCTGAAGCGAAACGTTATGATTTTGATTGAAGCCGGTCTTTGTAGCTAAATCCCACCAGTCAAAATTACTGTCACGCAAATCGGGTTTCCACCGTGGAAAGCTGATGGTGTTCGCATTTGCGAAAGAAGCAAAATAATCATACAGTTCTGCTCCATCCATCATTTTCAGGTTTCCGTTGGTTAACTGGTTTACCCCTGTTCGTGAACTCACATCAACTGTCATCTGACCAGATTTAGCCCTTTTTGTAGTCACTACAATAACGCCGTTAGCGCCCTGAGAACCATAAATTGCTGTTGACGCGGCATCTTTTAGAACCGTGATCGATTCGATATCTTCCGGGTTAAGTTCTCCTGGGCTTGAACCAACAATAACTCCATCGAGTACCCATAATGGATTGGTTGTACCATTCAAGGTGGCCTGACCGCGAATAATTACCGCAGCTGTTGCTCCTGGCTTACCAGAAGCTGGTGCAACAAATAAACCAGGCGCTTTTCCGGCCAACAGGTTTTGTACATTCGGAGAAGTCACATTTTTTAGTTTGTCCGCACTGATGGTACTTAATGCGCCCGTTAAACTTTGGCGTTTCTGTACGCTATACCCTACCACTACAAGCTCGCTAAGCGTTTCTGCAGATTCAGAAAGCGTAACTACACCAACAGAGGTACCGCTGATGGTCACTTCTTTGCTTGCAAAACCGATTGAGCTGATTACCAGCGTTTCCCCCGCTTTTGCTTCGATACTGAAAACCCCTAAATTATTTGATGAGGTTACACGGTTTGTTCCTTTTACTGTGATACTTGCACCTGGGATAACTCCTCCTTTCGCATCTTTCACCGTTCCGGTAATGGCTTCAAATGCTGAGGTTTCAATGGAATTGGTTAAGGTATGTTCTAAATCATTTGGTTCCTTGTTCAATGCAAAATGATGCGATATGTTCGCTGGATTTAATTTTGCAGTTAACGGCGTTTCTGCATGAGCGGTAATATATGTACCCAATTCAAAGAGGGTCAGTAGCACCACTATGGCAAAAAATCGCATTTTGTCTGGTTTCTGGTTAGTTGTTAGTTTCATTAAGTTAGGGTTTTGTTGGAATGGTTTAATCAATTTCTAGGATTACATTTCGTTTTTAGGTTTGATCTTCTTCATTATGATTTCCGTTAATGTTTTGCTGACTGAGGTTTTTATCTTGAATAATCTCTTCGAACCGAGGAATGCTGGCTGTATATTTATTTAATAAATGGATCTGGTTTTGTGCCCGGTTCAGGTTATGATTTGCGTAAGCGGCACCATAATAAATATCCCCATTTAAGAAGTCGGTTAAAAAGCGTAGTGCCTGCATGAAAATCATGAACTGACCCGAATAGATGAATAACTGCTGCTCTGAAGGCGTTAATACAGGGGCCATTTCGCTCATGTATCCACTATAAATCGCTTTGAAAATGTCAACGCGAACAGCAATCAGGTTAAAATCGGTTTCCTCTTCTGTTACCGGTGAGAGATAGGTCCGCATCATATCTCCTACGTCGCTTATAAAATAGCCTGGCATTAGCGTATCCAAATCAATAATGCACATTCCAAGTCCAGTGTCTTCGTGTAGCAATACATTGCTTATTTTGGTATCATGATGAAATGTCCTGATTTTGAGAATATCAGCTGTTAGAATATCATTATACCGATTAGCAATATCCATGTGCCTGTTAATTTCTGCAATTGCACCTTCTGCCACTGATAATCTTTTCCCATCGGCAAGTTCTACAGCTTTTTGATACTGATTCACCCGCAGATTTAAGTTATGGAAGTCTGGAAGAGAAACACTCAAACTCGAGGCATCAAAATCGTTCAGCAGACAGGTAAATTTCCCAAACTGCTTCGCTGCTTCATAGGCTTGTTTAGGATGCTCCACTTTCTCAATAGTGATTGATTTCTGAATGAAAGGGAAACACCTAAAAGCAAATCCATCCATACGCAGCACGGATTGGCCGGCAGTAGTTTTAACTGGCCCCACGAATAAATATTCTGGTGCCTTTTCTTTCAGATAATGCTGCAAACGAACAATGTTATCGATGATTTTTTCGGGGGCAGCAAAAATATCAGTATTGATTTGCTGAAGAATGAAATCTCCATTAGCGGTACTAACCTTCCAGGTGTTATTAATTAAACCTCCGCCGAACAGACGGTAGATTGTTTCAGATCCGTCCAGACCAAACGCCTTGAGAACTTCTAATATCATATTATGTATTACTGAATTTTTATTATTGACTGAAAGACCGGCTCAAGTGACTAAAAACCACTATCATCTAATGCGAAAACATTTTTTCGATCTTTCCATTTTCCTTTTGTGAAATCAGGAAATTTTTGAGGCATATTACCTTCTTTTAAAGATTTGGTAGAAAGCGGGGTAATTACGCTCATGGTTACAGAGTCGTAAACATCAATTGGCGTTTGCCTTTTTTGTTTTACCGCCTGAATAAATCCATTGAACACAAACCAATCCATTCCTCCGTGGCCAGCTCCAACGGCTTCTTTTTCATATTTTTTCCAAAGTGGATGATCATATTTTTCAAACCATTCTTTTACTGGTTCCCATTTATGATTGCCTTTGGAGTTTTTTTCTATATAGATCGACTTGTTCACATCCATCCAAATTCCATCTGTACCCTGTACCCTAAAACCGATAGAATATGGGCGAGGCAGGTGCACATCATGGCTGAGCATTACTGTTTCGCCATTGGCGCAGTTGATGAGCGTGGTGGTAACATCTCCATTTTTGTAATTGATTTTAGCGTTTGGATGCCCTGGAGACATATCTTCAACATACGCAGCTAAACCTCTGGCTTTTGAACTGAATGACACCAGATTGGTGAAGCGATTGCCTCGGTTGATATCTGCATATTGTATTATTGGACCAGCACCATGGGTTGGATAGAGATCTCCATCCTGATCGATATTAAATTGGGTACGCCACTGGGCTTCACTTCTGGCATTGGGTCCAAACTCTACTCCCCCGCCATAATAGTCTTTTCCATTATTGAAGAGCACGTTTCTAAGGTTATGTTGGTAGCCGCCTTCCAGGTGAACCAGTTCTCCAAAAATTCCCTGCCTAACCATGTTCAAAGCAGCCATTACATCCCGCCTGTAACACACGTTTTCCAGGGTCATGTATGGCATCCCTGTTTTTTCAGATGTATTTACAATGTCCCAATGGTCTTGCACCGTTAGGCCTGCAATCACCTCGCAACCCACATATTTACCGGTTTTCATCGCATCAACTGCCTGGTCTTTATGAAACTGCCAAGGGGTCGCAATAATTACTGCGTCGATATCTTTTATCTCCAGAAGTTTTTTATAAGCATCAACACCGCCGGTAAATTCTTTGGCTGCCGGCCTACCTGCTTTAGCAATTGCAGATCTACATATTTTCAATGAGCTTTCCTGTGTATCGCAGATCGCTACAATCTCTACATCGTCGCGTAAAAGTCCTTCAGAAATGTGACTCATTCCCCTGGCCCCTACACCAATGTAACCAAGCTTTACCTTACTATTATCTGATTTTGCAAAAAGTGTTCCGCCTGGTAAAATCGTAAGCCCAGCGGCAGTCAACGTGCTGTTTTTAATAAAATCTCTACGCTCCATTTTTTCTTGTTATGTTGTTATTTTAAATACTTGCCCTGTGAAGTATTTATAAAACTAGAAGCTATTGAAGCGAAAAGCTAGAAAGTGAACATACAAAGCTTAAGACAAAAGAAGGTACAAATAAGTCATTTAAAAACAACTAGTTACATCAGCATATTTAATAGAATGTACGGCAAATGCTCCGTTGAAAATGAAAAAGATGGGTAAAGCGAGAACGGATTTGGGCCATGGCAGGAGACGAATTAATAAGAAACACCAGTTTTGAGATCGAACAATTGTGGAGACTTTGCGATTCCCACCCCGTTAAAGAGAATTTTAATGCCCAGTATTCTACCAATTGACTGATTATAAGCACTGTTGAGCATCAGCTTATTGTTGATAAATAAAGAGACTTTCTTATTTTTTACCAAAAGCCTGACATTTCCACCCTTGGCAAAATCGTAAGTCATTTTATTGAGGTTTTTAGAACTTCCCATGACTTTAACTTCAGAAAAGTGATACTCAGAAAAAGCCGCACAACTGGGTTTTACCATTAACACCCTGTGCCGGCCTTCACTTCCAAGAATGAGAATGCTCGTCTGCATACAGGCTATGCCGGGTCTGCTTTCCTCAGTTCGCAAATAGCTACTAAATGAAAAGTTATCGCCATCCACACCACTGGTATGAATATTACTAAAACCTATTAAAAATGGTTTAGAAAGGTTGAGGCCCGCAGAATCTAATTGGTTGGTGGAAACATACAGACTATCTTTCGGCAATGGCTTGAGCTTGGCAATTGGAAAAGCACTCAACGAGTCGTTTCCCGAATTTGCCACCCAACCCTTAGTTTGCATAGAAACGGTGAGGGTATCAATCGCTTTATTATGATGCAAAAGGCGCACATGAACTACTCCCGGATTTTTGAAAAACTGCACCACCTCCTGGTTTACTTTTATCGGCGTGATGGGTCCCTCATCCATAAAATCTATGGCAAACTGGTTATCCTCGCTTAAAGTTCCCTTATGGGATAATTTAAACACAGCCGTATGCGGCACTTCCCCATTCGGATTTTCGCAAAACAGCTTCACCTCTCCAGGTGCAATTTCTTCACTTTTGGTATAATAGAGGAATGCAATAGTTAAACAAACCGTTAGCAGGACAGCCAGGCTAAGATAAAACCGAAATCTTTGTGTAGTAAATTTATTTTGGGATGTGGCTTCAACAGCCTTTGTATCTCCGCTAAGCGCTGCCTTAGCTGCCGGTGGTTCCAACGGAGAGAAACGATTAATCAGCTCAAACTCCTGCCAATCTCTGTAGCCAATAAATTGTGCAAGGGCATCACGGGTGGCTTTTTGAGGATAGTACCGTGTTGGTGTTTTTAACCTTCCGAAGATTCTTTTGAGTGTATTTTCGCTTAAATAAACTTTGGTTTGCCGGCCTAACTGACTGTTTAAATTATTGTAATCTGCAGATCGCCAATCTGCAATTGGTTTTAAACCCATTTTCTCTTCGATCTTCTTACAGCATAAATCTAAGACTTCGAAGAAACGCTTGTCGTCAACCTGTTTAGGGATAGGTGTCATCTTTTAGGTTTTATTTGAAGCTGTTTCAAATACCTTAATAGGGTCTGAATATTTGAAACCAGCACCCAACGACTTACCTGCTCAATGACGCCAGTAAAACTGTTTACAAAAAGCCAAAGCTAGGGATCACCGCAAATTTCAAATAAATACGCTTCACTCCAATCAAAAATGCTGACCAAGAAAAAGCGGATGATTTAGGTTTTTGAAATAACTTGTTGTAAGATGGTAAAAAGATCTGAAGAAAATCAACGCAAACGTTTGTCTGTTTTTCAAAAACACCTTTAACGGTATTGAATTAATTGATGCGGATTCGCATTAGAATATGTGCCAAGACATTTTGATAAACCTGGGGGGCGACCACCGTAATCATGAAAAACAAGACATCCTGATGGTTTGGATATCCCTACGCTGCCGCCCCTGCCGTGAATTTAATCCTGGCTTTTTGCCCAATTAATGCTTCTTTCGGTTTTTATTATGCGATTAATTTTACTCTTCTTTAATTTTATTCCAAATATCCTTGTACAAATCTTCATGACGTTTAAACTGAGCATGCACATAAGGGCACATTGGGATAATCATCAATCCGTTTTTCCGAACATAGGCTACCATTGCATCGAGCAACATCTTGGCATAACCCATTCCTTCTTTTTCTGGCTCAACCTCTGTATGATAAACGGTCAGATCTTTTCCGGTAATATCGAAGATCATCTCCCCAACCTTACCATCCTCATCAAAGATATCGAATGAACTTGGTTCGCCTTGCTGGATATTTAATTTTACTTCTGCCATTTTTTATTAATTAATTTTCGAAGTAATTTATGTAAATCTTCGTGTAAATACTCCTATTAAAATGCGTTCCAAATTCATTAACTGCTACTAATAGTTTCCGGTTACTCCTACTTCCAAACCTCTCAGTTCTGCAAGGCCGCGTAAGCGCCCAATAGCCGAATAACCCGGGTTGGTCTGCTTTGCAAGATCATCCAGCATCTGGTGCCCGTGATCTGGGCGGAAAGGAATCGGTTGTTCCCTTTTGGCATTTTCTTCCGTTAATGCCTTCATTATCTCGAACATGTTTACATCGCCGCCCAAATGGTCGGCCTCGTAAAAACTGCCGTCATCATCTTTTTTAACGTTACGCAGATGCGCAAAATAAACCCGCTCTTTAACTGCATTAAAAATGGCCAGGGTGTCGTTTTTCATTCCCGCACCCAAAGATCCGGTACAAAAACAAACCCCGTTAAAAGCCTGGTTTACCTCGTTGATGATATATTCAAAATCTTCCAGCGTACTCGCTATCCGGGGCAGACCCAAAATTGGATAGGGCGGGTCATCGGGATGGATCGTCATCTTTATCCCCTCTTCGGTACAAACTCCGGCAATGGCGTTAAGGAAAAATTTCAGGTTTTCTTTCAGTCCCTGGGTACCTATTGCCGCGTATTCGTTTATGCTGGCCCTCAGGGTTTCCAGTTCAATTTCCTTTTCGTTGGGAATGCCCATCAGCACATTGATGCGCAGATCCTGAAGTTCCGCTTCGTTGAGGGTGGCGAATTTTTCGTTTGCCCTTTTAAGGATGGAGGAATTGTAATCAGCCTCCGCATTTTCTCTCTTCAGAATATGCAGATCAAAGATCGCCAGATCGATCCAGTCGAAATAAAGTGCCTTTGATCCATCGGCCATTTCCAGATCGAGCTGGGTACGTGTCCAGTCCAGAACAGGCATAAAATTATAGCATACCGTTTTGATGCCGCACTGCGACAGGTTGCGCAGTGAAATCCGGTAATTTTCCAGGTAGTGTTCCGCATCATGTCTACGGGTTTTGATCGCCTCGTGAACCGGTACACTTTCCACTACCGACCAGGTTAAACCTGCAGCTTCAATAATCGCTTTGCGTTCCCTGATATCTTCCAAAGGCCAAACCTCGCCGTGTGGAATGTGGTGTAAAGCAGTTACGATTCCGGTGGCACCGGCCTGTTTAACATCCTGCAGACTTACCGGGTCGTTCGGACCATACCAGCGCCAGGTTTGTTCCAGTTTTTTATATTTCATTTCCATAATTTAAACTCCCGAAAAAGCACCAAAACCACCATCAACGGTGATATTCTCCCCATTTACAAATTTTGAGGCATCACTTAAAAGATAAATCAATGCCCCGATCAGTTCCTCGGGCGCACCAAACCTTTTGAAAGGTGTTTTTGAAAGAATCGCATTACCTCTTGCCGTTAATGAACCATCTTCATTGGTTAAAAGGGCTCTGTTCTGGTTGGTAATAAAAAAGCCCGGAACAATGGCGTTCATCCTGACCTTGTCGCCATAACGATTGGCCAGCTCTACGGCCATCCATTTGGTATAACTGTCTATCGATGATTTTGCCAGTGAATAACCCAAAACCCTGGTTACCGCCTGTGTTGCCGAAACAGATGAAATATTCACGATACTTCCGCCATTCTTGGCTATTTCTCTACCGAAGATCTGCGTGGGTACCAGTGTTCCAAAAAGATTCAGATCGAAGGCCTGTTTCAAGGCTGAGATGTTCAAATTAAAGACATCGCTGCCAGGCTGGACTACGGCTTCGGCAATATTACCGCCTGCACCATTTACCAGAGCATCTATACGACCAAAGGTGCTGATAATCTCTGCGTTCGCATCGATAAGGTTCTGCTCATTAAGTACATCGGCAAGGATGTAGATTGCTTTGCCACCAGCGTTTGTAACCGTTTCGGCCCTTAAACGGGCAACTTCCTCATTTCTGCCGATGATTGCAATGATTGCCCCTGCGGAGGCAATTCCGTTTATAAATGCTTCGCCCAAAACCCCGGTTGCCCCGGTTACCACCACAACTTTATTTTTGAGCGAAAACAGGTGCTCGATATTTTCTGCCATTCTTTGTTCGTTTATTTTCACTGGCCTCATTCGGACCAGATAAAATGGATATTTATGTATGTAATTAGTTGAAATACGACAAGCCTATTTACTTCTAAGCAGTGCCTCTAAATAATAATAGTCAGCATAATTGATTGGCACATCGATTTCTGATTTAGCTGGTCGATGCCCAGTACTATGCTCCAAAATAAAACCATAGTTATCACCAATTTTACTTAAAATGTGTGAATATGATAAGGGTGGAATATAGCAGATATGTCGATACTATCTAACAATCTAAGTTATGGAAGCAAATTACAATTTTCAAGCCTACTTAGCAATAAACCTTTAAAACAGTGTTAAACGATGTTTCAAACGTTTGAAATAATAGCTGTTTTTGCTTAACTATGCATTACCTACTATCCATTTATATGCAAAACACACCAGTTACCTTAAAACATTTGGCAGAAAAATTAAAGATGTCAATATCAACAGTGTCTAAGGCATTAAATAATTACCCTACTATAAACGAGTTTACCAAAAAACGAGTTCAGGATCTGGCAAGTGAATTACACTTTACGCCAAATAAATCAGCGATTGATCTTAAACAAGGAAGGTCGAAAATTATCGGCATTATTTTGCCAAATCTGTTAGATCATTTTTTTACCAGAAGTATTTATGGCATGGAACAGCTTGCTTCGAAACATGGATATAATGTAATTATTAGTCAATCGCACGATGTTTTAGAAAAGGAAATCCAGTCTGCGAATATGTTGTTACAGACCCGAGTGGATGGATTAATTGTAGCCATTTCGAAGCACACCCAAGATTTTACTCATTTTAACGATTTTGAAAAAATAGGGACGCCGGTGGTTTACTACACTCGAAACCCTAGTTTTAACGGGAGTTGCCATAAAGTTTTGTGCAATACCTTTCAGGGTGCCTATCAAGCTACCAAATTTCTAATCGAGCGGGGGCATCAAAATATTGCCTATTTAGGTGGACCAAAAATGATCAGTTTTACCCACGATAGGTTTAATGGTTACATTCATGCGCTTAAAGACCATGGTATTCCCTTTTCTGCAGAACTGGTGGCTTATACAGATTTTGATAAAGAAAGTACCATTACCGCAATCAAAAACTTGTTTTCATCCGAAGATACAATACCTACTGCACTAGTGGCCTTCAAAGAGCCGATTTTATTCGACGCCATGAAATATCTGCGCTCCGTAAACCTTCCAAACTTTGAACAATTGGAATGCATCGGTTTTGGCAATAATTCGTTTATAAACTATTTTAACTCACCACCAATTGCCTCTATTGAAGAAAACCCGGAATCTGTAGGCGAAAATGCAATGAAACTTCTCTTGCAACTTTTAAATAGAAATATTGAAATAAACAATTATCAAAAGATACAGGTAGATTGTAAGCTTGTTGTTCATTAGCAGTGTTTTAGAATGATTTATCAATTATTCGTTTGCATTTTATACTTACCTCGATATCCGTGTAAATACTTGTCCGTTTATTTGCAAATACCATATTTTCCATATCTTTATCGAATCAATTCCTATTATACATGCAACAGTCAGTCTTAATCCGTAACAATGTAAATGTTATCGGAAAAGGGAATCAGGTTATGCTATTCGCACATGGTTTTGGTTGCGATCAGAACGCCTGGCAATTTATTATAGATGGCTTTACAGCAGATTATAAAGTTGTGCTATTCGACTACACGGGTTCGGGTAAATCAGATATTGGAAAATACGACTCTAATAAATACAGCAAGCTAGATGGTTATGCGCAAGATGTGCTTGAAATTTGCGAGGCCTTAGCGCTAAAAGACGTTATTTTTGTAGGGCACTCTGTGAGCTGTATGATCGGACTTTTAGCCGCCAACCAGAAGCCTGAATACTTTTCGAAGTTAGTTTTTGTGGGTCCCTCGGCCAGATACCTAAACGAAGGCGATTATTTCGGCGGCTTTGAGAAAAATGACCTGGAAAATCTTTTTGATTTTATGGATAGCAATTACCTGGGTTGGTCAAGTAAAATGGCCCCAGCCATTATGGGCAATCCTGAGCGACCTGCACTCGGAGGATTTTTAACACAGAGTTTTTGTTCTACCGATCCAAAAGTAGCCAGAGACTTCGCCAGGGTTACTTTTTTCTCTGATAATCGGGCAGATCTGTCGAAATTAAAAATTAAAAGTTTGACGTTACAATGTGCCGATGATATTATTGCGCCAAACAGTGTTGGGGAATTTGTTTATCAGCATACCCCTGGAAACGAGATTGTTTTCTTAGAGGCAACTGGCCACTGTCCACATATTAGTGAACCTGAAGAAACAATTCGGGCTATTAAAACGTTCATTACCTAACATGAGCTATCCTGACGAATCAATGAGCGGCAAAAATTATCTAATAGAAACCCTTATTAATTCAGATGAGTTATATCATACAGCGCCATGTGGCTATTTTTCGCTCTCCACGAAGGGTGAAATTATCAAAATAAACCATACCCTACTTCATTGGTTGGGCTTTTCAGAACAAGAATTATCAGGAACAAAGTTCGCCGCTCTTTTACCAAAGGGTGGCCAAATGCATTTTGAAATGTTCTTTCTACCTATGGTAAAAGTAGATGGCGGAGTAAAAGAACTTAGTTACGAACTGCTAAAAAAGGATGGCAGCTCCTTATCAACATTACTAAACGCCAGTACCATCCGTGATAAAAACTGCGACATTAAAGCGGTTAACGTAGTAGTGGTTGATGTGACAGAACGCAAAAATTACGAAAGAGAACTGCTTAAGGCAAAGAGTTTGGCCGAAAACGAGCAAAAACGGCTTGAATTTATGGCAGATCTTGCTCCAGAAATGATCTGGACGGCATCTTCTACTGGCCGGATAAGTTATGTTAATGCCCGCTTCTGCAAATATTTCAATTGTACAAAAAATGAGACCCGATCTTCGTTCGTCCTCTCAAAAATTCATCAGCTGGATTTAAGAAAATTACTTACGAGTTGGTATAGCTGCCAAACAGGCGGTTCAGATTTAAATGAAACGATTAGGTTAGTTAATCAGGAAGGCAATTATGAATGGCATCAAATCAAAGCTTCACTATTTGTAGATAATCACGGCGAACAAATCAATTGGTTCGGCTCATGTACCAATGTAGAGGAGCATATTAGTCAGTTAAAAAAGAAAGACGAGTTCATCAATATCGCCAGTCATGAATTAAAAACACCACTTACCAGTTTAAAGGCCATTCTTCAACTTATGCAACGGATGAAGGGGGAAACCAGCGAACGCATGTTGAGCCTTATTGAAAAAGCTAATCACAACATTTCGAGAGTTACCGAAATGGTGGAGGATTTATTGAATACCAGCCAAATGAATGATGGCCAGTTGCGATTAAACAAGAGCAATTTCAATGTGGTTGAAATGATTGGCAGCTGTGTACATCACATTCGGGTTGAAGACAATTACAAAATCATCACCGAAGGAGATAAGTCTATATCGGTGTATGCTGATGAAAGCCGGATAGAGCAAGTGGTAACTAATTTTATCACCAATGCGATGAAATATGCACCAGAGAGTTATCTCATCAAAATCAATATTAAAAATATTGAAGGCTTTGTTCGCATCACAGTAAGTGATGAAGGGCCAGGAATACCTGCAGAGAAAACACCACACCTTTTCGACCGTTATTACCAGATTAATACAACAGGAGGGAAATATTCGGGCCTTGGTTTAGGACTATTTATATGCGCCGAGATCGTAAAGCAACATGGAGGAGAGATAGGCGTAAATAGCAGCATTGGTAGCGGAAGTTCTTTCTGGTTTACCTTACCTCTATCATAGAAATCCTCTTCAAATATCTTTCCCACGTTAATTTATCTATGATTTTCCTTTGCTAAAAAATGATTTCCCCATTAGAACCCAAACATTTCCTGTAGAGCACGAATATCAAAATTCGATTTATTCGGGTTTTAATTTAATATATTATTTAGTTTCATGCTCAGTTCGATAAAAACCAATGCAAAAAATGCCGTATATAATTACGTACTATTACTACATAAAGCGGGTAGTTTTCTCCAAACCTTGAATAATTTTTAATGTTTTGTTTATAGAACCCGGCGATAAGCAAATAGTGGACATAAGGGAAAACTGTAAAGAATGAGACTTATTGGGCAAGCTGGCAATAAAACTTAAACAGTAAAAACTAATAAATAATAAAATCGATATTATGGCAAAACAAAGCAACAGTACAACTATGCCGAACGGGCATTTGCACGAATTATTTGTAGATGAATTAAGAGATATTTTAGGGGCAGAAAAACAACTGTTAAAAGGACTGAAAAAACTATCGGATGCAGCCGGAAGTAAAAAATTAAAACAGGTGTTTGATACGCATTATGAACAAACTGAAGGGCAAATTGAACGACTTAAAAACGTTTTCAGTTCAATAGCCTTCACGGCCCGAGCCAAAAAATGTAAAGCAATGGCTGGCCTTTTAGAAGAGGCTGAAGAGATTATCGAAAGTTTCTCTGATCAACCCGAAGTTTTGGATGCAGCCTTGATTTCTGCAGCTCAGAAAGTGGAGCATTATGAGATTGCAAGTTATGGTTGTCTGGTTACTTACGCCAAATTAATGCAGCATACAGAGGCCGAAGAGCTTTTAAGGCAAACGCTTGAAGAAGAAAAGCAAACAGATGTTTTACTTACCGAAATTGCCATTAGCGAGGCAAATGCGGGTGCAGAAGAAAAAAATAAATAATATTAACAAGAAAATAGCGATAAGATTCATCGCTGTTTTCTTGTTAATCGAATACTGGAATTAAATGCCACTCATTTCATTTTCGCATCATCGCTGGGCTGGTTACCGAAACCAAATCGCTATATAAGGGCGTACATATGTAATTTTGACGAATTATCACTAGTTTACCTTTTAAAAACGAAGAGGTGCGCTATTCTCCATTCCCTATTCGCTATTTACCATTCCATATCGCAATTACTCGTATTTGACGAAGATTAGAAAGAATAAATTTCACAAGCATACAGAAGGAGCTGGGACATAGAATTCTTTCTTCCGATTCCTAAAACAGGAACCTAATGTCAGCCAAGTTATTTCGCTTAACAAAAATGGGATACAGGTAGTGCTGTACATGACGCTGATCGTTGCAATTATGCTGATGATGTACAAAAAAGCTATAAAATCGGTTACAAGACTGCTAAAAGGCGTTTCGCTATGGAGGTTAGAGACCTAATAATTGCTATGATCGTTGTGTAATGTGGTGGAGATCCAGGCCTATTTTTTAAAAAATGGCCGGAATTTCTTCCGACCATGACTGGCTTTTTAAGGCCTATTTTTAATTATGATTAAATCTAATTATTTAAATCGTTATTCTACCCCCGGTTACCGGAATAGTGGCACCGGCAATATAACTTGCATCATTGGAAGCCAGGAATACATAGGCTGGCGCTACCTCTGCAGGTTGTCCGGCACGTTCCATTGGTGTATCTTTTCCAAATTCTTCATGTTCGGGGATAGTTGATGGAATCAACGGTGTCCAAATTGGACCTGGGGCTACCGCGTTTACCCGAATTCCTTTTCCATTCATCAGTAAAATCTGGCTGAGGTTTGCCGTAAAATTTTGGATAGCACCTTTGGTCGCAGCGTAGGGTAAAAGTTGCTCGCTTGGCGAATAAGCATTTACCGAAGTGGTATTGATGATACTACTACCTGGCTTGAGGTGAGGTTCTGCAGCCTTGCATAGAAAAAACATTGCGGTAATGTTGGTGCGAAACGTACGCTCCCACTCTTCACTCGGAATCTCGCTTAATGATTTTCTTGCCATTTGAAAAGCGGCATTATTAACCAAAATATCTAAGCCACCCAATTCGCTTACGGCGCTATCAATAATTGACTGGCAATGAGCTTCATCCTGAATATCTCCTTTAATCAGAACTGCTTTTCTACCCGCCTTTTCTACATATTTAGCTGTAGTTTTTGCATCTTCATCTTCACTATCATCTAAATAACTAATTAACACATCAGCGCCTTCGCGGGCAAAAGCAATGGCCACAGCTCGGCCAATTCCTGAGTCGCCACCGGTAATAATAGCCTTTTTACCTATTAATTTACCGCTGCCTTTATATGATTCTTCTCCATGATCGGCTTTGGGCTCAAGATCAGACTCTGTCCCGGGTGGCTGCTGATCTTGTTTAGGAAATGGTGGCTTCGGATACTGATCGGATGGATCTTGCGAATTTTTATTTTCTTCTGTCATCATCTTTATTATTTAATAAACGGATTATACATCGTTTAAAAAACCCGATAAAAAACAGAAAGGTTTTAAAAAAATCACATTAGAAGGTTATTTTAAGTTATATTTTATTAGGTTACTCGACAAGCGATTCCCCACTACCGGTTGTTCTTCATAATACCTATTGTTATTTTTGCATTACCACTATGAAGAAATTAAATAGAATACGAATCGATTATCGCTATAAGAATTGAGGCAAAACAGAGAGTTGTTTGCTAACAGGACGCTGACGATGATTATTTATTTGTGCTATTAAAAAAAGGGTAGAGTATTGGCACCATTTACAATATTGGCAAAAATATGGAAGTCTAGTCACTACAACACTTCCTCCCTGCCGATACTGTCAAAATTGTGAATCAATTAATGAACATATAACAGCAAGCAAACAAATATTTATGAGGTAAAATTCTGGTATTCTGTTAGCTTCAAAATTCACGGATTTTTTGGTCTCAATCTGACTATAATTAATTTCCTTTGCGGCGAAATAAATTCAGTTACGCCAGCCATAAAAATTTTCGAAAAGTGCCTCCACACCTCTATTCTATAAAAGCATCTCGTTTTAAGTTTATTGACATTTCAATAGCTCGTTTTCAAGATTTATAAGTAAGTTTAAATACGCAATCTTTTGGGATAAATAGTGAATGTTATATCAAGGGGTATATTTAGCGGATAATTCGTTATTTTTATATTCCAAATAGAAGTAAATGTCGAAAATATTAGTATTAGATAACGATTTAGGCAATGCTGACGTAATACAACTTGCACTGGAGGAACAGAACCATCAAGTTAAAAATATTAATCAGGCTGATCTGCTAAATGAATCTATTAAAAATTTCAAGCCAGATTTAATTGTGATGGATATTATTCTGGATGTAGCTGATGGCAGAGATTTATGCAACCTCGTCAAAAAAAATCGAGATACCGGGCATATTCCAATCATGTTGATCACTGCTTTGTTAGAATCGCAGGTAGAGGACATTTCTTGCAAAGCAGATGGCATCATTTTTAAACCTTTCGATTATAATAAATTAACCAGAATGGTTAATAGGCTAATTATGCCAGGAGGACACATTTAACCTCATGAAGCTCACTTTCTATAAAAACTGTCTCACTCTATTCTGTTGAGCAGATGAAAATCTAATCATCCACAATTTCTATCCCTATTACCGATAGCGCTTCAATATGAATCAAGATGATTAATCCCTACAGCATCAACCTCAATCACGTTATCGCCAAAAGCTTAAGTAGTCCGCTTCCTACCTAACCTCCATATCTTTCGCTATCAATAGAAATATATATCTCATAATCCCCTTTAAAAAGATAGAGCAAATAACTGCCGTTAATGTCCCAGGTGAAGATTCTTAATCGCTCAGTAAAAATATTCTTCATTATTTTTTCTTGTTAAAATAAAGCTCCACGAAACTAACGTGGAACTTTTTAAATCAAGTTTTCAAAGGGGATAAACCAGAGAATACCATCTCTATCCCTTGCTTGAATTTTTAAATCAATTTGTAGTACAAACTACGGCGTTGGGGTAGTTGTATCTTGCATGCTACTATCTGTTGTGGTAGTATACTGCATTGGCGAAGTTGCATCCATCGAACTCATAGAAGTATCAGGACTTGCTCAATCTGCATTATCTAATTTTGAATCGGAGTTACAAGACACCGCTAATATGGCTAGCGTGCCTAATAAAAAAAAGTTGTTTTTCATCGTTTCTTTGTTAAGGGGTTACTAATGAAAAAGCCTTTTTTGATTGCAAAAGTTTTATCATTTCGGTAAGCGTTACTAAAACAAGTATTTCCCGAGGAAGTAACCCGTAGTTACTGTAAGCCCTTCTAAAACTGTGAAACAACTGGAATAATTGACGATTAAGCCACCTTAAGGACAAGATTAAGTACTGAACCTTCGCAGAGCCGGGTATGGATTTCTACTCGGCAATTTTAATAGAGAAAAATAAAAAATGACGTTCAACGTTCTGAAATAAACACCTTAAGTTGAAAAAAGAGAACTTACCGGAAAAGACCTGCCCTACTTGCGAACGCCCATTTTCCTGGCGGAAAAAATGGAAGCTAAATTGGGATAATGTTATTTATTGCAGTTTGAAATGCAAAACACACAAAAAGAATAGAGATACGGAAGAGCGCTAATATTTACGCTCCACGAGAGGAAAGTAGAGCTATGCGATATTTAGTTTTTAAAGAAAAGATAAAATGTAAAGAAACACTTCATTGGTTTAATAGGCGATGAAACAGACTAAACCAATGATCACTTATCTTAATAGCCATCCATTTCGTCGTCGACGTAACAATACAGCCACCTTTCCCCAGGTTCTGAAGAAATTACGACAGGATGGCTTACCTTTTTGCAGTGTTGCGACATGTGTTGCATGGGTGAAGAATCGCAGCACAAAGTAACCCCACAGGTTTGGCAGGTACGTAAATGCACCCAATCACTTCCTATTTTGATGCATTCTTCGCAAGCGTATTCTTTAGCCACTTTAAGCGTTTTTATAGCCTTGATGTGTTGGCAAATTCCATTGTTTTCCATAGTTAAAGTTTTGATAAGTATTGATGAACTTGAGTAACAGCCATAGCGCCTTCACCTACTGCCGATGCCACTCGCTTTACAGAATTTACCCTGACATCGCCCGCCGCAAAAGATCCTGGTACGCTGGTTTCTAAATGATAAGGTAATCGATCCTGATTCCAGCAATTTTTATATTGCTCCAAGCTGACTACATCGTTCCCAGTGTACAAATAACCATTTTTGTCTCTACAAATCGCAGTTTCAGCAGCCCATTCTGTATTGGGTTTGCCACCTATACAAATGAAAAGCTTGGAGGTATCATGCCAGTTTTCGGTTCCTTGTTCACTATTTACAATTTTAATCCGTTGCAAATAATCATCCCCTTCAAGCGCTGTAACTTGCGAATGGTACAACACATGAATATTATTGATGCTGGCAATACGCTGAATCAAATAATCTGATAAGGTTTCGGCAAGATTTCCTTTTCTTATCACCATAAAAACACGTTTGGCGAAACCAGAGAAATAGGTTGCAGCTTGTCCGGCAGAATTTCCACCACCGATAATATAAAGATCTTTATCCTGACAAAAGAAGGCTTCACTTGCACCGGCCCCGTAATAAACCCCTTTATGGAAAAAACGATTTTCATCGGGAAGGTTTAACCTCGCATACTCTACTCCCGTTGCGCAAATATTGGTTTTAGCCACTAATTTTTCTCCAGAAGCAAAATCGACATGAATTTTATTATCGTAAAAAGTTCCTTTAATACCTTCCTTTAACAGCAAAATTTCCACGCCAAATTTCAATGCCTGTTGCCTTGCTCTTTCGGCAAGGTTCGCCCCAGAAATACCTTCTGGAAAACCGAGCTAATTCTCAATTAAAGAACTGGTACCCGCCTGCCCTCCAATAGCTTCACGCTCGATTAAAATAGTTTTTAAACCTTCGGATGCCGCATAAACTGCAGCACTTAAACCTGCAGGACCAGCGCCATATATTGACAAATCATACTCTGCATATTTCGGTTGGGTAATCCAGCCCAAATTACAGGCAATTTGCTCCAGCGTTGGATCGACAATTACCTTCCCATCAGGGAATTCAATTACCGGCAATTTATGTGGATTGTTATAAGAGGTAATACCTTGCCCCCAACCCAAATCATCATGTGTAATATCAAACCAATCGAAATCTACCACACTTCGCTTTAAAAAATCTCTTATCGGATAAATCTCAGGAGAATCGGGAATGCCGTATAATTTCAGTTTATTCATATGGTTAGCAAATCATTAAGATAAATTCTCCAAATATTTAAATTGTATGTCAATTTTTGAATTAAACCTATATTATTAAAACTCAGTGTTAAAATATCTGGTGTATAAATGATGTAGGGCGCTATCAATATTAGCTAAAAATTAAAAGCTATCCAAATCGACGAAATAATTAACCCCACAAATCTAAATATCAATAAAAAACACATCGTTTTAAGGCACCCCTTCTTTATTTTTACTAATTTTATTAAAAATCAGACTTATGAAGAAAATTTATTTAACGCTACTTTGTGCCATGATGGCTTTTTGTAGTCTCGCTCAAACCGGATCACAGAAGGAAGATATTATTAAAAAAATTAATGGTGATGAGCTTAAAGGAAGACTTATTCGTGTAACTGATAGTGATGTATCTTTTGTGTACACTGGAGAAACCGCAGAATACATCATCAAAAAATCAGATATCGCTCAAATTCTTCATTCCAGTGGGCGAACTGAAGTTATTTCACAGCAAATGCAACCCTCTCAAATCAGGCAGAACGACCAAATTACCATGGTTGCTAGCCCTGCAGATCACCATAACAAAATAGCGATTTTACCCTTCACATTTCTGGTGGATAACCAGCCCGGAGCTGATGCCATTGGTATGAAAGCGCAACAAGATACTTATGCTTTACTAAGCCAACATGCTGCTGGTTACACCATTCTTGATCCTCGGACAACAAATGCAAAACTTGTGCAGGCTGGAATTACCAAAGATTAAATGATTGGATTTACCATGAAAAATTTGGGCGATATTTTAGGGGTAGAATATATCATTGATGGTACAGTAGCACAGAACAAAGCTTATCAAACGAGTTATACGTCGACAAGTGACAATACGAGTGTGAAAAGAGATGATGATGATAAAATTAAGAAAGTTTCGACTTATGGCTCATCAAGTAGCAACGCCGCACAGCGATTTGATGTACGGGTAAGCCTTCAAATTTACATGGATAATAACGCTAGTATTTATAATGCAAACCATCAAGCGCTTTTTAGCAACACCGACGGATCTTATGGCGCACCCTTAGAATATTTGCTTAAAAGATGTCCGCTTTACAGAAAATAAATTCATAAAAATCATTGCAAAGGGTTTGTTCTTAACTGTACAAGCCCTTTTTTATTTTTCAAAAATATCAAAATATTTCGCCACTGGCATCTCGGCCAATTGTTATTTAGAATAATTAAAAATAATTTTCTAATCTCATTTTAATTTCTTTCTTTTGCGCCACCTAAGAATTAATCTAAATAAGATGTATAAAAAATTTACCCTATTTTTTACTTTGATAATGCTGGTTTTCTTGACAAGCGGAATAGTATCAGCACAATCAAAAAACGGATCGGTATCTGGCTCCGTAAAAACGAGTGATGGAAATCCGGCGGCTTTCGTAAGTGTTGGCCTAAAAAACACATCGAAAACAACGCAAAGCGATGAAAGCGGAAACTTCACTATCAAAAATGTAGCTCCAGGAAATTATACTATAAAAGTATCTGCTGTTGGCGTATCAGCTCAAGAAAAGCAAGTTTCAGTTACAGCTGGCGAAACAGCAACGGTATCTTTTTCTATTGCGGAATCGTCTTCGCAATTGAAAGAAGTGGCTATTAACGGATATAGAACACCCAATACAAAACCAGTAAACCTAGGTAAAATTGCAATTGCGCCAAGAGATCTGCCGCAGGCAGTTCAAATTATCGGCACACAAGTTATTGCCGATCAACAAGTAAATAGTTTGGGCGATGTAATGAAGAATATTAACGGAGTGGCGTTGGGTGCCAACCGTGGCTCGGTTGGAGAAAATTTTTATGCAAGAGGTTATAGTCTGGGTACGAACAATGTTTTTAAAAACGGTGCCAGAACTACCATTGGTGGAAGCCCTGAAGCCAGCACACTAGAATCAGTTGAAGTTTTAAAAGGTAGTGCTGCCTTATTGTATGGTGGCGTGAGTGGTGGTGCTGTGGTAAACATGGTAACTAAGAAACCTAAATTTGAATATGGTGGCGAGGTTCTGATGAGAACCGGAAGTTACAGTCAATATAAACCGACTGTTGATTTCTATGGTCCCATTTCAAAAAAATTAGCTTTCAGAGCCATTGGAACTTTTGAAGATGCCGGAAGCTTTAGAGATTTTGTAAAATCAAAACGCTTTTATGTCAACCCATCATTACTCTACAAGATAAGTGACAAAACTGAAGTATTGGTTCAGGGGGATTATTTAAAAAGCGATTATACTCCAGATTTTGGCGTAGGATCGGTAAACAGTCAGATTGTTGATTACGGAAGAGAAAAATTCATCAATACCCCTTGGGCTTATAACAAAACAAACACCGCTACGGCACAAGCTAACATATCCCATAAATTCAATGAGAACTGGAAGTTAAATGCTTTGGGATCATTTCAATCTTATAACCGCAACTACTATGGTGCAGAACGTATTCAGGCAAATGCTGCTGGTATCGCTTCGAGAAATTTGGCCCGAACAGTTAGTCAGGAATATACTTATAACCAACAAATCAATTTAAATGGTAGTTTCAACACTGGCCGTATTAAGCATACGCTATTAGTTGGTGTAGATGCAGATCAGTCTAGAGTAACCAACAACGCATTTGCGTACGGGAAAAACCCGAACGGAACAAACATCACCACATTTAATTATGGTAATGTAAACCTATTCGACCCTAATACTTATTTCGGCTCAGGCATTATGCCGGAGGCGTTCGCGGTAACACAAACATTAGCACCAGTTTACAGATATGGCGCGTTTGTACAGGATTTAATTGAGGTTACGGATCAATTTAAAGTGTTGGCTGGGGTTCGCTATACAGATCAAAAAACAGCAAGCTCACAGGCACTTAACCTGGAAACCGGTGCGGTAGTAGGTGGGGCCACTAAGTTTGATGATGCATTTTCTCCAAAATTTGGCTTAATTTATCAGCCACTGAAAACAACATCATTATATGTTAGCTATGCCAATAATTTTATTGCCAACTCAGGTATCGACATCAACAGCCAGGCTTTACCGCCATCAATGGTTGATCAATATGAAGCTGGTGTGAAAAATGATTTCTTTGGAGGTAAATTAACGGCCAACTTAACCTATTACAAAATCATCAATGGAAACATTTCACAAGCAGCAATTCTGCCTGATGGATCTACCAGTACAGTTTTCAGACAGTTAAATGGAGAAACCACAAGTGATGGCTTTGAAGCCGATATTACCGGAAATCTAGCAAAAGGATTAAACTTTCTAATGGGGTATAGCTACAATTATATGCGTTATACCAATACAGCCGACGCAACAGGAATGATTGAAGATGTGCGTTTGGTAGGAACAACAAAAAACACAGCTAATGCAACATTGTTTTACACTTTCCAAACTGGCGCTGTAAAAGGGTTGAAACTTGGAACATCTGCATTCTACACCGGAAGAAGAAATGGTGGATGGAACGATGCAAAAAATGCAACATCACTAAGATTAATTCCATTAAGCGCATTTACTACTTTAGATTTCTCTGCAGGATACAGCTGGAAAAAATTCTCACTTTTGGCCAAAATATCAAACATCACAAACGAGTTGAATTATTTCGTTCATGAGAATTATAGTGTTAACCCAATTGCACCACGTCAGTTCTTAACCACGCTTTCATATAAATTTTAGTTAAAACGATAGTCATAATCTAACCCTAAAGCCAAAAGCTTTGGGGTTTTTTATTTAAATAATTTTCATCAAAAATGGCGACAAATTGGCCAGATCAACGATCGTAACATTAACGCCTGAAACCCTTTATTTATTTAAAAAATATACTAACTTTGATTTAAGCTTAGTAATTGTACTTTGTACACTAAGCAGGTTAAAAAATCAACAAAAAATCAAATAGAAATGAGCATAATCGTTAATGTCCATGCCAGACAAATCCTCGATTCGAGAGGCAATCCAACAGTAGAAGTTGAAGTAGTTACAGAAGCAGGCGCGTTTGGCCGTGCGGCTGTACCAAGCGGTGCATCTACCGGGCAATATGAAGCTGTTGAATTACGTGATGGAGATAAATCTACCTATTTAGGTAAAGGTGTTTTAAAAGCTGTTGAAAATGTAAATACTAAAATTGCTACTGCTTTAAGAGGTGTTGATGTTTTCGAGCAAAACGCTATCGACAAATTAATGTTGGAGCTTGATGGTACTGAAAATAAAGGTAATTTAGGCGCTAATGCAATTTTAGGCGTCTCTTTAGCTGTTGCTAAAGCTGCTGCAGATGAAATTGGTCAGCCGTTATACCGCTACATTGGTGGCGTTAGTGCAAACACTTTGCCAATCCCAATGATGAATATCATCAATGGTGGTTCTCACTCTGATGCGCCGATCGCATTCCAGGAATTTATGATTATGCCAGTTGGCGCACCATCTTTCTCAGAGGCTTTACGTTGGGGAACTGAAGTTTTCCATAGCTTGAAGAAAATTCTTCACGATAGAGGTTTATCAACTGCTGTAGGTGATGAAGGTGGCTTCGCTCCTACTTTTGATGGTACTGAAGATGCAATTGAAACGGTTTTAAAAGCAATTGAAACGGCTGGTTACAAACCAGGTTCTCAAATTTGTTTGGCATTAGATTGCGCATCATCTGAATTTTACAAAGATGGTAAATACGATTATACTAAATTTGAAGGCGCTACTGGCGTAATTCGTTCAAGCGAAGAGCAAGCGCAATATCTAGCCGATCTTTCAGCAAAATATCCAATTATCTCTATTGAAGATGGTATGGATGAAAACGACTGGACGGGTTGGAAAAGCTTAACAGATAAAATTGGCGACCACGTACAATTGGTTGGTGATGATTTATTTGTTACAAACGTTACGCGTTTACAACGTGGTATCGACGAAGCTACTGCAAACTCAATCTTGGTAAAAGTAAACCAAATCGGTTCTTTAACCGAAACCATCAACGCAGTAACTTTGGCTCAAAACAACGGTTATACTTCAGTAATGAGTCACCGTTCTGGAGAAACTGAAGATGTCACCATTGCTGATTTAGCTGTTGCATTAAACTGCGGACAGATTAAAACAGGTTCTGCATCTCGTTCTGACAGGATTGCAAAATACAATCAATTATTACGTATTGAAGAAGAGTTAGGCGAAAACGCTCGTTTCATCGGTTCTAAATTCAAATACGCTAAGAAATAATATTCCGTCGGTTAAAACCGACGGCAATGAATTGTTAACAAGTTGAAAAACTTATATATAGAACATCCGGAGATTTAAAATCTTCGGATGTTTTTTTATACATTTACGTCATTGTGAGGTAGAAAGCAATCTCCCCAGTATAACAGATTGCATCGTGCCTTATATCACGATTTTTTCCAGAGAATTATGAAACGTTTAATAGACCTTTTCCGTAATAAATATTTCCTTGCAACGGCTGCTTTTGCGGTTTGGATGTTGTTTTTTGATAAAAACGACATGATGTCGCAGTACGAATACCGCAGTCAGGCGAATAAATTACAAGAAGAAAAGGCGTATTTCGAAAAAGAAACTGCTCAGGTTAAAAAAGATCTAAACGAACTGAGTACCAATCTAAATACCGCTGAAAAATTCGCCCGCGAAAAGTATTTCATGAAAAAAGATAACGAAGATGTTTTTGTTATTATTCGTGAGGAAAAGAAGGATTAACCTATACAACAACCAATGCGCACTTCTAAATTACTTGCCTCCGCTCTTGTCCTTATTATTTTATCTGCCAGCTGTAACTTTAGCCGAACCTACTTAAATCGGGAGGAAGATAAACAGGAGGCTGTTAAGGTTGTAGATCAGTTTTACGATCGGGTTGCCGAAGGCAAATATGAAGCTGTCGATGCGCTTTTTAGCTCAGAATTTTGGAAAGTTACTTCCAAAGAAAAACTTCATAATCTCTTAATTAAAAAGAGTGAAAAACTTGGCAAGCTTAATACTAAACTACTCACTAAGTGGGAAACTAAAAGAATTGAGAGCAGCAACCCCTCGTCAAATTATGCTTTGTTATATGACAATAAATATGATAAATTCGAAGCCAAAGAATCTTTTAGGTTGGTAATGGAAAAGAACCAGATTAAAATAATTGCCTTCAATATTAATTCAGACGCCTTTCTTCAATAATCTCCGAGAAAATTTCTACGGGGTATTGTAATTAAAATTTCTCCCGATATGCTCCACATTTTATATATCATCGCTATTACTGCCGAAGCCATGACCGCTGCGCTTTCTGCTGGCAGAAGAGATATGGATTGGGTTGGTGTTTGTATTATTGCCTGGGTTACGGCCTTGGGCGGTGGAACAGTTAGAAATGTATTGTTCGGTCATTATCCGATGAGTTGGGTTGAACATCCCGAATACCTGGTTATTACCGCTGCCGCTGCATTGCTTGCTGCATTCATCGCATCAGTAATGACGAAACTTAAAAAGCTATTTCTATACCTCGATGCAATGGGTTTGGTTGTGTTTACAATTATTGGTTGCCAGGTTGCACAGCAAATGCATTTGCCTTATCTAATCGTTTTATTCAGCGGAATGATTACAGGCTGTGCTGGCGGAGTACTGAGAGATGTGCTTTGTAATGAAGTTCCGTTTCTTTTCAGGAAAGAAATTTACGCAAGTGCGGCAATCGTTACTGGAGCAGTTTATATCGGCGTGGAACATTTCCATGGAAGTGAAATTCTAGCGACCATCCTTGCAGCTTTAATAGGTTTAACGCTCAGATTACTTTCGATAAAATATAAATGGCACATGCCCAAATTCGTATATAAGGAAGAATGGCACTAGTTTCAGTTTGTAATTGTCAGTTCTGAGTTAAAACAAGGCCCTCCAAATTTATGCAAAACTAAAGCAGCACAAGAGTGAATGAGATACCCAACTTTGTGGCCCTCTGCGCCCTTTCTTTGTGTACTTTGCGGTTCATTGACACCCAAAACTTCAAACTTCAAACGCTCAATTCAGAACTTATAATTCCCCATTTCTTTTCCTTAAAAACCACTCAACGCTTAGCAAAATCAGGATTAACCCAAATAACCATTTAAGATTAATGAGTTCGTCATACTTACGGTCTTCGTAGCTGATGGTTTTAATATTCTCGTTTTTCAGGATTTCATCGGCTATTTTTAATAAATCTGCTGGCATAAAAAGTCTACCATTACTTTGTTTTGAAATGGTATTCAGCAATTGGTGATTAGCTGTTGTTTGCTGATATTCTGCTATGAGCGCATTTACATAAAAACTTCCTGCAGCGGTAAATTTTTGACCGCCTAGTGAAGTACTCGCTACATAAGAATAATTCCCCGCAGGTATTGCTCCTGCATCGAGTAGATAGCCTTTGTCTGTTTTCGAGAAAACGTAGTTAAAAAGCTTTCCTGCATCATTTTTTATTTGCAAGTTCACTTCAGGCTCGTTTACAGGCTGATAACTTTCATTGTAAAGTGTTCCGTTGAATTGAATCGATTCATTTTCATCGTAGGCAGATTTAGATGTAAAAACTTTAAATCTTCTCTTATCATCCTTTACCGAAAGATATTGAACGGTTTGAGAAATTAAATTATTTATACTTGATTGTTCAATCTCATTTTCAGCGGCTGATAACTTCGATCGCCACAGGCCCTCACCCATTAAATAACCGGCTTTTAAACCATTGTCATTAGTAAAAAACAATAAGGGTTGTTGCGTACTCACCTTGCCTATGCGCTGATTAAATACTGGGGTTGCGCTTGCATTTACTGTCAATCTACCGAAAGGCATCAACAATGGGTCGAAACCCGAAAACTGCCTTTTATCTTCCTCTGATAAATTAAAGCTGGTAAAGCCATTTGCAAAATCTGGGTAAACCTCTTGAACAGAGCCGCTAGCAGCGCTTAAATTAACTTGATTCTGAAGTTGATTGAAAGCATTCACATTGCTTTGTGCACCTAAAATATACCATATTGGCTTCTTTAAAGCCGTCACTTTTTGCAAAAATGAAGCAGAAATATTCTGCGCATCCGGCAACTGATACAACACAATCAAATCAAATTTCGATGGATCTATCGCATTCAAATCATCCGCCAATGCGAGTTTAGCCTCGTAATGTTTGTTGAGAGAAATCGCTTCTCTTAAAACCCCCAGATCCGGATGCGGAGCTGCAGCAGCTAACAATACCTTTTGCCTGCCATCAATTACTTCTACATAGAACGTTTGTGAATTATTCTTCGTCGTAATTTCATTAGGCAGTGCACCAACCTGAACGGTATACTTTTGCACACCAATTTTACCCGCATGTAATTTAACAGAAACCGTTTTCACAAATGAATTTCCAGTAATTACAATACTTTGTTGCTCAACTTTAGCACCGTTTTGACTGACCGTTAAAGCCGTATTTTCTCGGTCGCTTTGGAACGCCTGCACCTGAACTTCTATCGTAAAATCATCGTCTAAATAAACAATATCATTATAGTTTACATTCGAAATTAAAATATCCCGTTTCGGAATGCTATCGCCCAAAGCAATGGTATATACTGGTGAATTGATCTGATTGATACTGTACAAAGGATTCCCGCCGTGGTTAAAAATCCCGTCCGTTGTCAGAATGATTGCTCCAACATTTCTGTTGGTATATTCATCTCTTATTTTTTGAAAAAAAGCACTTGCATCGGTTAGCTTCCCCTGGTTCTTAAAATTGAAATCGTCGCCAACAGAATCGCTGAAGTTGTAGGCTTTTACCTCATACTTGTCTGAAAGTTTATCGTAGAGGGCCTTTAGGTTTTGTTCGTATAATTTTTGGTCGAAACCAGCTGCTTTAACCTGGCCGACTGAAAGTGAATTATCTTGGCCGATAATGATGAGAGGCTTATCTAAATGGTAATTAAGTGTTTTGATTAAAGGCGCAAATAGTAGCCAGGCAATAGCGGCAACAGCAATAATTCTGACGGCAGTTAACCCATATTTCAGTTTTTTATCAAGATTTTTATTGCTCCGATATAGCAGCCAGGCATATAAAATCCCCAAACAGAGGCAACCTATGAAATACAAAATAGAAGTACCGGCAAAAAAACTGTTCATATTTTATAAAGATGCTAATTTTGTATTTAAGCGCAAAGGACGCAAAGAAACGGAAGACGATTTTTTTAAACAGAGGACCAAAGAATTACACAGAGTAGCACAAAGAAAAATTCAAGGTCTCACTTAGTGTGCTCTGTGCCTAGCATAAATTTAATATTTCTGTGTTCTCTGTGGTTAAATAACTAGCTTTAAACAAACCAAATTTCATGAAATTAATCTTTTTAACGTTTCTTTTATCCATCAGTATAATGGCCAATGCCCAAAACAATTTCAAAGCAACCCAAATTAAATTCGAACGAGTAGAAAAAGCCTACAACGAGAAATGGGGAACTTTAGAAAAATTCGTGAAAGCTGCTGATTTTGGCAATGATTTTTCCATGCTCATCAACGCCTATAAAGCCGAGGGAAAATTAGAAGTCTGGCTAAAATCTAAATCAGCCAAAAGCTATTCTTTATTCAGGACTTACGATTTCTGTGCGCATTCTGGTACTCTTGGTCCGAAAGTTATAGAAGGGGATGGACAAACACCCGAAGGCTTTTATTTCATCAGTGTTTTTAATCCGATGAGTAATTTTCATCTATCGCTCGGGGTTAATTATCCAAATGCGGTTGACTTAGCCAGGACAGGCAAAAATAGAAAAACTGGCGGCGACATTTACATCCATGGCAATTGCGTAACCGTGGGTTGTATTCCGCTTACGGATGAAAAGATTAAAGAAGTTTATGTTTTAGGTGTGGAGGCAAGGAATAACGGACAGGATAAAATTCCAGTTAATATTTATCCTTTTAAAATGACAAATGCCAATATGCAAAAGTATTCAGCTCAATTTCGTGCACAGCTTAGCTTTTGGAAAACCTTACAGCCAGGCTATTTAACTTTTGAGAAGCACAAAGATATGGCAGATGTTAAAGAAGTTAAAGGGAAGTATGTTTTAAGATAAAAGCTAAAAGGCGTAAGGCTTAAAGTAAAACCTACCTTAGGCCTATCAATATTTTTAATGGCTTCGGAAAAGAAAACCCGCTTGTTGGTCGAGATTTATAATCTCGATCGATTGATTTATAGATTAGTGATCCATATTGTTCGATGATTGAAAAGACGGATTTCAAATCCCGACTAACGAATACCAAACGGAAAATATTTGGTGAAATAGATTTATTTGGCTTTTTGAAGTCAAAAACCTGTTTTAACTTGTTTTCTACGTTGAATTAAATAAGTTATGGCAAATGTAGTTCCGGCTACTATTATCCCATCAGTTATAAAAGCTAAAACGATAAAATGATGTCTGCTGTCTGATGCAAAATATCTTTTACCGCCCGAATATTTATAAAAAGAGAAAGGGAAACCCATCAAGTTATTACCATCAGATGCACTATTAAAACTAAACGATAGTAGAAATATGAGTACGGTTACACCAAGACTAATTAAAATTCGTTTTCTCATAACCATCATAGAAACGCTTGGTGGTCGAAATTTACAAGCTCGATCGATTGAATTATGGATTTGTAATCCATATTTTTAGATGATTAAAAGAGGGATTGCAAATCCCGACTAGCGAGACTAATTAAAATTCTTTTTCTCATAGCCATCATATAAACTGTAAAAGGTGGAAGTAAACCCTCCACCTTAAACCTTTAAACCCTTTGCCTTTCTTTTACAGCATCCCGCCACAAACAGAAAGCGTTTGCCCGGTTACGTAAGCGCTCATATCCGATGCCAAGAACACACAAACATTTGCAATATCTTCCGTTTCACCAGCACGTTTTAATGGGATATCCTTCTCCCAACCAGCAACAACCGCAGGGTCTAAAACCTCAGTCATCTCGGTACGGATAAAACCTGGAGCAACCACGTTAGCACGAATATTTCTTGAACCTAATTCTTTAGCAACTGATTTTGTGAAACCGATAATTCCGGCTTTTGATGCCGCATAGTTCGCTTGTCCTGCGTTGCCAGTAATACCAACCACAGAACTCATATTGATAAAAACACCTTTACGGGCTTTCATCATTACTTTAGAAGCAGCTTTAGTTACATTGAAGATCGATTTTAAGTTGATGTTGATGACATCATCCCAATTCTCTTCGCTCATTCTCATTAATAAACCATCTTTGGTAATACCGGCATTATTTACAACAATGTCGATTGCTCCAAATTCGGCTACAATATCATTGATTAATTGTTCCGCCTGATCAAATTTTGATGCATCAGAACGGTAACCTTTTACTTTTGTGCCAAAGCTTTGCAGTTCTTGCTCCAAAGCCTCCCCTTTTTCTACTGATGATAAATATGTAAAAGCAACGTTAGCGCCTTGCTCTGCAAATTTTTCAGCTATTTTACGACCAATACCTTTCGATGCGCCTGTAATTAAAGCTGTTTTTCCTTCTAGTAATTTCATAACCCCTAAATCCCCTAAAGGGGACTTTTATATAATGTATAAAAATTTAAACTGTTGTAAAGTTAATACTTAAAACGAAATTGACTAATGACTTTCGATTTAAGACTAACGACTTAAACCGCTGGCTCCTGTTGACTCAAACAATGAAAACTGCCTAAGCCCCAAATAATATCTACTGAATTGATGCCAATTACCCTTCTGTCCGGGAAACAACCTTGAATAATATCCAATGCTTTTTGGTCATTCACATCATCGAAAATGGGAACAATTACAGCTGCATTTGCAATATAAAAATTAGCATAAGAAGCAGGCAATCGAGTATCCTCATAAATTACCGGCGATGGCATCGGAAGCTCCACAATGTTTAGCGAGCGACCATCTTTCAGTTTCATCGCCTTTAAAGCTTCCAGGTTTTCCTGCAACAGGAGATAGTTTTCATCCAGAGGATTGCTTTCTACAACCGTTAAAACAGTATCTTCATTCACGAAACGTGTGATATCATCAATATGACCGTCAGTATCATCGCCTACAATTCCATCACCTAACCATAAAACCTGCTCCTGTCCATAATACTCAAGCAGGTATTTTTCTATCTGCTCTTTAGTTAAATGCCGATTGCGATTTTCGTTGAGCAAACAAGCCGTTGTGGTTAAAATGGTTCCTGCACCATTAAATTCTACTGAACCACCTTCCATTACGATATCAGGAATAAATAAAGGCAAATTGAAATGTTTAGCAATTTTGCTTGGCACTACATCGTCCAAATCAAAAGGAGGATATTTTCCACCCCAGGCATTATAACCCCAATCTACTACCGCCTTTTCATTTCCATTAACCACAAATGCAGGTCCGTGGTCACGGCACCAGGCATCGTTCGTTTCATTGAAATAGAATTCAATCTGCGATAAATCTGCATCAAATTTTGTTAATTCAGCAACAGCAAAAGCTTTCATTTCCTCGTCCTTAACATTTATACGAACTATTTCGCCTTTTGCCACAGCTTTAATGAATTCACAGTATGGCTTGTAAATCGTTTCGATTTTTCCCGGCCAACTCGCCTCTTTATGCGGCCAGCTTAACCAGGTTGCTTCATGTTTCGCCCATTCGGCAGGAAAAACATAGCCCTGTTTTTTCGGAGAATAATCGAATTGATTGATATTTAAATGTTCTTTCGGTGGGAAATTTGACATTTCGTTTTGTCTTATAAATTAGAGGTGTCACATTGAGCTTGTCGAAATGTTATGTCCATCGACGGGCTCAGGATGACACCTAGGAATATAGGTTAAGCTTTGGCCTCTAACCTTTCAGCTTAATCGTTATCAATATATCTTTTCGTAATCGGCTGATAAGAGTCAATTCTCCTATCTCTCAAAAACGGCCAGTGTTTACGCATGAAATCACTTTGATCTAAATCCAGTTCCACCACTTCGGTTTCTTCCTGATCATGTGAAGCCAAATAAAGCAGCTTACCTTGTGCGTTTGTTGCAAAACTTCCTCCCCAGAATTTCATTCTGCCTTCCTGCTCAAAACCAACACGATTTACACTCACAACAGGAACGCCATTAGCTACTGAATGCGAACGTTGAATGGTTTGCCATGCATTATATTGGTCTCTATTGGTTTCTTCATCCTGTGTTGTATCCCAACCAATTGCTGTTGGATAAAACATAATATCAGCGCCCATCAAAGCAGTAATCCGTGATGCTTCTGGGTACCATTGATCCCAACAAATCAAGATACCAATTTTGCCAAACTTGGTTTCGAAAACCTTGTACCCTAAATCGCCTGGAGTAAAATAGAATTTTTCATAGTAAGCTGGATCATCAGGGATATGCATCTTACGGTATTTCCCCAAATATGAACCATCAGCATCCAAAACAGCGGTTGTATTGTGGTACAAACCTTCAGCACGTTTCTCAAATAAAGAAGCAATCACCACAACGCCAAGCTCCTTAGCCACCTCCTGTAAAGCATCAGTCGATGGTCCAGGAATTTTTTCAGCTAAATCGAAGTTGTCGTAATCTTCTACATCGCAGAAATATAAAGAAGTAAAAAGCTCTTGCAAGCATACGATTTGCGCACCTTTCGCGGCTGCCTCTCTTACTTTTACAATCGCTTTATCTAAATTTTCCTGCTTATCTTTAGTACAAGTCATTTGTACCAAGCCAACTTTTACTTTCTTCATTTCTTAAAATTATTGGATGAAAGAATGATAGAATGAATGAATTTGTAAAGCATTCAACCATTTCCCAAAGGGATGCCTTTGGCACAAAATTCCTTCACTCTAAATTAGGTTGCAAAGTTAATATTTTGTTTAAAAGTAGAAGGGCATAATTATGTAATTGTTTTCTGAAAAGCAGAGGCAGTATCGAAATCATCGTTGGTCGGGCTATCCGTTAAATCTTTTTTGTGATTGCTACACATTAACCTTGTCGAAGTGCAACAAAAAGGATATCACTCCTATCCCGTTTAGGTGGGGAATCTTTTGCTACTATCTTGGGTTGCATAGCGTGTAAATGTGGCTGAAGCCTTTAAAAATTCTACATTATTCATGCAGCTAAAGCAGCCTGCAATGAACAGTCAATCTAATAGCCACATCGCATTACATTGCCGTTCGGCTTCAGCGAATGGATAATTAGAAAGGCCTCGATTTTCAGCGAGGCCTTTCACCTTTAAAATAAAATTAAGAATTAATGTTATCCCTTTTAGGTATCGGTTTTGTTTCTACAACTCCGGCAACCGCTATCACCTCTTTTCGTTGTTGCGGGTCCATTAGCTCCATTAACTTCAAGCCTAATAAACCATCCATTGCTGAGCCGCCATTATTACCCCCATTTCCACCAATCAACACATCAGGAATTAGCTTTACATTACCTTTAGATAATTCTTCGGTAATTTTATAACGCGTAAAGTTTTCGCCACCCAAAGCCTTAACAGCTAATTCATAGGCTTCGGCCGTAGATTTACCGATAGCTAAAATTTTACCAGCTTCGGCTCCACCTGTTAAAGAAATTTGTTCAGCTTCTGCCGAAGCCCTTAACTTAATCGCTTCAGAATCTGCTTGCGCCCTTGCTTTTGTTGCTTCGGCTTCGGCATGTGCTCTCATTTTGGTTGCTTCTGCTTCTGCACCAACAGCTAATTTCACACCAGCTGCATCACCTTCCGATTTTTTAACCGTTGCACTTGCGGTACGCTCGGCAATCTCCACACTTTGTTGCGCCTTAACAATATCCTTTTGCATATCAGCAATAGCAGTTTCTTTTTCCATTCCCTGACGTGTTTCCTGTGCTTGCTTCTGGGTTTCATAAGTTACCTTTTGTTCTTCTGCAATTTTACGGTCAGTTAAGGTTTTCATCAACGATTCTGGTGGAACAATGTCGCCAATCAGCGTATCAACTGCGTTTACATTATATTCATCAAGCACTTTTCGGATATGTTCTTTTGCAGATTCTTGACGCTCTTTACGCGTACTTAAGAAAGCGATCACATCGCTTCCCTGTGCCGAGTTACGGAAATAGTTACCAATAGTTGGTTCCAAAACCTGCGAAACCAAGTTTACCATGTTACCAAAACGGGCAATTACCTTTGGCGCTTCAGTTGTTGGAACGTGAATAATTTGAGCCACATCCAAATTGAAGGGAAAACCGTCTTTGGAACGTACTGTAATGGTAGATAAATTTTTATCCAAATTATGTGCTTCACTTCTTGCAGATGCCCAGTTTAAAACCAGGTTTGTTGTAGGCACTAATTCCACTTTCATAATGTACTTGTTAATTGGATATTTACCTGGGCCAAGTGGTTCTAGCCAAACCCCTTTCGAACCTTTCCCAACAATGTTACCATGTTTAAAATCGGCACCGGTTAAATCGTTTCCATCGGTACCAATAAAGGAGATCACCACGCCTACATAGCCAATCGCGATTTCAGTCATCGGAATTTCCTCCAATTGAATAGCCCAAGGATTAAGGTTGTAAGAACCTGCCAAAATTACTTGTGGCTGTAAACCCCTATTTCCTCCAGCTTTTATAAAATTATCAAAGTTCTGGAAATTGTTATGTCCTTCTACTAATTTACCAGCAATCTGGTTGGCTTCAATCGGCAAACCATCAAGTGTTGTTACAATACCTACCATACTTTCCTGAATACGAATCATATCGGTAACCGAAACTTGAAAAAGCATCGTGTTGATACGATAAGAGCCAGAAGTGATGTACGAAGTCTGCCGACCTCGCTGCCCGCCGTTCTCCAGGAACTTTACAGCATCCTGAAAATTATCAGATTCTACTCTTTGTCCGAGGATATTTCCGGTGGGAATTTCCGAACCATCTTTGGCCATGATTAAACCAATTTTACCTTCTGGAATGATGGTAAATTGTTCCATAGTTACGCTGTACTGCCAAAACCACATTCCAAAATATAATCCAGGCGCTAATGTTTTACCCTGGAAACCCGCTTCGCCTTTTACGGCAATGATGCGCCCGTCGGGCAGTTCTCTGTCTGAACCAAATAGCACGAATTTTTTGGTAATTAACCCGATTCTATCTTCGGGAACAATGACCATCCCAAATAAGAAACGCAAAATGTATTTGTATAAAACGATGCACAACAGTGCCACTAAAACCCACCAGTAATTAGAAATGAGCGCTTCCATAATAATATGTATTTTCTATTTTTTCTGTTGATAAACCATTTATCAGCTAGCATATTGTTATCAAAAGGAGTGCACTATTTGCAAAAAACACTCAATCCGAGAATATATATTTCTTTCCATTTTAAGGGCTCAGATCTGATTTGAGATAGTGCATTGATAAAATACCACCTGAACTTGACATTTCGGAAAATGACCGAATAGACAAAAGAAAAAGAGTCAAAAATTAAGGTTTAGATATGGAGTGATTTGTTCCAATGAAAACCTGGCAGAACTTAAATTTTTCTTACTTTAAGCTGTCCTATTTCAGACCTTGTGATTTGACTAATAAAATAGACAGTTTACTTTTGTTGGGGGTTACGTATTTACTTAAGTAAGATAAACCCGATTGAATGGATGCCATTTTTTTTCTAAATGGCAGCAACAAAAGCGGGGCTGATATAGCCAAAAGTGCAGAACATTGCTTTTCAAAAAAATCGAAGCAGATGGAATTTAGTATACACAGATGCTTTTAAGATTTCGCAATTTAATTACACTCCTATCTCTTCCCTGTACTCCTGTTGTAACTCGAAAAGGCATTTAGCGCATAAACAACCATCGTATAACTCGGAGATGTATTGAACTTCGTTAATGCTCAATTGCACCACGCTACACTGACATTTAGTGTATGAGTTTGCCTTGCATTCAATAGCCGTTCCGCATCTTTCGCAGGGAATGATTTCGTGTTTGCTATGTTTTTGGGTGTTCATTGGTTCAGTGGTCAATAGTTCATTGGTATTTGGCGCATTACAGTAATGAACCATTGACAGATGAACTATTAAACTAAAAACCAAAAGTAAGGACAAAAAATAAGGTTTTGAGCGTTTGCCCAAAACCTTACGATATTATTAGATTCATTATCCTGAACTTATTTCAGGAAATATTCAAACAGATGCTGAAATAAATTCAGCAAGACGATCGTTTTAAAAGTCCCCCTTAGGGGATTTAGGGGTTTAACCTGAACAGCTAATGCAGCCTTCTTCCATTGAACAAACTGGTCCGTCAACGATTTCTTCTGCAACCTGGTCTTGAGTCATTTCAGCAGGAATAACTGCTTCAATTGCTTTACCACCTTGGTTCTCTACAGTAAATTTAACTGCTTGAGATGCTGCTTGAGTACGTAAGTAATACATACCAGTTTTCAAACCTTTCTCCCATGCATAGAAGTGCATTGAAGTTAATTTCGAAGTATTTGGTGCATTTACGAACAAGTTCAATGATTGTGATTGACAGATATATGCGCCACGATCTGCAGCCATATCGATGATGTTACGCATCTTGATCTCCCAAACAGTTTTGTACAATTCTTTAATATAATCAGGAATAGCAGCAATACCTTGGATTGAACCGTTAGCCAATATGATTTGGTTTTTCATATCGTTGTTCCACAAACCTAGGGCTACTAAGTCTTTCAATAAGTGTTTGTTCACCACTACGAACTCTCCACTTAATACACGGCGGGTGTAAATGTTAGAAGTATATGGCTCGAAACATTCGTTGTTACCTAGAATTTGAGAAGTAGATGCTGTTGGCATTGGCGCAACCAATAAAGAGTTGTATACACCATCTTTAACTACTTTCTTGCGTAAAGCATCCCAATCCCATCTTCCGCTATCTGGTGTTACGTTCCATAAATCAAATTGGAATTTACCTTTTGATAATGGCGAACCTTCAAAAGTTTGGTAAGGGCCGTGTTTCACCGCTAAATCGTTAGAAGCTGTCATCGATGCGAAATAAATCGTTTCGAAAATATCTTTGTTTAAACGTTTTGCCTCATCACTTTCGAAAGGTAAACGCAATAAAATAAACGCATCGGCTAAACCTTGAACACCTAAACCAACCGGACGGTGACGCATGTTTGAATTTTCAGCTTCTTGCACCGGGTAATAGTTATGGTCGATGATTTTATTCAGGTTTAAAGTAGCCTGATAAGTTACATCGTATAATTTTTGGTGATCGAAAGCGCCATTGATTACAAAACGTGGTAAAGCTAATGATGCCAGGTTACAAACCGCAACCTCATCTTTAGAAGTGTACTCAATAATCTCCGTACATAAGTTAGAAGACTTGATTGTACCGAGGTTTTGTTGGTTAGATTTGCTGTTCGCTGCATCTTTAAACAACATATAAGGTGTACCTGTCTCAATTTGAGAATCTAAAATAGCAAACCAAAGTTCTTGAGCTTTAATCGTTTTACGTCCACGGCCTTCAGCTTCATATTTCGCATAAAGATCTTCAAATTCTTTACCAAAACAATCTGCTAAACCTGGAGCTTCGTGTGGGCAGAATAATGTCCAATCACCATTGTCTTTAACACGTTGCATAAACAAATCGTTAATCCAAAGCGCATAGAATAAATCACGGGCGCGCATTTCTTCTTTACCGTGGTTTTTACGTAAGTCTAAGAATTCGAAAACATCTGCATGCCATGGTTCTAAATAAATAGCGAAAGCACCTTTACGTTTACCTCCACCCTGATCTACATAACGGGCAGTATCGTTAAATACACGTAACATTGGAATGATACCGTTACTCGTACCATTTGTACCGCCAATATATGAACCTGTTGCACGGATGTTGTGGATGCTTAAACCAATACCACCAGCACTTTGAGAAATTTTAGCGGTTTGTTTTAATGTATCATAAATCCCCTCGATGCTGTCATCTTGCATAGTTAACAAGAAACATGAAGACATTTGGGGTTTAGGTGTAGCGGCGTTGAATAAAGTTGGAGTAGCATGTGTAAACCAACGCTCACTCATTAAGTTATACGTTTTAATTGCACTCTCAATATCCTCTTTATGGATACCAACAGAAACACGCATGAATAAGTGTTGCGGACGCTCAACAATTTTACCGTTCACTTTTAAAAGGTATGATTTTTCCAGCGTTTTGAAACCGAAATAGTCGAAACCAAAATCACGGTCGTAAATGATAGAGCTATCTAAAATATCTTTGTTTTTTTCGATAATTTCGTACACATCATCAGCGATAAGCGGAGCCGCTTTCTGCGCTTTCGGGTCGAAATATTCGTACAACATTTTCATCGTACCCGAGAATGACTTGGTAGTGTTCTTATGCAAGTTAGAAACCGCGATACGCGAAGCTAACAAAGCATAATCAGGATGTTTCGTAGTCAACGATGCGGCAGTTTCCGCAGCAAGGTTATCCAACTCTGATGTAGTTACACCATCATATAAACCTTCGATTACCTTTTTGGCAACATCGATTGGGTCTACAAGGTCTGAATTTAAACTATAACACAGCTTTTGAATACGGGCTGTGATTTTGTCAAATTGCACCGCCTCTTTGCGGCCATCTCTTTTTAGTACGAACATAATTTATGAGATTTTTCTTTAATGATTGAATGAGTGAGTTTTGAATGAGTGATTTTCTTATCAACCTTTCGAACCAACTCGTAATGTTTTATTTATTTTTCCGAATGATAAAAGAGCATTCTATCATTCTTTAATTCAAAATTTTAACTAAAAGTCTTCGTCTAAAGAAAACGCTTGTTTATTGTTATCAGCAGAAGTTAACACACCACTTTTCTGGTAATCGCCAACACGTTTTTCGAAGAAATTGGTTTTACCCTGCAATGAAATCATTTCCATAAAATCGAAAGGATTGGTTGCATTATAGATTTTTTTATAACCCAATTCCTGTAACCATCTGTCGGCAACAAACTCGATGTATTGGCTCATCAACTTCGCATTCATCCCGATTAAAGCAACCGGTAATGCATCGGTAATAAATTCTTTTTCAATTTCAACCGCATCGCTGATGATAGAATGAACTTGCTCTTCACTCAATTTATTGCTTAACATGCTATACAACAAGCAAGCAAATTCGCAGTGCGAACCTTCATCTCTAGAAATTAACTCGTTACTGAAAGTTAATCCAGGCATTAAACCACGTTTTTTCAACCAGAAGATAGAACAAAAACTTCCGCTGAAGAAAATACCTTCAACAGCAGCAAACGCTACCAAACGCTCAGCGAAAGTTCCGTTTTCAATCCAGCGAAGCGCCCATTCTGCCTTTCTCTTTACTGCCGGAACAGTATCAATAGCATGGAATAAGCGATCTTTTTCTTCCGGATCTTTGATATAAGTGTCAATTAATAAAGCATAGGTTTCGGCATGGATGTTTTCCATCATAATCTGGAAACCATAAAAACAACGAGCTTCTGGCAACTGCACTTCACTCATGAAGTTTACCGCCAGGTTTTCGTTAACAATACCATCACTAGCAGAAAAGAAAGCAAGGATATGAGAAATGAAATGTCTTTCGCCATCATTTAAACTATCCCAGTGCTTTTGGTCATCAGAAAGATCGATCTCTTCTGCTGTCCAGAAACTAGCTTCGGTCTTTTTATACATCTCCCAAATTGCCGGGTATTTAATCGGCAAAAGCACAAATCTATCTTTGTTTTCTTGTAGTAATAATTCCTGTTCCATATCTGATACTTTAATATTTTATTCCATTTAGTTAGAGCCGACAAAACCACGCATCCACCAATTTATATAGTGATTGAAATGTTTTGTCTTAAAACTCTAGTGTAAGTGCTAACCCTTGGCGAATGACAAACAACAGAGTCTTTAGTCGGGAAAATTTAGATTTGTTATCAGAGTGATACACCTGTAAATTACTAAAAACTAAGCTTTTATATTTGTTTTCAAACGCAAGAAGTTAAAGAACTTTGTTATAACAAATATATACACCGGGGGGCTTTTTTGTGAACCAAAGTTGTTAACACTACGCTGAATCTGGTGGAGAAAACGATCAGCTAAATATCATTTTCAAGCGAAAAAAAAGCTAATCGTTTCTTTTCAAGGGTTTAGCAAACTAAAATAAGTGTTAATAACTTAAATTTGAGGTGTATAGCAAGTACATAATAGAGCAAAAAGGAATATTACTCCACACTATAACTTAGATTTACTTTAGCTATGCCTTTACGATAGATACCAATCTCTTTAGCAGCACTTTCTGATAGATCTATTGCCAATCTCTTAGAGAAAGGACCACGATCGTTTACCTTTACCGTTACCGATTTTCCGTTGTCGGGATTGGTTACTTTGATCATTGTGCCGAATGGCAAAGTGCGGTGAGCGGCGGTGAATTTTTTGGCTCTGTATTTGGCGCCGCTAGTAGTGCGGCGGCCTTCGAATTTTCTGTGATAGTAAGTTGCAAGAACTGTTTTGCTAACGCTGTCTGGTTCATTTGAGGGACCGGATTGCTTTGCTTTACCTTGTAAAAACAGGAAACAAAAACTTAATAACAGAAGATACTTCATAGGCTAAAATTTTTATATCGAGCCTGCAAATATAAGCATTTAGTTTATAATCAATAATTTGTGGAAAAACAGCCTGATTTTCAACATCAAAAAAGGCGTACAACTTGTCGCTGTACGCCTCTACCTAACCTCACTACACCCACCTTATTTCTTGTCTGGCACAAAGTTCATCGAGATAGAATTTACACAATGACGAGTGTCTTTAGCAGTAAACCCTTCTCCTGTAAAAACGTGACCTAAGTGTGCGCCACAGTTGGCACAAACTATCTCTATACGCGATCCGTCAGCGTCAGGAATCCGTTTTACAGCACCCTTAATTTCATCATCGAAAGCCGGCCAACCACAACGGGCATCAAACTTACTTTCCGAACGGTACAATTCCGCATTGCAACGTTTACAAGTATATGTTCCTTTATCTGTGGTATGCTCATACTTCCCTGTGCCAGGATATTCTGTTCCTTTATTAACAATTACTCTTTCTTCTTCAGGTGTTAATGTGTTCCAGTTCATTTTCTTTTTTATAATATTTTCTGATGACTGCGCTGATTTTGTTTCTTTCTTTTCTTGCTTTTGTGCGCAAGCAGAAAGACTTCCAATTAAAACAACAGCCGAGATCAAAAATAGTTTATTTAACATCGTTTTCATACATCAATATACGTGATAGATTTCAATTTGGTTTACAGGTTTAATACATTCGAATAGTGTTTACAAAGCGATGATAAAACCTTACCCTATCAAAGTTTGTGATAATGGTTTTGTAGTGCCATCCCTCCTGAAAGAGAGGGAAACATAAGATTGTGATCCTAAACAAATGGATTACCGCCTAAACCGTCAACCCTCTCTTCCAGGAGAGGGACAGCAAAAATTAGCCAAATCAAAAACTTTCACAGGGTGAGGACAAAAAAAAAAGCGTCCCGAAATTAATCGAAACGCTCTCATTTATATAAAATTCTAAAATCTTACTTTGCTAATTCTTCTGCCATTGCAGCGCCAATTTCAGCAGGACTTTCTACTACACGGATACCACACTCACGCATGATTTTCATTTTAGCAGCAGCTGTATCGTCAGCACCACCTACAATTGCACCAGCGTGACCCATTCTACGTCCTGCAGGAGCAGTTTGACCAGCGATGAAACCAACAACAGGCTTAGTACCGTTTTCTTTAATCCAACGAGCAGCTTCAGCTTCCATTCCACCACCAATTTCACCAATCATGATGATACCGTGAGTTTCAGGATCATTCATTAATAATTTTACCGCTTCAACAGTTGGCGTACCAATAATTGGGTCACCACCGATACCGATAGCAGTAGTAATACCTAAACCAGCTTTAACAACCTGATCTACCGCTTCGTAAGTTAAAGTTCCTGATTTTGAAACCACACCTACATGACCTTTTTTGAAGATAAAACCTGGCATGATACCAATTTTAGCTTCATCAGCAGTAATTACACCTGGGCAGTTAGGGCCGATAAGCGTAACATCACGGTCAGAAATATATTCTTTAACCTGAATCATATCCTTAGTTGGGATACCTTCAGTAATACAAACAATCACTTTAATGCCACCATCGGCAGCTTCCATAATCGCATCAGCAGCAAAAGCCGGTGGAACGAAAATGATAGATACATTTGCTCCTGTTTTATCAACAGCATCTTTAACAGTATTAAAAACAGGCTTTTCTAAATGTAATTGCCCACCTTTGCCAGGCGTAACACCACCAACTACGTTTGTACCGTACGCCAACATTTGTTCTGCGTGGTATGTTCCTTCGTTTCCGGTAAAACCCTGAACGATAACCTTAGAATCTTTATTTACTAAAACGCTCATGTATCAATATTTTTTTGTGCAAAGCTAATATTATTGACTGGAAAGTCAAGCTTAAAAATAGATTATTTAGCCCCATTTTTTCATGAAAATGTAAGGAGTTCGCCTATGGCAGCTGTGGTCCTGCTATTCACTTTACTCCGTTGCACTCCCTGTTCGTTGCTATCAGGTTTATTTAACAAAATTTCTTCGCCTTTGGCAACCCGAAACAAAACGCCTAATTTTACTTAAGCCTAAAGCTGAAAGTAGAAAGACTAAAGCTAAAAGCATGATGCAAAATAATACAGCCAAAAAGAGTGTAACATGAAAAACAAGGTTTTTATCCTTCTTACATTATTGACAACCATTGCTTTTGGCGCCAAAGCCCAAAGTAACGACACGTCGAAATACATATTACAAAACGATATCGAAGTGGCGAAAAAAGAACCCGGCACACACAAGGGTGGTGGCGAAACCATTGGATACAATTTCTTTGGTGATGCCAAAAATCTTAAAACGGCTTTCCGTAAAAGGATTTTAAAACCCGGTTCATCCATCGGCTATCATTTGCAAAAAGAAGATGAAATATATTACGTGATCAGTGGAAATGGCACCATGCAAATGAATGGGAAAACATTTCCGGTTAAACCTGGCGATGCGATTTTAACGCGTCCGGGGAGTACGCATGGCATTAAGCCAAACGATGATAATGATTTAACGATATTAATTGTTTACGAGAAAAAATAAATATAAGGATCGCAATGCTTCAGATTCGGAACAAAAATCCTAATCGAGTAGGAAGATAGGAATTAGTTCCCTATCTGTCCTCTCTCACCACTGTACGTACCGTTCGGTATACAGCGGTTTGTTGAAACAGTATCTCTTGACAAGCGATGATATTCACCTATTGCCAGGCATTGTGCCCATTGGTTGCACGGCTCGGCTCAGCTCCTCTTATATTTTACTCTCGGATTCCGTCCTACCCTCATATAAGCAGTTCTCTAATGTGGTTCTGCTGTGAACGCTCTACCATAAACTTCCTGTTTCCTTTGCCATTTCAACATTTGGTCCTTCCTGTAATTCTGCTACAGTACTATGACCGCTGCTGACTTCTGAGTGAGCCATTGAACGTCCCCGCTAAATGTTTCCTCTCCTGTAATCGCGCTTACACTTGACAGAACTCATTCAGATCTCCCGGGGTAAGACAATCTACTTCCTATGGATGTGGCCCCTGTATTTACGTAATAGTCCCCGTGCAGTATCGGGCTTCTGTTTGTCGTGCAACATCACCCGGACTAAATCCGCCTCATATACAGTTTCTGTTCGTAAGCCCCCATATTTGCCGCCGACTTCCTTTAGATTCGCAGTCACCCACGACACCCTTGTCTTAAGCTAACACTTCCTACTGCTAAGCGTGTTCGGGACTCTAACCCTATAGTCGATTGCCATGCCCGGCGCACACGAAAAGAAAAAGCCGAATAAATGAGAATTTATCCGGCTTTTGGTTAATTTTTATTTCAACTCGCTGGCAAGAGACCCAAGACTTTCGACTCCAGACTAACGACTAAAAACTTACTTCCATCCTTTCGCCCACTCTGTTTGTGCAGCATCATCTTGAAAAGTCCAAGCCACAAAACGGCTAATTTTTTGTCCCTGGCTCATTTGCACCGTACGCACTTCAAAGGCGTTTGCATTAACCAAAGCACTGTAAATACTTTTTAAGTTTGCACTTTTAGATACCAATGAAGTAAACCATAACACTTGGTTTTTAATTTGTGCGCTTTGAATAATCATTTGCTCCACGAAAGCTCGTTCACCTCCTGGGCACCAAAGCTCAGCCTTGTTTCCACCGAAGTTTAAAACGTGTTTTACTTCTTTTTCGTTGCCACCCAAGTTACGCCATTTCTGGCGGGTTCCTTGCTCTGCCTCTTTTAAAGATGCGTGAAAAGGCGGATTGCAAACCACAGCATCAAAACGCTCTTTTGCACCCACAATATTTCTAAAAATACCCATTTTAGAAGATTGCTGACGGATTTCTACCGCACCCTGCAACGGTTTATTTGCTTCAATAATTCGTTTGGCAGAATCAACAGAAAGCGGATCAATCTCAGAACCTACGAAATTCCAACCATATTCCTGATGACCAACAATTGGGTAAATACAATTTGCACCCACGCCAATATCAAGCACATTTATATTTGCCCCCTTTGGATTTTTACCCTTGTTGCTCGACCCTAAAAGATCGGCAACATAGTGAATGTAATCAGCCCTGCCCGGTATTGGCGGACAAAGGAAATCCTGAGGAATATCCCATTGAGAAATATTATAAAAATATTTTAATAATGCCCTGTTAAGTGCTTTAACGGCATTTTGATCTGCAAAATCAATAGAATCGTCATTATGCTCGTTTTTAAAAACGAAACGTTTCAATTCTTTTGATGCAGCAGTAAGTTGTTTGAAATTGTAACGCGAACGGTGTTTGTTGCGTGGATGTAACTCGCTTTTTTCTTTGCGGTTATTTTGTTCTTCTTGAGCCAATGTGATCTGGTTTAACTAAACATGCTGTGTGCATGTTTCTGGCACAAAGGTAAGTTAAATAGTTGGTTTATGTATTGTGAGTTGCCTGTTACATGTTACCTGTCATAGTTCCAATAAAAAGTAAAAGAAGCTATCGCTCACTTTGGTGTTAGCATCTCGAGAAGTCTAATGAATACACCTCTGAAAGATTGGGGTGCTAGAATCCAGCCTGGCAACAGATAACTGGTAACCCGCAACACTTTAACTTTCCTCATTTTTCTCAATCGCTGCTGGCTGGATTGCTCTTAAATACTTCGCCTGATCAAACTGATTTTCGCTTTTGGCAATTACGATTGTCGCCACCCCGTTTCCAATAACGTTGGTAATGGCTCGTGCTTCGCTCATAAAACGATCTACACCAATCAAAATAGAAATATGCTCGATGGGCATTATTTTTAAAGCCGTAAGCGTAGAAACCAACACGATAAAACCACTTCCTGTAACGCCCGCAGCACCCTTTGAGGTAACCATCAACACACCCAAAACAGTAATCTGCTGACCCAGAGATAAGTCAACATGAAAAACCTGACAAAGAAAAATAACCGCCATGGCCAGGTAAATTGCAGTACCATCCAAATTAAAAGAATATCCTGTTGGGATAACTAAACCCACCACAGATTTATCGCAACCAATGGCTTCCATTTTTTGCATCATACTAGGCAAAGCTGATTCAGAAGAAGAGGTACCCAAAACAATTAAAATCTCCTGCCGGATAAATTTAAGATAAGCCCATAAGCTGAACTTATAATACCTACAGATGCCATTGAGCACCACAAAAATGAATAAAATGCAAGTTAGATAAACCGAACCCATTAGTTTAGCCATCCCGAAAATACTTTGCAAACCATGTGTGCCGATGCTAAAAGCCATACCGCCGAAAGCACCGATTGGTGCCAAACGCATAATCACTTTCATGATTTTAAATAGCACTTTTGAAATTTTATCGAAGGCATTTAACACAGAAGTACCCTCCCCTCCTAGTTTGTTTAAACCATATCCGAATAGGATGGCAAAAAGCAAAATTTGTAGAATATTTCCTTCAGCAAAGGCAGCAATCACATTATGGGGAATGATATGCAAGAAAAACTCAGCCCAATTCATATCTTTTGCCTGCTCGGCATAACCCGAAATTTTCGATGCGTCGCCTGCTTTCGCAATTACACCTGCTCCGGGTTTAAGCACATTTGCAACCAGCAAACCGACTGCGATGGCCACGGTACTCACAATTTCAAAATATAACAGTGCCTTTCCTCCCACTCGGCCAACTTTTTTCATATCACCCATGTGGGCAATCCCCAAAACAATGGTAAAGAAAATAATAGGTGCAATGAGCATGCTAATCAGGTTAATAAAACCCTGGCTAATTAATTTGGCTGTCGATGCGAACTCAGGAAAGTAGGTCCCAACAAAGATCCCGATGATAATTGCGATGATAACCTGAAAAGTTAAATTGGAAAGAATAGATTTCATTTTGGTTTTTTAAAAACGAAATATAGCTTATATTTTTATCTTACCTTGAAAATAGCTAAAACAACAGGAGATAAAATGTTTGTTTATCAAAATCATTCAGTTTTCTGCCCATTTTTTACTGAAAATATTTTTATTATTCAGTAATTCATATATTTAGCCAACCGAAACCAACGAACTATACATGTCTGTTTATAATTTATCTGCGGAAAAAATATTGCTGCAAAAAATTGCTGGTGGCGATGAAATTGCTTTTAAGCATGTTTTTGAGCTTTATAAAAATAGGGTTTACAGTTTCGTGGTTAGATTTGTACATTCTAAAGCTGATGCGGAAGAAATTGTTCAGGACACTTTTTTTACCATCTGGCAGAAAAGAGATACGCTACCGAATATTGAGCATCCCCGAAACTACATTTACACAATTGTTCGTAACAAAACCTATAATTATTTAAACCAGGCTGCTAAAAATCAGAAAATACTGGCCCAGCTATGGGCAAATATGCAGGTAGAAAGCAATGGTATTGAAGAACAAACTGACTTTAAGGATAGTGAAATGCTAATCAACAGGGGGCTGGCAAATTTATCAGAGCAGAAACAGCAGATTTTTAAAATGAGCCGCTTTGATGGTTTGAGCCACGAGGAAATTGCCCTTCAGGTTGGCTTATCAAAAAGCAGGGTGAAGAACGTTATAGTTGATGTGCTAAAATACCTTCGCCACTACCTTTCGATTAATACACTTAAAATAAGTATAACTGCATATTTTGTTTGGTTGCTTTCTTAATCTACTTAAAATATTTAGCCATAAACTGATTAATGGCCTTGGTTATTGATTTCACATACTCGGGCCTTTTTTTATCATCCATCCTTACATCCGAATTAAACTCCAGCTGGATTGCAGAAATGTTTCCAGAAAATTTAGAGCCATGCCTTGCCGTGTTGTAACCGCCGTTAAAGTACCTGCCATCCGGAAAAAATTCTTCATCAACCGGGTTTGGAACCGATTTGCCAGGAGTAGCCAAGATATCTTTCTCGCTTAACAAGGTACCCATAGCATAATCACCTTTTATTAGCTCAGTCATTGTGGCCTTGCCACTTTTGACCATAGCTTTTACGCTTGATTTATCGGCATATTGCTCCAAATCGTTGGATTTGAAATCTTTGCCTTTTAAAAGCAAACCAATTTCTGTGCGTTGCGGGCGGTGTGCATTTCCATGAATATCAAACAGCAAGCCCTCATTATTTTTAAGCACCTGCGCTTTCGCATCATCAATGAAAGCATGAAATGCTTTCCAGGCAGCTTCGGCATTTACATCGCCCTGCGCAGCTAAAGACATTGCCCGGTTCGCATCCAGCTTACTTCTGTGTAAATGGTTTAAAATGATGTGTGGCCTTAATCCTGTTGTTCTTTTTATTTCCTCGGCTAGTGCCTGGGTAAGCTCAAGGGTTTTAGAATCCGATACTGCAGAGAAACTTTCGGTGTCGCCATAGCCATTATCTTCGGCTTTAACTACGTATTCATTCGTTCTAGTTCTGATGAAATCCGGTTTCAAACTTCCGCCATGTGGCGAAGTTAAAATTAGTTTAGATTTATGATCGCCTGCGATGTATTCTATTGCCAGCGCATATTCGCCCGATGGCGCAGTTACGTTAAAGGTATAGGTTTTGCCCGGTTGGTAATGCCTGGTAGTATCCTGAAAGCCCGGTGATAAAATTTTGTTGGCCATTAGGTCTGAAGTACAGATCGTCAAAATGAAAGCAATTAGAATGGTTGTTTTTCTACACATTTTTTGAAGTTTAAGCTTAAATGATAGACCGGACACAACAACTAAAGGACCGCTAAAAAAAATATTTTTATTTCCCGCGGTCCCTTGTATCCACTTAATAGTCTATGTATTAAAGGCGCAATTTTGCCAATCCCGACATGCCTGAAAACAACGACAGAATTAACGATTTACTGGATCAATATGTAAACAAAACTATAACGGAAGAAGATTTCGCGGAGCTATTTAATTACATCAGCAAAGAGGAGTACAAACCGCTTTTGGATGATTACATGAAAAAATTGGATAAGGTTACCTCACCAGATGCCGATGTACACCATGTTGATTGGAACTACATGTACCAAAACATCGTAGTTGATAAAAAAGAAAGATCGAAAACGGCAATCATCATCTCCCTTGCTAAAAAATTAACAATTGCGGCCTCGCTGGTCATTGTTGGTTACTTAGGGTATCATATCTACAACAAGCAAAAGGTTCCACAACCTACTGTACAAATCGTAAAAAAAGATTTGCTTCCCGGAGGAGATAAAGCTATTTTAAAATTGGCTGATGGTTCTGAAATCATCTTAAATGATGCGCAGAAGGGAACACTTACCCGGCAAGGCGCATCAAATATCAACAAAAGCGATGAGGGTTTTATTGAGTATGCAGTTAACGATAAAGGAGAGCAGAACGTATATACCAATACCTTATCTACACCCCGCGGCGGCCAGTACCGTTTAATGTTGCCTGATAAAAGCTTGGTTTGGCTTAATGCCGAATCATCCATCACTTTCCCTACAGCATTTGTGGGCAGCCAAAGAAAAGTTATGGTCACAGGTGAAGTTTATTTTGAAGTATCGAAAGATAGAACCAAACCATTTGTTGTAGAAAGCGAACAGGCAAACGTAGCAGTTTTGGGTACACATTTTAATGTAAACCTTTATCCTAACGAAGAAAATGCCGCTGTTACCTTATTAGAGGGATCAATAAAATTGAATCATAACAATGTCTCGAAAATTCTGGTTCCTGGCCAGCAAGCTGTTTTTGATGCAAATAGTTCCCGCATTTTGCTTAGAAATGTTGATGTAGATAATGTGGTAGACTGGAAAAACGGGCTATTTATTTTCGAAGATGCCAGTATAAAAGATGTGATGCGCCAGGTGGAGCGATGGTATAATGTAGAGGTGAAATACGTTGGTAAAACACCAAGCATTAAGTTTAACGGGGTAGTAAGTCGCAATAACAATGTTTCGAAGTTATTAAAACTGCTTCAGGCAGCTGGAAACGTAGAATTTAATATTAACAATAAAACGATAGAAGTGAAACCAATCAGCAAGTAACGTATGAAGTAAAGCCAAAAACCATAATAGCAAAAAAATCTTCCCGGTTGCACCCGGAAAGATTTAATTAAAGCTGCAAGCAGCAGTTTTGGGCTATAAAAATTTATCAACTTATCAATAAACCCAAACCAAAACAAACTTATGAAAGATTGTCTACAATCTCAAACGGGCAGCCCCATGCCCAAACCAATTACAAAATTAAAAGGAACCTGTTATGCGTTTAAAGCTTTTTTGGTTATGAAACTAGCGGCAATAATTATTTTTTGCTTATCGCTCCAGGTGAGTGGTAAAACAATGGCCCAGAAAATCACACTTACCGCAAATAATGCTTCCTTAAAAACTATTTTCAAGGAGATAAGAAAACAAACCGGCTATTATTTCATCTACAGTAATGAAGTAATTGAAGAAGCTAATCTGGTTAATGTAAAGGCAAAAGATCAGGGTTTGGATGAGCTGTTAAAAAATATTTTTAGCAGGCAGCCACTAAATTACGCCATCGAAGATAAAACCATTATTGTAAGCGTAAAACCTGTGGCTAAAGTGTTCGGGGTAGATCGGATTATCTCGGGCGTGGTAAGCAGCAGCGATGACAATACTACCTTACCAGGAGTTTCTGTACGAGTAAAAAGTAAAGGTAACGGTGTAATTACCAATTCTGACGGAAAGTATACCATTACGCTTAGAACAGGAGAAACCACCTTAGTTTTTTCATACCTGGGTTATACCTCGAAAGAAGTTATAGTTGGCGCCAATAACACGTTAAATGTTCAGTTAACCATCGAGAACAAGCAGCTGGAAGAAGTTGTTGTTCAGGCATATGGTACGGTTAGAAAGAGCGCATTGACCAACTCCGTATCAACAATCAATTCGAAAGAACTGGAAAACCGGCCAATTTCGAACCTGGCAACGGCATTAGTTGGTGCTGCGCCCGGTATTCAAACCACTACGGGAAGCGGTCAGCCTGGCGCTGGCCCGAGCGTACGTATTCGTGGTTTCGGTACCATCAACGGAGGTTCTGATCCATTATATGTTGTAGATGGCGCACCTTATGAGGGCGCACTGAATAACTTAAATCCTGATGATATCGAAAGTATTTCTGTTTTAAAAGATGCATCGGCATCAGCGCTTTATGGTTCAAGAGGTGCAAATGGTGTGATTCTAATTACTACAAAAAAAGGGAAGGATGTGGCCCCGAAGCTTACTTTGAAAACAACGCAGGGTTTAAATTCAAGAGGTTTGTCTGATTACGAGAAAGTTGATGCTTTCCAGTATTACCCGCTACTTTGGGAATCAATGCGGAATAGTTTAGTATCCGGTGGCGCAACACTTGATGCGGCAAACACGCAGGCATCAAATAATATCGTCGGATCGTTAATTTCAAATCCATTTACTGTAGCCGATAACCAGGTAGTGTTAACTAATGGAACGATAAATCCGGCGGCTTCTCTAATCTATCCTGAAGACTTAAACTGGGTAAATCAGCTGAGACGCACCGGCATACGCAGCGAATATAATATGAATTATAGCGGAGCGAGTAACAAAAGCGATTTCTTTGGTTCCCTGGCTTATTTAAAAGATGAGGGTTACTCTGTATTAACGGATTTCAACAGGTATAGCGGCAGGGTAAATATAAATACCCACGTAAAAAAATGGATTAAAACCGGCATTAACCTTTCGGGTTCAGTTCAAAAAACAAACGTTGGCAATCAAGAGAGCGGAATCTGGGAAGATCCATTTTATACTGATTTAATTTTTGCACCAATTTATGCTGTACACAAGCATAATGCCGACGGAAGTTACTTACTGGATGCGCTAGGAAATCAGGTGTATGATGAAGGTTACACCCGCCCTATTGCTCCTGGCAGAAACGTGTTAGCAGAAACAGAATACAATGAGAATTACACCGAGCGTAATTTTATCAGCGGGCGTACATTCGCTGAGATTTCTTTCTTAAAGAATTTTAAGCTGACTACCAATTTCAGTCTGGACTTAAACAACTACAAATTTAACGTTTTTGATAGCCCTATTATCGGCGACGGTTTGACCTCCAATGGAAAAAGTAACCGCACTAGCTCAACAACCAGAACAATGAATATTAACCAGTTATTAAACTACAACCGTTCTTTCGGAAGCCATAATATTGATGTATTGGCTGGCCACGAGGCTTACCAACGCCGTTATGATTATAATTTTGGCAGTGCATCCGGTCAAATTGTTTCAGGATCAACTGAACTTAAAAACTTTGCTACAATTCTTTCTTTAACTTCTTATCAGGATAACTACCGGATTGAGTCCTATTTCGGAAGGTTCCAATACGACTATGATGGAAAATATTTTGTTTCCGGATCTTACCGTACAGATGGATCTTCAAAATTCTCTCCGGTAAACCGCTGGGGAGAATTTTGGTCTGTAGGTGCTGGATGGCAAATCAATAAAGAAAAATTCTTTAATGTTAGCTGGGTTGATAATTTAAAACTTCGTGGCTCTTATGGCCAGGTAGGGTCTGATGATTTGGGAAGTTATTACCTGTATCAAACTTTTTATGATACTGGCTTTAAAAATGGTAATGAAGCAGGTATCAAGCAAGCTTTGGCACTTGGAAATGAAGATATCCAATGGGAATCGACCAATAGTATGGATATTGCCCTGGAGTTTGGCTTTTTGAAAAACCGCATTTCAGGTAGTGTTGAATATTTTAACCGTTATACCGATAACCTTTTATTTAACGTACAACTTGCCCTCTCTTCGGGGTTAAATACACAAAACCAAAACTTCGGCAGTCTTTACAATCGTGGTGTAGAGATTCAGTTAGATGGTACGCCAATCAAGACCAAAAGCTTTAAATGGAATGTTGGCGTTAACTGGACAACCTTTACCAATAAGATTTCCAAGTTACCCTACGATGAGTTTATCGATGGCACCAAGAAATATATGGTAGGCCAATCTCGCTATGATTATTGGCTGAGAGATTATTATGGCATAGATCCTGATACAGGTTCTGAACTTTTTGTGGCCGGGCCGGCAGCAACGACTACCAAGACCATGCCCGATGGCACGGTGGTAACCACGAGCGGTACCAATGCCTTGTACCATTATGCAGGTTCATCTATTCCTGATTTCTATGGCAGTATCAACAATACCTTTACATACAAAAATTTCGCATTGGATTTCAGATTTATCTATCAGGTTGGCGGCGTTTCTTTTGATGGCGATTACCAGTCTCTGATGTCTAACGGCACTTATGGAAGAGCATTACATGTTGATGCCTTAGATCGTTGGCAAAAACCAGGTGATGTAACAAATGTACCCAGGCGAGCAATTGGAACTACAACGTACGATAGCGATCGCTGGTTGGTAGATGCTTCTTATTTATATTTAAGAGCAGCGAACTTTAGTTACACCGTACCAAAAACATTTTCCCGCAAACTATCGATTACCAATGCAAGAATCTTTGTAACCGGCGAAAATTTATTTATGCGCTCATACCGGAAAGGCTTTGATCCATCGCAGGCATACAACGGAAATTCGAGCTACACTTATGCTCCAAACAGAATTGTTTCTTTAGGTTTAAATGTAACGCTTTAAAATATCATCATGAAAAATTGTAAAATCACTTCAGTAATCATGCTTATGATAGCATTGTTTACTTCATGTAAAAAAGATTTTCTGGAAACCTTCCCAACTGATCAGGTTGCGCAAACAACGGCTTTCGAATCTATTGCCAATGCAAAACTTGCCGTAAACGGGATGTATCGTTTAATGTATCTTCAAATTTCAAATCAGTCGCAGGATGCACATGGTGCCATGATGTTGAATATGGATGCCATGGGCGAAGATTTTGTATGGTCAGGAAATACTTACAGTTATTTTAAGCCCGCACTAAGATGGATCGATCACCGAAGTGCATCAAGCTCACTTGCCGCTTTCCCTTATTTACTATACTACCGGATTAACAGTAATGCCAATATGATTATCGAAAACATCGATAAGATTGATGGTGCTGCGAATGAAAAAGCTGTGATTAAAGGCGAAAGCTTAGCTGTTAGGGCCTGGTGCCATTTTAACCTGATCCAACTTTATGGCAAACGTTATGAAGCAGGAAAGCAGAACACACAGGCAGGTATTCCAATCATTATCTCAACGGAGGGTGTAGATCAACCGCGTTCATCGGTAGAAGCCGTTTATACTCAGATCAATCAAGATTTAAATCAGGCGATTTCTCTTTTAGAAAACGCAACAGCCAGATCAGCAAAGACCCATGTAAACTTAAATGTCGCCAAAGGCTTTAAAGCAAGGGTTGCACTAACTATGCAGGATTATGCCAACGCGGTGAAATATTCAAAAGAAGCCAGAACTGGTTTCTCTTTAATGACAAATACGGATTATCTGGGTGGATTTACTTCGATTTCGAATGTGGAATGGATGTGGGGTGCTAACCAGTTAACAGATCAGGTACCAAGCTTTGGTTCTTTCTATTCTTACGTATCGGGTAATTTTAATTCGTCGTGGAACAGGCTCGAGCCCAAGATGATCAACTCTCTTTTATATGCTAAAATCCCCAGTACAGATATCCGAAAAAAATTATGGTGGGATGGTACCACTGCAGATAAAGTTAATTTCCCTGGTGCAATAGATGCCGCAACGGGTGCTGCCGCATCAAATGTAAGGGTAATTAAATACATGCACAGAAAATTCAAAGTTCTGGATGTTACCAGCCGGGCCGGCGATATCCCCTTTATGCGGGTTGCCGAAATGTACCTGATAGAAGCTGAAGCTTTGGCACGAAGCGGACAGGATGCTGCTGCAGCTGCTGCACTATACCCACTAGCGGTAAACAGAAACCCAAATTATGTACTATCTGCAAAAACAGGCGCAGCTTTAATCGATGAAATAATGGTACAAAGACGTATTGAACTGTGGGGCGAAGGCTTCCGTTTCTACGACCTGAAACGTACAGATGCCGACATGGACAGGAACGGAATGGATAACCCTAGAGTAAGTAGCACCGTAACCTACACCGATATTGCCAATACTTTATTTAAAGCTCGGGCATCGCAAAATAACCTTTGGGAATACAGAATTCCTCAAGATGAAATTGATGTAAACAAGGCCATTGGTCCTGAAGATCAAAACCCTTAAAGATTTCTCTTCTCGTTGAACAGGCTGTCGTGAGGCAGCCTTGTTTCTTATTTTAAAACTTTCACATCGTGATTAAATTACAAAATCAAACGGCTTTTATAGTAATCCTCGCAGCATTCATATTAGCATGTAAAACTAAAAGTTTAACGCAAAGTATTAATGAACACGCATCAAAAGCAACCACAAATTTCCAAATAAGAAAGACTTATCGCTTTAATAAAAATCAGATTCTGTTAACCAATAACTTTGGTGGCGCCAGGCTAAATTCAATTTCACAGGAAAACGATAGCACCTTTAACATTGAGATTGCTCCCGAAAACGAGCCCATCAATCCCAGCCCATGGTATGCTTTTAAAGTTTGGTCGGCACAGCAAAAAAATCTTTACGTTAACCTCAATTATAAAGGTACTTCACATCGCTACAACCCTAAATACCGTTATCAACATCAGCCCTGGAAAGATCTTGCTGATGTCAAAATCAATCAGAATAAAAAGCAAGCCTCTTTTAAACTATCAGCAAACAACGATACCATATTGGTTGCTGCACAGGAACTGTTAAGTGCTTCGGATAATTATCATTGGGAAGATAGCTTGGTCAGGCTTCCTCAGGTAAAAAAGCAAAAAATTGGTGAAAGTATTTTGGGTAAACCCATTAATGCAATAAACATTGGTAATCAAAGCAAAAAACTGATTGTGGTATTGAGCAGGCAGCATCCACCTGAGGTTACGGGTTATATGGCCATGCAGGAATTTATCAGAACCGTAACTGCCAATACTGAACTGGGAAAGAGCTTCAGAATGAAATTCGAGCTGCTCTTAATTCCGGTAATTAATCCTGATGGTGTGGATGAAGGCAACTGGCGACATAATGTGGCCGGTGTAGATTTAAACCGCGATTGGGAAAACTTTGCACAACCGGAAACAAGAGCGGTTAAAGATTATCTCTTAAAAAAAATTACGCAGCAAAATGCAAAGGTATATTTCGGGATAGATTTCCATTCAACCTATTACGATGTATTTTACACCAATGAAGACCAGCCTCAGAACAAAACCAATTTACCGGGTTTTACGCGGAAATGGCTCCACGCTTTTAGCGAAAGTATCCCCGGTTTTAAGCCTAATATTAAACCATCTCCAAATGGTGGTAATGTATCTAAAAGCTGGATGGGGAGGGTTTTGCATGCAGAAGCATTAACCTATGAGGTTGGAGATGATACGCCCCGGACTTTGCTTAAACTAAAAGGTAAGGTTGCAGCCGAGAAAATGATGGAATTATTGCTGGCCACTGAAAATAAATAATAGGATTACCTTCAAAATTGCAATATAATCGAAAGAAATCTTTAATTGACTAGATAAAAAAAGCACGAAGCAATTCTATCATTTAGCTTGCTTCGTGCTTTTAATTGAGGTTAGGGTTTAATTTTAATGACATCTCCTGCGGTAAAAATTCCAAATTCGGATTGCTTAAATTTCATCAAACCTTTATCTGTTTTTTTTAATTCTTTTGGATTAGCCAATCTAACCACCTGACTTTCGCCAGCAACTGTGGCTTTATTGCCATGAACAATAATTGCTGTACTTTCATCGATACCGACACAAACCAAATCAGGATGGGCCGCAAGAGCAGAAATTAAACGGTTGTAGCGGTTTCTTTTTAAGAAATGTTGATCAATAATTGTATTTTCCAACAAACCCATGCCCGGCAAAAATTCAATGTTTTTATCCCAAAGCTTGTTAAAAGTTTCTTTGTAAACGGTATCTAAAAGTTGTTTTCCGGTAATCATATATTTACTCATCACCGCAGCGCCAGCGCTTGTTCCGGCAATAGTAGCGCCGTTTTGATAAGCTTTATGAATGGCGGTGTAAACTGGTGTATTCAAAACCACATTCATAAAACGGCTTTGATCGCCGCCCAGGATATAAATAAGCTTTGCGCTGGATAAGGAATCAGTCCACTTTTTATCATTTACGTCATGCTCTGCGAAATTGAAGTTTTTAATTACTCTGGGATCAAGCTTTTGCAACTGAGCGGAAAGTGTGCCAAAACCAACATCAGGAACTTCACTGGCCATTGGCAGAACAACAATGTAATCGCTCGGTTTTAATTCGGCAGTATTAAGCATTTGCTTCATTAATTCATCAGAACGATTGCCGCCGCCGATGATAAAGAGATTTCCTTTTGTAGCTTTACTTTGTGCATTTAGCATTAAGGAAAAGCCAACTAAAGCAAATATTAGAAATAACTTTTTCATTATTTATAAATGTTTACTTCAATTTTCCCATCAGCAGTAATTGCACCGCGATACATGCCTTCAGTATTAAAAGGCATCGCAATATTTCCTTTTTTATCCAATGCAATTAAGCCACCATCTCCACCCATTTTACCAACTTTATCTAATGCCATTTTAGATGCTACGGCAACAGACAAACCTTTGTATTCCATTAGATCGGAAATGGTTTTGGCTACTACATTACGGATGTAAAATTCGCCCCAACCAGTGCAAGAAACACCAGCTGTTTCATTGTTGCAATAAGTTCCAGAGCCAATAATTGGCGCATCGCCCACGCGACCGTATTTTTTGTTGGTCATTCCACCTGTAGACGTACCGGCAGCCAAATTACCTGCTTTATCTAAGGCCACGCAACCAACAGTACCGAATTTGTAATCGTGATTTTTACTCCCTAACAATTCTGATTTTTTACTCCCATGATCCAAAACCGCTTTGGTTGAATCTTCTTTTATCGCTTGTTGTAATCCATCCCAACGCTCTTTAGTCCAGTAATATTTCGGATCAACAATTTCCAAACCAGCATCTTTTGCGAATAGATCCGCACCAGCGCCAACCATCATCACATGCTCCGATTTTTCCATCACCGCTCTTGCTGCAGAAATTGGATTTTTCACTGTGGTCACTCCGGCAACCGCTCCTGCCATCAATGTTTTACCATCCATAATGGCGGCGTCCAGTTCGTTTTTACCATCGTGGGTGAAAACCGCACCTTTACCAGCGTTGAAATGTGGGTCGTTTTCCATCACATGAATAGTTGCTTCCACTGCATCTAAACTGGTTTTGCCCGATTTAATTTTTTCATAACCTGCCTGCAAAGCCTGGGTTAAAACAGCAATATAAGCAGCTTCTTTTTCAGGGGTCATATTTTTTTTTAAAATGGTTCCGGCACCGCCGTGAATAACCATTACATATTTTTTCTGCTGCGCAGAAACATTCAATGCTAACACAGAGAATAGTAATACCGTAAATAATTTCAATGTTCTCATTTTATTTTATTGATCTTTTTTATTTAAAACTCCGTTATCGATCCACCACCAATACCATTTTCCACCGGTGGCTTCACTTGCCTTAAAGTTAGCAACATTAAAGCTTCCACCACCATTAACCGAGGCAGCAATTTCATAAACTGCCAACGCTTTTTCACCATTGCTCCAGATTGCCTTTTTAAACGCTTCCATTTGCTCGGGTTGTTTACCAGCATCAGAAGAAATGAAATAAGCATAACTGTAAGGTCTGGTTAACGAATAATCTCCAAAAACTTTAGCCATTCCATCCTTATCAATGCAAACAGCGGTACGCTCATCAGCAGCGATGCATTTGGCTGGCGTTTTCCAATCTTTATTTATCCTACCTAAAAACACGACAGATCTTCCTTCCCGATCGCGAGTTAAGTAATGTTGGTCGGTAATTACATTCTGCAAATACGGCGCTTTCAAAAAGTCATTGTTGTAGAGTGTAACATTAGCATCATAAGGGTTTGCCAAAGCTTGTGCAGAAGTAACGCCGCCCGTTTCGCCGCTGTAGTAAAAGCCACCCAAAATGGCACAACCAGCACTTGTTCCTCCAACTGGTGCCTTTTTGTCATTTAACAGATAATTTAATGCCTGCTCGGTTTTTGTTCCTTTCCAGTTTCTCATATAGTCAGATTGATCGCCACCGGCAATAAAAACCATTTCAGCATTGCGGATGATGTAAGCCACTGTATCATTATTCGCCAATTCTTTCGTGTTGATTAACAAAGTTTCAACGGAATTTACACTGCCCAAACTATTGATATACGGATTGTAAGCATCAGTTCCGGTAGCACGTAAAACTACTACATCTCCTCCACCACTTCTTTCAATCATCCATTTAAAAGCGGCATCAACGTCGGTTCCGCCACCCATTAAAACCATTCCACCATTTGTAGATTTTATCACGTTGGAACTATCGCCAACAATACCGATTGAGGCAGGTCGGCGTTTAGCCACCGGTATGGCTGTACCACCACCTGTCGGTTGAGGTTTTGGAGTTTCAGTTGTTTTACTGCAGCCCATTACAGAAAAACAGCAAGCCACTAAAATGATTAGAAAAGATTGTTTCATTTTAAAATTTACTAGGTTAAATGATGATCACGCAAGGCTTGTCGAAAGCTAACAGATATCTCTATTTGCGTTTCGACAAACTCAACGTGACAATAGTCATGCGATATTCACTTATGATTTACCTAATAATTAGGATTTTGAATCGTTTGCTTGTTGACTGAAATTTCTGCTGCCGGAATTGGAAACGAATATTGCGCCTGAGTAGTTGGCAAAGTAACTGCCCCTGAAGCATTTGCAGCATCAACGGCCAGTCTAACAACAGGCAAATTCCTTCTTTTTAAATCGAAAAAACGATGACCTTCGAACGATAATTCCTTATAGCGCTCTTCCATAATGGCCGCTATTAGTGTTGGCTTATCAGCAAAAGTAGCACTAACATAGCCGTTTATACGGGCATTACGTAAAGCATTTAAATCTCCAGCGGCGTCACCGGTAGATTCTGCTTCAGCTTCCGCTTTAATCAAATACATTTCACCTGTACGGAATAATTTAATATCTGTTAAACCAGGAGCTGTTGATGTTCCACCAATATATTTATTAACAAGGTACTGTGATCTCGTTCCGGTTCTGGTAGCATCAAATCTGATATAAGCTGAATAGCGTAAATCATTCACTTTATCAAAAGTATTAATCAATTTCTGAGCTGGTGCATACAAGACAATTCCTCCAGCCTGGCGGAAATAAAAATCGCCTAGTCTTGAATCGGTTGTTCCCACACGTTTTGCCTTCCAGATCACTTCACTATCATTGGCGTCAGTCCAAATACCTGGGAATTGCGCTTTAGTGGCCAGTGGAAAAGCAGCAATGGCTTCATTGGCATAGGCAATTGCTTCACTCCAATTTTTCTCATACAAAGCTAATCTTGCTTGAATAGCGGATACTGCTGCTTTTGTAATCCGTGTTTTATCCGTAAATGTTGTTGGAATTAGTGGCTTAGCTGCAATAAGATCTGCTTTTGCGTTAGCAATAACTACTTCAAAATTATCTCTCGCTGGATAACTAATGGTTGAGAACTGCATATAAGGAACACCTAACGCACCTGTTTGATATGCTGAAGCATAGTTACGAAGCAATTCGAAATGAAAATACGCCCGTAAGGCCAGCAACTCCCCACGATAACGAGCAGCAGTTGTTGCATCTACTCCTGTCAACGAGAGCGCATCAAGTCCTGCTAAAGTTCTGTTTACACGATCAATAGCGACGTAAAAAGTATAATATTGCGAAGTAACAGAACCGCTCCCAGCGTTGTATAACCACCTAAATGCATCACTATTACCAACTGTGTTTTCCGTTGGAAAAGTAGCCTCATCAGAAACGGTTGAGGTAACACCAATAGTACTTCCATCTAAAAGCGCATAGGCACCTAAAACACCTAAATTAATATCACTAATATTTCTGTATGCCTTGTCTGGAGAAATGGTATCTGTAGGAACCAAATCTAATTTCTTGCATGACGATGCCGTAAGAACCAACAAAGAAAATATAAGGATGTATTTTTGATATATTTTATTAATCATTGCTGTAAATTTTAAAAGTTAACATTTAAACCAGCCGTATAAGTTCTGGTATTTGGATATTGGAAACGACCATATACTGCATTATTTTCAGGATCTAAACCTCTCCATTTGGTCCAGGTGAATAAGTTCTGACCTTGAACAAAAATTTTAACTCCTTTGATAATTTTGGTTTTTTCCAATAAGCTTTTTGGCAGTGAGTAACCAATGTTCACGTTTCTTAGTCTTAAGAAAGATGCATCCTGAATATCTTTCGAAGTAAAGTTTCTTGGAAGATCGAACTTCTGCAAAATCGCATCATTACCGGTATCGCCAGGAACCTGCCATCTGTTTTCTAACATTCTTACCGTTTGGTTACTGGTTGCATAACGTTGATTCTCGTTGTAAAAATCTTCATTATTCCAACGCATTACGTTAGTTACGAAAGAAAATAAAGCCGATGCCGTAATGCCTTTGTAACTTAATGAAGTATTAAAACCACCAGTAAAGGTTGGATACAAACTGCCAGAATTGGTGGTACTTTGTGTATTAACGTTGTAAGCTGTGGTAATTGATCCATCTAAATTATAGTACTGGGGTTCTCCAGTTTGAGGATTTACGCCGGCCCAATCTGGAGCATAATACGTTCCATAAGGCAAACCTACTTTCAAAATTCTTGAGTCGCCATCAGGATAAGAATCTACTAAATCGGTAACATGAAGGATCTTATTTTTATTGTACCCGGCATTTACACCCACAGTCCAGATAAAATCCTGGTTCTTGATTACATCGCCGCTTACATCAAATTCCACCCCTCTATTTCTCATTACACCAGCACTTAAATTTAACTCGCTAAAACCAGATGTTGCAGAAAGCGGCTGATTGATAAACATGTTAGTTGTTTTACGATTATAGTAATCAACTGTAATACGCAACCTATTTTTAAACATAGCCAAATCAAAACCTGTGTTAAATTCTTTTACATACTCCCAATCGAAAGCATCGTTACCAGGAGTTGTGGCTCTAATTGCAGATGCGCCACCGTATGAAGTGTTAACTGCATAAGTTGGCAGATAAAGGAAATCGCCACCGAACGGACTTGCAGTAATACCGTAGCTTCCTCTAACTCTTAAATCATTGATGAGCTCGTTATTTTTTAAAAATTCCTCTCCTTTAACATTCCAATTTGCACCAAATGAATAGAAGCCATGCCATTTGTTTTGTGGAGCAACTCGTGTAGATCCATCGTAACGGTAACTTCCCGTTAAGGTATATTTATCATCATACGTATACCTGGCTACACCCATGATAGATGCCAATGCATTTTTAGTTTTTCCACCAGTGGTACTTGGTAAAAAAGTAGCACTACCATTTGTTGCACCTGCCGGCGTTTCTGGCAAACGGCCATCAATACCATAGGCACTGAAACCAAACGAATTGTAGTTGTTGTACACATATTCGTAGAATGCAGAAGCTTCAAAATCGTGTATTTCATTAAAGTTCTTAGCGTAAGTTAAACCAGTAGTAGAAATGATATTAAAGTTTCTTCTGCTTGCATCTGTTAATCTTCCTCTTCCACCCAATGTATTGGCTACACTTCTCGATCCATAATATGAATCTGGGTTAACAAACTGTTGATCTGTCGACTGACGGTAATCAATACCTGCTCTTGTTGTTACTTTTAACTCTGGCAAAATCTGATAAGCAAAATTAGTGCTGATAATCGACTTAAATTGTTCTGTTTTATCTGAAGAATTCAATAAACGTTCTAAAGCCTGACTACCTTCACGCTGATCTAAAATAAAATATTGAGATCTGTTTCCTGGATGTACCAAAGTACCATCAGATGCGTATGGATTTTCGTAAGGCAAGGCATAATAAACAGAGGCCATTGCGGTACCGGCACCTGTGCCACCCTCGCCTTCAGTAAAACTAGATTGAGAATAACCAATGGCAACATTTGTGCTTCCGCTGAATTTGCCATCATTAAAATCAAGGTTACTTCTTAACGAGTAACGGTCAAGACCTGTACGTTTAGCAACACCCTCTTGGCTATAATAATTTAATGAGTTGTAAAAACGAAGTTTGTCATTACCACCGCTTACACTTACCTGTTGTTCCTGGAATTTACCTCGTTGAAAGAAAATATCCCGCCAATCTGTATTGATTTGTCTTAAACTGTCGATAATATAATCAGCACGGGCACGAGTTGCAGGTGTGCCGGCAGCGTAAGTAGGATTTTTTGGTGAATATGTCCAACCCGGACCGATGTTACGGCCAAAACTTGCCCCAATTTCCTCTTCAAACTGCAAACGTTGTTGGGTGTTCATCATTTCGAAATTTGGTCTGCTCAAATTTGAAAAACCATACTGAGATGTATAATTCACCGATAATCTTCCTGCCTTACCTTTTTTCGTGGTCAAAACAATAACACCATTCGATCCTCTTGAACCATAAAGCGCTTTAGCAGAAGCATCTTTTAAAACGGTTGCAGATTCAATATCTTCTGGATTAATGGTTTGAAAATAACCTGCTTCAATTGGTACGCCATCTAAAACAAAAAGTGGCGTAGATGAACCATTTATACTTCCAATACCGCGAATTACAACTGATGCACTCTGACCTGGCTGTCCAGACGTAGAAATTACACTCATTCCCGGAACGCGGCCTTGTAAAATTTGATCGACAGTTAATCCTGGAACGGTATTAATTTTATCGGCCGATACCAACGAACTTGCCGCAGCAGATTGTGTTTTGGTATAATTGGTATAACCAGTTACCACTACATCGCTCAATGTTCCGGCAGATGGCGATAATTTAACAGCACCCATTTGCGATTTTGCCGCAATCTCTCTATCCGTATATCCTATATAAGAAATTACTAAAACTGCGTTTTCATCTACATTTCTGATCGTAAAGTTACCGTTGCTATCACTTACCGTACTAGCCGATTGTCCTTTAACCCGTACTGAAGCACCTGGCATTGGGTTTCCGTTTTCATCAACAATTTTTCCGGTTACATCTATAGCTTTTAAGTTTTCATTATTGGATGATTTAGGAAAAATCAGAATGGTATTGTCTTTAATTTCCCAACCAAATGGTTGTGATTTTAGCGTTTGCGTTAGTACTTCACTAAGCTCTGCATTTTTCAGATCGATTGTAACTGGTCTCGATTTTTGCTGAACTAAATCGGTATCATACAAAAAGAAATAACCAGTTTGGCGTTTAATTTCTTTTAAAACACGTACCAATGGAACATTCTTTTGGCTAATGTTAATGCGTTGAGAAAATGCATTCGCACTTACCTGAACACATAAAATAGTCATTAGAAAAACAAATATTTTCATAGTTCTAACAATTTTTTGGTTTAAATAATTTGTAGTAAAGCCTTTTGTTTTTTCTGACAAGAGATTACTACTTCGAGTGTAAAAGTTCATACATTCAGTTTGGTTTTAGGTTAAATTGATTAGTTATTGTTTGCTGGGCTTTATAGCCCTTAGTTATTCTTAATTATATTTTTGAGATCACTTTTAATCGTTTCCCTTCGGTGAGTTGAAATTTGATGTTACCGGTTTTCTCCAACATGGCCAAAACTTGTGATAATTTCGATGTTCTGGGTACCATGCCATTGTATCGTTTATTAGGAAGCGATGAATAGTCGATTTTTACATCGTACCACCGCTCCAGTTGAATCAGAACATCCCGCAGTTCCAAATCGTTGAAACGGAATAATCCATTTTTCCAGGCCACTTCGTCATCAAGGTCTACATCATTTGATACGTGGATAAAAGCATTTTCTGCTATTCCCGTTACCGCCTGCTCGCCGGGTTTTAAAGTTTTGTTGGATTTTTGATTACTAATTTTGATACTACCCTCTAACAGTGTGGTTTTTATGGTTTTGTCATCCATGTAACTGTTGATGTTGAAATGCGTCCCCAATACTTCCACATCCTGGTTTTTGCTTCTTACGTGGAATGGTTTCGTTTTATTTTTAGCCACTTCAAAATAAGCTTCGCCCGTTAATTGAACCGAACGCTCATTACCAACAAACACTTCCGGATATTTTAAAGAGGATGCAGCGTTTAGCCAAACTTTCGTCCCGTCGGGTAAAACAATTTGGTACTGACCGCCATTAGGAGTTTCGATGGTATTGAAAGCGTTATTTTCTTTATCTACTAATTGGTGGTTAAGAACAGTATAAACCAATTTTCCGTCTTCAGTTTTCGAGATGCTAATACCGTTTGTATTACTGATGTTTGCAGCTGTATTGGCATCAAGAACCACTTTTTTCCCATTCGCTAATGTTAAAATGGCCTTGTCTGAACCAGGAAGCACATCTAAATTTTCTACCTTGGCTTTCGTTGTGCTTGAACTGGATATTATTTTTTGATTTCTAAGGAAAAATATGCTTCCGCAAACCAGTACCAATGCAGCGGCGATCGAAATGTATTTATAAACTGTATTTAGATTATATTTTTTATCTGCAGTAATTTTATTTTGAATGGCCCTGAAGTTCTGATCTTCTAAAGATTGAAGTTCTTCGTTCGGCACATGTTCGGAAATATCTCTTTTTCCAAGAAAATTATAATATTCGTCAATAAAAGAAATCTCTTCAGCACTTGCCTTGCCAGATAGATAACGTCTGACAATATCGTTTAAGTGTTTCTCAGGTTTGAAGGCGCTCATTTTTCTGGCTTTTCTTATACTGTACCAGAAAATAAAAAATATCCCAAAAGAAATTTAAATATTTTCCAAAAAAAATTGGCAAAAGAATTCTTTTAACTGAAAAAGGCGAAATAAAACGAGACCAGAAATACAAACAGATGTGTTAATCGAAATTTTAGCGCATGGGTGGCAGTAGTTAATTGATTTTGCACCGTTTTTTGCGATATATTTAGCTGGACAGAAATTTTTGCAGTAGATAAACCTTCAAAATAGTGTAACAAAAAGATTTTTCTACGCTTTTCCGGAAGTGCTTTGATAAATAATTCCAGCAAACCTTTTACTTCCCGATCTAACAATTCCCCATCCGCTTGCATTGGAGATATCAATTGGTTTTCAAAAGATTCTGTAAAAAAGCTATCTTTTGGTTTTCTGGAAATATGTTTCAGCACCTGAAACTTTACCGCAGTATGCAGGTAAGCCAGTGGATTTTCCAATTCCAGTGTTTCTCTTCTGTTCCAAAGATCGGCGAAAACATTTTGAATTACATCCTGGCATTTTTCCTTTTCTGGCAAACGTTTGTAAGCGGCATTATAAAGCTCTACCCAATAAAGTTTGTAAATTTTTCCAAATGCTGCCTCGTCTCCTTGCTTTAATAAGTCAAAAAGTACGTTATCGTGCTCACTATTTCTCGACGCGTTCAATAATCAGGTTTATAGGAAACCCAAACATAATCATTTTTAAGAACTTTTAGCGATCCCTCCGGATGAGAATTGCAAATCGTAAAGCTTTTTGTAATAACCGTTTAGCTTCAGCAGTTGTTGGTGAGTTCCCTTCTCTTTAATCTCGCCTTTATCAAGCACGATAATTTGATTGGCTTTCTGAATGGTTGATAAACGGTGTGCAATTACGATAGAAGTTCTTCCTTCCATCAGGTTATCAATCGCCTTTTGAATCAATAATTCGGTTTCGGTATCTACGGATGAGGTCGCCTCATCCAAAACCAAAATGGCTGGATTGTGAACTAAGGCCCTGATGAAGGAAATTAATTGCGCCTGACCTGCAGAAAGTGTTGCACCTCTCTCCATCACATTATATTGATAGCCGCCAGGCAAACGCTCGATAAATTCGTGAGCACCAACTTTTTTTGCCGCATTCACCACTTCCTCAATCGTGATTTCAGCATTATTTAAGGTGATGTTATTTAGGATTGTATCCGAAAACAAGAAAACATCCTGCAGAACTGTGGCAATATTGCTTCTCAGATAATCAAGCTCAAAATCTTCAATTTTTATTCCGTCAACTGTAATTTCGCCTTTTTTAACTTCGTAAAAGCGATTTAAGATGTTAATGGTAGATGATTTCCCTGCACCTGTCGCACCAACCAACGCAACCGTTTCTCCAGCTTTAACTTCAAAAGTTAAATCTTTCAATACGTACTGCTCGTCGTTATAAGCGAACCAAACGTTTTTAAACTCAATATTTCCATCCAGTTTCACTGGCTTTTCGGTTCCATCGTTAATGGTCACTTCGTCGGTATCCAAAACCTTAAAAACCCGCTCTGCTCCAACCATTCCCATCTGCAGGGTATTAAATTTATCGGCCAGCTGGCGAATCGGAGTAAAGACCATCCCCAGATACATGATAAATTGGGTGATGGTTCCTGGCGTAACGTCAATCGGTTTTGCTAAAATACTTTTAGCGCCGTACCAAACCAGCAAACCTAAAGACATTGCTGAAATCAGTTCTACAACTGGAAAAAAGATAGAATAATACCAGTTGGAACGGATATTGGCATCGCGATAGCGTTTATTTATCGCATAAAACTTTTTGTATTCCTGCCTTTCACGAGCAAAATATTGAACGATAGAAACCCCGGTAATATGTTCTTGCAAAAAGGTATTGAGGTTAGAAACCTCATTTCTAATTTCTTGGAACGCCACTTTAATGGCTTTCTGAAATTTTCTAGTGGCTACAATCAATAAAGGGATCGGTAATAGCACCACGAGACTTAATTCCCAGTCGGTATAAAGCATTACGCCCACAATTACCACTACCTGCAATGAATCGCCAATCATCGAGATCAACCCTTCTGAAAATATATCAGCGATGGTTTCCAAATCAGAAACTGTCCTGGTAATCAACTGTCCTATAGGCGTTTTGTCAAAATATTTCAACCGCAAACTGGTAATATGATTAAAAACTTTTATCCGCAAATCGCGGATAACCGATTGGCCCAAAGTATTAGTTAACAAGGTATGATTATATTGAATCAGCGTTTGCAAGATCAACATAAAAATCATCAGCATGGTCATTTGTACCAGGCCAGAATAGTTTCCCAAGAGGATATAATGATCGAGGGTATACTTGATTAAAAAAGGCCGAACTGGGGAAATGGCCGCCAGCAAAACCGTTAAAATAACCGACCAAACAAAAACAGCACGATAAGGCTTTACGTATTGAAAAATACGTTTAAGCAATCCTGTGTTATATACTTCGCCTGTTACTGCCATTGTCTGTTGTCTGTTAAGAAATTGTTCCGCCTAAAGGTTTAATTATCTAAAAATTTTTTTTTGCACCCGACTGGTAACCGGTAATTGTTAACTGAAAACCGGTAATCGCTAACTGATTTTTACTTTATATACGGATATTCAACTTTAACTAAATATAAACCGCATGCTGGAACTGACTGGCCAGCTTTGCTGCGATTTTTGCTTTCAATTATTCCTTTAAATTCATTGAGTGTTATTTCATGTTTCCCTACTCTAACCAAAGTGCCCATTATTGCCCTAACCATGTTTCTTAAAAAGCGATCGGCCTGAATGGTAAAAACCAAACCATCTTCTAGTGTATCGAAGCTAGCTCCTACAATTTTACAATTATTAGTGAAAGTTTGGGTATTTGACTTACTGAAACAAGAAAAATCGGTATACTCCAACAATATCGCAGCTGCCTGATTCATTAATGGTACATCAAGTCTATCTTTAACCAGCCATGATCGATTTAATTTAAAAGGATTTTTTTCGAAATGCAGATAATATTTATAGGCTCTCGCAGTGGCATCAAAACGAGCATGTGCGTCGTCATGGACAGGAATGATTCTTTTTGCAGCAATTTGGTAAGGCAGCATGGCATTTATCCCTACTACCCCCTGTATCACTTTCGATTCTTCCATATCTTCCACATCGAAATGTGCAAAAAACTCGGTAGCATGAACCCCAGAATCCGTCCGGCCGCAGCCCAAAGTTTCTATTGGCTGCCTGTAAAAGGTAGACATCGCTTTATCCAAAAGCTCCTGCACAGTTATTGCATTGGGCTGAATTTGCCAACCGTGATATAAGCTGCCATCATAAGCAATTTGTATGAAATACCTTTTTTTACTCAAAGCGCTGCAAAAATACTTTTTTCCTTTTACTTCAAAGGACAAGCATTGCAAATTACATTCAAATGATTCTTATTCTGATTTAGCGACATTCTTTTCATCAAGTTGCCATTTGTTGTTGTAGAATCCGGTTAATTTTATACCCTTACTTCCTTGTTTGGGCAGATCGGATGAAAAAATCATAAAATCAGGAAACCCACTTCCGCCGGCAAAATATTGATTGGCATAAGCCACTTTTGTACCTACAGCACCTGTTCCAGCAACAACACCAATTAAAAGCTTGGGATCTTTTTGAGGCCAAATATAATATGCAGCTAAGTCAGCTCCCTTCCATTGATGTTTTCCAGCCGTTATTTGGGTATTGCTTACCTGAATCGGACAATCTTTCAAGAGTCCTTTCCATGCGCTGTTATTCTCCGAATTACCATACAAAATGATATTTCTCCCTGCATATTTCGAACCCAAAAATTCTTTGTCCGTAATGATATCCACCGCTCCGTTACCACGGTAATACCAGCTTTCCGCATCATATTTTGCTTTATTTAAGTTGGCTTGATTGGCCTCAGCATTGCCTTTGGTACCAACAACAAATATCATCTTGTAATTAAAGGCTTCTTTAAACGTACCAGATCTAAGCGGATTCTTATTTTGAACATTAACCCCTTTTACAATTTGCCACTGTTGATCAGATTTTTCCAGTGTTAACGTATCGTGATCGGTTTGCGTGATGTAATTGATATCAGCTAAACTATCTAAAGTAATTTTAACGCTAGTTTTAGCGGCAAATTCTGTCAAGGCTAAACGCAACATCTCAATGTTTTCTGTTTTACCGGTTATGGTTGAAGACTTCCTATCTCTGTTCAAAATTATCCGGCTGTATTGTGAAGGTTGAATTTGCTGATGAATTGTAGCCCATCGATATGTTGCAGAAATACCTGGACTGGAGGTAATGAAATCAATATGGTTGACAGCAGAATCAGCTTTGATGTTATGCCATTTAAAAAAATTAAATATTGGCGGCCAATCTACACTTTGATCACCAAACCAATGTTCGCCGCCCGGGTATTCGTAATAGCTAAAATCAGGATGAAAATCTGCCAGCACTTTTTTCATTTGCCTGGCGTAGCTAACAGGAACAACACGATCTGCATCACCATGTAAAATATATACTCCGAGCTGTTTGTAATTGCTGGCTAACTTTGGTACATCGCTTTGATTTCCGGCTCTCAGCAACATCTTTTCGATCATATTTTTGCTGCTGTCTGGAATTTTACCATCTGCAGAGCCATAGTCTTTTAGCGATGCATAACCGGCTGCGGGAGCAATTGCCGCCCATTTATCAGGATATGTGGCGCCTAAAAACCAGGTGCCGTGTCCGCCCATAGAGTGACCAGTAAGGTAAATCTGCTTTTCATTCGGCTTAAATTGTTTTTTCGCCAGCTCTAAAACCTCAAGCGCATCCTGACGGCCCCAATCTTCCCAATTAAAACCTCGTGGCCGGCGATTGGTAGCAGCTGCAACTGTACCCCAATCTTTTGACTTGTAAGCCCGTGCCTGTCCTATTGCTTCTACCCCCGCACCATGTACAGAAAGAAACAAGGCAGAATTAGGCTTCCAACCACCCAGCTGAGGAGTTACGGCAAAATACTGCAAACTGCCATCTATTTTACTGATAAAAGTTTGCTTATAACTTGATGAACCTTTTACGGCTTCAACTGACAAGTTTTGCAGATCAGCAATTTTTCCATTTTTTAGTAGCTGAATCTCCAGATTATAATTACCTTCCTCCCTGACTGCACTGGCGTCGAATTCGAAAATCGACTTTCTCATACTTAATTTTAAGATTTTCGCGATCTTAGTTTGTTTCTGCCTGCCATTCAAAATTGTTTTTATCTGTAAAGCATCTTCATCATTTAAAGAAGAATTGCTAATGGTTATGGCACCTTTCAATATTCCGTTTATTTCACTGATTACAATATGAGGTAGCGTGAGGTCATCTGTATGGATGATTAAGGGTTTAACATTTAAAATGATTCTTGGCAGAATACTGGCACCTCGAACAAAAAGTTCGTTAACTCCTTTTTTCAATTGCACAGGGATGTGCATATAACCAGAACCGTAAGGATCGCCCATATGTGGAATACCATTAAAAAACAGTGTATTACCGCCAATTACGTTCAAAATGGCCGTTTGTTCTTTTAGAGAAGTATAACTTAGATAGATGTAATCGGAACCTCTGTCTATACCCCCAGGATTTAAAAAAGGATTATTGGTGGTTTGCGTCGACCTTCTGGTAAATACACTGAAACGACCGTTCGCATCTGCTTTAATTGCTTTCCAAAAAATTTTTTCACCGTTCGCACCGCTAGTAAATTCGCCGCTTTCATTTGGCGTTTGTAAGGTGCCGTTCGCCATTTTATACGCTAGCTGATCAGTGTATATTGCCTCACGGCCATAGCGACTTCCGCTGGCCACCGTAAGAGCATTTTCAAATTTAAGGGTATCTTGAGCAAAAGCTTTTGATGCCGCAATTAAAATAATTAATGTAAATAAGTGTTTTAACATAAATCGTTTTATTGAGTGACGTGAGTTTGAATTAAATTAGTTTTTATAATTGAAAAAGTGTCGTAACTTATCTGAAGAATTGGTTTTGACTAATATCAGCTATAATTTTCAGATCACCATTAAAAAAAGGGTTCACCTCACATTTTCACCTATTTGTTACATTAATGAAATAAGCTTACGGTGATAAATTTAAAAATTTGACAGTAGTTGATTAGCAGAGCAGGAAAATATTTTTTAAGGATGAAATAGAATTCCTATAATTGCCTATTATTTTAAATTAACATGATACAAAGAATACAAACCATTTGGTTATTACTAGCGGCGCTAACATTGGCTTTAATGATTTTCTTTCCAATTGCATTCAAAGAAACAGGGCCAACTGTAGCTGAGATTTATACGAATGGCTTACATAAAGCGGTTATAGGAAGGTCAGGTTCAGGAGTAACTGTTAGTGATTTCCTTCCGTTGTTTATCACCAATATCGCGGTAGCTTTGATGAGTTTTGCCAACATCTTCAATTTCAAACGAAGAAGCGTTCAAAAAAAAGTAGCGATTTTAAACATCGTGTTGATTATTGGTTTTGCTTTTTGGTGCAGTATTTACGCCAAACAACTTCCTGGAGGAATTGACAGCGCAAAGTTTGGAGTCGGTGCTTACCTACCCGCTATTGCAATCTTATTTATTATTTTAGCCATTTTCGGCATTAATAAAGACGAGAGGTTAATCCGCTCTGCTGAAAGGTTGCGATAATATTGTTGATGCTTTTGCCTTTTAAACCCGATTGAAACGAAAATACTTTTTGCAAACCTCGTAGGTTTTTAAACGGCGAAGTACTCAATGAGGCAATTACAATAATAGACTACTTGAATTAAACCTACGAGGTTTAAAACAAAAAGATTGCAGTGTAAAGCGGGAGTGATTTAGCCCACAGAAAGCAGGTTTTGATTTTCAAATTCTAAAGATATTAACAAACGTTTCGCTGCTAATTTACCTTCGTCTATTTTCTATTTCCAATACCCTCTTCCCCTTAATTTCTTTCTTGCTTATTTTCAATTATTTAGCTATAAAAACTATTTAACTAACTATCAGTAAAATACGAAATATTAACCGTACCTTTGCGGCTCAATTAAAAATAAAAGACGAATGACAAACCCATTTCAATTATTGGGGATAAGTGATGACGTCGTTAATGCCGTAAAGGACCTTGGATTTGAAACTCCAACGCCTATTCAGGAGCAAAGTATTCCTGTACTGTTAGAAGGCACTAATGATTTTGTTGGTTTGGCCCAAACAGGAACAGGAAAAACAGCCGCATTTGGTTTGCCGCTGTTAGAACTAATCGATTTTAAAGTTAATAAACCACAGGCATTGATTTTATGCCCTACCCGTGAGTTATGCTTACAGATCGCTAACGACCTTAAAAACTTTTCTAAAAACGTTGCTAATGCCCACGTTGTTGCCGTTTACGGTGGCGCGAACATTATGCAACAACTACGCGAAATACGCCAAGGCGTTCAAATCGTAGTGGCCACGCCCGGCCGTATGTTGGATATCATTGGCCGTAAGGCAATTGATTTTTCAAACGTTAAATATGTTGTGCTTGATGAAGCTGACGAGATGTTAAACATGGGTTTCCAGGATGACATCAACGACATTTTATCAACTACTCCTGATGACAAAAAAACCTGGTTATTCTCGGCTACAATGCCAGCAGAAGTTCGCCGTATTGCTAAAAAATACATGAACGAGCCTGTTGAATTAACCATGGGCACAAAAAACACGGGTAACGTTAACATCGAACACGAATATTATATTGTTCGTGCCCGTGATAAATACGCTGCCTTAAAACGTATTGTAGATTTCAACCCTGAAATTTTTGCCGTAGTATTTTGTAAAACCAAATTGGATACACAAGATGTTGCTGAGCATTTAATTAAAGATGGTTACAATGCTGATGCTTTACATGGCGATTTATCGCAACAACAACGTGATAAAGTAATGCAACGTTTCCGTGAGCGTAACATGCAATTGTTAATTGCTACTGATGTTGCTGCCCGTGGTATCGATGTAAACAATGTAACCCACGTAATTAACTATTCTTTACCTGATGAAATTGAGAGTTATACCCACCGTTCTGGCCGTACTGGCCGTGCTGGTAAAACTGGTATTTCAATCTGTATCATCAACTCAAAAGAGCTGGGAAAAATCCGTCAATTGGAGCGCATTATTGGTAAACAATTTACTAAAGCTGAGCTTCCTACCGGATTTGATGTTTGTGAAAAACAATTATTCTCATTGGTACATAAAGTGCATAATGTAGAAGTTAATGTGGAGCAAATTGATCAATACATTCCGCGTATTATGGATGAATTTAAAGATTTATCTAAAGAGGATGTAATCAAACGTTTTGCTTCATTAGAATTTAACCGTTTCTTAGACTACTATTCTAAAGCACCTGATTTAAATGCAGCTGTTGGCGATGATCGTGGCGAAAGAGGTGAACGTGGTGAAAGACGCGGACGTGGTAGCGAAGGTTACACCCGTTTGTTTATCAACTTAGGTTCTGTAGATGAATTTACCCGTGGCGATATGTTATCATTTATCTGTAACAACGGAAAAATTGCTGGCAAAAGCGTTGGTAAAATCGACTTAAAAGGTGTTTTCTCTTTCTTTGAGGTTGAAGATGATGTAGCTGATAAAGTTTTCGAAGGCTTTAAATCTGTTGAATTTAACGGTCGTGCAGTACGTATCGAGAAAAGCGGAGATGGTGGTCGTGGCGAAGGTGCTGGCGAAAGACGCGGTGGCGGTGAAAGACGTAGCGGTGGTTTCGGTGGCGAACGCAGAAGCGGCGGTGGCGGTGGTTACCGTGGTGGCAGCGGCGGTGGCGACAGAAGAAGTTCTGGCGGTAGCGGTCGTAGAGAAGGCGGAAGCAGAGAAGGTGGAAACGCTGGTGGTGGTTTTAGAGATTTCTCAGGACGTAGCCGTGATGAAAAAGGTGGAAGTAGAGAAGGTGGAAGCGGACGCAGAGAAGGTGGAAGTCGTGAAGGTGGAAGTGGCGAACGCAGAAAAAAATGGTAAATCACTAAAAACATATATTTTAAAAGCCGTCCTGTTCATTCAGGACGGCTTTTTTTGTGCTTAAAATTTGCAAAAACTGTATCAATATGGGTGGCTATTTCAATATAAATGATGTAGTTACCGCAGTGAGTTTAGATAATAGGAGTATATCTGCTATATTTAAATCAACAAAAATATTATGCAGTTTTTAAAATTTGTTTTCTCGTTTTTATTTCTACTACAAACCAGCAAAGTTTCAGCTCAACATGTGAGTAAGTCCAATGAAAAAATGCAGTGGTTTGCCGATGCAAAGCTCGGTATTTTTATCCATTGGGGAATTTATTCTGTGAATGGAATTTCAGAATCGTGGTCATTTTTCAACAATTACATTAACCACGATGCTTACATGAAACAACTGGAAGGGTTTGGTGCTGATCAATACAATTCGCAGGAATGGGTAAATCTGATTAAAGAAAGTGGAGCCAAATACGCGGTAATCACCACAAAACATCATGATGGCATTTCACTTTGGAATAGCAAAGCAGCGAATGCAACTACAACCATAAAGAATAGTGCAGCAAAAAAAGATTTGATCACGCCTTTTGTAAATGACTTAAAGAAAGCGGGATTAAAAACCGGTCTGTATTTTTCGCTGCCCGATTGGAGTTACCCTGATTACGATATCTTCACCCGGGAAAGGAAACGTTATGATTTAAAAAAAAATCCAAAACGCTGGAACATTTTTTTAAACTATTACCATACACAGCTAAAAGAACTTTCAAATCAGTATAATCCTGATTTATTTTGGTTTGATGGAGATTGGGAACATACTTCTGCCGAATGGCAAACAGATAGAGTTCGAAGTTTATTGCAAAATAAAAATCCTGAGATTATCATCAACTCACGCCTTGATGAGCAGGGCGACTATGAAACGCCAGAACAAGGTGTACCAATTGTTAAACCCACAGGTAGCTACTGGGAGCTTTGTTATACTATGAATGATTCATGGGGCTACCAGCCTTATGATAGTCGTTATAAATCGTCTAATATGATCATTAGAACTTTGATAGACTGTATCAGTATGGGCGGAAATTTGTTGCTTGACATTGGCCCGAAGCCGGATGGAACAATCGCCTCTGAGCAAGTTAAAATTTTGAAAGATTTAGGCCGTTGGACTAACAAACATGCAGATGCAATTTATGGCACTACAGCAGGCATACCAAAAAAGCATGTGAATGCTAAAACTGCTTTATCAAAAGATAAAAAGCAGCTCTACATTTATTTAGATTTCAAAACCACACATGGTATTGTTTTATCAGGCATTAAATCAAAAATAAAAAAGGTAGATGTGCTTGGCAATGATGCGCCCGTTGAAACAACAAAACTTAATGATACAGATTATATTTTTGATATTAAAGAAGAACAGTTCGATAAAGATGCTACCGTATTACGGGTTACTTTTAGCGGAGAAATACAGCTATCAGAAGAAAAGGATGAGCCAATTTCGTTTCAAACGTTATTCGAAGTTACTCCTGCAACGGATTTTACAAATTTAAATCTGAGCACCCTTTCAAGTAATTTAAATGATGGGATCAATATTTTCGATAATACTAATCTTGCTGCAGATGGAAAGGACTTTAAATCGGGTATCAAAAATTCAAAGAAAAGCATAAACGAATGGGTTATAAAAAATGCAGAAGCTTTATATAAAACCAAAGCTGGCATTCCTACAGGGCACTATCAAGGTAATACTGTACTTTCTGCAGATAAACAAACACTGTATTTATTTTTAGAAGGTGAGCCTACAGGCCCAATTTCGATAAAGGGATTAGAAAATAGAATAAGTAGAATTCGGGTGGTTGGACAAGGCACGATGCTAAACCATGAAATTTACAACAAGCTTTATTGGAGCAAAATACCAGGTATTGTATACATCGATATTCCAAAAGAAATATTAGATACACACTTAACTGTAATTGCGGTACTTTTAGATGGACCTCTAAAATTGTACCGAGGAAACGTGGGCGCAATTGAAAGCAATCTCTAATTCTTTAACTATTGTAAAATAGTAGTTCTGCTTTACAAATATTCTTAAATTGCATTACTTTCGCTAATTATGCAGGCAAAATATATTTCCTATCAGGAAACTGGCTCTTTTTCGAAACTGGTTTTAGATTATATTAATGATGAAGCGCAGTTAAGGCCTTTTTACAGTTATCGTCCTGATAGGGATGGTTTAGCCCAGGCAATAGAAAACAGGAATTTTTTAGGAGACCGAAACATTCTGGTTGATGTTCTGAAAAATCAATATCGGCATATCCAAACCAATAAATCGGTAACAAAAAACATCGAACTGCTGGCTTCTGAAAATACTTTTACAGTAACCACAGGCCATCAACTTAATCTTTTTACGGGTCCTTTATATTTCATTTACAAGATCGTTACCGCGATAAATCTTGCTATCGAGTTAAAGATGGCCCATCCTGATAAAAATTTTGTCCCTGTTTATTGGATGGCCACAGAAGATCATGATTTTGAAGAAATTAATCACGTAAGTGTTGATGAAAAAAATATCAGCTGGATACAAACCACCAATGGTGCTACTGGCAGGTTAAGTACCAAAACTGTCGCTGCTGCAGTAACCGCTTACAAAGGCTATTTGGGTATTTCGAAAAATGGAAAGCACATTGCTAAACTGGTAGAAAAAGCTTACCTAGAACATGATAATTTAGCAGATGCTACACGTTATCTGGTAAATAATTTATTTGAAAAATACGGTTTGGTAATCGTTAATGCAGATGAACCGGCACTAAAAAAGATTTTCGCGAGTATAATAGCGGATGATGTGAGGCAGCATAACAGTTCTAAAAATATCGACTCTACCTCTAACCAGCTCGAGGAAAAAGGCTACAAAACCCAGGTTAACGGCAGGGATATTAATTTCTTTTATCTCAAAGATGATTTGCGGGAACGTTTAATATTTGAAGATGGAAAATACGTGGTCAATCATACTGACATCAGTTTTACCGAAGATGAATTGTTAGCAGAAATCGCATCGAATCCCGAACGGTTCAGTCCAAATGTAGTGATGCGACCAATGTACCAGGAATTAATTTTGCCCAACATTGCTTACATCGGTGGGGGCGCCGAAATAGCTTACTGGATGCAGCTGAAAGCCAATTTTGATTTTTATAAAGTAGACTTTCCGGTGTTATTGCTCCGTAATTCGGCTTTGTTGATTGATAAACGTAGTGCCGAAAATTTATACAGTCTAGGGTTCTCTTTGGAGGATATCTTTTTACCGGTTGAAGAGTTGAAAAATCTGTGGGTAAAGAAAAACTCAACTGCCCAGCTTAGCCTTGCCGATGAAACCCGTGCCATCAATAGTATTTTTGACCAGATTAAGTTAAATGCTTACAAGATTGATAAAACCTTATCGGTTTCTACCGATACCGCAAAGCAAAAGACGAATCGCTTGCTAGCCAACCTGGAAAAGAAACTTTTTAGGGCTGAAAAACGGAAGCATGAAATGGCATTGGTACAAATTGAAAATGTTAAAAAGCGCCTTTTTCCTAATGGTACGATGCAAGAAAGAACTTTGAATATCGCACCGATGTATGTCAACTACGGGGAAGATTTTCTTTCATCCTGCATAGAAAACTTTGAGCCACTTGGCGGCGATTTCACGCTACTTTTACCCTAAACAAAGTCATTGTAACGACAAATTAATGCAAAAATGAACTTTATAAACTTCACCGAAACCAAGCTTCGAACTTTTACTTACAACGTTTTTAAAAAAATGGGCTGTTCTGATGAACATGCCGAGCTTGCTACAGATGTATTAATTCGTTCTGATTTACGTGGAATTGATTCACATGGTGTAGCTCGTTTAAGTGGCTATGTTCGTTTATGGGAGAAAAATAGAATTAATGCCGCACCTGATATTAAAATTGTGCATGAAACGCCAACCACTGCAACAGTTGACGGAGATGCGGGTTTGGGTTTGGTTGTGGCACCTTTCGCAATGAAAGTAGCCATCGAAAAAGCAGAGAAGTACGGAAGCGGATGGGTTTCAGTAAAAAATTCCAACCATTTCGGCATTGCAGGTTACCATGCTTTAATGGCGGTAGAAAAAGATATGATCGGCATCAGCATGACCAACGCAAGTCCACTGGTTGCGCCAACTTACGCCAATGAAAGGCTACTTGGAACTAACCCAATGTGTTACGCATTCCCGGCAGGGAAATATCCACCCGTAATTGTAGATATGGCTACATCAGCAGCTGCAAATGGAAAATTAGAAATCGCTCAAAGAGCTAACAAACCTATACCTGAAGGCTGGGTACAAGATAAAAACGGAAAAAATTCCATCGACCCTAATGAATTGAAAGGTGGGGGTTCGCTTTTGCCTTTGGGTAGCGATAAAGATCACGGAAGCCATAAAGGTTACGGATTGAGTGCTACAGTGGATATTTTATCGGCTGTGCTTTCAGGTGCAAACTATGGCCCATGGGTGCCACCTTTTGTTGCTTTTTTAGAACCCTCGGCAAACCCTGTTGGTGAAGGTTTAGGCCATTTCTTAGGCGCAATGCGTGTAGATGGTTTCCGCCCTGCCGAAGAATTTAAAAACCACCTGGACAATTGGGTGGAACGTTTTAAAAATGCAGAAACAATTGATCCTGATAAGAAAGTAATTATACCTGGCGAACCGGAACATGAGTATGAACAAGAGAGAAAAGTTAGCGGAATACCTTTGATCGACGTTGTAGTAAAAGATTTGAATGAGTTAGCCGAAAAATTAGGAATTGAAGGTTTAAATTAAAGAAAAAGCCGCGAGTGTAACCAGCACTCACGGCGATAACTAACTAAGTACATATGGTTAACCTACCATAAAAAGGCAAAATCTTTCTGCTTAAACGAAGTGTAGCATCACAATACTTTAAGGGTTTCCTTTAACAATAACGCTTTACTCGATGCGCCAATCATGATTCGGAAATCTCCTGGTTCAATCACAGATTTCATTTCTGCATTGAGCATTTTCAGCATTTCTGGCTCGATTTCAAACACAATCTCTTTACTTTCTCCTGGTTTTAAGCCAATTCTCTTGAATCCTTTAAGTTCCAATACTGGCCTTACAACGGTTGCCAACATATCCCGAATATAAAGTTGAGCAACTTCTTCACCTGCCCGGTTGCCGATATTTTTTAGTTTAAAAGTGGCGGTAACCTTCTCATGTTGATTGATTTCACGTTTACTCAAAACCAAGTCACTGTATTCAAATTCTGTATAACTCAAGCCGTAGCCAAATGGGAATAGTGGTTCTCCACTAAGGTTATTGTAATCATCACCACGTCCGGTAGGTTTATGGTTATATACCAATGGCAATTGCGATTCATGTACCGGGTAGGTTATCGGCAATCGCCCGGCAGGATTATAATCGCCAAAAAGCATTTCCGCTATTGCGTTTCCTCCTTCTTCCCCCGGATACCAAACATTTAAAACAGCAGGTACATGATCTATCCAATTATTCATCGTAATTGCACTTCCACCAACCAATAGCACCACAACAGGCTTACCGGTTTTAGCCATTTCATTAATTAGCTGCTCCTGATTTCCAGGCAAGTTCAACATGGCTCGATCTTGAAATTCACCCTCCTTTATACCGGCAGCAATCACCACAACATCTGCTTGTTTGGCAATCGAAACGGCTTCAGCGAGTTCTTTGTCAACATTATCAATCACTTCAAAATCAGAAATGAATTTGATGTAGGCATTGCCTTTCGTTTCTTGGAATTCGATGCGGACGGCATATTTTTTATCTTTTTCAAAATTAAAAGAGATCAGGCGACTATGATAAGAAGTTTTCTCCCATTGATCGATCAACAATTTATCGTTGATAAAAAGTCTGAAACCATCATTCCCTTCTAAGCCGATCTTGAATACTCCGGTTTTCGGAGCAACTAAATTTCCAGTCCACCTTACCGAGTATAGATCTTTTGCAAGTTTGCGGTCGGGCGCATAAAGGGTCCACATGAAATCGATTTTCTTGTCGATTCTGGTAACCACCGGTGAGCCGCTGAAGTTCAAATTATCGAAGAATTCGGCCTTTAAACCACTTGTTGTATCGGTACGTAAAAAATTAGCTGGAATAATTTGGTAGAATTTAGGATCGCGACTGCTTCCTTTCGTATAAAGTACATTTCCTGGTTGCCCCACCCTTTTCCTGATTCCTTCCAGAATACTGATTTTACCATTTCCAGAACCGCTGTAACCTCCTAGACGTGCTTCAGTGGCATCTTCTCCTAATACTAAAATCTTCTTCTCGGTTTTTAGGGGCAGTATTGATTGCTCATTTTTTAACAGCACAAATGACTTTTGGGCGGCTGCTTTTGCTACAGATTTATTGCGTTTATCGCTTACAGCTTTTTCAGCATCCTTTTCTGATACATATGGATTTTCGAAAAGCCCCAAATCAAACTTTGCTTTTAAAACCCTTGAAACGGCATCATCGATTCGGCTTTTCGAAATTGAACCATTCAAAAATGGCGGAATGAAAAGTTTGTAGTGATCAAATTCAGTTTGAAAAATCACATCTAACCCGCCTTCAATGGCTTGTATGGTGGATTGTGCATAGCCTGTTGCGGTATGATGCAATACGCTAGCTCCACCAACGGCTCCAGCATCAGAGATTACAAAACCTCCGAAACCCCAATCCGTTTTTAACTTTTGAGTAAGCAATTGATAGTTTGATGTTGCCGGAGTTCCATCAATAGAATTGTAAGCCGTCATCAGCGATCTGCTTTTGCCCTGTTTTATGGCCACTTCAAAAGGCGGATAATAGATTTCCTTCATCATCCGCTCATTGAAATGGATAGGATAACTGTCGCGACCGCCATCGCCCACATTTGCAATAAAGTGTTTAGGTGTGGTAATAATATTTTGCTTTTCGAATGCGCTGACAAAAGCCAAACCCATTTGCGAAGAAAGAAAGGGATCTTCACCGTAGGTTTCTTCGGTTCTGCCCCAACGCACATCCGATGCGATGTTTACTACCGGCGTCAAAATATCTCTAATTCCTCTCACTTTAGTTTCTCCAGCTATTGCCCGGGCAACATTAGCCATATTTTCGGTATCAAAACTGGCTGCAAGACCAATTGCCTGGGGAAAAGCAGTTGCACCTTGACGCACCAAACCATGAAGGGCTTCATCAAAAGGAATAATCGGAATGCCCAGCCTGGTTTCAGTTACGAAAAATTTCTGGATGGCGTTAATTTTCTTGGCCAATGTGAACGCATTTTCTGAAGTATTGTAGCTCATCATTTGGTTGGCACCACCACCACCTTGAGATACAGCACTTACCTGTAAACCGAAGATCCCATTTTGATAACGCTTTTTGTCCACTCCGTCAAGGTCGCCGGGAATCATAAACAATTGCCAGAATTTTTCTTCCGGAGTCATTCTCGCCAGCAAATCCTTCACCCTGTCATCAATACTTGCCTTCGCATCTTTGTAAACAGGGGTTGTTTGCTTTTGTGCAAATGTGTTTATTGCATCAAGAGAAAAAATAGTTATCCCAAGAATGGCTACAAAACATTTTATCTTCATAGTGTTTAATTTTATTGCGCTGTAAACTCAAAAGCAAGCGCTGCCGTACGATCAACTTTAGGAATAGAAACGCAGGTTTCTCCATCAACACTTTTCCATTTTACTTTGTTACCTGTGGAAAGCAAAATGATTTCAGTGCCTTTTTTGGGTGCGTTTCCTTTCCATTTCACCATATCTGGTATTGCTTGCTCTGGTAAGCAATGAATTGCGAATCTCTTTTTGGAATCTTTACTTTGAGTAAACCAGGTTTGTCTGTCGTGATAATCTTTTGTGATGCGGGTGCCGTAAATTGCTTTTCCATTTTTGGAAGTCCACTTTCCAATTTCATTAAGTTGTTTAGTCACGTCGTCAGGGAGCGTTCCATCTGGTTTTGGCCCAGCACCAAGTAATAAACTGCCACCTTTTGCAACAATTTCTACCAGTTTATGAACTACTTCTGTTGAAGATTTATATTGATCGTTAGGTACAAAACCCCAGGCACCGCCTAAAGTCATGCAACTTTCCCAGGGATAATCCAATTGTTTTTCCGGAATCCGCTGTTCAGGAGTTTGGTAATTTTCGTAAGGACCATGAACGGTTCTATCTACCATTAACAACCCTGGTTGTGCTTTCCTTGCCATTGCAGCAATTTTTGGCATATCAATATCCTGGCTCCATTTAGGGATATTTGCACCCCACGACAGCACCTCTTCGTTCACGGTTTCCAAAGGACGAACCCAGCCCCCATCGAGCCAAAGAATATCTACACTGCCGTAGTTATTCATTAATTCTCCAATCTGGTTGTAGGTAAAATCCTTGAATTTATTCCAACGCCATGGATATTTTTTGATATCGTAATTATTGTTTCGATCTGCCGTAGCATACTTTTGCCACCAATAATATTGCGAATGCCAATCGGGTTTAGAAAAGTAGGCACCAATCATGAAGCCATCTTTTCTAAAAGCATCAAAAACATATTTGGCAACATCTGCCTTTGGGTTATTGGCAAAAGGTCCTTTGGCAATGCTGAAATCGCTTTGCTTGGTATCAAACATGGCAAAACCATCATGATGTTTGGTAGTAAATACGAGATATTTCATCCCTGCAGCTTTCCCCGCAGCCGACCATTTCTCGGGGTTGAACTTAGTTGGATTGAACTTTTTGCTAAAATCCCAGTACCGTTTTTTATATTCCTCGTAAGCGATGGTAGAATCTCTTTCGATCCAATCTTCAGAACAGATAGACCAAGATTCGATAATTCCTGGAACAGCATACAAACCCCAATGGATGATCATGCCAAACTTTTTATCCTGCCACTGCTCTAATTTTTCTTTTACCAAAGGATCTTTTGGCCACTCGTAAGTAGCAGATTGTTTTACAATATCATTGCGTTCCTGTGCAGAAGAAAACGCGATTGAAAGTGAAAATAGATAAAAGGAAAATATTAATTTTTTCATATCAATGTCGTGAGATTTTTTTCATTTAAATCTACAGTCTATTAATCAAATTGACTGTTTTCGATTATTAGGCCGGCAGCTGCTAGTAATTCTGCCTCATCAGTTAGCGTAGATAACTTGATTTTGGTTTGGCCTGCAATTCTTGGTATACAGAATTCATTTATCGCTTGTTGGATTGGAGGCAGCAGCATTTCTCCGGCCTTTGCTCCTCTTCCACTTAACACAATGCATTCTGGGTTAAGAATATGAATTAATGTTGATAACCCCTTTCCTAACTGAAATCCGGCTTTAGACAAAATAGAAACTGCTAAGGGATCTTGAGCAATTACAGCATCTAAAAAATGATCTCTTTGATGTTTAGTTTTATCTTTAAACAACTCTTTCATACTAGATTCTGCGCCATTGGCTAAAGCCTGTCCAGCTTTTTCTGCCATCACGAGCAATGAAGTATCAACCTCTAAACACCCCCTTTTTCCGCAAGAACATAAATTGTTACTATCAGATAGTGGAATATGGCTAAACTCACCAGCATAGCCCGTACTTCCTCTGTAAAGTTGGCCGTTGATAATCATACCAAGCCCCGTTCCCCAGCCAATATTTACAACCATCACTTCTTTCAAATCCATTGCCTCACCGAAATTGAGTTCGGCCAAAGCGATTAAACTTGAATCATTATCAATAAAAACCGGAAGTTTCACTGCTGAGGAAATAAATTCGCGTAATGTTAACCCATTATTAATTGGAAGATAGGACAGGTTTATACCTAATTCTGCATTCACAAAACCTGGCATTCCAATCCCTATACCTAAAATATCTTTTCTTTTTATTTTTGATCTATCAATACTCTCATTAATAAAATTTACCAGTGTACAAACATCGCTTTTATCATTAGACAAGTCGAAATCCAGGTATTGCATGGGTACGATTAACTTTCTAGACATATCATAAACGGTAAGTCTGGTAATGAGTTGATCCATGGCAATGGCCACAATAAATTTATTATGATTTGGGTTAAGCAGGTACATGGACGGGCGTCGACCGCCAGTAGAAGGTGCTAATCCTTGTTCTATGATATAACCTTCAGCCATTAAATTGTTGACAACAGAGGTAACCAATGGTAAACTCTTTTTGGTGAGCTTACTTAAATCGGTTAATGACAGCGCTATTTTATAATAGAGATGCTTGATAATATCAGCTTTTAAACGCTGACCTTTCTCGATGATAACAGACATCTGAACTAAATTTTAATGATAATAATAAGCCTAAGCAAGCTCGGTTATTTTAATAGGAGCTTTTCATCGCCCTCTTTGTATGGAAGAAACAGCATTAACATCGTCATCATCTCATCACTTGATTTCATATCATTAGCTGAAAAAACCATTTTGGGAGGATTATTAGGATTGTTAGGGTTATTTCTCGAGTTATCGTAAGTAGCCTCCATTGTTAAAATGGAACCCTTCGGAATTTTTATCAGTTGCTTGAAACGATAAATTTCTTGCCATCTAAAATCCCATGATGGAATAGAAACTAAATTAATCGTTTTTCCATCTGGTGTTACTGCATAAGCTTTGAAATCTTTTCCCAACAGATGCATATGTGGCCAAATATATAATAAGGACTGATCTTTCGGTGTAACTATCTTTAAGTTAAATTTCTTTATAGAATCAGCCGGAATCATGAAGTAAGGATCAATTGAATTTTCTCCGACTCCAGCAGAACCCAAGCTGACTACATCTATTTTCCTTTCTATTGGTGCCTTTTTAAAGAAAAAATTAACGCCTGAAATGCTTTCTTCTTCTTTTGCTGATGGACCATAATGAATGGTAAGTAGAATTACACCTCTTTTCGGCATTACCCAACCTAAATTAGCCGGATAGGATTCGAATGATGTTCCCGGAATCCAACCCCCATAGTAGGTCATTTCCTTTTTAAATGGCATAAATTGATCATAATCGGATCGGTCGCCATCTGTTAAATTTACATAGTCGGCCGCACTATTGATATCTACACCATCCGCTACCGGATGTATGGCGAAATTTGCATGATGAATAAGTTTCTTATTTGAGGAGAAAAATTCAATTGCCTCTACATTTTTTTCTTCGCCGAGCTCAAATGGTATCTTGAAAACGATGAAACGTTCTTCCCTATCTGATTTGACGATGAAGGGCTTCATTGTTTTTAAAACCAGTTCTGGCTTACGGCTGTATTGTGTTCCTTCTATATAATCCTGCTGCAATTTACCTTTAGCCTTAACTGTACCCTGAGGCATTTTATCATCAACCCAGGCACTAATCATTTTCTTTTCAACTTCACTTAACGACCGATCATTCTCAAAGCTTCGGTAATGATTATCTGGCTTCCAGGGCGGCATAAAACCAGATTGGGTCACTTTCTTTATAAAGCTTCCTCTTTTTGAAACATCTTCATAGGTTAATAATGCAAAAGGTGCCGCTTCTCCTGGCCGGTGGCAGGGTGTGCATTTATTTTTAATTATTGGTGCAATATGCTCATAGTAGGTTAATTTCTGACTAAAACCCCCTTTAATCACTAGTAAGGCAATAAATAATAACAAAATTTTCTTCATTTTATTTGTCGTTAATTAAGCAGCCAACTGGCTTAGTAATTTTAACAGGGTAGTTGGGTGTAGTCAGGTTCGCAAGGGCGTCATTTAAATAATGCGACGTGACAACTTTGCGTTTAACTCCAAGGCTCTCGGCCCAGTTATCAATTAATCCACGATATTTTAGTGTACCCTCTTTATCGATTAAGATAACCTCTGGCGTAGTGGTGGCATTCAATGCTGATGTTAATAATTTTAAATCGTCTACCAACAAGGGGAAACCTACCTTGTATTCATCCTTGAAAGCCGATATTTCCTTCAGTTTATAAGCATTTCCGGGAATTAGGCCCAGTATTTCCACGTTTGGATATTTTAATTTTAATGCGTTAAGTTCCGCTACATAATTTTGACATAGCGGACATTCTGGAGACAGGAAAATAAAAGCCGTAGCCTTACCAGCCATGATATGATCTGTTTTTCCATTTAATGCCTTTAACGGAATTTTTTGCAGCTTTTGAACGGAAATTTTGCTTTGGGCCTTCGCTCCGTAAATGCTTAAATTAATTAGCAACAGATAGGTGAAAATTCTAAACATCCTCTTAATATAAAAAACTCCCGGCTTTCACCAGGAGTTTTTGAAAAAAATTTATTTCTTATCCCACCAAACTCTTCCGGTAATATCACTTGGTCCCTGACCAAAATCAGGATCTGCCTGCATTGCTTTGTAGGCATCTGTAATATTTTGATAGTTTAGATTTGTGATTGACGGGATGCTTAACGCTGCTCTTCTTGGAATAGATTGCTCGGTACCCGAGGCTATAATCCTTTCAAGCGCAACAACAGTTGTGGTATTTGGCATACCTGTTCTTTTAAAAATTGCCCAGGCTTCGTTAGGTTGTTTAAAAAAGTTAAGGTAAGCCTGACTGATAATTTGATCCAAACCTTTGGCTGCATCATACTTAACTGGCGTTTTAGCAAGATAGTTGCTAATTTCTGTCGCTGTTACGGCTTGATAATTAGCAGCACCTGTGCGATCAATAATTTTAGCTTTGTTTGCAAGATCATCATACAACCTGATAGATGCTTCTACACCTTTATTGTACCAGCTTTCAGCGCTTTCTGATGTTACGCCTCTTGCTGCTAACTCAGCACGCATAAAACAAACATCAGGATAAGTAATCAAAGGAAATGCGTTCATCCCTGTACCGCCATTTTCACCAGCGGCAAAAAGGCGTGGTTGAATCAGTGATAAGGTATCCATCACCTGGGGCACACTTTGTCCACTTGCATTTCTTACCGTGATAGTGATGTTGTTAAGGAATTTAGCAAAGTCTGGCGCAGCAGAGGCATCCGGACTTGTAGCAACACCATAATATCTTCTCGGATCGAAGGTTGAAGAAGCTGGAACTTTACCTTGTGCCTTAGCCAGGTCGAAATTGGTTTGACTAAATAAATTCTCCTGATAGAAAAACCTGATTCGAGGATCGGAATTGGTATACATGAAATCAACAATTGGCCTAGGAGCACGCAGGTTCCCAGCCGACCAGTCTCCACCATCTGCGTAGTTGGCATTGGCTCTAAAAATCCAACTTTCATTCGCATTATCAATCAAACCACCTGGGGCGGCTAAAATATCCAATACTTTAGTTCTCATTTTAGCAGCATCTCTCTTCATTAAACGCATCGCTATTCTCAATCTTGTTGAGTTTGCCACTTTTATCCATTTAGCCACATCACCCTGAAAAAACAGGTCGTTTTTACCAAAAGAAGTTTGTGCAACAGGTTGCGTTGCACTTAAAGTTGTTACTGCGCTTTTTAATTGAGCGTCAAGAATATCAAATAGTTCAGGTTGAGTGTTATATTTTGGTGTTTCAGTACCGCCATATCTCACCATAAAGGCATCTGTGTATGGAATGCTGCCACTAATATCAGAAACATAAAAGGCATAATAAGCCTTAACTATTTTTGCAATTTCGACTTCATGTACTCTTTTTGCCTGTTCTTCTGCAGACATTTTTCTAATCAGTTGTTCTACATCTGTAAGGTTACCACCTACTGCAGGATAGAAAATGCCATAACGAACATTTCTTAAACTGCCAGATTCCGAAATAAATGTTACACTATTTCCAGCAAGTGGAGTCAACATTTGCATCCAGGGCATAATGCCTCGAAAGTTATCATAATAAGCCTCGAAACGGTCTCCTTGAATACTTGCAACAGCATTCATAAATTGTTGTTCCGGAGTAATTACATCGATCAGCTGAGGATTGGTGTTCAGTTCAACAAACTTCTCCTTTTTACAGCCTGTAATGGTCAGCCCAATTAAAGCTGTACAGGTTAAACCTATTTTATATATCGTTTTCATTTCAATTTCTTTTTTAAATTACTATAAAGAACCTTTTAATGAGAATGCAAATGTACGTACGTAAGGCATACCTCCGTATTCTGCAAAAGCTCCTGCAGTATTATTGAACAAACCTTCAGGATTAAGATGATCTGGTAAACTGTTGTATATGTAAGTTAAATTCCTTGCGATTACACTTACGTTAATTCGGTTGAAACTAAGTTTTTCTGTGAATTTTTTAGGTAAAGTATATCCTACCGAAACCTCTCTCAGTGCAACCCAGCTATTTTCGAATGTAGAATATTCTCTAATACCTGTAGACCATTGTGTTAAACGTGCGTAATGGACACGGGCACTTACTGGCTGAATCAGCCCTCTGTTCACAGCCTCCTGGAAAGTTAAACCAGAAACATTAACATTACTGATTGTTGTACCTGCTGCAAAAACACCTTCAGGGATGATACCATCATTTGCAATGATATTTCCTTGTGCATCTTTTCTAGGTAAACCACCTAAATCAGCAGAACGGCCAAATAATGTGCTTTCAAATGCACCGAAATTTGTGCCATACTGATGTGTTCCAGAAGCTATTAAACCACCTACTTTAGCATCAATTTGGAAATTAACATTAAAGTTTTTATACCTGATATTATTGATTAAGCTTCCGTTGTACTTTTCCATCATACTACCCAAATTTTTGTTGCCCTGGCCTAAATCACCACTTCTCCAATAACTTCCATTTGCTTTTAAAAGCTTTTGACCGCTGTTAGGATCAGTAGCATAACCATAACCAGTATAAATACTTCCGTATTCTTGTCCTGCAACAGCAACTGAACTCATGTCAGCTCCAAATGCATACCCCAAAGTGTAAGTATCAACGCCTGGAGCTAATTCAATAATTTTATTGCGATTGCGAGCAAAGTTCAAGGTGGTATTCCATTCAAGATTATTCGACTTAATTGGTGTACCAGTCAATAGTATTTCTATACCCTTGTTCTGAATGTTTCCTGCATTAAATAGTTTTTGACGAACTCCAGACTCAGACGGCAATGCCAATGACAAAATCTGATTAGTTGTATTCTTTTTATAGAATGAGAAATCTATTCCAAATCGATCATTAAAGAAACGTAATTCTGCTCCCAATTCAATTTCCTTAGTTAACTCATTTTTCAATTGTGAATTTCCTAAAGTATATTCAGGATATCCATACCTAGGCATTTGATTGCCATTTTCATCAATATAAGTGCTTAAAAACGAATATTTACCTTTACTCGTTGTGTATGGCGCAGTTCCCAATCCGGTGTGACCATAATTGGCTCTTAATTTACCGTATGAAAGAAATGCGAAAGCATCATTATTTTTTAAAGATTCAGAAAAAACATAAGATAAACCTACTGATGGATATAAATAACTATAATCGCCACTACCATCAGGATAAGTTAAAGTTGAAGACCAATCGTTTCTTACACTATAGTTTAACGTAAGCATATTTTTATAAGAGAAATCTCCGTAAGCATATACCGCATCGGTACGTTGGCTTCCATCTATCGAGAAGTCAGTAACTGCTGTATTTACAGAGTTTCCGATAAAGAACTTACCCGGATCTTTCAATCCTCCGTCAGTTCTGGTACGGGTGTAGTTATTACCAAAATCTTTAGTGGTTTCGGCACCAACACTTAAGCTTAAGCTGAAATTATCTGTAATTTGCTTATTTCCGTTTAATAAAAACTGGAACCTTGTACTTCTTTGATCTGACTGGCTTTTAGCATATTCGCCTCCGGTAAACCCAACACCTGTACCAATATTTTTTGTTTCCTGTGAAGTATTGATTTGGTTTAACGTACCACGTAAAACTGCATTTAACCATGGCCTAATATTGGCTGTAATATCAAGGTTACCTCTAAAATTGTTTTCACGTTGTCTAACGTTAGTATTGTAGATCGACCACCAAAGCGGAGCTAAACCATATGGGTCATCGCTACCTGTTAAGATACCGCCATTTGTTGGGCTAATATATTTGTCTTTCCAATAGTTGGTATCATAGCTTCTTGGATTCGCGTAAACCAAGGCAAATAAAGGATTATTGTTATTTGACTGGTTAACCGGATTAAAACTATTACTAGTAGTATAGTTTACACCAGCGTTAATTTCGAATAGTTTAGCAAATTTATGCGAACCTCTAAAATCGAAAGCGTCCCGCTCAAATTTATTATTTGGCAAAATACCTGTGCTGAAAAGTTTAGTATATGAAAGACGGAAAGTTCCGTTTTCGTTAGCCCCCTGGAATGCAAGATTTGAATTGCTGTAGTTTCCTAATTTATAGGCATCAAGTAGATTATTTGGCTTTGCATCCCATGTAATTATCCTACCATCAATGTCCTTAACCTGACTTCCGTCGAATCTTGGGCCAAAGCTCCAAAAATAGTTAGCGGCATCAACCTGTGGAATACCATCGGTACCTTTCGTAAATGTTGGATTAATACCCGCACCGAAGTCATTCTGTAAATCCATAGTCCGGTAAGCCTCCTCGATTGTTTGAGTATGAGAAAATGAAATTCCTAAACCCTGACCTGCTTTCCCTTTTTTAGACGTGATCAAAAGCACTCCATTCTGGGCTCTCGAACCATATAAAGAACTTGCAGCAGCACCTTTCAATACCGTTATGCTTTCATAATCATCAGCATTTAAGTTTTTCATGATGTTACCAAAATCCTGGGCACCATTACCATATGAGTCAGCTCCTGAAACACCTGGCTGAATCAAAACTCCATCAATCACAACTAAAGGTTGAGTATTCGGACTTAATGAAGAGTTACCCCTGATTCTGATTCTTGATGATGATTGCGGACCGCCTGTTCCCTGGTTAATCACAACACCAGCTACTTTACCCTGTAAAGCGTTTACAATGTTTGGTTCATTGGCACGAACCAAATCATCGCCTTTTACATCCTGAATAGAATAACTCAACTTTCTGGTTTGTTGCTTCACTCCAAAACCTGTTGTTACTACTACTTCATCAAGGGCTTTAGAATCTTCTTTCAGAGAGATGTCTATTGATGAACGATTTTCAACTGGTATTTCAGTTCTTAAATATCCAATTGCTGAGAAAACAATAGATTCTCCTGGGTTTAGAGAAAGACTATATTTTCCGTTTGCATCAGTTTGGGTTGCCCGCTTCGTTCCTTTTACAGAAACACTAACCCCAGGCACGGGGTTTCCGGTTACATCTTTAACGGTACCAGTAACCGTTTTTTGAGCATACGCACCTATAAACAATAATGTTAATAAGAATGCAGTAAATAGCCCTTTGTAGATTTTTTTCATTACAAATGAATTTAGTTAATAAATAGTTTGGTTGTCGGCTTTGTGAAGATTGTTTCTGTTCTGTAATTATAATAGTTTGATTAGGTTAAAATATTCTCACCACTTGTAGCTAATCTGTATTGTGCTAACGTACTCGATGTAATCGTAAATTCGAAGCACTCTATCGCTGTAGTTATCAGGCGATAGGAGTGTAAGCTTGGTTGTTTGTAACAAACTTAATAAATAAATTTAAAACTTAAAATAAACTTATTAATTTTTTTTAAAAGTTTACCACAAAACAAAAAAAGGCTTAGATTTCTCTAAGCCTTTTTTTGTTTTGATTTTCCAGGAAAAACTAGTCAATTCCTCTAAATAACCTGCTCCATCTTATTTTACTAAAGAAAGAAGCATCACTATCCCAGCTCATCCAAATAAATAATGCTTTACCTACAATATGATCTTCGGGAACGAAACCCCAGTAACGTGAATCTGCTGAATTATGGCGATTATCTCCCATCATCCAGTAATAATTCATTTTAAAAGTGTAAGTGTTTGCCACCTTATCGTTGATGTACCAAACGCCACCCTTCTTCTCTACTTTATTTCCTTCATAAGTTCTGATGGCTCTGTAGTAAAGTGGCATTGTCAAACTATCTATTTTCACCGTCCAACCTTTGGCGGGAACTTTAATCGGTCCGAAGTTGTCCCGGTTCCAAACCCGATTTGGATCGTGAGGGAAAACTCCACCTTGCTCAGGACCGGCAGCATCAGGGCTTAGCGTTACCGAACTGATAAAATCAAAAGCTTTCAATTTATCAGCTATTTCTGGTGACGCATTTACGATATAGGTATTTTCAGCAATTGCAGGACTATTACCCAAATCCAATTTAAATTCATCGAGCGCTGCGTAATTAAAATCCATAGTTTTAAATACGATTTTATAAGGCATCATGCCCGTATTTTTTAATGGCTCTTGCTTTCCGTTTACAACAGCAACGCCGTTAGCCATTGAAATCACATCACCTGAAATGGCGATGCAACGCTTAATAAAGTTCTCTCTTTTATCAACTGGCCGATCAACAATCGTAAAGTTATTACGAACTTGCTCTCTACCCATGTTACGAACCATATTGTAGTAACTATCTGACTGATTTTCTACAGCAACGGTATCACCTTCCGGAAAATTAAAAACCACTACGTCGTTTCTTTTTATTTCGGATAAGCCAGGCAAACGGTGATATTTCCATTGAACGCCATCCCAATAGGCTTTTGTTGATGTTGTTAACGGCATTGTGTGGTGTGCAAAAGGGAAAGCAACCGGTGTCATCGGGATGCGGGCTCCATAATTAACTTTACTCACAAAAAGAAAGTCGCCAATTAATAAAGAACGCTCCATTGATCCGGATGGAATGGTGTAAGCTTCAATAAAAAAAACACGAATAATGGTTGCTGCCACTACAGCGAAAACAATGGCATCGACCCATTCTCTTGTTTTTGTTTTTTTCTTTTTAGTGGCATCTTTTTTTCGTTGCCAGAATTTATAATTCATATTATTTTATGCTATTAAAGCCCCACCCCAACCCTCCCCAGAAGGGAGGGAGTTGCAAAGCGACTTAAAATCTTTGTTTCTTATTTCTTGCTCTTTGTTCCTTAATCTTTGTTCCTTGCTCCTTAATCCTTGTGCCTTAATCCTTGCTCCTCACTCTTCCTTCTCGCTCCTATTCAAAAATATCAGTGATACTGAAAAATCCTTTTTTGTCTTTTAGCCATTCTGCAGCAACCACAGCGCCTAAAGCAAAACCTGCTCTGCTGTGTGCAGTATGTTTAATTTCAATGTCGTCTACCTCGCTGCTGTAAATCACCGTGTGCGTTCCCGGTATGTTTTCAATGCGATGCGATTCAATAAGCAGTTGATCTGCTTTCGCGAAAGCTTCTACATCTGTTCCCACAACTTCATTTAACCACTCTGTCTTTCTCTCTAAATTATCTACGATACCTTCGGCAATTGTAATTGCAGTACCACTTGGCGCATCTAATTTTTGTGTGTGATGAATTTCCTCCACCTGCACTTCATAGGCCGGGTAGTTATTCATCAGCCTTGCTAAAGTTTCATTTAACTTAAAAAACAAATTAACGCCAATACTGAAGTTAGACCCATAGAGCAAAGTATTGTTACTGGTATTACAGTCATTTTTAACTTCCTGCAATTTGCCGTACCAACCTGTTGTACCTACCACGACAGGAACATTTGCATCGAAACACGCACTAATGTTATTTAAAACCGAATCAGGTGTACTAAAATCGATAGCCACATCTGCCGATTTTAGGTTCTGCCTGGTTAAATCTTCCTGGTTATCGATGGATATTTTTAGCACGATTTCATGACCGCGTTCAAGAGCAAATTTTTCTATAATCTGTCCCATTTTGCCATAACCTAAAAGCGCAATTTTCATGGATTTATTTTTAAAAAGTTAGAGATAATTTTAAGGCTGGCATGGCTCTAAAGCTGTACATGCTGTTTGAATTTATCAATGTAGGAACCGCCCTGAAGGATAATTTATCATCGATATTAAAGAAGTGCAAACGAGCCGCAACGTAAGCATCTACCACGTTCGCGATGTAAACTAAACCGTATGAGAAAAGTACAATTTGCTTGTTTCTCCTGTAAGTATCTTTGCCGGTAGTGATCCCTGAAGTAGAAAATTCACTTCCATCGTCTTTAATAAATGGCCCATTAGGATCTGCCTTGCCGCCGTGATTATTCCGATACTGTAATTCTTTCAGGTACAAATCATATTGTTTACTACTCTCGATATACGACAGCGTTAATACGGTAAACCCACCATAAATGGCTCCTATTTTACCTATGGTGTAAATGCGTTGGAAGGTAAGATTTTTACCCGCCCTGGAACCATCATTCAATAGTTGAAGATTGTAAATCTGGCCAAGTCCGGGCAATATTAATGATTTTAAAACTGCCTTTCTTCCGGCAACTTTACCTGGGTTTACATATTTGGATTTTACGGAATCACGCCGGGTCATTACTTTAGGCGAATCTACTTTCATAGGCCTATAGTTACGACTTTTCAGCGTATCAGTTGCTTTTGATACTGTATCTTCTACCTGAGCCGAAGCTTGGTTTACCAGAAAAAACGTAAATAAAGACACCAGTATTAAAAGCTTATTGAAATGCATTACCAGTCTAATAATTCTAAAATTCGGTTCAAATCATCATCACTCATAAAAGGAATTTCGATAGCGCCTTTGCCATTCTGCGAAACTTTCAATTTTACACGTGTAGCAAATTTAGATGCCAGATCATCCTGCAGTTTTTGATATTGGAAAGAAACGCCCTTTACTGCTGGCTTCTCCTCGATTTTGAGTGGCGAATGCTGTAAATTACGAACCAGTTCTTCTACTTTACGTACTGACAAACCTTTATCTAAAATCTCCTGATGGATAAATAATTGTTTATCAACACCATCAACATTAATTAAAGCCCGGGCATGCCCCATTGATATTCGCTGATCGCGGATGGAAGCTTGAATGGCCGGTGGAAGTTTCAATAAACGCAAATAGTTGGTTACTGTGGTACGATTTTTTCCAACCCGCTCACCTAACTGTTCTTGTTTTAAACCCACCTCATCAATCATCCTCTGAAAACTTAATGCAACCTCAATGGCGTTCAGGTTTTCTCTTTGGATGTTTTCGATCAATGCCATCTCCAACATCTGTTGGTCGTTAGCACTTCGAATATATGCTGGTACTTGTGTTAAGCCTGCTAGTTTGGAAGCCCTAAATCTACGCTCACCAGAAATTAACTGGTATTTGTTTGCACCGATTTTTCTTACCGTAATGGGCTGGATTAAGCCTTGTACTTTGATGGAATCTGCTAGCTCATTTAAAGCTACCTGATCAAACTCGGTACGTGGTTGATAGGGATTGGTTTCAACTTCCGTTAAACTTACATGACTGATATTACCAATCTGCTCGGTTTCACTTACAGCATTTACTTGCTGTTTTGATGGATGAGAAGATTCGCTATCATCTAAAAGCGCACTTAACCCTCTTCCTAAACCTGTTTTTCGCTGAAAAGATGTCATCTATAATTTATAAAGTTGCTGTATCTATGTTTTCTTCCTCTTTTAACAGTCCGTTTTTCTTCACGATTTCTCGGGCAAGATTGAGGTAGTTAATTGCGCCTTTGCAATTGGCATCATGCATAATTACCGAAACGCCATAACTTGGTGCCTCACTTAAACGGGTATTTCGCTGAATAATGGTATCAAAAACCAACTCATGGAAATGCGTACGAACCTCTTCAACCACCTGGTTTGATAAACGTAAACGAACATCGTACATGGTTAATAAGATTCCTTCTATTTCCAATTCAGGGTTTAAACGGTTTTGAACAATTTTAATTGTATTTAACAATTTACCCAAACCCTCTAACGCAAAATATTCGCATTGAACCGGAATAATAACCGAATCGGCTGCTGTTAAAGCATTGATGGTAATTAATCCTAACGAAGGAGAGCAATCGATGATAATGAAATCGTATTGATCTTTAATTTTTTCTAACACCGCTTTCATTTTATACTCACGGTTATTGAGATTGATCATTTCAATTTCGGCACCAACCAAATCAATATGCGCAGGTAACAAATCTAAATTTGGAGTATCTGTTTTTTGGATAGCCTGGGCAGGGTCGATATCGTTGATGATACATTCGTAGATACTGTCCTTGATATTCCGGGGATCAAAACCAATACCTGAAGTTGAATTCGCCTGAGGATCAGCATCTACCAATAAAGTTTTGTATTCTAAAACGGCTAAACTCGCCGCAAGGTTTATAGATGAAGTTGTTTTACCAACACCACCTTTTTGATTTGCTAATGCAATTATTTTGCTCATCTATCTATCCGAAATTTAATAACGCGTATTTGGGCGCTGTTTATTTATGCCTTTAAATCGGCAAAAAGTTCTATTTTTGCGTTGTTTACGCCCTTTTTATCAATCAGCTAAGATACAAACTATATGGTAATTTTAGCAAGAAGGTCTATCGGGTTTTAAACATCTTATTAACAATTCATTCATGATCACAATTATAGCTGCCACCAACAGGCCCAATAGTAACACGCTAAAAATTGCTAAATATTACCAAGCGCAACTGAAAATAAAAGGCCAGGAAGCTGGCATTTTTAGTTTGGAAGATTTGCCTGCAGATATTTTAAATACGGATATGTTTGGAAAGCGGTCGCCAGCGTTTCAAGAAATTCAAAATTTGATTAGCGAGACAGACAAGTTTATTTTTGTGATGCCTGAATACAATGGAAGTTATCCCGGAGTGTTAAAGGTAATGATCGACGCCGCCGATTTCCCGGGAAGTTTTTATGATAAAAAAGCAGCGTTGGTTGGCTTATCGTCTGGTAAATATGGAAACATTCGTGGAGTAGATCATTTCACTGGAGTGTGCCATTATATTCACCTGAATGTGCTTCCACTGAGGATACATATCCCTAACATCAAACAGGAGCTCGATGAAAATGGAAATTTATTTCAAGAAGACACTGTTAAATTTACGAATGAACAGATAGATAAATTCATCAACTTTTAACCAGAATTTTGAAGGATTTAAAGATTTTAAGATCAATGCCTTCACTCCTTGCATGCCTGCGCTCCTTCCTAACGAGCACGAAAATAGCTTATCGATTTAATCGAATTTGTTTATCCGCCTTCGCCGGTGCCTGCGCTCCTTCCTAACGAGTGCAAAATAGCTTATCGATTTATCGAATTCGTCTATCCGCCTTGGCATAGGCCTGCGCTCGTTTCTAACGAGTGCAAAATAGCTTATCGATTTAATCGATTTCCTTTATCCGCCTTGGCATAGGCCTGCGCTCGTTTCTAACGAGTGCAAAATAGCTTATCGATTTAATCGACTTCCTTTATCCACCTTGGCATATGCCTGCGCTCGTTTCTAACGAGCGCAAAATAGCTTATCGATTTAATCGACTTCCTTTATCCACCTTGGCATATGCCTGCGCTCGTTTCTAACGAGTGCAAAATAGGTTATCGATTTAATCGATTTCTTTAATATGCCTACGCTTGTCTCTAATAGATACAAAACAAAGTCACTGTTTTTCTAAAGCGTAAACTGCAAATGAGGCTAGCCAGTGATCGCCACCGTAATTACCGGCAAAAACCAGGGGCAAGGCATTAGCTAAGAATTTATCAGCTGTACTTTCAAAATGTTTTTTCCATTTATGGTTTTCCGCCAATTCTTTCGCAATTCCTTTCATGCACCATGCTCGGGTAAAGGATAAACCCACTAAATGAACGCCCTGATAATCGTTGATATCGCTGATGATTGGCAGATCGCTAATCCTATCCAGACTTCTTTTTTCATAGAATTTATTTAGCCAGTTTACAAAGTCTTTTTTTGGAAGAACCCGCCTGATTAAATCGGCAATCTCTAAACTTGGCGAAAAGAAGTCGGATCCATCTGGCTCAAGGTAAGCTGGAGTTGCCTTGTTATCCAAATAGAAAGCTTTTGCCTTTTCTTCAATCTGTTTTTCGAATGCTACGTCTTTGAAAGTTCTTGCCCAATCTAAGGCGAATACTAAACCAAAAGCCGTATTGGGATGTACGCCCGTTCTGTTGGGATAAGTTTGCTTTGGCAAATAGGCTTTCCAGAGCTTCAAAATCTGTTGCGTTAAAGGTTGCAAAGCAGCATGCCATTTTTTAGCATCCGGATTATCCCAGGTGTACAGTTCCTGATCAAGCTTTAATAACCAGGCCCAGCCGTAAGTGCGCTCATAAGTACTGGCCACCTGATATTTAGTAAAATACTCGGCTTCGGCTTTCATCTTATCAGGAGAAAAGGTTTTATCCAAAACCGCAATAATTTCAGTCTTGCTTTTAAGATCAGGAACCGTTTTTAGCAATCGCAGCAACATCCAATGGCCGTGAACAGAACTGTGCCAATCTAAACAACCAAAAAAAGCGGGATGCAGTTCGCTTGGCAGTAACCTTCCATCAACTGCTGTATTGGCCACATGCGAAGTTTTATTCGGAAACTCCTGAATAATGCATCCAAGCGGCATCTTGGCTAGCTTTTCTGCAACATCAGCAGTTAAAGTGGGTACAACCTGTGCCGAAGCAAATACGAAAGAGAATATAAGAATGCAAAAGGAAATGCTTTTTTTCATGATTGATTTAATTATAAGCCATTTAATTATCATCGGGAATGGCCGCATAACCATTTCAAATCTCCCACACCATCAGTTTTAAGCTCCAAACCTGATCCATTTATCACCTTCATGACCGAAGATAAAAGAACCAGGATGAAGCATTTCAGCCATGTCTTCAATCAGCGATACAGCATTTTCAGCTGATCTTTCCCGGTTAACATCATCATTAAGCAAAATGATGCGGTTGTTTTTTACTGCTTGCCAATCGCTATCTAAAACAGATGGCACCTCTCTCATCAGATCGGTAAGCATTTTCCCAGGTTGGTAGTAGATAATAAAAGCAGCATTCATCACGTCGGACTCGATCATTCCTCCAGCTAAAGCAATCTCTTCCGTAAGTAAATAACTTGGATTATTGTTTACATCTAATAAAGCAACCGGCATTTTATCCATAAACTTAATTTTATGCTCAACAATATCCAAACGCTCCTGTAAATCATCACGTTTTGTAGCATCCAAGCCAATAAATAAATCGTTTAAAAAAGACATCTGCATTAAATTTATTAATTTGTGCAAAAATAACATTCCTTACCGCATGCAAGGCTCATTTAGATATATATTTTGGATTTTTTGTCTTATCATCTGCATTTCCTGCAAACAAAAAAATAATAATAGCGACAAAAAAGTTTTCAATATCAATCTGGATCAAGGTCTGACTTCTCTCGATCCGGCATTTGCCCGAAACCAAAATGCGATTTGGATGACCAACCAAATTTTTAACGGCCTGGTGCAGATAGATTCATCGTTGCAAACTGTTCCATGTATTGCAAAAAGCTGGACGGTTTCTGCAGATGCACTGACCTACACATTTAACTTACGCGATGATGTATACTTTCAGGATGATGAAATTTTTAAAAATGGCAAGGGAAGAAAAGTTATTGCCAGTGATTTTGCCTATTCATTCTACAGGTTAATCGATCCAAAAGTAGCCTCCTCTGGCGGTTGGATTTTTAGTGACAAAGTCAAAGATCAATCGAGTTTTATTGCAATAAACGACAGTACTTTTAAAATTCAACTGGTTCGCCCTTTTCCACCATTTATGAATTTACTCACTACACAATATTGTTCGGTGGTGCCAAAAGAAGTGGTGGAGCATTACGGTAAAGATTTTCGAAGTCACCCGGTAGGGACAGGCCCTTTTAAATTCAAATATTGGAAAGAGGGAGAAATTCTGGTTCTATTAAAAAATGAACATTATTTCGAAAAAGATAACACAGGGAAACAATTACCGTATTTAGATGCCGTTAAAGCTACTTTTATCAGCGACAAACAGAGTGGTTTTATGAGTTTTTTAAAGAAAGACCTTGATTTTTATTACAACGTTGATGGAAGCTACCGTGATGACATTCTGACGAAAAGCGGTAAGATGAGCACCAAATACAAAGGCAAGTTTACCTTAACCAAAAGCCCGTATCTGTGCACGGAATACGTTGGCATTTTGGTTGATTCAAATTTAGCCTTGGTAAAAAACTCGCCACTGAAAATTAAGAAAATTAGACAGGCTATTAATTATGCCATTGATCGCGACAAATTGATTAGATATTTGCGCAATGGGATCGGCATCGCCGCAACTTCCGGGTTTATACCGAAAGGGATGCCTGGATTTGATAGTGTTGCCGTTCGGGGCTATTCCTACAATCCAAAGCTTTCTGCCAAACTGTTAAAGAAAGCTGGTTTCCCTGATGGGAAGGGTTTGCCGGAAATCACCTTGAATACTACCACTACTTACAAAGACTTGATCGAATTTATTCAAGGAGAGTTGACAAACGTGGGCATTAAAGTTAAAATTGATGTGAGTCCGAGCGCAAGTTTGAGAGATTTAATGTCGAAAAACAGTGTGAATTTTTTCCGTGGTTCATGGCTAGCCGATTATGCAGATGGAGAAAATTTTCTTTCGATGTTCTATTCCAAAAACAAAGTTCCCTTCGGCCCAAATTACTTTGCCTTTTACAATAAGGAATTTGATCGGTTATTTGAACAAAGTTATTACGAAACTGATAACGAAAAACGTTTTGCGCTTTACCGCAAAATGGACCAACTGGTGATGGAAAACTCACCTGTGGTGCCATTATTTTACGATCAATCGGTAGTGATGCTACAAAATAACATTAGCGGCTATGCATTTAATGCCTTAAGCTTAATGATCTTAAAAGGCATTAAAAAGGATTGATATCCTCACTTTTCTCTATCCATCAGCTTGCGTTTTAAAAAATCTGCCGTGGCATCACTCACTTTTACGCCATTAGAAAACTTCATCCAATGGTGGGTATCATCAGGAATAGCCAGAAATTCAAAATCCATCTTCAAATCTTCAAAGCGTTTCGCTAAATCTACACTTTGATTAAAAGCTACGTTGCGATCATCATCGGCATGGATGATCAAGGTTGGGGAAGTCCAGGTTTTAACATAGGTAACTGGTGAAGATTCATTCGCAATTTTCGCCGCCAAATCCGCATCGGGAGCAGGCGTTTTCCCTTCGATCGCTGTACTACTAAATCGACTGTTAACACCGTGAATGTCTACACCTGCAGCGAACAGCTTAGAGTCTTTCCCAAGTGCCAGAGCCGTTAAGTAACCTCCATAAGAGCCGCCATAAATCCCTATCCGTTTAGGATCGATATTGGCTTGATTCGCTAACCACCCCCCTGCTGCCTTAATATCCTGGTATTCTGAAGCACCTTGAGCTCCGGCATTTTTAGGTTTGTGAAAATCATATCCATAACCCAAACCCAAACGGTAATTGACAGAAAGTACCGTAAAACCCATACTCACGAGGTACTGATTCAAAGCATAATCAATGGAATAATAATCCATCGGGCTCCAGCCCAGATACATTTGGCGTTGGGGTCCACCGTGAACATAAACAATGGCCGGGTGATTTTTAGCAGCTTTTTTAGGAGAAAAAAGTTGTCCATAAACGGTATTGCCATCAGCCGCTTTAAAATTAACGTGTTTGGGAGTAACCATTTTCGATAACGGAAAATCTTTTGGAATCAATTCTTCACCAATTAGATTTATAGTTCCTCCGGCTTTCAAAAGTGCTGGCAGCAAGGGCCGCTGTGCAGTAGCACTTAAACAAAATACCTGTTTTGCATCTCCCGAAAATACGGGATAAGCTTCAATACCCAAACCCGAACTTAAAGGTTTCATATTGGCTTTATCCGCATCAACAGTATAGATATGTCTTCGGTCTAAATCATGAACGTCCTTACCGGTGTTGGATGCAAACACCAAAGTTTTTTTATCACTGCTTAATTTGATGTTTTCAACGGTGAAGTTACCAGGAGTAAGTAATATTTTTTGTGATCCATCAGCTTTCATGGCATACAAATGCGGCCATCCATCTTCATACGAAGTAAATACAATCCTATCCTTTGCCCACATTAAGTTTGCCCCACCCTCTATCGATGGAAAAGATCCACGTACTGTTTCCGGGGCCTTCCAAATTTGTTTGCTTTTTTCGGTTTTAAGATCAACTGTCCAAATGGCCCAGGGTTGGTGTTTCGCTTTTAATATAGAATCTGTTTCTCCGCCAACTCCTTGCATCCTGACAAAGGCTATAGCATCCCCGTCGGGCGACCAAACAGGAGAATTATCTCTGGAAAATGAGGGGGACAACCATTTAATTGGCGTTTTTTGATCTTGATAAATCCCTATAAATGAATGATCGGTGCGATTACTTACAAATGCAATTTTCTCCCCATCAGGCGACCATTTATAGGATGTATTAGATCCTTTTACGCTGATAATATTTTTTGCGGGTGAAGCGCCATCTGCCGGGCTTAGATAAATCTGACCTCCTTTCGCAAAGAGGAGCTGATTGCCTTTTGGTGAAAATACAGGGTTATCACCTTCGGAAATTGAATTTATTTTACCCCCTGAAAATGGAATGGTAAAAATTTCTACCTTGGGTGGGGTTGGTAAGGAAGCCGCATTCACTGAACCGCCGTCTCTTCCACCATGATCGCCGCCCTTTACAAAAACAACCCATTGGCCATCAGCAGAAATAGAAAGACTGGTCAGCTCCTGGCCATCATCTTCATTAAAGTTGGTTATTTTTACCGCTTTATAATCTGGCGCTTCGGCAGTATAAATATTTCTTTTACCTTGTTCATTAGCTGCCCAGGTCATTTTAGAACCCACTGGAGATGCTACCAATTGCGACGGAAAAGGATAACTAAGTACGGATTTAATGGAAAATGATTGCGCAAAAGCTGAGGCTATTGAAGCAAATACCAGTAAAGTAAAAAGCGCTTTCTTCATTATAGGAAATTTCTGGATAATTTATACAAAAAAGCCCTAACCAGTAAATGGGAAGGGCTTGAAAATTGTTTTTTATAAAATTGTTACTGATCCCACCACAATCTTGTGGTTCTTGGTACATCAACAGGAACGTTTGCTCCATTTTTACTCCTTTCACCCTGAGTGTAATCCAGGCGGCGAATGAAAGTTGGCAATGCATTATTCACTGGCAATGTAAAATCTTTGTATTTATAATCAAAACGGCGAGCATCATTCCAGGCTTCTGGGTTGAGATAGGTGGCGATATATTTTTCTTTAAAGATTAAATCTTTAGTAAGTGCGGCTGCGCCTATAGAAACTGTAGGCCTTGCTAAATAAGCTGCCTTATCTACTGCTTCAACCTGAAATTTATCCATGTTCGCAGAAATCCCTGCCAAATACGCGTTATATGATCTCGTTCTGTCGGTATCGAAAGCGGCTTCTGCTTCAATGAATTTTAGCTCTGCGTAGGTTACCAGAAAAATTGGAGAAGTGTTTCCGCTCCAGGGAGAATTCTGTGAAATATAGTTTTCATTTTTCAAAGTGTTTGCTCCGGGAGGTCGATTACCTGCTCCGTTTACAGTGCCAATCCATTTTCCATCAACTGTTAAGTCAGTAATTTTTGGCAGTCGTGGATCAATCGGACCAGGATATGATGTCCCGTTTAATGCATCAATTAATTGCTCAGAAAGCCATCCACCTAAAGATTGCTGTGAATTATTAAGCGCCACAGTTGCCCAAAAATTACGCTCTCTAAAAGTCTGCATTCTTGCATCTTCATTGTTATTAGCGATTGATTTGCTTACAGCATCTAAAACAGCTGCCGGATTGTAGCTAGCAGTTTTACTTACTTTATTCAATAGTCGAGCTTTCAAAGCGTAAGCAAACTTTAACCAGTTGGCCCTTTCAGTAGCAGCAGTAGTGCCATAAATTAAATCGCTGGCTGCCGCTAATTTAACCGCTGAGTTTGTTTTTGCCAACTCCACAATGGCCTCATCAATCAAAGCCATAGAAGATGCATAAACATCTTGTTGATTATCATACTTCGGCACTAAATTATTGATATTAAAAGCTTCAGAAAAAGGAGCATCGCCCCATAAATCATTCACCATGATCAAATTGTAGGCAATGATCACATCGGCAACGCCTTTATATTCGCTTGAATTTTGGGCAATCGCTAGCTTTTTCATTTCATTGGCATCAGCCATAGCAAAATACAAGGCATCCCAGGTACCACTAAAATCTATGGCCTGGTAAGTATCGCCGGCGCCATTTGCAGCAGGGTTGGCTGTATACTGCACGTAAGGCAAAATAATACTCGCCACATTATAGTTATTTAAACCCGCTTTATAAGTAGATGTTGCTAATAAGGCGTTTAAGGTTGGGTTAGCAACCTGGTTTGGATTATCTGATAGTTTATCAAAGTAACTATCCTTACAGCCTTGCAAACCTAATGTTGCAATCATGGCCGAAAACAAGGTATATTTTATAATCTTTTGCATCTTAATTCTTTTTAAAAACCAACATTAAGCGTGAACAGAATCTGACGGGAAGATGGATAGGTAAATCCTGCAGAGCCATCATTGTTGCTTCCTGCATCATAAGAACTTGATTCAGGATCTACGCCGTAATATTTTGTCCATAACCACAAATTGTTTCCCGTAACCGATAACGAAGCGTTTTTAATTGCTTTTGCAGGTAACCAATTCTGTGGAAAACGGTAAGATAAACTTGCCGAACGTAAACGTACCCAGGAAGCATCAGATACAAATGGCTCAGATACATTTCTGTAATAAATCCGGTAATAACCCTCGCCGTAATTAACATTATCAGGCCCGGTAGTTTGTCCGAGCCAAACTTGTTTGGTATTCGGCGTTCCATTTGCAAGTACACCTTCAAATGTTTTAAACGATCTTCTGTCGGTTGTATAATCTGGCAAGCCAAATGCCGAATAAAAATCTTCTAACCAGTTATATTTCTCGAAACCTAAACGGGCATCAAACAACACGTTTAAGCTGAAGTTTTTGTAGTTGAACGTGTTTCCTAAACCAATAATATAATCTGGTTGAGAGTTACCTAACAATCTTTGTGTGCCACCAGAAATGATTGGAAAACCATTTGTACCGATTAGTAAAGGAAGATTTTTATCTAAAACGATTGGATCCTGAGGGTTTGGAGAATACCTCTGGAAATAACTTCCATAAATATTTCCGTAAGGCTGGCCTTCTATCAGTTTCATGGTTACCCCAGCATTTCCATAACCTCTCGCAGCGCCATACACAATCTCTTTAATGCCATTAGGCATGTTAAGCACCTTGTTTCTATTTGCCGAAAGGTTAAGGTTTACGCTCCAGTTGAAATCTTTACCTACAATTGGTTTACCATTAATGACCAATTCTACACCTCGGTTACGAATATCGCCCGCATTAATTGATTTGGTTACATAGCCTACAGCTGATGAAATCTGGGTTTGAATAATTTGATCCTGACTTAATGAATAATAGTAAGTGAAGTCAAATCCCAGGCGGTTTTTGAAAAACGACATTTCCAAACCTGCCTCATAGGTATTTGTAAACTCTGGTAATAAATCAGGGTTACCCAGGTTAGAAGCAATTGTTAAACCACCTGTACCGGTTGGTAAATTACCGTAAGGAGAATAGCCTGTAAAAGTAGAATATTCTGAAGCATCCTTACCGATCCGTGCATAAGACAACCTTAATTTAGCCTGATTGATCACTGATGGCAGTTTTAAATGATCAGAGAAAACGTAGCTTAAACTTGCAGAAGGATAAAAGAATGATCTGTTTTCTTTTGGCAAAGTTGAAGTGATATCATTTCTTCCTGTAACGGTTAAGAACAGATAATTCTTATAATCAAACGTAGCCTCTCCAAAATAACCCACCAAACGCTTTTCGCGGAGGTTTTGGCTTAGCGTTACCACCCCTGCATTAGTAAGATTAAAGAAGTTATAAATCCCTAAAATACTGCCCAAGGTTCCAATCTCTTTAATTCGTCTGTCGTAAAGTTCTTGCCCTAATCTTAAAGTACCTGTAATGTCTTCCCCTAACTTAGTTGTAAAAGTAGCAACTAAGGTACTGTTCAGTGTTCTAAATTTGGTATTGTACTCTCCGTAGAAGCCCTGCTCGTTATCATACATCGCTTCACCGGTATACATTGGGCCACGAGCTGTTCTCACCCTGTTATCATTGTAGGTATCGATACCAAAACGGTACGATAGATTTAACCATTTTGCTGGATCATAACTTAAACTTGCACCGCCAATGAAGCGGTTTACATCGCCTTTAAGCTTATTATTAGCGGTTCCCCAAATCGGATTATTTGTTCCAAGATATTTTTGAGAACCATCTGCATTTTCATAATCAGAAACATCGTATCGAGGTGAAAAATAAGCTAAACCTTCTCCAAACCGATCGGCTGCATAAGTGTAACCACCTGAATTGGTAAAGTTCATGTTAACAGAAGCCTTAAACTTTGGACTGATAATGAGATCAGTATTTAGTCTTGCAGATAAGTTTTTATTATCCGTATTAGGCATCATCCCTTTTTGGTAAAGTTGCGAGATTGAGGAGAAAAATTTAATAGCATCACTTCCACCGGTTAATGAAACCGAATTTTTAACCTGCTGTCCAGTGCCAAAAGCCTGATCATAATTATTAAAAAGCTTATCAGGATGGGTTGGATCAATTAATTTCGCTTCCGCAATTGTTGGTCCCCAAGCTGGTCCGATACCACCTGGAGGATTGGTATAAACACCTAAAACCCCTTGTGTATATTCTGTTTGAACTTTCGGACTGATTAATACATTCTCGAAACCATAAGTACTATTGAAATTTACCTGGATTCCATTTTGCTTACCTCTTTTTGTAGTAATTACCACTACGCCGTTTGCGCCTCTTAAGCCGTATAAAGCCGTTGCTGCGCCGCCTTTTAAGATATTAATGGTTTCAATATCTTCAGGATTTACGTCCGAAGCCCTATTGGTTACACCTCTTGAGCCATAAGAATTACCGCCTGGATTTGCTCCTACAGTTGAAGTTGAGTTATCAATCTGTACTCCATCAATGACATAAAGCGGATCGCCAGAAATGTTTGGGTCAATGGAGTTTACACCCCTAACCCTGATACTTGCACCCTGACCAGGACCGCCACCAGTACTTGAAATAGTGGCACCAGCAACTTTTCCCTGTAACGCATTAACTAAATTAGGTTGATGGTTATAATTCAAGTCTTCTGATTTAACCGTTTGAGCAGCATAACCTAACGACTTTGCCTGCCTGGTAATCCCTAAAGCTGTAGAAACGGTAACTTCTTCCAGCTGTTGTGAATCTGAAGCCAACGCCAAAGCAATTGTAGTTCGGTTACCAACAGTAACTTCCTGTGTTTTGTAACCAATTAAACTGATCACTAAAACCGCAGATGAAGAAGGTACCTGAATAGTAAAACTACCATTACTATCAGTTGATGTTCCGGTAGTGCTTCCTTTTATTTTAACGCTAGCACCAGGTAATGGCCCAGAATCATCAGAAGAAGTAATTTTTCCTGTTACTGTTTTTACCTGAGCCATAGAAGAAAGACCCGTTAGCAAAACACACAAAAAAAATAGTGAGGTAAAGATTTTTCTCATATCTCTATTATTTAGGTTAAGGTTTGTTAGTTAGATGCAATATATAGTTTTTAAAAATAAAAAACCGCATAAAAAACCTAGCAAAAACTGGTTAACTCTAAATAAATAAAGAAATTTGCCATAAAACCTGCAATAAGAATCAGGCATATCGAAATTATACCGCAAAAACAAGCATAATCTTTGCTAAACAAACGGGTTATAAGATAATTTTCAGGTACTAAGTGTATTTTATACACCGTAAACAAAAAAGCCTTCGATTTTATCGAAGGCTTTAATATTTGTCTCTAAATTTTATTGTTGAATGCCGCCCATTCCGCCACCACCTTGTTGCTGGTCTTGTTTTGCGTCATCATTTTTGATTTTTTTCTTTTCTGTAAATTTCAGTTTACCGAAACTATAACTGAAGTTAACCCCAAATGACCGAAGCGGATAGTAGATATTCATGCTTTGGTAAATTGTACCCGTAGCATTTACTGCGTTATTTACTGTTTTAATATGAAGATCTTTTGTAAACGGATTTAACACGTTTACACCAATGCTTCCTTTTTTCTTAAATAAATCCTTTTTAAATGAGGCACCGTAAATGTAAAATGGATCGGTAACACCCTGATAGGTACGTACTCGCGAGGTAATTACATTGAAAAGTTCAAAATTATATCCTTTCCCGAAACCATAAGCAGAACGTACAAACCAATTGAAATTGAAGTAGGTACCCGTGTTAACATTGGTTTCGTTATTGGTTACTGAGTAAGTGCTACCAACAAAATTGGTCATCAATGTCCATTTTGGTTTAGGATTGTAAGAACCGAACAAGTTAAAGCCATAGGTTTCTGCAGTACCCACATTAATATACGAACTCAATGTTTTGTTAATGCCATTTTCTGTAACAGGTGAGATAGAACGCTCTATCACGCCACCTGTACGACGATAAAATAATGAAGCCGTAATAACTGAACCTTTAATATAGGTGTTATAACCCAATTCAAAATTTTGACTTAACTCAGGATCCAATTGTGGGTTACCTTGCATGATATTAAACTGGTCGCTTTCGTTACGGAAAGGATTCAGATAATTCTGGGTTGGTCTTTGAACACGGCGATTATAGCTCAATTTCAAAGTAGCCCCACCTTTCAAAGTTCTTGAAAGAATGGCACTTGGAAACAGGTTTAAATAATCATTTTTTTGGATTCCGCTGTTTTGAGTATTAAAATCAATCTGTGTATATTCTGCTCTAACCCCACCTTTAAACTTCCATTTTTTCGATAAATCGAAAGCAATTACACCGTAAGCAGCACCTACATCCTGGTTATAATCAAAATCTTGTGCAGCAACATCAAACTGACTTTTGATATCGCGTAAAATAGCTTTTGCACCAACCTCTAAAACGGTAGCTTTTGAAAACGGATAAGTATAATCCGTTTGGAAAGTATACTCATTGTTTTTTCCCGTATTGTTACTATTGGTAATTAAACCTGTTGGAAAAGCTGCAGAGGTAAGTGTATTACTGAAACGTGTGGGATTTCTACCCGTGGAAAGTTGTGCCGAAACAGAAAACTCTTCTCCCTCCTTCTTACTCGTTTTACGGTAATCCACGTTCCAATCCAAATTCCTGAAGGTCATTTCCATATCTCCAATATTTGCCGCAGCAATGTTGTTGATGATATAATTGGTTTCACTTGGACCTCCGTTAGAAAAGCTATTAATTTTAGCCGTTGTACTAATGTTATTGTAAGCATTAAAATCGTAATCTAAGCCCAAGCTTCCATTGTAGCCATCACGTCTCCATTTAGAGAATCCATTTTGCGAAATGCTATTGGTTGTACCGTTTAAATATGTGGTGTTGGTTATAAATTCTGTAAGCGATTTTTGCGGATAAGCTAAGTTAGTACCCAAACTAGTGTTCACACTTAAACGGCCAGTTTTAGCAGTTAGGTTAAACGCTCCATTGTTCTGGCGTGTTCCAACTGATGCGTTAACACTTCCGCTAACACCTTGTGCTGTAGATTTTTTAGTGATGATATTGATAATACCTCCCGATCCTTCGGCATCGTATTTTGCCGAGGGACTGGTAATCACTTCAACACTTTTAATTTGCTCTGCCGGAATCATTTTTAAGGCATCAGCTACACTGCTGGCCATTGTTCCAGAGGGCTTACCGTTAATTAACACACGAACAGCCCCGCCACGCAATTGTACATTTCCTGTAGCATCAACCGATAACATGGGCACTTTACGCATCACGTCTGTAGCATCGCCACCGGCATTAGTTCCGTCAGCTTCAGCGTTATATACCATTCTATCGATCTTATTTTCGATCACTGCTTTTGTTCCCTGAACCTGTACATCAGCCAAGGTATTTTCTGTTGAAGAAATATAAATGGTTCCTAAATTCTGATCGGGTTTTGCCGGGGTGGTGTTAACCAAAATAGTTTTGGTTTTGTAACCCATAAAACCGATCATCAATTTATAAGAATCAGGCGCAACATTTTGCAATGATAACTTTCCTTTCGGATCTGTTACCCCACCGTTTACCGATTTATTATCCTTTGTATTAATAAGCGAAACTGTTGCGTAATCTATAGGCTGTTTGGTAACAGAATCTAAAATGGTTGCCGTAACACGGCCAAAAACGGTTGGTTTTTTTGCACCTCCACCTAAACCACCAGGAAATTGGGCCTGAGCATTGATAAATATTCCCAGGGATAGGATTAAGAGTAAAATTCTTTTCATATTAGTTAGTTAATCTTTGGTTATTAGTCGGCGGAAGAGGCCATTTGTTACAATGCAGGAGAATACTTTTTCGCGACTTCGTTAATTTAGTCGGCAAAGGTGCAAATTTTTCAGACAATAACAGCGTAAAAATGATAGTTCACTAGAAATGTAAAAAGAAAAAAAATAGATCGGAAATAAGCAAGAATAACATGCTTCTCATCCTTAACAATTTAATTTGATAGTGATATGATTACCGAGTGCATATACCCTTAATGGAATAGATGTTTTCCAGTATATTGAAGCATTGAAACAACCAAAAAAGCTTAATTAAGAGACATTAGAGGATAAAATAAATATGCACTGGCTGCCCAGCGCATATTTATTTTATCAGCGAAGAAATGGATTCTGCCAACAGAAATTGACTATACTTTTCTTATTTTGATAATCCGCATCCAGTGCAAAACCTTCATTACCGGATAGGTTGGATCAAACTCCCACCATTTAGTAGCAAAGTTAGGACTATTGGGTTTTTTATGGTGATTATTCTGAAACAACTCTCCCATTAATAGAAAATCCCAAGGTAAGGAGTTTTTGCTATGGTCATCATTATCGTGGTTAGAATAACCATATTTATGCCCGCACCAATTAACAATGGCGCCATGTAACGGACCCATTAAAAAATGAATTGGCAATAAAATAAACAACCACCAATGGTTTGCGAACATGATATAAAAACCAATATAAAATAAACCACATGCAATTCGCCATAACCAAGAATTTCCAATCTTGTCGACTATAGGCCATTCAGGATAATTACCCTGAAAAGCCGGTTCAGGTTGTATTTTAAACTGCAAATAGTTCATATACATATTTTTTGTAGCAATCATCATCCCGAAAACATCCTTAAAAAAATGTGGGGAGTGCGGATCCTTTTCTGTATCGCTATAAGCATGATGCATACGGTGCAAAATAGCATAAGCCCTTGGATTTAAGAATGATGAACCTTGAGAAATAAGTAAAATTAAATAAAAGAATTTTTCCCAGAAAGGCTCCATCTTAAACATTTTATGCGATGAATAACGGTGAAGGAAAAAGGTTTGGCTAAATAAGGATAAGAACCAATGGCAAAGAAAGAAAATGAGGATAATCATGTATTGTGTGTATGCTTTATTAACGTATTTTATCTACGTTTAGTTTTGGCGGTTAGAAAACCAAGGTATGGGAAAGGAAGAGTTACTACAATCCTGCCCGATTAAAACGAGCAGGATTTAAAAAATATTATCTGCCAAAATCATCCTGAACGCGAACGATATCGCTTTCATCAGATGGGTTTGATGCATCTGTATGTTGCCAAATCTCTGCTACAACACCCCAGTCATCTAAACCGATTAAACGGTGGCGTTCACCTTGTTGTAATTTAATTTGATCTTTTGGGGCGTATGTTTTCACTTCCCCCTCTTCGTCAGTCTGGCTGGTTTTAATACCAACTGTACCGGTAACCACTTGCCAGATTTCGGCTCTGCGGTGGTGGTATTGCCAGGATAAACGGGTATTCGGAGCAACGATCAATATTTTCGGACTTAACTTGCCGCCAATTTTTAAACTCTCTACATCTAAGCCATCAAAATAAGTATCAGCAAATTGTTGAGCCTGCGCCTCATCAATTACAAAAAAACCGCCCCAAGGACGTGTTTCATCGCGGTTTACCACATTAAAACCTTCAATTTTTAAACGCTGTGCAACGCTGTCAAATATTTCTTTTTTATCGTTTGTCATTACTAATTAGGTTATTTTTAAAGCAAAGAAACTGTAAACAATTTTGGTTGATCACAATCTACAGTTTTGGCAAAAATAATGCTTATAAATTAAAAACTCCTTTTTACGACTGCATTTTTTAGTAATATTTTCGAGCTGTTTAGAATCGGGAGAAAGTGTAAAGTTTACTACAGCCGCTGTCGACAGGAAAAGATTTAATCTCAATGTAGGATTAGAAAATATTCCTGTATTAATTGGATTGATATCAAGCCTGTGGTAATGGAATGCTTATGCCTTTGGAAGCGCTTCAACTTTTATTTTGGGGAAACGAAGCGATAAACGTTATTTCACTTTAGCGAAAGCTATATTTTGCGAATCCTGTTCTGCACTAAGCTCTTGGACTTTGATTTTGTTCATGGCCATTTCAATAGTAACAGAGGCATTAGGTTTCTGATATTGATCAGAGATAGACCCTGTAACGGATAATATTTGTTTAAGTGCGGCAAAAAATTGACGATCCTTATTTTTTACATATTGTAAATCTCTACCAGATTCACTATAGCTCCTATTTACATTTTCAGCACAGTTTTTCTGGTAAGCATCCAACATTAACAATTTGTTTGTAATAGCCTCTAATGCTTTTTTCGACAATAAAAAACCTTTTATTTCTACCACTTCATTGTTTTTTAAAACATAGGTGTGGCCATCAAAGGCTACTAATGAATTGGAGTTAAAAATTGATTTGGCTACCGGGTACGGAATGCGTAACTTTTTAATTAAGCTTTTATTGAATTGGTATCGCTGATCAGCCAATTGCTTCACATATTGGTTACCATCAATAGCCTGATTTATATTCTGTGCATCAGCATGACAAATAAAACTGGAGAGGAGAATGGCGATAATGAAGATGTTTTTCATGCTTAATTTTTGAACTTCAAAATAACACAAAAATTTTCAAATTATGTATAATAAAGTTTACAATTAACTTTACAATTGAACAACTATAAGTTGTATAACTGATTTCACCATAATTTTTAGCAATGACGCTGAGTAATGTTGAAACATACAAACTTCAGAATCTCTTCAGAATTCGATGATAGCTTTGGCCTTTCGGCCAGAATGAATATCAAACCAATGAACATCTTTAAAAAATTAAATAGTCTATTTCAGTGTAGATTTGGACCTGTACTAGTTGCTGTTATTTTGCTATGCACCGCTTCGCTGCTGACGAGGATTTCGCTCTTAGTTTATTCCTCGGCATCTTTTGAGTGGAGTTTAACAAATCTCCTCAAGGTATTTGTTATTGGCCTATTCTATGATCTTGCAGCTGCTTCTTATGCAATAATCCCCCTTATTCTTTATCTGTGGATTTTCCCATCGAGATGGTACAGCAAAAAAATAAGTAAGATATTAATTCTTGCCTATTTTTTTGTGGTAATATTCACGCTTATTTTTAATGCAATTTCCGAATGGATTTTCTGGGAAGAATTTTCGGTACGCTATAATTTTATTGCGGTCGATTATCTGGTTTACACTACTGAAGTTATCGGAAATATCAGGCAGTCATACCCTGTTATTCCCATTTTAACGATCCTTCTTGTCCTTTCAGCATTTATCACCTACTTATTAAGGAAAAAAGTGTGGGAATCTACCCTTATTCCAATGCGTTTTGCAAATCGTTCAAAGCTTCTATTGCTATTTCTTATCGCTCCGATTGCCACCTACTTTTTAGTTAGCCACAACTGGAAAAATCACAGTCGTAATCAATATGTAAATGAACTTTCGGGCAATGGCATGTACGATTTTGGCTTTGCCTTTTGGCACAACGAGTTAGATTACGATACATTTTATAAGACTATACCACTCGAAAAAGCCTTGTCTATCATCAGAAAAGATCTTAATTTTTTACCAGTCAATTTAAGAAACCGTAACACCATCAGGAATATCAAAGCTGATTGGGCTGAAAAGAGAATGAACGTCATCCTGATTAGCGTAGAAAGTTTGAGTGCTGAATTCCTGGGGAGTTATGGCAATACACAAGGCATCACACCCAATCTGGATTCACTTGCAAAAGAGGGTCTGCTGTTCACCAATTTATATGCTTCAGGTACACGAACGGTTCGTGGTTTGGAGGCATTATCACTCTGTATACCGCCAACACCGGGGCAATCTATCGTTAAACGCCCAAACAATAAAAATCTTTTTACATTGGGCAGTGTATTTCGTTCTAAAGGCTACAGCAGCAGGTTTATCTATGGCGGTTATGGCTACTTTGATAATATGAACGAGTTCTTTTCTCAAAATGGTTATCAAGTCACTGATCGAAATGCATTGAGTGAAAAGGAAATCCATTATGAAAATACCTGGGGTGTTGCGGATGAAGACCTATTTACGCTTTCGCTCCGGGAACTGGACAAAGATTACAAAAGCAAGAAACCCTTCTTTGCGCACATCATGACGGTTTCGAACCACAGGCCATACACTTATCCGGAAGGCCGCATTGATATTCCATCACATACCGGACGGGAAGGCGCCGTAAAATATACCGATTACGCGATTGGAAGATTTATCAGAGAAGCAAAACTTAAACGCTGGTTTGGGAATACACTTTTCGTCATCGTTGCAGATCATTGTGCATCAAGTGCCGGAAAAGTTGAACTTCCAGTTGATAAATACCATATTCCAATGATAATATATTCACCAGCACATATTAAGCCTGGCAAATTCGAAAAACTTGTGGCACAGATCGATATTGGGCCTTCAATACTAGGATTGCTCAATTTCAGCTATCAAAGTAAGTTCTTCGGTCAGGATGTTTTTAAAATGAAAGACCAGCAGCAAAGGGCATTTATCAGTACCTATCAGAGCTTGGGATATCTTAAGAACAACAAACTTATAATTTTAGATCCAAACAAGAAATCAAACACATTTACGCCGAATTTTAAAACCGGGGCTTCCAAAGTAATCCCTTCTGAAAGTTGGCTAACAGATGAGGCCGTTGCAAATTACCAGTTAGCGTCTTACTTGTATTCAAGTGGCGGATATCATCAATAAATCTATTTCATACCCTTAAAACAATAGAAAACGCTACTTGCCATTGCGTTTGGCAATGCAAAATCGTCGGTTAAAGCCTATGGAGAAAGCTTACGTTAACAATCAATTATGAAAAATCTACTATTTATTGCACTCGTTGCGATTTCATCAACAATACCTTGGGAACAGAACTTTGAAACCGCTCAGAAAAACGCAAAGGAACAGCACAAGCTTATTCTCCTGAATTTTTCTGGCTCGGATTGGTGCGGTCCATGTATTAGAATGCATAGTGAAATTTTTGCTGATCAGGGATTTATAAAAATGGCAACAGCAAATCTGGTGATGATTAATGCAGATTTTCCTAGAAACAAGAAAAAACAGCCTGCGGAAGCGATTAAAAAGCAGAACGAAATGTTGGCCGAAAAATATAACCCCCTGGGGAAATTTCCTTACACAGTAATTCTGGATCAGGATGGAAAAGTACTCAAAGCGTATGATGGGTTGCCAAATCAAACTGTAGGTGAATTTACAAACGAGCTCCAAAAAATCTGCGATGCAAAAAGATAGTGAATTACAGCTCGCTAAAGCTTTCAAACTTACCGAGCGCTTGATGGGAAATACTTTTGAGCTAACGGTTGTTGCAAACAGCGAAAAATGGGCAATGCAAAAGATCAGGCTCGCAATTGATGAGATAAAAAGAATTGAAAATCTATTCACCACGTTTAATGAGAATAGCCAAACCAATCAAATTAATAGCCAAGCTGGAATTGCGGCTGTAAAAGTTGACCCTGAAGTTTATCAGTTGATAGAACGTTCTATACGGATATCAGCAATTACAGATGGTGCATTCGATCTTACTTACGGCTCTATTGACAGGAAGTTATGGAACTTCGATAGTACCATGACACGTCTTCCCGATATCGAAACGGCTAGATCAATGGTGAGATTGATCAATTATAAAAACATCATTCTTGATCCTCTAAATAATACCGTAATGCTTAAAGAAAGGGGAATGCGGATAGGTTTTGGAGGAATAGGAAAAGGTTATGCGGCCGAAATGGCAAAATCTCTGTTAAAAAAAGAAGGAGTATGCGCTGGAATTGTAAATGCTTCCGGCGACCTCACCACTTGGGGCACACAGCCCAATGGGGAGCCATGGACAATTGGCATTGTTGACCCCGATCATAAAAACACCCCATTTTCTTATTTGAACGTAACCGATATGGCAGTTGCTACATCTGGCAATTATGAAAAGTTTGTAAATATTGGCGGCAAAAAGTATTCGCACACCATTAATCCCAAAACCGGCCTTCCAGTTACCGGCATAAAAAGCGTAACCATTATTAGTCCAAATGCAGAAATAGCCGATGCCATGGCAACTCCAGTTACCGTAATGGGGATTTCAGCAGGTTTGGATATGATCAACCAAATTAATTACCTGGGCTGCATCATTGTAGACGACAATAATAAAATCTATACCAGTAAAAATATCAACCTTAAATGAAAGCAAAATTGATCAAACGAATGCTCGTGGTAGCAACGGCACTTGGTGTATTGCTCGTTGTACCTTCCTGCACAACAGTTAAAGAATATCAAAAAAACAGATTAAACGATGCAGAAATGATTCTAGGAAATAGGAAGATTGAGAAGACCGAGCTCAGCTTTCAAGGATACCGGGAAGGTGCTTCGGGCGCAAACTCAGGAAAAAGCGGCGGTGGTTGCGGATGTAATTAATAAGATAAACACATGAAAAAAATATTTTTAACTGCAGCGGCTGTTTTCGCATTGTTGCATTCCTTTGCCCAAACAACACCAAAAGACAGTACTGGTTTTCAGAGCAGAAAACTTAAACTGGATGAGGTAAATCTGGTTTCGAGTTATTATACACAGGATGGAAACAATGCTGCTGTTACGGGCGGTATCGGCTCACAAAAACTCACTGATATTGCCAACGTATTTGATGTGAAAATGGTTAAATATGATGCTAAATCACGAAAACATACTTTTGGTCTCGAAGTGGGGATCGACCATTATACTTCCGCATCATCGGATATGATCGATCTTCAGGCAAACTCTTCTGCCTCTCATGCCGATACCAGAATTTATCCTTCGTTAAGCTGGAGCATTGAAAATGAAAAGAAAGGAACCACTTTAGCATTCGGTCTTTCTTCATCAACAGAATTCGATTACCAATCATTTGGTGGTAATGTGAGTTTCTCTACCAAAACCAAGGATAAAAGTGGGGAGTTTACTGCTAAATTGCAAACTTACCTGGATCAGGTTACTTTAATTCAGCCGACTGAACTGAGAACAAATACCATGGATGAGCAGTATGGATCGGCAGCACGAAATACATTTGCAGGTTCTTTATCATACTCACAAATTATTAATGAAAGATTTCAGGTGATGTTACTGGCCGATCTGGTGCAACAGAATGGCTATCTCAGTCTTCCTTTTCATAGGGTTTATTTTAAAGATAACGCTGTGCACCAGGAAAATCTTCCAGACAGCAGGCTTAAAATCCCGCTCGGTTTTAGGGCAAACTACTTTATTGGCAATAACCTGATCATTAAAACATATTACCGTTATTATACCGATAACTGGGGACTTAAATCTCACACCGCGGACATAGAGGTGCCTATCAAAATCAATTCTTTCTTCTCCATTAGCCCTTTCTATAGATATTATACTCAAACGGCAGCCAAATATTTCGCTCCGTTCCAAACGCATACTGCGGCAGATCAATATTATAACAGCAATTATGATTTATCTAAGTTCAACAGTGATTTTTATGGTGCAGGTATTCGGTTCGCTCCACCAAAGGGCATATTGGGTATGCAACATTTCAGCATGCTCGAAATTAGATATGGGCATTATGCCAAAAACATTAACATGAGTTCGGATATTATTTCATTAAACATCAAATACAAATAAGGCTACTTTAGCTATCTTGTAGCAATTTCAACATACATGAAAATACTGGTTATAGAAGACGAGCATACGTTACGGGCAAACATTATCGAATACCTGATGGCAGAAGGTAACGTATGCGACCAAGCTAAAACTTTTGCTGAGGCTGCGCAAAAAACCGCCCTTTACAGTTATGATTGTATCTTGTTGGATCTTACCTTACCAGATGGTGATGGGCTAACTTTGCTGGCCGATTTAAAAAAGATGGAGCGTAAAGATGGCGTCATTATTATTACCGCAAGAAATTCGGTAGATCAACGAATAGAAGGCCTTAGTCTGGGAGCGGATGATTATCTCATTAAGCCATTTCACCTTTCAGAACTTAGCGCAAGGATCATGGCGGTTATCCGTAGGCGCACCTTTAATGGAAGTGATGTTGTAGTATTTAACGAACTTGCCATTGATGTTCAGGCAAAAGAAGTTAAAGTAAATGGTAAGGACATTAGCTTAACCAGAAAAGAGTTTGATTTGCTGGTTTATTTTGTAGCCAACAAAGCTAAAGTCATCTCAAAATCTGCAGCAGTAACCCATATTTGGGGCGATCATGCAGATATGGCAGATAGTTTTGATTTCATTTATACCCACATTAAAAATCTAAGAAAAAAATTAGTAGATGCTGGCTGTAAAGACTATTTTCATTCGGTTTACGGAGTGGGTTATAAATTCGCTGAATGATGAGATTATTTACTACTTACAACAGGGCTTTGTTAACTATCAGTATAATTGGCTTGCTCATTATTGGCTATCTTTTTTACAACACCTTAAGCCAGTACCTCAATAAACAAATTGACAACTATCTGGTTGAAGAGCTTCTGGAAGTAAAAGATTATGCTAGAAATAAAACCAACTATCCAGCTCATGTAGTTTTCGAAGATTTGGTGATCGAGTACCACAAGATCTCCAAACAACATATTAAAAGACATTTTGGCGATACAGTCTTTTTTAATCCGAAGAAAGGCCATAAAGAGAGCGGCAGATTTTTGGAAGAGGACCTGGCATTAGGTGGTAAAGATTATAATGTTAAGATTATCGCCTCTAAAATTGCACATGCAGATCAGGCACAGAGTATATTTTTGGTCATTATCCTACCTGTTTTGGGGCTGTTAGTCGTCATTTTATTGGTAAACAGATACATGACGAAAAATATTTGGCTTCCTTTTAGGCAAATTTTGGCAAATCTGAAATCATTTAACCTAAACCATGGTGGAAATTACCAGAAAGTTGACACTTCGATAGTTGAATTCAAAGAATTAAATGATGCCATAGTTGATATCTCTCAACGCGTCAAATCTGACTATAAAGAAATTAAACTCTTTACCGAAAATGCATCACACGAGATGATGACGCCCATTGCGGTAATCAATTCGAAATTAGATATGATGCTGCAATCGAACAATTTAAGTGAAGAAGAAAGCAAAAACCTGATTGACCTTTACAGTGCTACTTCTAAACTTACCAAACTAAATCAATCGCTTTTATTATTGGTGAAAATTGATAATAACTTATTGAAAGATAAGGAGGAGGTTAACTTAAAAAAGCTAATCGAAGAAAAACTCGCCTACTTTCAAGAGTTTATCCAGCAAAAAAATATCAACATAAAATTGGATTCACAGGACAAAGAACTGCTTATGAGTAGATATTTAGCAGATATTTTGTTAGATAATTTGATAGGAAATGCAATTAGGCATAATAAAATAGATGGATCGATAAATATTGAACTTAACGCTAAAAAGCTAGCTATCAGTAACACCAGCGAAGCTGATGCTTTAGATCCATCAGTAGCTTTTGAGCGTTTTTATAAGTCGCCTTCTTCTGAAGGAATGGGATTGGGTTTAGCCATAGTTAAACAAACAGCTGAACTACATCAGTTTAAAATTGTTTATAGTCATGAGCACAATTTACATTCCTTTTGCTTAATATTCTGATACTACAGAATCTCTTCAAAATTGAGAACTAGCTTTGTTCTAAATCAAAAGGAATGAAATATTTAGTTCTCATACTTAGCGTATTCAGTTTAAATTTAAAAGCGCAGAACATTGATAGTCTGGGCAAAGTTGAAGTATACTACAATCATTATAATCACAAAAAGCTTAATGCTTATATCATACCAACTGTATTTGTTGGTTATGGTTTAGTTTCATTGGGCAGTAATGCCATAAGAGATTTAGATTTAAGTACAAAAGCAGAATTAAGCGAAGATCATCCAAAATTTGCAGCACATGTAGACGATTATGCCATTTTTTCTCCCCTATTGGCCATGTACGCTTTAGATATTGCAGGTATTAAAGCAAAAAATAATGCGCTAGATCAAACCGCAATGGTATTAATTACTACGGCAATTACCACAGCAACAATAACCACTTTAAAAAGTAAAACCCACCGTTTAAGACCTGATGGTTCGAGCGATAACTCTTTTCCTTCTGGGCATACCGCAACCGTGTTTGCTGCCGCAGAAATGTTACGTCAGGAATTTAAAGATCAATCGCCATGGCTTGGCTATGCCGCTTACGCCGTTGCTACAGCCACAGGTATGTTAAGAATGTATAACAATAAACATTGGTTAAGTGATGTGGTTGCTGGTGCTGGCTTTGGAATTTTATCTACCAAATTAACCTATGTCGTGTATCCACACCTTAAGAAGTTTATTGGCCCTCATATGCGGAGTTTAAGTTTTGCACCATTGTACCAGCAACACCAAGTAGCCTATAGATTTGCCTACAAATTTTAGCGGCAATGGCAGCGTGACACGCACTATTGAAAGTATAGCGGCAAGGATTTGGTTTGCATAACTTATGCAAAACGTTCTCCTTCCCTATCTAACAAAGGGCAACAACTTCTCCATCGAAATCCCTAAATAATCGCAGACATGAAAAACCGTAATGGGTTGATGTTTCTGCAAACCATTACAATCTCTAATCAATTGTAAAATGCGCTGACAGGTACGCTCGCTCTTGCCAGTCATCAGCTTAAGATCGGCAGTATAAAAACATAAACGATGTATTGGCGCACTCATCACTCATTTTCTTTATGGGGTAAAACAGGTCATCTCCATCTACCAAATTTAGCTCATCTATCAATAGTTACAAAGCATCCTGTAACTTTTAGAAAATTGACAAGACCAAGTAAAACAGCGTATGCAAAATTTGCAATAGCCTATGCAAGCCCCCATTCAATTTTTGCAACAAAAAAACAAAAGTGTTGCAAATATGATAAGTCATATTGTGGGTTATTTATCAAAAATTGGCGGAAAAGGTAAGTTTTCTGCCTAAAATAACATTAAATGGTACGGCGTCAGTGAATTAATCGTTAGCTACAACACTAACTCCACTCACATTGCCCTACACCTTCCGCGTCATTGCGAACCCGATCCTTCATCGGGTGTGGCAATCTCAGGCACAACTTGTCATCCCGACCTGTACCGATTTTACATCGGTAGGCGATGGATTTCTTGCCATAAATTCCAAACA
>NZ_JAPIVT010000014.1 GCF_026239735.1 Pedobacter sp. MC2016-05
TTGTTATAAATTGGCATTTCTTAAAATTTATTTATGGCAAAATTAGAAGTTTGGCAGAGAGGACCATTACAGGACCTCGAACCTCTGTTACAGCCTGTTGGTCATGCGATTTTACAAGCGCAAGAAGAGTTACATGAATATTTGCTCGATTTTCCTACTGCACTTTTATGGCAAAAGCCTGCGGGTATGGCGTCTGTAGGCTTTCATCTGCAACATCTTTCAGGCGTGCTGGACCGTGTTTTTACTTACGCCAGAAACGAAAGTTTAACACCATTTCAGTTTAAGCAACTGGAAGAAGAGGGGTTTGATAGTGAAACCGGATACACTGTTCGATCATTAATGGAGAGGTTTGATGGGCAAATTATTATCGCCATGAAGCAACTTAGAGAAACTGACGTAAATACCCTGACTCAATTTAGAGGGATCGGTAGAGCGGGTTTGCCTTCTACCGTTATGGGTTTACTTTTTCATGGAGCCGAGCATACCATGAGGCATCTGGGGCAATTAATGGTTACAGCGGCTGTAGTGAAGGAAAACTATACAAATCAATAGTTCATATCTAAAGCAACTACATCTTCGGCTTTGATTCCATGCTTGTTCTCTATTTGCCTTTTGGCTTTGTCAAGCTGATTTACCTCATCAGAAATTTGTTTTAAAAACACATCTGCTTGCTTATTGGCCAAGTAATTTCCTATTTTTTGAATGATGGTATCTGCGAAAAATATTTGGATACCCAAAAAGGAAACTAAAAATATATAATGAGAAAAAATAATTTGTTTTGTCCCATTTAAGCCTAGTCGATAAGCCAAATAATCTAAAATAATTGGAATAATTAGTATGGGAAGAAAAGAATAAAGCTTGGATTGGAGCTGTATCTTTTTTTCAGTTTCTTCAACCTGTAATAGTTGTCTTTCTAATTTCGCTTTTAAAGGCAAATCTCGATTGGATCTTGATTGGTCGATTTCTGCTAATTGTTTGCCAAAGGCAACGTCTATTTGGCTCATGCTTTCCAGAAGTGAAAGCTCATCATCATTTAGTTTTTCCTGATCGGCAACAATCGCTTCCTGCTCGGTAATTAAACGCTCCATTTCATCCAGGTCTTCAGGAATCCCTAAATACAGTTTCTGTTCAACAACTAAAATCCTATCGTCTATCGTTTGTCTGATATCTTTAAGTTTTTGGTGCTGCTTCCTTAATGCTTCTTTTTGTAAATCATAATTGCTTTGAACCTGCAATAAGTTTACTGCAAATTCCAATTTTTCCAATTCGGTTTCATTAACAGATACACGTTTGTAAATTTCTCTGATTAATTCAAATTTATCTTTGGTGGAGGATAATTGTACAAGCTGCTTATCGTAGTTTGAAAGGTCTTTTGGCGAAAGAGAAAGGATTGGCATTAATGATTAATGTTAGGCAGTAAAATTATAAAATTTATTTAACGACACGTGTTTAAATAACGCCATATTTCATGATATGGTTTTTATAGTTTGAGCTGTTTAGATGAAAAAAAGATTGCTCAATTTTTTTGGACTACCGAACGATGAGTTTTAATAAAACTCCATTTCTGCTCCTCTCGCACATATTTTTTAAAGCAGAAGCTACATTTGTTATAGATTTAGAAACAATTTTTATACCGTTTTATACCGCAAAGCATTAACATTGCTACTGTTAAATCTCCTTTCGATTTGACAAACTAACCGATATAAACTTATTTCTAAATGATGAAAAAAAGCCGAACATCTTTGCTTAAAATCTGTCATATAACAGACGGATATCTACTTCTCTCCACAAAACAAAACCAAATGTAAACATTATGAAAAAAAGAAATTTACTCAATCTATTTCATGTCCATCAGGTTGGTAACTTCAAGCGCTTAGTTGCTTTGCCCTTGGTAATGGCAGCGATTATTACGCCGGGTTATGCCTCCTCAATAAATAAAAATGCTTTAGAGATTAAAGCTTTTAAAGCCGACATTCAAATTTCAGGAACGGTAAAAGATGCCAGCGGTGAAACGCTGCCTGGAGTTTCTGTTAGCGTTAAAGGCGGTGGCAAAACAGTTGTTACTGATGCAATGGGCAAGTTCAGCATTACCGTACCAGAAAATGCTACGTTAGTTTTTAATTACATTGGCTTTAGCGCAAAAGAAGTTGTTGTCGGATCAAATCCTATAATTAATGTAACCTTAGAATCGTCTAATACTGCTTTAGATGATGTTGTGGTCATCGGTTACCAAGCCATCAGACGAAAAGATTTAACCGGTGCAACCGGTTCTGTGAATACAGGAAATACTGAAAAATTAGTGTCCCGCTCACTTCCTGAGGCACTTCAGGGTCAAACACCTGGTGTTTCTGTTCGGAACGGTGGAGCACCTGGACAAGAGGCTGTAGTTAATATTCGTGGTTTAGCCACGTTCGGTAATGCAAGTCCTCTTTATGTTATTGATGGAATGATTGCAGACCCAAACACTACCGTTAATCCAAATGATGTAGATGATATACAAATTTTGAAAGATGCGTCTGCAGCTGCCATTTATGGTTCAAGAGCAGGTAATGGAGTTATCTTAATCACTACGAAAAAAGGTAAAGAAGGGCCAGCCAAAATCAGCATTGCAACCAGATATAGTATTTCTCAGGTTCCAAAAACTTACGATATGATGGATGCTGCAGAATATGCGGCGACAAATACCCGTGCTTATCAGGCATCAGGAATGGCTATTCAACCTGGTGTTGCTAATTACAATGGTAGAATTAATACCGATTGGGTGGATGAAACATTAAGAACAGGTTCTGTTCAAGATTACAACGCCAGTATCTCTGGTGGTGGTAATGGTTCAAAATACCTTATTTCTGGTGGTTATTTCAAAGATAAAGGCGTATTAATTGCCCGTGAATTCGAACGTGCATCCTTCCGTGTTAATACCGAAACAATTAAAGGTCGCTTCAAATTTGGCGAAAACCTTGCTTTCTCTTCATCTACCTCGAAAGCGCCATTTCAAGGTGGTGCCTTTGCTGGCAACCCATGGTACGATATGTTTTCAAGTGTTCCATTAATTCCGGTTCAGGACAATGCTTTAATTAGTACTGCAAATCCAGGAGGGTGGGGTTATGGTTCAAATGCAAACATCAACACTTTTTCGCGTAATCAGGTTGCCATTGCCAACATTACTTCTGTTAGATCTAATTTTGCAAAGTTAATCGGTAACGCTTACGTCGATTTCAAAATTATCGAAGGCTTAAATTACAAGTTTAATGCAGGTATAGAAACCAGTTTTGATAAAAGTAAATCAGTGAGGAAAGACGGTTCTTGGTATCAAAATCAATCACCAGAACTTAGTCAGCTAGGCGAACGTCGCTCTCAATTTTTAAGTTATTTGTTAGAGCACACGTTAAATTACAATTACAACATCGGTAAACACAGCATTAATGGTGTTGTAGGTTATACGCAGCAAACTACACAAACCGATTTTGTTTCGGGTAATGCCAATAACCTTACTCAACTTAATGGCGAATATTTTACTACGCTTGTTTCTAGTCCAACGGCCAGCAGAACATCCTCTGGTGACTTGTATAAAAGTTTATTGGATTCTTATTTAGGCAGATTAAACTATACTTATAATGAAAAATACTTAGCCACTTTTACCTTTAGAGCGGATAAGGATTCTCGTTTCTCTCCTCAATTTAGAACAGGTTATTTCCCATCTGGTGCTTTAGGATGGAGAATTTCCAAGGAAGATTTCTTTAAAGTTGATTGGGTTTCTGATTTGAAATTACGTGGTTCTTATGGTGTGCTGGGTGTCAATACGTTAAGTCCGTTTCAATTTATTGGTTTCTTAAACCAGGCGCCAGATGTAGTGTTAGGGCCAAACCAGGTAACTACCGCAGGTGCGATACAAGCAAAACTTGCTTCTGGAGATTTAAGATGGGAAAAGAAAAAAACAACCAATTTAGGTTTTGATGCTTCTCTTTTTAAAGATCAGTTTACTATTAATTTTGATGTGTTTAGATCAGTTTCTGAAGATGTATTGCTCAGCCAGCCGTTGCCAAGATATTTGGGTAATTTACAAGGTGATCCAATCGTAAATATTGGTTCCATTCAAAATAAAGGGGTAGAACTTAATTTAGGTTACCGCCCTAAATCAGATGGTGCGTTTAAATGGGATATTGCTGGTAACATCAGTATCGTAAGAAACAAAGTATTGTCATTAGGTAATTTGGGTATTGATACCGAAACAGGTTTACCAAAAGATTATATCCAGTCTGGCAATACGAGAACGCAGGTTGGGCGCTCAATTGGAGATTATTTCGTTTTAAAAACTGATGGCATTTTCCAGAATCAGGCAGAAATTAATGCACACCGGGCACAAAGTGCTTATGCAAAACCAGGCGACATTCGCTATCAAAATACTGTGGCTGGTGGAACAAATGATGATATAAATGATAAAGACCGTGTTTATGCAGGATCAGCATTTCCGAAATTTACAAGCGGTTTGCAATTCAATTCCAGATATAAAGATTTCACCCTTTCTATCCAGTTATATGGTGCTTTTGGACAGAAATTATATAACGATGTATTGAGAGATTTGGACAGCTACGGTAACTCAAACTACAGAAGAGATATCAATCCATGGACACCAAATAACACCGATACGACTTTCCCTAGATTGGGTTATCAATTTGCTGCAAACGATAGAGGAATCAACGAAAATGCAAGAGGAAATAGCGATAGATGGGTTGAAGATGGTTCATTCTTAAGATTACGTAATGTAGAATTGGGTTATAGTTTCCCGCAGAAATTAATCTCTAAAGCCAATATCAGCAGTGCAAGATTATATGTGAGTGGACAAAACTTGTTCACCATTACGAAATATAGCGGTTTAGATCCTGATGTTGTAGGTGCAAATCCAAACCTTGAGCCAGGAGTAGATAACGGAAATTATCCATCCTCAAGAATCATTTCATTTGGTTTAAGCGTAGGTTTTTAATTTTAATTAATAGAATCATGAAAAAATATATAGTCATATTAACTGTTACGATTATTGCTTTAGCAGGCTGTAAGAGAGATTTTGATGCAGTTAACCCAAATGCACCAACAATTGCAAGTTTCTGGAAAAACGAAACCGATGCGACAAAAGGAATTAATGCAGTTTATGGTACTTTTTACCGTACGGCGAGTTTGTATTCCCGATGGATTTATTACCATGGAATTTTAAAATCTGATGAAGGTTTTGGATCGGGTGGAGATGGTGGATTGAACAATCTAATGCGTTTCAATCAAACTAATTATAATGATGGGCTTACAGCCGATACCTGGCAAACACTCTATGTTGGTGTTTTCAGAGCCAATCAAGTGATTGCAAATGTGCCTAACATTACAATGAATGAAACGACCAAGAAAAGGATTATTGCTGAGGCAAAATTTTTAAGGGCTTTATTCTATTTCAATTTAACACTTTATTATGGTCGCCCGCCGTTAATGTTGGCGCCTTCGCAACCGAAAGATGTTCCAAGAAATGCCACTACAACTGAAGCTTATGCTCAGGTGGCAAAAGATTTAACTGAAGCCATTGTGGATTTACCGGTAAGTTATCCGGCAGTTGATTTAGGCAGGGCCACACGGGGTGCGGCTTATGCACTTTTAGGTAAAACTTATCTTCAGCAAAAAATGTATCAGCAAGCAGCAGATGCCTTTGCGTACTTAATTACCGGTGCAGGTGCTTCAACATACACTTTAACAGCCGATTATCGCGACAACTTTATCATCACGAAAGAAAACAACAGCGAATCTATTTTTGAGATTCAGTTTAACGAAAATGTAAATGAGAATACAGATGATGATGTAAATGAAGGTGCGATTAACAATACCGGTACTTCTATTGCACAATTTTTTGCGCCTCCAGGGGTCGGTTTTTCTGATGGTGGTGCCCGCAGATGGGTAGTTGATGAGTTTTTGCAGGAAAGAACAGTAGCCAATGCGCAAGATCCACGTTTAGCAGCATCGTTCATTTTTAATAATGCAAATCCAGCTGGCCCAACTGCAACAATCGTTTATGGCCAAACCTTTCAAAGTCGTTATGGCAACGGTCCTGATGCAAATGGCGTTTGGTTTCGTAAATTGTTAAATGATCACTGGAAAAATCAGGAAGGTTTCCGTTCGCCAAATAATTACCGTTTAATTCGCTATGCGGATGTTTTGCTGATGTATGCAGAAGCACTAAATGGCCTAAACAGAACTGCTGAGGCTTATCCTTATGTAGATAGAGTTCGCCAGAGAGCTGGATTAGCCAGCTTAACAGCAGCAAAACCAGGTTTAAACCAAGCTCAGTTTTTAACACAATTGAAACATGAGCGTGTAACAGAATTGGCGGGAGAAGGCTGGCGCTGGGCAGATTTGCAACGTTGGGGCGATTTAAGTCCAGCGTTAGCAACCAGAGATGCTGATTTTACCGGATTTATTGTTGGCAAACACGAAGTTTATCCAATACCACAAGGTGATATTGATTTGAATTCTAATTTGACGCAAAATCCTAAATATTAATTATACTAAGGTTAGCAGTATAGCTGCTAACCTTTTTAACATCACCTATATGAATATTTCAACATCAAAAGGATTAAAAATTTACCTGCTTTGGTTGGGGATTGCTGTCTCAGTGGGCTTATCCTGCGGGAAAACGAATAATCCAACACCCATCGATCCTGAACCACCGCTAGCGGTTAGTACATTCTCCAATCCTTTAATGAACGGTGCCGATCCCTCGGTATTTCAAAAGGATGGTGTGTATTATTATCTGCAAACTAATGGCGTTTCCATTAATTTATGGAGCACTACAGCTATGTCTAAACTAAGTTCGGCTGTGCCAAAAACCGTATTTACGCCAGTTGCTGGCGCTGCAAACTCCAGAAATGTGTGGGCACCAGAATTGTTCTTCTTCGATGGTAAATGGTACATCTATTACACTGCAGGAAACGGTGCAGACCTTAGTCAACGAACATGGGTATTGGAAAACAGTAGTCCAGATCCAACAACGGGAACCTGGGTAGATAAAGGGAAAATTTTCAGTCCAGGTGCTGATTTTTGGGCCATTGACGGTTCTGTTCTTGAAGTGAATGGCAACAGGTATTTCATTTGGTGCGGGCGTCCTGATGTAACGAATGTGAATTTGACACAAAATATTTACATCGCTAGAATGACCAATCCATTTACCTTAGAAGGAACGACAACAAAGTTAACCGAGCCAGAATTTGCCTGGGAAAAAAATGGTTTTGGGGTTAATGAAGGGCCGCAGGCACTAATAGGGCCAGATAACAAAGCCTTTATCATTTATTCTGCCAGCTATTGTGGAACGGACGATTATGCGTTGGGTCAGCTCAGTTTAAAAGCCGGAGGAAATCCTATGGTAAAAGCGGACTGGACAAAATCTACTACTCCGGTTTTTAGCAAACAACCCGGCAGCAATGCATTTGGCCCAGGTCATAATTCGTTTTTCAAATCTCCGGATGGGAAGGAAAACTGGCTCATTTATCATGCTAACTCTGCAACCAATCAGGGTTGTGCCGATTTAAGAAATGTGCGGATGCAAAAATTTATGTTTAAAGCAGATGGAAGTCCGGATTTCGGAACTCCTGTAGCAACAGGATTACAAATTGCCAGACCATCAGGAGAAAAGTAATATGAATAAAAAAAATAAAATCTATAAGGTTGCGCTTACAGTTTGTATCCTTCTGGTTGCAAAGTTGGGTTTGGCGCAAACCTTCACCAATCCTTTGCTGCCTTCTGGTGCTGATCCGTGGAGCATTTACAAAGATGGCTATTACTATTATACCCATTCCATGCAGAACAAGCTGGTCATTTGGAAAACCAAAAATCTGGCTGATTTAAAAACGGCCGAAAAGAAAACCATCTTTATTCCACCGCCAAATACGGCCTATTCTAAAGAACTTTGGGCACCAGAGATTCATTTTATTGCGGGTAAATGGTACGTTTATTTTGCTGCTGATGATGGGAACAACAATAACCACCGGATGTATGTGCTTGAAAACTCATCAAAAGATCCGCTAAAAGGAGAATGGGTTTTTAAAGGAAAAGTGGGCGATGCAACCAATAAGTGGGCTATCGATGGTTCAGTGTTCATCTACAAAAAACAGTTGTATATGGTTTGGGCTGGCTGGGAAGGAGACATCAACCAGAAACAGGAAATATACATTGCAAAAATGAAAAACCCCTGGACAATTGATGGCGCAAGACATAAAATTTCTACACCACAATTTGAATGGGAAAAACACGGTGATTTAAACGATCCAGGCAATCCGCCACATGTTGATGTAAATGAAGGACCGCAAATTTTGTTCAACAAAGACAAGGTTTTCTTAATTTATTCGGCGAGCGGCTGTTGGACTGATTTTTATGCTTTGGGAATGCTCACATTGAATGGAAAGGATCTCTTGGATGTTTCATCCTGGGAAAAAAGCCAGCAACCAGTGTTCAAGCAATCACCAGAAAATGGCGTTTACGCTCCGGGACATAATTCGTTTTTTAAATCTCCTGATGGAAAAGAAGATTGGATTTTATATCATGCAAACTCTGCACCCGGACAAGGCTGCGGCGGACAACGATCGCCAAGAGCACAGAAGTTTACCTGGAATGCCGATGGTTCGCCAAATTTTGGTGTTCCTGTAAAAAGCGGTCAGGAGTTGCAAATTCCATCACAAACTAAATAATTAATAGGGCTTAAAAGCCCTGCTAAAATTTACATCATGAAAAAATATTTCAGTTACTTATTAATAACTTTTTTCGGTCTCACCACTTTGGCTAATGCTCAGGAAACTACACCTGTTGTTGGAAAGGTATGGTCGATAGAAAAGGCAAATGCCTGGTACAAACAATATAAATGGATTAATGGAGCGGATTTTTTGCCAAGCACAGCCATCAATCAGTTGGAAATGTGGCAGGCTGATACTTTCGATGCGGCAACCATTGATAAAGAATTGGGTTGGGCAGAAAGCATCGGGTTTAATACCATGAGGGTATATTTACATAGCCTGGCCTGGAAACAGGATAAAGAAGGCTTCAAAAAGCGAATGGATCAATATCTCAGTATTGCTGATAAGCACGAGATCAAAACCATTTTTGTGTTTTTTGATGATTGCTGGAACAAGCAAGCGAAAATCGGCAAGCAACCTGCCCCAAAACCGGGTATTCACAATTCGGGATGGGTTCAGGATCCAGGCGACCCAGATTCAAAAAATGAGGCAAACTTTCCGGCTTTAGAGAAATATGTAAAAGATGTTATGACCCGTTTTAAAATTGATAAACGCATTTTGCTATGGGATTTGTACAACGAGCCAGGAAACTCTGGTAAGCTGACCACCTCATATCCCTTACTAAAGGCGGTGTTTACATGGGCACGAGCGGTAAATCCAGAGCAGCCAATTAGTGCCGGACTTTGGGCCTGGGATTACAGAGAGCTGAACGCCTTCCAGGCCTTAAACTCTGATGTAATTACTTACCACGACTATGAAGAACCACAATGGCATCAACGCGTTATCGATATGTTAAAATCTCATGGCAGGCCGATGATTTGTACCGAATACATGGCTCGTACAAGAGGTAGCCGCTTTGAAACGGTGATGCCAATTTTGAAAAAGGAAAATATCGGCGCCATTAACTGGGGTTTGGTGGATGGTAAATCAAATACCAAATATGCCTGGGATACGCCACTTCCAAATGGGGAAGAACCTAAAGAATGGTTTCATGAAGTTTTTAGAAATGATGGAACACCTTACAAAAAGGAAGAGGTTGAAGTAATCAAAAAACTTAATGATATAAAATAGTGGTGCTGCACAGCAAAGATCGCTATATTGTGTGCCCTATCTAGCCATTATATGAAATTCAAAAAACTAAGCAGGGCGATAGCCCTGCTACTTTTTTTTAGTTTTTTTCTGACCGAAAATGGATCTGCCCAAAAGATTTTTTTTCGGCATTATACCGTTAGTGACGGACTTTGTGCCAATACCATTTGGGATATTGAGCAAGATGATCAAGGTTATATGTGGTTTGGAACCAAATATGGTCTAAGCAGGTTTGATGGCTACGATTTCAAGTCTTTTCAATACCAAAAAGGGATTCCGGGCACGATAGGAAATAACTTCATCAGAAAAATTTTCAAATACGATTCAAAAACATTTTGGATTGGAACAGATGAAGGTATTTATGTTTTCAATTTAGAGACTGAGAAATTTACGCTCTTTAAACCACTCAAAAATTTTTTCATAAACGATATCATGCGTTCCAAAGATGGGAAAATTTGGATTGCGACCAAGGAGAAGGGTATTTACTGTTATACGCCGAAAACACAGGGATTACTCAATTTCTCCACTTCCTCGGCTGTTAGAATTTCATCGAACGAAGTGCCAAAAATTTTGCAGGACAATACTGGCGACATTTGGCTGGGTACTTACGGAAAGGGGATCGATGTTTTGAACCCCAGAACACATCAAGTTCGCCATCACACCACTTCTTCAACATCAAAGTTATCCAGCAACGTAATTCTTGATTTGTATAAAGATGCCAACGGCGATATCTGGATCGGTACGATGGCAGGCGGTCTAAACCTATGGAATCATCAAACCAATCAGTTTACCATTTATCAAAAATCTGCCGGAAACTCGATTAGCGACAATATTGTTCGCACGATTTATGAACCCAAACCTGGCTACATTTGCCTGGGCACCGAAAAAGGCCTAAACATCTTCGACCGGAAAAATAACCGCTTTACTGTTTATCAAAACAAAAATAACGATCCATTCAGTATCAACGACGATGCCGTTTACAACGTTTTTAAAGATAAAGAAGGTGGTATTTGGGTGGGAACTTATTTTGGTGGATTGAATTATTACCACGAGGGAAGCTCAGGTTTTGAATTCTATTATCCATCGGGAGTTAAAAATTCGCTATCTGGAAATGCGGTAAGTGCATTTTTAGAAACTAAACCCGGCCAGATGTGGATCGGAACTGAAGATGGTGGCTTGAACTTTTTTAATAGTGCTGATAAAACTTTTAAGAAATTCCCATTTTCGGCAGGGCAAGACAGTCTTTCATATCACAATATTCATGCGCTTTACAAAAGCAAATCTCGAAATATCTGGATTGGGATGTACACAGGAGGTTTAAATATCTTAAATCCATCAACGGGGAAGATAAAAAGATACAAAAGCGATCCGAATAATCCCAACACCTTAAGTGACAACAGTGTTTATTCGATAGAAGAAGATCGGCAGGGTAGAATCTGGGTGTCCACCATTTCAGGTTTGAATCTTTATGATGAAAAAAATGACAGATTCATCAGAATAAAAGGGAAGAACCTGGAAAAGAGTTGTATTTATCAAGTTTATCAGGATACAGACAATGTTATATGGATTGCTACTTACGATAACGGATTGATTCGAATGGGCCTGGATAATCAACTTACGCAATATGCTTACTCGAAAAATCCAGGCGCTATCAGTTCGAACAAAGTAATTTGTATACTCGATGATGGAGAAGGTAATCTTTGGTTGGGAACTGATGGCAGCGGGCTTAATGTGCTAAACAAGAAAACGGGTAAGTTTAAATCTTATGATGATGAAAACTGGATAAAAAGTGCTGTAATTTATGGTATCGTAAAGGATAATTTCGGTAAAATGTGGTTTTCTACCAATAATGGGGTGTTTGAATTTGATCCTAAGACGAAGGCAAAAAAGAGCTTTGGTAAATGGGACAATCTTCAAAGTCAGCAATATAATTACAAGGCGTATTACAAAGATTCTTCTGGCAAATTATACTTCGGCGGTATAAATGGTTTTAATGCTTTTTATCCCAACCAGGTTCAAAGCAATATAACAACGCCGAAAGTCTCTTTTACCAACTTTCAGTTATTTAACAAAGATTTAGATCTGAATGATGAAAACAGTCCGCTAAAACGTTCCATTAATTATACGGATGAGGTGGTGTTAAACCACAATCAATCGGTTTTGAGTATCGAATATGCCTCCTTGAGTTTCATAGCGCCTAACAAATTACAATACGCATTTAAAATGGAGGGTTTTGATAAGGGCTGGAATAACGTAGGCAGTCAGCGTAAGGCGACTTATACCAATCTTCCGGGGGGTGAATATAGCTTTCAGGTGAAAGTAATTGATGATTTAGGCGCAGATACGGGAAAGATTTCCAATATTAAAATTACCATTCTGCCACCATTTTATAAAACCATACCGGCTTACATTTTTTATTTTCTGGTGTTTGTTTCGGGTGCTTTTTGGCTGCGAAGATATGTTTATACGAAAGCACGTAAGCGCAATGAAATTAAGCTTGAGCGACTTAAAAATAAAAATGAGCAGGATTTTTACAAACAAAAAATAGAGTTTTTTACGGCTATGGCGCATGAAATCCGTACGCCATTATCGTTGATTATCGCTCCGCTAGAAAGGCTTTTATCCCGAAAGGAGAAAGATGCGGAAAGCTTGAGCCAGTTACAGGTGATGGAAGAAAATTCAGACCGATTGCTCACTCTGGTTAATCAACTATTGGATTTTAGGCGTATTGAAAGTGATATTTTCGAAATCCACCCAGAACCCATTGAACTTGTTTATTTAATAAACAGCATCCGCGATCGCTTTGCGCCAATTGCTACCAAACGCGAATTAGCGTTTTCTGTACAAAGCCATTTCAAAACATTAGAAGTAAACGCCGACCCAGAGGCCTTAATGAAGATATTGAGCAATTTATTAATCAATGCGTTTAAATTTGCAAGAGAGAAACTGGAAATAAAAGTTAACGATTTGTACACGAGTGAAAACGGCGTACAAATGATTTCTATTAGCGTGGAAGATGATGGAATTGGGATTCCGAAAGCGCAATTGGACTCAATTTTCAAGAAATTTTTTAAGGTTTCTACTGAAGAACATCAGTATACAAACTTAGGCGGAACAGGGATTGGCCTTGCTTTGGCAAAATCATTAACGGAAAAACATGGCGGTAGGTTAGAAGTGCAAAGCTCCGAGGGTGTGAAAACAACTTTCACCGTTTTGATTCCGTTTATTCAAAACGAAATAAGCATCACTGATGATTTAGATGCGTTAAATGAGGATCGGGAGGGCAGACAAACGGTTTTGGTAGTAGAAGATGATCCATCATTGTTAGATTTTCTGGTGAAAAGTTTTATTGCCGAAGGTTATCATACTTTAAAAGCAAAAAATGGAAAAGAGGGACTAAAACAACTGGATAATCATCAGGTCGATTTAGTTATTTCTGACGTGATGATGCCAGTGATGGACGGGATTGAGCTTTGTAAAATCATAAAAAATGATATTGATTACAGCCATTTGCCCGTAGTGCTGCTTACGGCTAAAACCAATACCGATGCAGAAATACAGGGATTGGAAAGTGGGGCAGATGCTTATATCTCAAAACCATTCAAGTGGAAACAGCTTTCGTTAGTCATCAAAAATCTGTTGGAGCTGCAATCGAATTTGAGGCAACGCTTTGCTCAAAGCCCCTTGGAAGGAACTGAAATTTTAATCAGTGGCAATAGGGATAAAAAATTCCTGGAAAAAATTACTCAGATAATCGAAGCCAGGATTTCCGACCCACAATTATCAGTTGAAGATTTAGGTAGAGAAGTGGGTTTAAGCCGATCGAGTTTATACAAGAAAATCAAAGCTAAAACTGGGCACGTACCGAATGAGTTTGTCCGATTGATTAGGCTAAAAACAGCTGCAAAGTTACTGGTAGAGCAAGAATACACGATCTCAGAAATTGGTTACATGGTAGGTTTCAACTCCCATTCGTATTTTAGTAAATGCTTTTTTACGCAATTTGAACTCACGCCAACAGAATTTGCTGAAAAATATAAACGGGATATTCCTGTAGATTAACTATTGGAATATCCCGAAATAAACCTGTTTTTTTTAATTTTGTAGCTGTCTTGTACCCGCTTTGTAGTAAAGCTCGGCTATCGTTTTCTGGTAACTAGAAATCATACTTTCTTGCTTAATTTTCATGTCGATTAACTTTGTTTCTCTACTGTTAATTAAAAACAAGTTACTTTCCCCGAGTGTAAATTTTTGGTTTTCGCCGTTAACCAAAACTTGCTGATTCTCTATACTTTTTTGTTGAAGAGCCAATTGAGCAGAATAGGCAGCAACGTCATTGTATGATGCTACGATGTTATTTCGAATTTCCCTTCCAAATTGCTGCAGCTCAAAATTTAGCTCTTGCTGTTTTATTTTTACTTCCCTAAGCTTACCACGTTCAGATCGTAAAAATAACGGGAAGGCAAATTCAATCCCTAACTTGTAATTGCTCCAGTTAAAATCATAGTAACCCGGAATATTACTGTTAAAGCTGGTTCTATTCGAAATTAAATTACCAATAACATTTAGTTTAGGTTTCAGTAATTCCTGGCGGTAACTTCTTTCAATGGCTAATTGAGCACCTTTTGTGCGCAACTTTACCAATTCTGGATGTTGATTTGCCGATTGACCCAATAACGAATCCAAAATTAAAGGATTTAGTTTAGCAGGGGTTTCGGTTGCATTTTGCGGAATAGCGTCTGCAGGTAATTCCAATGGATTTCCATCTTCATTCCAAAGGTGGTTTGACAAAACCAATCGGGCATTTTGCAGCTCGATTGCTGATTTGGCCCGCTGGATCATTCTTTCTTGCACGGTGATATAAGCTTCTACCGAATCAATAGCAGGTTTATCTCCCAATATGGTTTGCGTACTTAATGCCTTAAACCGTCGGTCGGCCAAATCAAGTCCTTCTTCAATTAACTCATATTGCTTATAAGCATAATACCAGTTCCAATAATCTTTGGCCACGCCATACCAAACACTGTTTATTTGTTTTAGTTGATCGGCTTCTGCATATTCCACCATAATTTTCGATTGGCGCAAGGTGTTCTTACGGGCATCGATAATTAGACCCTGACCCAATGGAATGCTGATGCCAATTGCCGAAAGACCCTGTGAATTGGTTTGACTCTCTGGATTAACGTAAGTTCCAACGTTGCGGTCGTAACCCACTTTTAAATCTGCACCGGCCAACCATAAAGGGATTTTAAGCTCGCTATCCCATTTATTATAATACTCAGTGTTTCCAAACAACTTTCTGGCGAAGCCTGCTTTTAGTGTGGGGTCGAAATAGCCCAGCGACTGCAAAACATTAGCCCGTGCAGCCTCACTTAACAATGCCGCTTGTTTAATAATTGGATGATATTTAAATACCAGCATTTGTAAATCTTCCAAAGAGAAAACCCGGGCGGTATCGTAACTTTTTTTAACAACCGTATTCGCCTTTAGCTGTGCAACACCAATTTGGCTTATTAACAAAAACCATATTAAGCAGACAGAAAAGCTTTTCAATTTTATGTTCATTTTCAATGCTTCTTTATTTTGTATCTGTCAAACTTTTTGGAGGTTCTCTTTCTAAACTTGGAGGGAAACCATTAAGTTGCCGCCAGATTTCATACCATAATGGAACAGATCGAAGAATGATGCGACCGAAAACACCAGACCCCTGGCGTAATTGCGGTGGCCAGGGCTCATCATTTTTAGGTACAGGACTGGTTTGGCTAATTAAAACGCGATATTTTCCGTCAGGACTGCTTACTTTATCAATAGAGAATATTTGGCCAGCGAAGGTACCCACAGCAACAGATGGCCAGCCCGAAAATTGAACAGATGGCCAACCTTCAAATTGCAAACGCACATTGCTGGTATCCAGAATCAGTGGAACGTCCATGGCGCTCACGTATAATTCAGCTGCTACCATAGGCGATTTTGGCTGCAAGGTGGCTACTGATTCTCCTTCTTTTATATTTTCGCCAATACCAGCCTTAAGCGTTTTTACAACGTATCCGTTTTGTGGTGCACGAACAACGTACAAACTTCTCCTTACATTAATATTGGAAATATCATTTCTCAATTTGGCAATTTCACCCTGCGCACTTGCCCTGCTAGAAATGGCTGAACTCATATCAGACTGCGCTTTTGCTAATGATTCTTGATATTTTGCCCTGATGTTATCCAGTTCGATAATCGAGTTCAATAGATTTTGGCGGGAGTTACCCAACTTATTTTGCTGGCTGATGACTTTGGCATTGTCTTCCTGTAATTTTAATCTACGGGTTTCGATGTCTGTTAAAGAGAACAGGCCGTTTTTGTAACCTGCTTCATATCGTTCTAAACGAGCTTTTGCAGTTTCATAAAATTTTTGAACAGCTAAAAGATCTGCACTATCTATGCTTAAGTAATTTCTGGCCTGAAGAACCTTGTTTTCTGCAGCCTTCATTTGGAAACGCAAGCCATCGCTCAATGCATCAATTTGAGATCTGGTGGCATCCATTTTTTGTGCCGCTGCGGTTTCGCTTCCGCGTTTTGCGTCTAATTGCTCATTTAAGCGGGTGGGTAATTCTGGGTCGAAATACGACTGGCTTGTTTCCGAGATCACTAAAATAGTATCTCCTTTTTTTACTTCCTGACCTTCTCTAACTGCCCAATGTTCAATTCTTCCTCCAATTTGATTCTGTACAGTTTGAGGTCTATCTTCAGGCCTCAAAGCAGTAACTGTACCTCGGCCAGGGATAGTTTGGCGGTATGGAAGAAATAGGAGGATAATGAAGAAAACAAGGACAAACAATGCAACCTTCCCTAACCGTTTCGAACCTTTGGCATCAATAATTCTGCTATTTGCATGCGTTGAAAGCTCTTCCCAATTTTTAATCTGAGCCAAATTGTTGCTAATTTTACCCATGGTTCAAGTCTCCTTCCTCTAATTCTAAATCCGTTACAACGGCTAATTTTTCACTTCCGGTAACCATATCAAACACCGTATTTAAATTGGTCATTAACTTCTCAATCGCATAACTAATTTGTACGATAATTACCTCTGCTGCCACAAACTGGCCAAAAGTGATTTGTCGTTCTACTACAAAATAAGATCCCATTAGCAGTAGTGCACCCATTAACACGGTACGCAATGCCACTGCACTCATAAAAAAGTTTCTTAACACGGTGAAATGATCATTACGGGCTTGAATATAATTAGCGGTAATTTCATCAGTGCGATCTATAATTTCCTTTCTTTTCGAACTGCTTTGGCGATAAGTGTCTAAATCTCCGGCAATCTCTTCCAAATAAGCTACCACTTCATATTTATAGCTCGATTCTTCCATGCTAGTTTGTACACCACGACGATAATATATCACTAGCACCAAAACAATTACAAACAATACAAATGTTCCGAAGGCCATAAAAACAGGATGATAAAATGATAACAAAATCACGCTGAAGAATATCTGGACTCCAGCCGCAATAATGTCCACCAGCAATTTTGTTAAGCCTTTTTGAATGGTTAAAATGTCGAAGAAACGGTTAACTAACTCTGAAGGGTTCTCACCTTCCAGCGCTTTCTTTTTGATTCGGGGTAAACGAAATGCAAATTCTAACGCAGCCTTGGTGAATATTTTTTGCTCCAAAAATTCGACCAGCGTAAGTTGGCCTATCAATAAAATTCCACCAATTACAATGCCCACCAGGATTACTGCGATAAGAATATAGGTTGAACTATAAACAGCTCCATTAGATAGTAGGTTAAAAACTGCACTTGTTCCCAGAGGTAGAGATAATCCAATTAAGCCTATTAGTAACGCATATACATAGATGTAATTGATGGTTTTTCGCTCCAAATGGAGCATGCGTACTAGGCGTTGCCAGGGCGTTGGTGCACCGGCGATATGTTGATTTTTCATTTATATTAACGATTAAAAATAGTTTAAATGCTTTGCAGAAAACTCAAGGAGATAGCAGGATGTAATAGGAGACCTAATCACGTCCATCGATTCTCTTTGAAATAAATCAAATAGATTATATCAAGAAGTCGGGAGGCGGTGTCGGAACATTTCGGGGCGGAAAAATATGCAGCTTCGTTTTTTGCATTTGAGCGGGAAGTAACATCCGGTTAATGTAATGCAAATTTTCCTTATGAGTTGCTGAAGATTCGTAAAGCTGAAGTTTCTTTTTTGCTTTCTCAAAAGACTCCTCATCTTTATCTTGATTATCTTCTGTGCCTTTTTCGGTAGAATATGAACTATTCGATGATGCGAATGTAGAAATAGAATAAGAAAAGAATTTTAACATCAGCATGCCCAGCAGCAAAAAGCCAAAGGTGCTTTTGGTAAAATTATTTCTCAGGTGCTTCATCATCATCGCTTATATACAAAGATAGGGGCGAAAATGTTTGTGTCGGATGTTAAGCTTCATACAAAAGTCAATTTCATAAGGTTCGAGGGTTTGATAACTTAAATGTTATACTAGTATTAAAATAGGATTAGAAAAAGGAGTGAATGGAAATTATAGACTAGCTATAGTCGCTCAATGTTGACAAATTTGTCCTGAAAATCCGCGAATAATAATTGGATGAGATTTTTAATGTAGGAGGTTGTTATTTTTAATGACAGAAATTTTAAAATTATTCATTATAAAATTAAATGATATGGCAGAGAATACAGCAGCACCATCCAAAAAACTAACCACCGGCGGAGTTTTAGTTCTCTTATTCGTTGTTCTGGCTTTTGTTGGCTACGGCTATTACGAGTTGGTTTGGAAGGCAAAAATCAACGGTTCTACTTTAATTGATAATCCTACAAACAAAGCTTTAGTAGTTACCATAGACGATCAGCAATACGAAGTTCCAGCAAATACGTTTTTAAAAGTCGATTTAGAAATGGGTCATCATAAAATTGACTGTAAAGATTATAGCATAGCTGGCGAGGATTTATATCTAGATCCGACAGAATACGGTGTAATAAATCCAACAAAGTCAAAGTATGTAATTTATAATATCATCTACACCAAAAAAGATTTAAGAAGTCAGTTTAAAGCTTATGCAATAGAGGGCCGGGAAATTTATTCGCTTTTAGGCAAACCTGAAGTGACCACCGATTTATTTATTCCTGACAGAACAATGGGCAAAGGTAATATTGATGATGAAGAGCCTGATTTTGAAAATTATAATCGTGTTAATCAAGATTATTCTTACCTCACAAAAATTTTTAGATTGAACGACTTTTTCAAGTTTTATGATAAAAACAATTAATAGAATTCTCTTTATTCTTTAGCTAACTGAAAAACATCTTGAGGCACCAGCTGTTAGCAGTATATAAATTACTTGTTATCGATGATGCTTTTTTAATGCCAGTTTACACCCTTACACTCAGAGTAGATCAAAAAAGCCAAGATTTTTTTGATCAGCAACGCAAAGCCTATTTTCCTAAAGAAAGAAATTTACTTGATGCTCACCTTACGCTTTTCCACCATTTGGTTGATTACGATGATATTGTGAATTTTTTGAAAAGCTTGGTTGTCAAACAATTTGATTTGGAAGTAAACTCCCTGCGTTTTTTAGGCAATGGGGTAGCTTATAAAATTGAAAGTGAAGAATTAAACACCCTTAGATTAAAAATTGCGCAACATTTTTGGGATAACTTAACGGCACAAGACAGGCAAGGTTATAGGCCTCATATTACTGTTCAAAATAAAATTAAGGCAGAAGTAGCAAAAGAACTTTACCATACGCTCTCCGAAAAATTTGTTCCATTCACTTGCTATGGCTTAGGTTTGGATCTGTGGGAATACCTTGGCGGACCTTGGAAGCACGTTGATTATTTTCCACTTGCTTAAAATTTATTGCTGAAATACAATGTTTTGAATATTTAGCAGATAATTTTTTTCAAAAATATTTGCCAATATTCGAAGCAAATTTGTAACATTGCACTCTCAAAAAAAACGAAAGTTTTTCGGGCCTATAGCTCAGCTGGTTAGAGTAGAAGACTCATAATCTTTTGGTCCCTGGTTCGAGCCCAGGTGGGCCCACATACAAAAAGTCGCCCTTCGGTTTATTCTGAAGGGCTTTTTTGTAATTTGTTATTACCAGCATTTCAATTTGAGATTACTCAATCTCCTCAACTGTAACCGCTCCATCTACACAATAAATTAATGCTTTAGTATCGTCACGTTTATCATTTACCAAAACTTTGGTATTGATAATGCACAATTTGGCGGCAAGTTCATCAGATATTTCCGACCATTCCTGGCTTACTCTTTCTAAGTGCGCCATTTTACGCTCCCTTTCTGCGTAATTGGTCACATATTTTTCTGCTTCATCCGCAGAGATATAATCTTCTTCGGAAAGATCTTTCAATGGCGTTTCATCAATATTTTTCTTCGCTAATTCAACCTCCAAAATAATATCTTGGTATTGATCGAAAAGTTGTTGTATGCTTAGTCCATTCATGAAGATATAACCAATTAAAGTTTATTAGGTTTTAATTTTAGCAATCAATTGTTTAGCAAAGTACTAATGGCAACAACAATTACCTCGAAATAGATGTTGAATAGTAGCTTATGAACAACATCAACACTGAAAAATATTATCTCGGAACAAGTGGTTTGCTTTTGCCAGTACCAAATAAATCTTTCTATCCGGTAGAATTTCAGGATAAATCCAGGCTGGTTTATTATAGCAGTTTAATGAATAGCATAGAAATTAACAGTTCTTTTTATAAAATTCCGCAACCATTAACAGTAAGCAAATGGCGGGAAGAAGTTGGAGAAGACTTTAAGTTTACTTTTAAACTGTTTAAGGGAATTACCCATCAAAAAAAACTGGCGTTTGATCCTGCAGAAATCTCACAATTTTTCAACGTAATCAACCGTGTTGAGGATAAAAACGGTTGCCTGTTGGTTCAGCTACCGCCCAGTATTCGCCTTGCGGATTTCTCGCAACTTCGAAGCTTAATGGAGAATTTACACAGTTACAATATCGGTAACAAATGGAAGATTGCGGTAGAGTTACGGCACCCATCTCTTTATGTTGAAGAAATTAGCGAATTGTTAACCGAATTTAGTTTCGCTTCTGTTATTCACGATAAGTCCTTCAGCGCTAGTCCGATGGAGTTTAATGATGTTTCATTTGTGTACTTGCGGTTTCATGGACCTGGTGGAAATTATAAAGGGAGTTATGACGAGGCATTTCTTTCTGAATATGCTATCTATATAAAAGATTGGATGATGGAAGGAAAGGAAGTTTTCATTTACTTCAACAACACAATGGGTAATGCACATGGAAATATCAGTACACTTCAATCGATGATTAAAGAATCAAGCAATATCGGCGAATATTAAAACCAAATGTAAATGGAAGATCATTCAGCAAAAGAAAAACTTTCCACGCCGTCCTATCTCAACTTTGACGTTTCTAAATATGCCTGGAAGCCAGATATTGATTATAGGGAAAATCCAGAAAAGTATAAGGTTGGAAAAGGTGAGCAAGGCGTTTTAATCTGCGAGCCTTATAAATCAGAAATCGGTCCTTTTTGGCGATTCAAAAATCCGGAAATCGCAAAGGAAAGCGCTGAAAAAATCTATCAATTATTTGAAACTTATTTATCAAATAACGAATTTGTTGGTGCTGATCTCGCCAGGAAATACCTGCAAATGGGTTATACCAGGGCAAGGAGATATGCAAATTATAAAGGCGGCAAAAAGTACGATGCGAACAACGGTTATTCACCTCTGGAGCGTGCACTGGTGAGGAGGAGAAGGCAAAAGCTGCCGATATATTTTATGGGTTTTGGAAAAGGGCAGAGAATGATCCGAATTATCGAAGTCAGAAACAGCAATGGAAAATTGAATTGGGTTAGCTTAAATATAAGTTTCATTGTGAGAATTAATTTCTTAGCATCGACGGTATAAAAACTTAATTTGATAAAACAAAGCCGCTAAATAAATGATTGTGTTATTAATTGGATAGTTAAAAACTGATAACATTTATCGCAATGGAAAGAGAAATTATCGGAAAAGATCATGTTCCAGTACATCAAAGTGGAGCTGAAACAGATGCAGTAGAAAATGTTGAATTCGACAGTGAACAAGAAGCTACCGCATTTTATCAAGTTGTTAAGCATCGGTTATCGGATGTAAATAATTGGGGTTCGTTATCCAGCATTCCATTATCATCTTTCAAACTTTTTGATCATGCTGGCCGAGCCTGCGATCGTGAAGTGGAGGAGGGCGACTACATCCGAATTGATATTCCCGGACCAGGAACGCGATTAGGAAAGGGTTACGATTGGGTGCATGTAGAATCAGTTTTTTCTGAAGTAGATTTCGATCAGGACATTTTTACCATTCGGGTTCGTCCATCAGCGCATCCACTGGAGCCAGATGGAAAAATCGCTCACTTTTTAACGTCGCGAGCCACCTCTACATTTCAAATTAAACGAATCAAAAACTTCGTGTATGCAGAGGAACATGCTCGCAACGAATCGCCAAATTTTGAAACTGGTAATGGATTAGATAACTTTCGAAATGCTATAGTGGGCACAGCGGCCAGAATTGGCTTCTCTTATCCACAATGGAAAAGCCTTGTTAAAGGCTTGCTAAAAGGGAATTAGGAAATTATTATTACAGAGAGGATAAGTAGACAACTACTCTTATCTTCTCTGTTTCAATATTTATCCCTCATTAATATGGCGGTGCAGATATTCTTCAACGTTAATTAAATCGTGATCAACTTGCTCTTTCGCTGTTGCCGAATCGTAATGTAAAGAGTCCTCGGCAAATTCGCTCAGTAAGGTGATTTTTAAATCTTTTTCCTCATCTGATGCATGAAATTCATTACTGCGGCCTACTACGGTAAATATGCCTTCTACACTATCATGTAAAAAACTATATTTCACTTCAAACCGATCGCTATCTTCGGTTGGCACTTCTGCAATTTCGGTGTATTCACGTTCTTCAACCGTTTCTAACCCTTGCTTTAACAATTTTATTGCTTGTTGTTTTTTTTCTTCAGTCATAATATCGAATATTTTTAAAACAAACACTTCTTCCTCCACAAGGTTTTACCAGGTCTTATATTATCTACCTAATGGTTAGCATCTGCGGGAGCATTTGTTGTAGAATCTGCCATATTGTTTGCGTTAGTACTATCTTTTGTTGTCGTATCCAAAGATGTTGAATCAGTATATTGATTCATTTTATCAGCATTTTCCTGATCGGCTTGTTTGCCATTACAGGCTGCAAACGAAGCACAAATAGCTAAGCCAATTATTAAAAATTTTGCTTTCATAATAGATATATTTTAAATAATGTATTTACCCAGCGGCTGAAACCGATTCACTCAAAGCGCCAACATATTCAAATGTGGCAAAGGCATTTCCATGTTTTGTACGAACAATTCCTCTAAAGCTTGATGGGTAATCTCCAACAGATTCCCAAACCAGTTTTGCCGCATTGGCATAAACAACCAAATCGGTATCATCTTTCACAATAAAGGTCATCGTGTTGTCTCCTTCAATGCCGCCTCGAAAACTATCTATAAACTGGGTTCTGTAATAATCGTTGGGAATCAATAATCCCTCATCACTTATTTTCATCATAAAATTTTAAATGTATTAAGCGCAACCGAACTGAATTGGCCTATTAACTTAACATGATCTTTTCAAATAAGTTTGGGAAATTGATTTATTGAAATGAAAAATCGCTATTTAATTCATCTTATTGGATCATCATGATGTTCGACTAGGTGTTAAGCTATCCTACAACTTTAATGTTTGTGAACAAACTTTAGAGGTCTCATTTTGTTTAGTTGATAAATCATTCACTTTGGAAAATTCTCGCCCAATTGATCTTGCTTTATTAGTTCAGCACAAACTTCGTCTCACCAGGAGTAAACAATTGCTTCCAGAATTGGCCGTGTTAGAAAATTTGTTCGATTGTCTCTTTTACTCTAGTATGTGTAAAGAGGAAAGTGATTTGACCCGAGTTACAGTTACGTTAATCAATCCCGATAATCCCGATCCTGCTCCGCCAGCAAACTTAGTTCCAGAGCGCTGGAGTTGTATTGCTTTCGATCGAAGAATCCCCATGACGACTAAATCATTGGCCAAACTATCGAAAGCGGCGGACCCTTCGAGCACTTCTTTGGCCGTATATTTTGACGATAAAGGTCGTCTTTACGTTTGGGGAATGATTGATCAGGCCATGCACTATCAAAATTTTCTCAACTACGAATCTGACATGTACTCTGAACAACCAGGGTTATTTCAGGTTGCTGTGAGCGATATTGGAACACTACATGTGTTTTTTGATTATGAACTTTTAGCTACACTTAAACAAAATGTTTTGGTTAAAAGGTATCTCGATGTACTTACCATTGGGCCAATATCTAAAATGATAAAGAAAAATGCTGACTTTCTGAAAGTGGCATTAAGAACTTATATCGATCAGGTTCATCCAACGGAACAATACACAGAGTGGGAAGAGTTTTTGGATGGTTTATGGATTCAAACCTTTTCACGACTGTTGTTGAAAATTCAAAACTATCAGCACGGTGGCGCAATTTTAATCGCTCCAGATACAATTGATTTAGATGTTAAATACAAAATACACTACGATCGGCTTGCACAGGCCTTGATTGCACATGCAAAGGCATCCATAGACCAGTATGTAGTTGAAAATAGAATTTACAGTGATTTTAAAAAAGGAAGAAGATCGGTTGCCCGCAATACCTATCAAAAAGAAACAGAGCTATTCTTCCATAAAAAAGGCACAGCCGATGAAATTAAAGGCGCTATTAGTTTTATAGCATCGCAAAGTTGCGTAGATGGCGTGATATTGTTTAATGAAAGCATGGTTGCAAATGGTTTTGGAGCGGTTTTAAGATCGAAGAAAATGCCTCGAAAAATCTTTGTTTCCAATACCTCTACTGCAACTCCAAAATCGCTTGTACCGCATGATCCTAAACATTATGGAACCAGACACAGATCTATGATTTCCTATTGCTGGAATCATCCTTCGGCGCTTGGTTTTGTGATTTCGCAAGATGGAGAAATTAGAGCCTTTTCTAAAATTGAAGATAAATTAATTATGTGGGAGAATATAAAAACACAGCAGTATAAAACCAGCCGCTCCGGCAGGCGAAATCAACAGTAGATATTTCAGATATTCTAAATCGTTCACGATCAACAATAGAATTGTAAAATATATAGCTCAATACAAGTCTGAACCTTCCTGCATCACTTTTGTAAAATTTAGCGTAATTTTATATTTAATATTGGCAAACAATTTTAGCCTTAAAGTATTTAAAGAAAATGCATTTCTCCCGAACAAATAAATTAGTACAATTAGAATCTATTCATGAGCTATAAACAATTGCAGGAAAACGTAGAAAAGTACGTAAGCGATTATTTTCGCAACCACAGCGACCCGCGATTGGTTTATCATAATTTTGAGCATACTGAAGAGGTAGTAAAGGCCGCTCAGCAAATCGCAAACCACTACCAGCTTAGTGATAAGGATTTTTTTACGGTCACTGTCGCTGCCTACTTCCACGATACAGGTTATTATGATGATGCTTTAAATCATGAAGTTAAAGGAGCCGAGCTTGCTGATAAATTTTTTGTTGAGCAGAACGTGGAAACCGAAATCAGAGACCAGGTAAAAAGTGCTATTATGGCTACCAAAATACCTCAATCTCCTAAAAATCAAATTGATAAAATTGTTTGTGATGCGGATTTGTTTCACCTTGGATTACCTGATTTTCGAAAGAAAGGAAAGCTAATGCACAAGGAGGCCGAGCTCATTCATAAAAAAGATATTAGTAAGTTGGAATGGCGAAAAAAAGATATTCAGTTTATGGAATCTCACCGCTACCAAACTGATTATGCCATTCTTTTACTTAACGACCAGAAGCAAGCCAATATTAGCAAGCTGAAAAGCAAGTTAACGCCTCAGGAGGTCATTAATACCGAATTGCAAGAGCCGAAAAACTTTGCGCCGGCAATAGATTTGTCAAAGGTTAAAAAGAAAGGTAAAGATGATCGGCCAGACAAAGGTATTGAGACCATGTTTAGGATTACAGCAACGAATAACCAGCGTTTGAGTGATATGGCTGATAATAAAGCCCACATCCTCATTACCGTAAATTCTATTATGCTTTCCTTAATTGTGAGTTTATTGCTAAGAAGGTTAGAAGATCATGGAAACTTAATTATTCCAACGTTTATTCTGCTTATTGTTAGTTTAACCTGTGTGGTGGTTTCTATTTTATCAACCAGACCTTCGATTCCTAAAGGGGAATTTACGCAGCAAGATATGGATGATAAGAAGGTTAATTTACTTTTCTTTGGAAATTTTTACAAAATGAGCTTGCCTAGTTATACCGAGGGGATGATCAAAGTAATGAACGACAAAGATTTTCTTTATGGAACCTTGATAACCGATGTTTATTCGCAAGGTGTAGTATTGGGTAGGAAGTATAAACTGATTCGTTTAGCCTACAATATTTTTATGTGGGGGTTAATTGCTGCGGTTTTTGCATTTGTAATCGCTTATGCGGCTTACGGTAAACTTTAATGGCTGCAATGATCGAAACTTCTTTTTTTAACCGCGATTTAAGCTGGCTGAAATTTAATGAACGTGTGCTAATGGAAGCCGAACGCGAATCGGTTCCGTTGCTGGAAAGAATTAAATTTTTATCAATTTTTTCATCTAATCTTGATGAATTTTATCGGGTACGCATGCCTGTACTTTTAGCTTTGGAAAAATTGAGCAGCAGAGAGGATAATGATATCCATATCGAAGAAGATCTGTTAAAAAGAGCCAATCAATTAATTTCTGATCAGCAACAGCGCTTCGGGAAAATATTAAAAAGCAGTATTATTCCAGCGCTTAAATCAAATAAAATAAATCTCGTTTATGGGGAGGTTTATCCAGCAGAAATTCAAAAATCAATCACCCAATATTTTTTAAGTCAGGTTTTAGCTTTTTTGCAGCCAGTTTTTATTGATGAGAAAACCCAATTCTTTCCAGCTAATAATGAGCTTTACTTCTTAATTACACTTAAAAAAGATTCAGATACTAAGGCTGTTATTTTAAATATTCCCTCAAATGAATTGCTTCGTTTTTATAAAGTAGAATCGGAGAATGAAACCTTTGTTGTTTTTTTGGATGATATTATCCGTTTTCATTTAAATCGCATTTTTCCGAATGATGAAATTACGGGATGTTTTAGTTTTAAAATAACGAGAGACGCGGAGATTGACCTCAAGGATGAATACTCCGGAAGCTTATCGGAGCAGTTAGAGAAGCAATTGCAAAAACGCGATTTAGGTTTAGCTACCCGTTTTCTCCACCAGCCTGGAATTCCAATTAATGTATTGGTTTTAGTGAAGAAAATCTTCAATCTAAAAAAAGCCAACAATATAGAAGGAGGTCAATACCACAACCTGAAAGATTTGATGTCTTTTCCTGTAAAATCGGATAAACTTTCCAATGATTCGTGGCCGAAAATATGTAATACCGATTTTAATGATGGTTCTTTAACAGAGGCTATTTACAAAAACGATATCATTGTACACACCCCTTATCAGAGTTACGATAGTGTTTTACGTTTCTTTAATGAAGCTGCCATTGACGAAACTGTACAGGAGATTTATGTTACACTCTATCGCGTAGCAAGCGATTCGAAAATTGTAAATGCCTTAATCAGCGCTGCAAAAAACGGGAAAAAAGTAACTGTTTTAGTAGAGCTTAAGGCCCGTTTCGATGAAGCAAACAATATTAAATGGGCAAAAAAAATGAAAGCGGTTGGGGTAGATATCATCTACAGTGTTACCGCTTTAAAAGTACATGCAAAAGTTGCCTTGGTTAAGCGCAAAGTTGAGGGTAGAATGCGGTACGTAGGTTTATTTGCCACTGGTAACTTCAATGAAACTACCGCCGGTTTTTATACAGATCACATTTTGATGACTGCAAATAAAGAAATGTTACGAGAAGTAGAACTGCTTTTTATTTTTCTAGCCAAACGTGTTAAACCAAGCGCAAATAATTTTATCGAATTTGATGAGTTATTGGTAGCGCAGTTTAATTTGCAACAAACATTTATTTCGCTTATTGAGCGTGAAATTCAATATGCAAAACAAGGAAAATCTGCCGCGATTACCATAAAAATGAATAACCTCGAAGAAAAGGTTTTAATTAACAAATTATATGAAGCCTCTGTTGCGGGTGTGCAAATTGATATGATTATTCGTGGCATTTGCAGGCTGATCCCAGGCGTAGCGGGCATGAGTGAAAATATTAAGGTAATCCGAATCGTCGACCGTTATTTAGAACATGGTCGGGTTTTTGTTTTTCATAATCTTGGCTCTGAAGAGGTTTATATGGGCTCGGCCGATTGGATGAACCGGAACATTTACCGTAGGATAGAGGTTTGCTTTCCCATCTATGATCAAAAAGTAAAGCAAGAATTATTAGATATTATCAACCTTCAAAAACAGGATAATGTGCAAGCTGTTTTTATAAATGAAAACATGGATAACGTATCAATTAAAAACGATCAAATCCAGGTTTCATCACAGCATGCTATTTATGAATACTTAAAAAATAAAAATTAATTTTCTTCCCATGAATAAAATAGGATCTAAGACAGCAATGTCTATTGCATTAATGGCTATCGCTTTTATTGGTGTTTCTTGTGTAAACGAAAAACGCGACGATCATTCGAAAACGACTGAAACTTCTCAAAATAGCGAGGCAAAATCCAATCTGCCTTATGATTTAGAAAACCCCGTTAAATACAATATGCCGCAAAATCTTTTCGAAATTTCTGGTATTGTTTTTCACAAAGGCGACCCAAGTAAGGTTTTTGCTATTCAGGATGAAGATGGAGATTTGTTCTATCTGGGCTTGAGTGACAAGGAATCAAAGTTTACCAAATTTGGAGGAAAAGGCGATTATGAAGACGTCGCGGTCGTAAAGGATTATGTGATTGTTTTAAAAAGTAATGGTGAACTGCATACTTTTCCCATTTCAGAAATTAATAAACCTGAAGTAGCGAACGTGGAGAAAACGAAAGACTTGGTTCCAAAAGCAGAATATGAAGGCTTAGCAGCCGATGAAAGTAATGGGATGGTATATGTTTTAACTAAAGAGTTTAAAAAAGAAAAGAAAGAAGCAACTGATATTTTCGCTTTTAAATTCGAGGGAGGGAAATTTACCCCTGCCGGAACTTTCTCCTTACCATATAAAGAAATCGCTGATTTGGCAGGTGAGTCAAAACTGAAATTCCGTCCTTCAGCCTTGGCAAAAAACACTTCAACAGGCGAATGGTATGTTCTTTCTTCGGTTAACAAGTTATTGGTAGTTACCGATGCTGACTTTAAAGTGAAGGCAACTTATCCATTAAAAGGTACTTCATTCAATCAGCCGGAAGGAATTGCTTTTGATCGGGACAACAATCTTTATATCTCAAACGAAGGTGGTGACTTATCTGCCGGAAATATTTTAATGTTTAAGCTGAAAAAGTAAGCAGTTTAAATTATCCTATCTTTATACAAACGCCTGGCTATGATTAAAAGATTTACCCTTTTAGCAATCTTATTTTTAACCCAACTTATTGCCTTTGCGCAAAGCGACGTAAAATATCGTGTTATTCTTTTTGGCGACGCCGGTGAGATGAATACCGCTCAAATGCAGGATTTGAAAAATGCTGCAAAACAAATCATCCCTAAAAAAACCACAGTAGTTTACTTAGGCGATAACATTTATCCAACGGGTATGGGTTTGCCAGGAAGTTTGGAAGAGGAAGATACCAAGAAAATTTTGCGCTCTCAGTTTGAGCCTATGCGCTCAATGGGTGCTACGGTTTATTTTATTCCCGGTAATCACGATTGGGATAAATCCGGACCAAAAGGCTTGGCAAAAATTAAAGCACAAGATGATTTTTTAAAGGCTCAGGGCGATCCGCTTTTAAAATTAATTCCTGATAATGGTTGCCCCGATCCGGTAGCTATTAAATTGACAGATAGATTAACCATTATTGCTTATGATAGCGAATGGTGGCTGTTTCCTTACAACAAAGCCAATGCGGCCAGTGAGTGCGATTGCAATACAAAGGATGAGGTTTTAGTGAGAATGGAGGAACTGTTGGAGCAAAATAAAGACAAAGTAATTTTGTTGGCTTCGCACCATCCGTTTCAAAGTTTCGGCCCTCATGGCGGTTACTTTAATCTAAGAAATCACCTGTTTCCCTTAACTTCTCTAAACAAAAACCTGTATATCCCAATGCCGGTTTTAGGATCGGTTTATCCTTTCTTAAGGTCAACGCTTCTAAGCCCTGAAGATCTAAATCACCCAGCGTATAAGGATATGATCAGATCTGTAAACGGCGTATTTGGCGATTATCCAAATGTAACGTATGTCGCTGGTCATGAACATGGTTTACAGTTAATTAAAGGAAAGCAACTTCAGATTGTGAGCGGTTCGGGTTCAAAAACCTCCCCAAATAAACAAGGCAAAACCTCTCTTTTCCATGCGATGGAGCAAGGTTATGTCGTTGCCGATCAGTTGATGAATAACGATATGCGATACGAATATTATGTTTATTCTGATACCAGTGTTAAAAAAGTATATAGCTATATTAAGAAGTTCGAAACCATTCCTTCAAAGGTTCGTAACCGCGATAAACCGATCACCGCTGATAGTATTTTTGTAAAAATTAAACCTGAATACGATAGTGTTGGGCGTTTTCATCGCTATGTTTTTGGCGAAAATTACAGAAAGGAATATGCTGAGCGCACCAAAGTTCCGGTACTTCATGTTTCAAAAATGATGGGTGGCTTAAAAGCAACTCAGCGTGGAGGCGGTAATCAATCCCGTTCTTTACGTTTGGAAGATAAAGACGGAAAGGAATATGTTTTACGCAGTGTAGAAAAATTTCCCGAAGTATTGCTTCCGGAAGGCCTAAGAAATACTTTTGCGAAAGACATTATTAAAGATAACATGTCTGCACAGCATCCATTTTCTGCACTGGTAGTGCCAGAGTTGGCTAAAGCTGCAAACATACCGCATTCAAACCCGATAATAGGCTGGGTTTCACCAGATGATGGTTTAGGTGAGTTTGAATCTGCTTTTGCCAATACGTTATGCTTGTTCGAAGAGCGTGAACCTGTTGGAGAATCAGACAGTTCGCCAAAAATGGATAAGAAATTAACTGAAGATAATGATAACAAATTGGATGGTCCGGCTTGGGTGAAAGCAAGAGCATTGGATGTTTTACTTGGCGATTGGGACAGGCATGAAGACCAATGGCGATGGAAAGAAACAAAAACAAAAGAGGGCTCAACCTATTCTCCGGTTCCCCGCGATCGGGATCAGGTTTTCTTTCGTGGTGATGGAAAATTACAACGCTTTACGCAATCCTCTTCCTTATTGCCAATGATGCAGGGCTACGAACGCCCAATTCAAAATATCAATTGGTTTTTATGGGAAGGAAGGGAAATTAGCAGTCGCTGGACTGCCAATATAGACGAGAAAGAATTTAACAAGATTGTTAACGATTTTTGCGCAAACTATAATGATGAAGTTTTTGAAAAAGCATTAAAGAAACTGCCAGAACCTAGCTATTCCCTTCATCACGATGCATTTTTAACCACACTGCGTGAGCGAATAGCCAACTTGCCAAAAATGATGAACGATTATTATCATTTCTTTAATCGCATTGTCGATATTGAAATGACCGATAAACACGAACTCATTAAAGTTATCGATGCCGAGCAGGATGGTTTAAGGGTTAAAATTAATAAGATATCAAAAGAAGGAAATATTAAAGATGAGCTATTTGATCGCAAGTTCGATCCTACCGTAACAAAGGAGCTCAGAATTTACATGCACAATGGTAACGATAGTTTGCTTTTGGATAATAAAAACTCTAAAATCAAGATTCGTATCATTGGGGGTAAGGGAGATAAGTATTATAATTTCGCTAATAGCAATAGTAGAGTAAAGTTGTACGGAAGAACCGATAAAGCAACTTATCAAGGTGAATCTCAAGATAAAATTAGGAAGATAATTTCTAATGATACGGCCAATTTTAGTTATATTCCAAAAGATATGTACGTTAGAAGATCGTACAACCTTAATGCAGGTTACAACAGAGATGATGGAATTTTACTGGGTTTAGTTTACAAACAAACCAATCCTGGTTTTAGGAAACAACCTTGGGGAAACTCGCAGACTGTTTCGTTTTTGCATTCATTTTCTACCAAAGCATTCCGTTTTAATTACAAAGGAGAGTGGCTAAAGGCTTTGGGTAAAGGCGATTTGCTGGTTAATGCCAATGCTTATGCTCCGAACAATACGCAAAATTTTTTCGGTTTAGGCAATGACACCCGTTTTGATGAACATGGAGATGATATCAGGTACTATCGTGCTCGATTTAATCTTTACCAGGTTGATGCTGCCATTCGCTGGAGAAGACCAAAGTCTACTCTTTCTATTGGTCCATCTTACCAATATTATAAATTTAACAAAGAGGATAACGATGGACGTTTTATTTTAAATCCTGCTCAGCTCCATTCAGCTGACAGTTTGACGGTTAGAAATGAAAAAATGTTTGCGGGGGCAATTGTAAATTTTGTAAATAATACACGCGATAATGACTTGCTTCCAACGTTAGGAAGTTATGTAGATTTTAAATTACTTGCCTATAAGGGTGTAAACAAGTATTCCAATTCTATTGGCCAGCTTACCGCTAGTGTATCGTTGTATAAAAACTTAGATGGAAGAAAAAATTTCATTTTGGCCGATAGATTCGGTGGAGGAGTAACGGTAGGACAACCTGCTTTTTACCAGGCTTTATATCTCGGCGGACAAGGCAACCTTCAAGGTTATCGCCAGTTCAGATTCGCTGGAGAGCACATTTTTTACAACAACTTAGAATTAAGAGCAAGACTTGGCGATTTAGTCAGTTACGTTTTACCCGGACAAGTTGGCTTACTTGGCTTTTATGATGTGGGTAGGGTTTGGAAACGCAATGAAATTTCAACCACATGGCACCATGGCGTTGGTGGCGGCGTTTACTTCGCTCCGGCATCACTCACGGTTGTAAGATTTGTGATGGGACATTCGTCTGATGGCTGGTATCCATACCTATCATTAAATTTTAGGTACTAAATTTGTGTAACATCATTATAGATATTAAATCCAAGTATTACGTTTCAAAGACGATTTTGCTTTAACCAGTGCTTACCTTTGCAAAGGATTAATAATTAATTAGATAACTATAAAATTTACACTATAGAAAAACTTATACAATGAATACCAACGTAATAAAAATACATAAAAACGAATGTATAGGTTGCCAGGTAGAATCTTCTCTGTCTTTCCGCCCCCTTGTGGAGTACTTAAAAGATAGGTTAAAAACAGAAAAATCAGTTAAATCTGAATTTTACAGATTTTTACTCGAAAAAATTGAAAAAGATAAAGTGCTTTTAACAAGCATCAGCGCTGAAGAATTATCTAAATACAAAGATACATTAGAGTTAATTTTTACCATCCTTACCCCGTTGATGGGTGATGAAGATGATTTGTTCTGGGCTTTAAGTACGCCAATACCCGATCAGATTTTCTTTAGTACTAATGCCTTTTATAAATTTTTCAAAGATCACGATCCTAAAAATAAAGTAACAAAAGATAGTGAGCCTGTTGAAAAGAAACAGCTCAAGTTTATTTATAATATCATTTTAAGCCGTTTTTATAACTTCACTTACGTACTTAAAAATGAAATCATTTACGGGCATGTTAACGAAGAATCGAAGCTTACCCAGTATTATAATATTCAAACCGACACCAAATTTGTAGATATCAAACATAAAGGCGATCTGCCTAAAATTAATTTTGAGGAATTAGGGCGTTATTTTCAGGAAGATAACGAGCTGGAATACCTAATTACACATTTGCCACTGCAAAACTTCTGCTTCGAAGGTTTTAGTATCATCTCCATTACCGATGTTACCTTGCAAAACTCAATAGATGGTATTCGCGATGCTTTGGTAAATCACAACTATCAAACTGAGGCTTACACCCACGTTATCCAGGCTTTAAAAAGTTTAAGTGGTAATGGGGGTTTAGAATTTGGGCTGATGCCGTTTCTAACGGTAAATAATAAACTGGTTTTCGACAATAAAGAGTTTTCTCAAAGTATGCTGATCAATTCGGCAAAGGCAGCAAATCTCGAGGAGGAAGTATTTTATTCATTAGTTGATAAATACAAGGAAAATCCAAAGGCGATATTTGTAAGCGCCATTAATGATGATCAAATTTCGAAAGATCCATTTTTAAGGGTGTTAAAAGCAGCCGGAGTTTGTTCTTATTCTGTTTTACCAGTGTACTACAATAACCAGCTAGCTGGTGTATTAGAAGTTTATTCTACCCATGAAGTATTAGTTGATGATAAATTGCTTTCCAGGTTACGTCCAGCAATGCCGTTAATTGGCCAGCTTTTTCAGTATAGCATTGAAGAGTTTGATGCCAAAATGGATGAGGTATTGATGGATAAGTTTACTGCTTTGCAACCATCAGTTCAATGGAAATTCAATGAAGCGGTATGGCATTTTCTTCAAAGTCAAAATTCAAATAGTAAAGTAAAAGAAATAGAAACTGTTACTTTTAAGCATATGTACCCATTATTTGGTGCAATCGACATTAGAAATTCGACAACAGAACGCAACAAGGCACTTAAAGATGATTTAAACGTACTATTAAATCAGTTAATGGATGCACTAAAGGCCATAAAAAAAACAGTTAAACTTGATCTTATTGATAAGCTTTTATTTAATTGTAAAGATTGGATTAAACAGATTGGAAGTTTTGCTTCATCGAATGAAGAAAATCGTTTAAGAGAATTTTTAGAGATGGAAGTTTATCCGTTCTTATCGATTATCAAAACAAATCATCCAGAAACTGCAGAAATTGTTGATGAGTATTTTACTGTAATTGTGCCCGAAACCGGAGCTGCCTATACAAATCGTCGGCAATTGGAAATTTCGATGCAGTTAATCAATACGGAAGTAAGTCAATACTTAGAAAAATCGCAGGCTAATTTGCAGGCATCTTATCCTTGTTATTTCGCCAAGTTTAGAACTGATGGGGTAGAATATGATATTTATATCGGACAGGAAATTGCTCCAGAAAAACCATTCGATATTTTATACTTAAAAAATATCCGATTATGGCAATTGACTTCTATGGTTGATATTGCCCGCTTATCGAAAAGCCTAATTGGCGAAATGCCACGGCCTTTAGAAACAACACAGTTGATATTTATCCATTCAAACGCCATTGATATCAGTTTCAGAAATGACGAACGACGTTTCGATGTAGAGGGCGCTTATAATATCCGCTATGAAGTTGTTAAGAAGCGAATAGATAAGGTTTTGATTAAGGGTACTAGCGAACGCTTGACGCAACCACATAAAATTTCGATGGTTTATTTTAACCAGGAAGAAGCTAAGGAATATCTTGAATACATTAAATACATGCAGGTTCAAGGTTATTTAACTAACGATGTTGAATTACTCGATCTAGATGAATTACAAGGCGTTTCAGGATTAAAAGCTCTGCGTGTAGGCGTGAAGTATTTAGATGACAAACGCGATGCTACCAAGAAGCTAAAGCCAAGAGAACTCAAATCAATTGAAAAAGAGATAGCTAAAATGCTCCAGAATTAGCATCATAAAATATTTGATCTCCTAATTAAGGAATAGTGTTGAAGATTGTAAAGAAATGTATAGATTTTAGATTATCTTCAACAGTATTTTAGCGATAAATTAAAAAGGGCTTTCTGATTACCTCAGAAAGCCCTTCGTTTTATTTGTGTGTTTGAACTATTAGTTTATTGAAGCAATTTCCTTTTCGATAGCAACTGTTTCTACCGAGCTCATGTTCGTTTTCAAAGCTGCAAATTTATCGATAGTTAGTTTTTGAGTCTTGCCCATTACCAATGTGTGGCTGTCGGTAGAACCGCTTAATTTTAAATCGGCATTATCTTTAATTACTGTGTATAACCCTTCGGTGCTGGTGTTGATATCTGCATGTGCGTTGCCATTCAAGAAAATTTGTAAAAATTTGGTAGTCAATTTGCCTTCAGTTTTAACAATGGCATTTTCCGATGCTTCTATCCTAAAAATATCATTAACATAAACGATTACTTTGGTTAGGCCCTTATCCGATGATGAGATTTTTAAGTTATCTCCATCTTGAAAAACTTTTGCACTTCCAATATTATCATCTGCATAGGTTACTCCAGCTTTTGATCTTTGAATTAAAGTAATTTCAACATTTCCTTTCACCGAAATTCTTTTAAAATCACCAACTCTCGAAACTTTTACTGGTGCAACTTCGGTAGCCGAAATGCTGGTAGAAAATAGAGTTGTAGATAAAACGATTGCTGTAAATGAAGATGTGATTAGGGTTTTGATTGAGGTTTTCATAATGTTTTTTATTTAATAATTAAATGTTAATTAATTGTTATTGAATTGTTTAAGTGATTTTGTTCTTGTTTTGTAGATAAGACGCTCCCAAATCGAAAACGTTGCAAGCGTTTTGTGTGTATTATACCAGTCTCATGTAATTCTCGACGAACGGGCATAAATTCAAGACGAAAACATGAGACTTTCTAGAAGTTTTTGAACCACGTTAATTTGAAACTTCAAGTGTACACTGTTGTTGACACGTAAAAAAAGTAATAGTGTCTCTTGCAACTATTCTTTTTGCTATATTTATGGATTAATATTCCTATTTAGTTTATGAAGAAAAAGGTTGTACTTGTTCAGGATAATAAAGATATTCTTGATATAATGGACCAAGTGTTAGATGAGGAGGGTTTTGATGTTACGCCATCTTTAACCACCGAACCTATCGAGAATATAGAAAAAATTGATCCTGATTTAGTGATAGTAGATGACCATATCAAGGGAAAAGTTAAAGGATCTGAGATCATAAAGGCACTAAAATCTGATCCGGAGACGGAAGATGTTTCTGCAGTACTTACATCAACTTCTGCCGATTTGCCAAAAACCGCAGAAGAGTGTAAAGCTGACGATTACATCGAAAAACCATTTGATATAGATCATATGGTTGACGTAGTAAAGAAAAACGCTTAACGTTAAGCCGCTATTAAACTTCTCACGCCAATTCTGATGAAAAATAGTCCTTATCGTATCTTAATATCCGTGATGATTTTGCTCCTTATTTCTTGTAAAAAAGATCAGCCAATCGGAAAGTGGAAAGATAATATCAAATTATCTCAGAAAGCGGCGACATTAAACGCCAATTTAAATTCGATAACCATTAATACCGAATCAACTAGTTGGTGGCTAAATAACATCATGCTTAACAAAGTTGATGTTAATTTGTTGATAGTAAAAAAGACAGATAAAAATTTCGTTGTCAATAATGCTGATTTCAGAGTGGAAAGAATAAATGGCAATACAATAGTTATTACCATGAATAGAAATACGACCGGCTTTGATAGATTGTTAACCATAGGTTTGCAAAACGGAAATTATTTCGATGAAATAGAAATCACGCAGCAAAAATAACATCTAAATTTGGCACAAAAGTCTGAAACTACCTATTAAGCGTTGGCTCGTAAGTATCCGTGCTAACCGTAGCCTGTAGCTCATGCAGAATTTGATAAAGCCCAAAATTCGTTCTGTTTACATAGATAAAATGCTTTACGCCTCTAGCTTGTTTAAATTCAGGCATTCTAGAAATTTTTTCGCCATAAGCATATAGTTGATCAAAAAACTCAGGTTTACTAAAGTCAAATATCTTATTGATATAGGGCTTAGCAAAAAGGCTGATCATTTCTTTATAGGCTTTATAATAAAATTCGACTTGATTTTCCGTATCATCATTGTGAATCATATCAAGCCTTCTAAAAGCATCAATGGTTTTTTGTTTATCATTGATTACATCAGTAGAAATTAATGAGAAAAATGGATAGTAGAAATCATTTGGTAATTCTTTAATACAGCCAAAATCAATTACACCTAAATCTTCATTTGGGGTAATCATAAAATTTCCCGGATGTGGGTCGGCATGTACAGCTCTTAACTCATGCTGTTGAAAATTATAAAAATCCCACAAAGCCTGCCCAATTTTATTTCTTAACTCCTGTGATGGATTTGTTTTCAAAAACTCTTTTAAATGCAAACCCTCAAGCCAATCCATCGTGATAATGCGCTTACCAGAAAGCTCAGGATAGTATTTTGGGAAAACAACGTGATCTAAGTTCTGGCAATCCTCTGAAAATTGAATAGATCTTCTGACTTCCAATTCATAATCGGTTTCTTCCAATAGCCTTTCTTCAACTTCTTTAATATAGATGTTAAGTTCTCTCTCAGACATGCCCAGTAGCCGAAATGCGAACGGTTTAACCAGTTTTAAGTCTGAGGAGATACTGTCCCCAACACCAGGATATTGAATTTTTACAGCGAGTTTTTTGCCATTTAAAGTGGCTTCATGCACTTGGCCTATTGAAGCAGCATTGCTTGAGTTAAGGTTAAAGGTATCGAAAATCTGGTCAGGCGTTTTACCGAAATTTTTGGTAAAAGTTCTCACAATGAGTGGTCCGGAAAGGGGAGGAGCATTATATTGTGATTGCGTAAACTTATCTACATAAGATTTAGGCATGATATTCTTATCCATACTCAGCATTTGAGCAATTTTCAATGCACTGCCCTTTAGCTCACTTAACGATTTGTAAATATCGGTGGCATTATCTTCGTTAAGCTGTTCTCTATCCATGTCAGGATTGAACAATTTTTTCGAATAATGTTTAATGTAATTGCCCCCAATTTGAAAACCTGTTTTAACAAATTTTGCTGAACGTTCTACTTTTGTTGTCGGAATACTGTCTTGTGCCCTCATCAATTCTAAAATCCCATCTTTTCTTTAAACTTTCCGTTACGCGATAAAAACTTTCCGTAATCAATCAAATTATCTATAGGAGAATGTTGAAAGAGATCGAAAGTTACATTAATGCCTTTTTCAATGGCTTCGTCACTTTTTTCAAAGCCATCGCTGTCATCATTGATCCAAAAATTAACTATAAATGAAAACTGAACCCAGAGTGCATCTTTATATCTTTTAGTTAAAAATTTGCGTTCCGCTAATTCCCCGCTATCGAGGCCTTCATCAATAATTTCTTGAGCAAAGTTTTCAAAAATAGGTTTCACTCCTGCCAAAACATTAGGTATAGAAAATTTACCCTGATAATCTTTAAGGCTATAAATTACAAAGCTACGTTCGCTTTTTAACTTCTCCAGGTAGCTGTAGAAAAAGGATAGCATTTTCTCTCTGGATGTATATTGGTGCCAAACTTCCTGGTCTTTAATTTTACTAATCGTTTCAAAAGTAAGATCGAACCAAATGGTCTTTTCAATGCTTTCAAATGAGGAGTAGAACTGATAAAATTCTGCCTCAGTAATTTTTAATTTCTTAGCAAAACTATATACCGTTTTTGGTTTCTCATCGTTGGTTAAAACAAAGTCAATATATGCAATTCTTATTTGTTGAGCAGTGGCCATATTATTCCTTTTTTACAATGATAACGTTAAATATCAAACCTTGTTTTCTGATGATAATTATTGTTAATCATGCAATTGTAATAATAGCTTTCAAAATAATTGAAAGTTGGTTTTTTGCCTAGTAAATTTAGCAAATATAATACTACTGTGGAAATAAAAAATTTTATAAAACTAAAAATATTAGTAATATTGAGCTCAATTTAATCTTCATTAATATGATACAGCTAAACGACTTTTTATATGGTAAAATGGAATTTCCACAACTATTCTCTGACCTGCTAAATACTGAAGCTTTAAAACGTTTAGCTGGAATTCATCAAAGCGGCGCTATTTTTTTGGTAAATCCCGACATTTGCCATTCACGACTGGAGCATGCAATAGGAGTAACAATGCTAATCAAAAAGTTAGGAGGTTCGGAATTGGAGCAAATAGCTGGTTTATTACATGATGTTTCGCATACCGCCTTTTCTCACGTTGGCGATTATGTGTTTGAGCACCTGGATGAAGATTACCACGAGAAGGTTTTTGCTGAGGTAATTTATAAATCGGAAATTCCTGACGTTCTACTGAACTATGGTTATGATGTGAATCAAATTCTTTACGGAAAGTTTAACATTTTAGAACAACCATTACCATCACTTTGTGCGGATAGATTAGATTACACTTTAAGGGATGGTGTACATGGAGGGATTATATCACGGCAAAGAGCTCGTGAGTTTCTTAATGCTATAGTGATCAATGAAGGTAAAATTGCTGTGAATGATAATGCTCAGGTAAATTGGATAAATGACGTTTTTGAAAAATTGAACAATGAGTTTTTTAAGCTTCCGCTACACTTATATGCTAACGGCAAAATGGCCGAGTTAATAAGAAGTTTTATTAATAAAGGTATTTTAAAAGAGAGCGATATGTTTAAAACGGATACACTGCTGCTAAATAAAATTAGAACCACCTACGCAGGTTACGAAGCAATTAAATCCATTAAGCAGCTTCGTGGGTTTGCAGAATATATCCGACATGGAGATTTGCCTAAAATAAAACCCAGAACCTTGAAAGCTTTGCTTGTTTAATTAAGCTGGAAATAGAAACAATGATATTTCTTTGCTGTATATTAAACAAAATTGTATGATATGTCTATAATAGAAATTATTTTAATAGGTGTAGTTGTAGTATTAATTTTTGGTGGCAAGAAACTGCCAGAGTTAATGCGTGGAATTGGAAAAAGCGTTAAAGAATTTAAAAGTGCAAAGGAGGAAGGTTCAAGTAAATAATTTTTATTTATCATTAATACCTTTCCAATAATGACATCACGATTCAAACTTTAAGTTAACTTTTGTGTTTTATTTTAAACGCAAAAAGCATGGAAATTCAGGGTCAAGAAAAATCAAAGAAAAATTCGAGCGAAATAATTGAGAAAGATTCTTCTAAGGGTTTGAATGATTGGAACGATCGTTTAGATGAAAATCTTGAACCAGAAGATCGTAATGATACTACCGCAGACATTAAGTCAAAGGAATACTCTGAGAAGTTTGACGGTAAAGCGGATCAATGAATACATATAGTTTGAGCACTTTGAGTCAATTTCTGTAGTAGTCATCATTTAATGGTGTGTCCAAATCTTATGAGGAAAAGATCATGTTGCTGTAAGACACAATTTCCTCTGTTTCTTTAATATCATATAAAGCGCCATCTAGCTTTTTAATAGTTGCGTCCAGTTGATTCTTATCCGTGTCGTCTAACTGATTTTTGATTAATCCGAAACCATCTTTTATTGCGTTATTAATATTTCTCTTAAAAGAGAAAAACGCATTTCGATAATTCAAAAATAAAGATTCATCTTTTTTAGAAGCATGTTCTAGTCTAAATGTGCTTTTTCAACTTCTTTATAAAGTTCCAAATCTGCCCCTCGTTCACTCTCGCAGGATAAATTTTTTTATTAAGTAATGGTAGGAATTAATTAGCTTTTCCATCTTTTACAATCTTAAATTGATAAATGGGATGAATGCCGTTGTATTAGGGAATAATTATTTGAAACGGCTTAGAACGTAATTTGGTATTTTTAATATTATTTTTACATCAACCCCTTAGATTATTACACGAAATGGCTATTATGCTCTTTTAAAAATTTATAAATCTTTATAACCTATTTTTCTTATCTGCTATAAATAGTATATTGCATCTCTATAACTTTCCAAATGAATTACCTTTCTAATTAGCTAATACCAATGAAGCGAGCTGGATTATTAGCTTTACTAATATTTTTATTGGTTTCAATGCGCTCTCGTGCTCAAAACGTTTCCAACGAAGGGACAGATTTTTGGGCAGTTTTCCCCACGCATGTACCTAGCCAAAATAGCTTAGCTAACATTACGGTTTTTGTAACTTCCAAATTCAATACAGAGGTTACGGTTAGTTGCGGCACATGGTCGTTAAAAAAAACAATTCCAGTCAACCAAGCTATACGATTTGATGTACCTAGAGCGTCGGCGTATATCGAAGAATCAGAATCAAATACAGTTTTATTAGATAGGGCAATACGCATTCGAGTAACCGATGGTTTACCCAAAGTTTCTGCATATACCCACATCTGGGGAAGAGCTAGATCAGCTGCTTCGTTGATACTTCCATTTGAAACACTTGGCCAAACCTATTATTCCATGAACTACACTCAATCTGAAGGGGGAAAAAATTACTTGGCCATCGTAGCTGCAGAAGATAATACAAGTGTTATTATTCATGAGAAAGGTGGCAGTACTTTACCAGTTACTTTAGCCAAAGCAGGCGATGTATACGAATACATCACCGGTACGGGAGATTTAACCGGAGTTTATGTAGAAACAGATAAAATAAAATCATCTTGCAAACGATTTGCTGCTTTTTCTGGCTCATCTGCAATTGTAATAGGCCCCTGTACCGGTTCTCAAGATCCACTATATCAACAACTTTATCCAACGGCAAGCTGGGGAAGAAACTATGGCGTTGTTCCACTCAAAGATAGGCGGTACATCTTAAGGATTTTGGCTCAAGAAGACAATACAAAATTCACTTTAGATGGTACTTCTATTACTTTAAATAAAGGCGAATTCTATGAAAGTGGCATTTTAACCCAATCTACATTTATCTCTGCCGATAAACTAATTAGTGTTGCACAATATTCACTTACTCAAAATTGTTCTTCAGCTTTGGGTAACGCTATCATTGGCGATCCGGAAATGGTTATTCTTAATCCAGTTGAATTCAGCATTAAAACAGTTACTGTTTTTTCATCCGACTTGGAATCAATAGTGGATAAGTACATCAACGTTCTAATTAGAACAAATAAAGTAAGCAGCTTTAAAATTAATGGAGTAGCGCCAGCAGCATCATGGAGTACACTTATTGGCAATTCTACTTATTCGTTTGCTCAGATTCCTGTTATAGAAAGTAGTTTAACGTTGACCGCTGATGACGGATTTAATGCAATTGCGTATGGATTTGGTAATGCCGAATCATATTCCTATTCAGCAGGGACTAATTTATCATCAAACAATTATTTAACGGTTATTGATGAAACCCGAAATGAGGAAAGTCCTAATGGTTGCATTGGCCAAACTGTTGATTTTAAGGTCAATTTGCCTTATGAACCAGATCGTATCACCTGGACTTTGGAAGGTGGGGTGCCAGAAACAGTTCTAAATCCTGAACCAGATAAAAAAATTGTAAACGGACAAACTAGTTATGTGTACAGATATCCCGTAAATAAAACCTATACTCAAACCGGTGAATACCATTTAGAAGTGGTTTCGCATGTACCAACGAATGCGAATAATTGTATCACAGGCGATATTACCACCAACTATGTTTTTAATATTTACGATTTGCCTATTACCGATTTTGAAGCCAAGTTGACTGGTTGTGCTAATACTGAAGTTCAGTTTACTGATAAAAGTGATTCAAAAACAACCGATTTTTCGATTGTAAATTGGCTCTGGGATTTTAGAGATGGCACAACCTCAACCGATCAAAACCCAAAACATGCTTTTTTAAAGGAAGGTAAATACAAGGTTTTATTAATGGTAAAATCTGGAACAGGCTGTTATTCTGAACCCGTTGAAAAAGAAATAGAAATTTACCCACGGCCAGTTTCAAATTTCAAATCTCCTGCTGAAACTTGCACCAATACCGAATTTACAATTCAAGACTTATCAGAGATAAGCAATGATATATCTGTAAATACCATTCAAAGCTGGGCCTGGAATTTTGATGACGGAACAGCAATTTCAACTGATCAAAATCCAAAACATAGCTATACTAAAATAGGAAAGTATACCATTTCACTGGTAACAACCTCGTCGAATAATTGCGTAAGCGAAGCAAAGAAATGGGAAATCAATGTTACAGAACTACCAAAAGCAGGTTTTAAAATGCCAGATATCTGTTTGAAAGATGCTGTTGCTAATTTTACCAATACAGCAGTAAATATAGAGGGTACGGCTGACGGATTAACTTATAAATGGGATTTCGGAGACAAATATTTATCGGCAGCTCATTTGGTAAAAAACACATCAAGTGCGAAAGATGGTTCACATACTTACACTGTAGCCGATAATTACGATGTTACCCTGACCATAACTAACACTACTGGATGTACTGATATTGTCAAACAACAGTTTACCGTAAACGGATCTGTCCCCAAGGCCAACTTTGAACCCTTGATTACTAATAATTATTGCAGCAATACGGTAATTTCAATTAAAAATACATCAACGGTAGATTTTGGAAAGGTAACCAAGATTGAAGTTTATAAAGATTTAGATAATCAGCCAGAGAGCATGGAAACTTTTAATTTTCCAATACCAGATCAAATAGATTTGAATTATGCGCCTTTTGGCTCTCCGCTAACTAAAAATGTTCAAATTAAAGTAGTTGCCTATTCGGGGGGGCAATGTTCTGATTTTATCATTAAAACCATTACTTTGAACGCATCACCAACAATAACAGTTGATGAAATTTTGCCTGTGTGTGAGAATGATGGTAGTGTTGTTATCAATCAATTTAATGAAACCACCGGAATTTCAGGTATTGGAGTTTATAGCAGTGATGGAAATGGTTTAAAGCCTGATGGAACGTTTAATCCTAAACTGGCTGGGCTTGGGCCTCACAATATCACCTATACTTTCACAGCAGATAATGGTTGTAGTGCTACGGTTACAAAATCAATTTTTGTAAATAAATCACCAGTGGTTGATGGCGGCTCAATTATTTATATCTTAGCAGGAGGAGAAATACAAATTCCTGCTGTAGCAACAGGCGAAGGATTGAAATATGAGTGGTTACCGGCTACAGGGTTGAATAATAACAAAATCATGAATCCAATTGCCTCACCAGAAAAAGATATTGACTATACATTAACTGTGACTACCAGCCCGGAGCAATGCACTACAGTACTACGGGTATCGGTAAAGGTTTTACAGGCTGTTAATCCTCCAAGTAGTTTCACTCCAAATGGTGATGGAATTAATGATGTATGGAATATCAAGTATTTAGAAAGTTACCCAAAGGCAACTGTACAAGTGTTTAACCGGAATGGGAGCCGAATATTTTTTAGTGCTGGATATAGAACCCCATTTGATGGGAATTATCAAAATGAACAACTTCCGGTCGGTGTTTATTACTACATCATAAATCCACGAAATGGAAGAAAAAACGTTACCGGACCGCTCACAATAATCAGATAAATTTTGAAAAAGTACATCCTCATATTTGCCTTACTTGTTTCTACCAAAGCTTTTTCACAGCAAAAGCCGCAATACACCCAGTACATTTTTAACCAATATTTGCTCAATCCGGCACTTTCGGGGATAGAAAATTATATTGATTTTAAAGCAGGTTATCGGAAACAGTGGGCTGGAATTAACGATGCGCCACAAACCTCTTTCATATCAGCACATTGGGCGTTGGGCGATAATCAATTGTGGAGTAATGCGCTAACTTCATTTCCCGAAGAAACAGGCAATCCAATGGATCGGAATTACATGCAGAATTATACTTCGTCACCTCCACATCATGGCATGGGTGTTACCGCCGTTTTGGATAAAACAGGCCCGATAAAGAGATTGGATGCCAATGTTACTTACGCCTATCATTTGCAGTTGAGCAATAATTTTAATTTATCTGCAGGTGTTGCAGCAGGTTTATCTAGTATTTCGTTAGATATAAATGCATTGACATTCGAAAATCCTTATGAACCATCACTCAATAGAGCAATAACCAACCAACTACGTCCAGATTTAAGCGTTGGCGTTTGGTTATATGGTGCAAGAATATTTGCAGGAGTATCGGCTCAACAAATATTGTCTCAAAAATTAAGTTTTTCAGGAGATGAAGCCTATAATCAAGGAAAGGCAGTTCCGCATTTCTTCGGTACAGTGGGATATAAATTCTTTCTTGATGATGAAATTGCTGCAATTCCTTCCGTTATGGTTAAATATGTGCAGCCAGCGCCAGTATCGGTAGATGTAAATATGAAAATAGCCTTTAAAGACAAGTTGTGGCTTGGGGGAAGTTATCGTAAGGACGATTCATTTTCGGCAATGGCCGGTTTCAATATTGGTAAGATGTTGAATTTGACCTACTCTTACGATTTTACCACTTCAGATTTGAATCAGGTAAGCAATGGCAGTCATGAAATTGTTTTGGGATTACTACTCAACAACATTTATAAAGTACCTTCTTATATCCGAATGTGGTAAAGCAGTACTTATGTAATTTCTTTTTAAATGGATAGCCAAACTGATAACCAGAAACTGAATACTGATGGATACCACCTGAAAACTGAAAATTGCCGCGTACTAAAGTTCCTTTCTTAACCTCGCCACCGGAATATTCATTTGCTCTCTGTATTTAGCAACAGTTCTACGGGCGATGTTATAACCTCTTTCTTTTAAAATATCGGTCAATTTCTCGTCGGCAAGAGGCTTGCGTTTATCTTCATTTCCAATACAATCTTCCAGTATTTTTTTTACTTCTTTGTTCGATACCTCTTCTCCATTTTCTGTCTGAATGGCTTCTGAGAAAAAAGATTTTAATAAAAAGGTACCAAATTCAGTTTGCACATACTTCGAATTGGCTACACGAGATACGGTAGAAATATCCATGTCAATTTTATCAGCAATATCTTTTAAAATCATTGGACGCATTTTGCGCTCATCAGCTGTTAAAAAATACTCGTACTGATAATGCATAATTGCATTCATCGTTTTTAACAAAGTTTGTTGCCTTTGTTTAATGGCATCGATAAACCACTTAGCTGAATCTAATTTTTGCTTCACAAACTGCACAGCTTCTTTAAGTTTTTTATCTTTTGATGAAGCTTTGTCGTAATGCTCAAACATTTCCTGATAAGAGCGGCTTACTTTTAACTCAGGTGCATTTTTGGAGTTCAGCGTTAAAATTAAGATTCCATCATTATTACTAATATGAAAATCCGGAATGATTTGCATTTGTTTGGTTGTTACCTGATTTGCATCACCTGGTTTTGGATTTAAACGCAAAATCTCGTTAACTACCTCTTTAAGTTCTTCGCTATCTAGTCCTAAGCTTTTTTCGAGTTTGTCGTAATGTTTTCTCGTGAATTCGTCCAAATAGTTTTCTACAACATTCATTGCTTTAACTATTATCGGATTATTTGGGTCTTTCCTTTTTAATTGAATGAGTAAACATTCTTTCAAGTCTCTTGCGCCAATGCCTGGAGGGTCGAAACTCTGAATAAGTTTTAACATTTCCAATACATCCTCTTCCTCAACCATTACATTTTGAGAAAAAGCCAAATCGTCAATCATAGAACCCAATGGGCGACGTAAATAGCCATCATCATCCAAACTTCCGATAATTTGCTTACCGATAATAAAATCCTGGTCTGATAGAGGAATAAGATCTAATTGCTCTTGTAAACTTTCAAAGAAGGTGCTTTCAATAGCGATTGGAGTTTCTTTTTTCTCTTCGTCATCATCACCATTGTTGTAATTTGTACTATAATCGTTGGTATTGTCATCTTGCAGATAATCATCTACATTAAACTCATCCATGCTGGTATCTTCAGATGGTCCATCGAAGTCTTCAGGGCTGTCGTTTAAGTCATCATATTCGCTTTTAGGCTCATCCTGTGTCATCAAACTAGGATCTTCTAAAGCAGGATTATCTTCTAATTCTTCTTTTACACGCGTATCTAAAGCAACCGTTGGCACCTGTAACAACTTTATAAACTGAATTTGTTGGGGTGATAACTTTTGTAATAATTTTTGTTGTAGATGTTGCTTTAGCATATTTTGTATTCAGGATTGCAGCAAAAATAAACAAATCATTTCAGATATTCTTTCGAATTAATGTAAATGCTTTTGAATGTTTGGTTTAATTGTTTGCTAAACATTTGGATTCAGTTGAATGTTTGCTATTTTCGTATATAAATCATCTAAGCTTAAAAATTATGGGTTTTGTTAAAGAATTTAAAGACTTCGCGGTTAAAGGGAACGTGCTTGACCTAGCTGTCGGTGTTATCATCGGTGCTGCATTTGGAAAAATTGTAAGCTCACTAGTGGAGGATATTATTACGCCATCAGTGCTGGGCCCGGCATTAAAAGCAGCAGGATTAGAAGATTTAAGCCAACTCACTATTGCGGGTACAGCAATAAAGTACGGAAATTTTCTATCGCAAGTAATTACGTTTATTATTGTGGCTTTGGTGTTATTTGTGATTATTAAAGGTGCCAATAACCTCAAAAAAAAGGAAGTTGCGGCTCCTGCAGCTCCATTACCACCAACAAAAGAAGAAGTTCTTTTAGCTGAAATAAGGGATTTGCTTAAAGCAAAAGCATAAAAAAACAAAGATCTGCTCAATGGTAAATCTTTGTTTTTAAAAACTTCTTTTCACTTTCGGATCCGTGATTACAATATAATCGCCAAGGTTTCGATGTTTTTCCCACTTCGGATTCTCAAAATTTTCATCACTGAATGAAGAAATATTAAGAATTTTTAGCGTTGGAGCATATTTTTGAAGTTTGGCCAATGTTCCAAGCTTTTCATCGCTATGAAATCGGCCATTTAGTTGTAGAATTTTAATTCCTTTATTTGCTTTCGCAAACTTAGCGATTGACCAAGCCATGGTAGCATCCCAAAAATTTTGAGTCTGATAGACTTTTATCAAACCCATGCTATGCCCTCCCAATAGTTCAGTGAATTTTTCCAGATATCTTCCGGTAGCCGTATCAATAGGGAGAGGTGCCAAATTGTTTAGGGATGATTTAGGAAAGCCACTTAAAACAGTCAACCCATTTTTGGTCACTGCATTGCTATAGCGAGTGGCGGCGTTGCCGGCAATTACAGCAAGCTTGTTTTTTTTGGCATATTCAACTAAGGGTTTATAGTCTTTGTAGTTTGACCACGCCCTTCCTTCTTTAATGAAATTCTTTTCTGATATTAAGTCGGCTAGATATTCATCTACTATGGGTTGAATATCGGTATGGAACATTTCTAAACTAAGAGCGGTTTTTTTAGGGAATTGTTCAGCTAATTTTTTGAAAATAATAAATTCCAAAATATGCCCTATTGAATCGTTATGCTCTTCTCCAAAAAATAAAACATCAGCCTTATGCATGTCGGTAATTACTTCATCTAAAGAAATTACTTTTTGCTTTTTAACATCATAAACTTTATAGTGTGATATTAAATCTTGGGCAAATACATCATAATTGAAAATAATGAAGCTTATAAATAGTAAATATTTCATGTGCTCAAAATAAGAAAATATTTTTCGCCGATGAAATGATACCACTTACCGCCATTCTGCGCATGCTGAAGAAAACAACAGTTGTTAACTTTTAATTTATAAATACTTTTGAATATTAAATAAATGAAAACATGGAAAATGTAAATGAAAATAATCACATCAAAAACTCGGGTAGAGTTTGGAGTGGTTCCATCATATTAATCATTGGGCTAGCATTTTTACTAGATAATTTGGGTTTGAATATTCCAGGTTGGGTATTTAGCTTTTGGACATTTCTAATTGCGCTTGGGGTGTTTATTGGTGTAAGAAAAAATTTTAGGGGCGTTTGGTGGCTTGTTCTTATTTTATTTGGCGTATACCAAACGGTAGATGACATGGGCTTCGATTTCGATATATCTAAATACGCCCTGGGAATAGGTTTAGTAATTGTTGGTGGCTTTTTAATTTTTAAACCAAAGGATACGCTAAAAAGGAAACAATCATTTAAAGGTGCACTTAAGAATCAGTTTGGTGTAAATGATGAGATAGATCTTGATGAAGAAGCAGATAAGAAAGCAAATAGAAATGACATAATTGATGTCGCAGCGGTTTTTGGGGGATCAAATCAAACCGTTTATTCTAAAAATTTTAAAGGAGGAGATGTTACTGCAGTTTTCGGCGGATCGGATATTATAATGACACAAGCTGACTTTACGGATTCTGCGGTGATTGATGTAACTGCAGTTTTTGGAGGTATCAAATTAATTGTGCCACCAAATTGGGCAATACAATCTAATGTTACAGCAATATTTGGTAGTGTAGAAGACAAGAGGGGGCACATGTTGCCGATAGATCAAATGCAGAAAACCTTAGTTTTAGATGGAACTGTACTTTTCGGGGGAATCGAAATCAAAAGTTTTTAAAACCATAATCAAAAGTAAATGATCAGAGATTTTCTGGTCGTTTACTTCGTTTATCATTACCTAAACAAATAACGCTTTGACAACTAGACCTCTATCCATCCCACAAATTCAAAAAACCTCTGCAGCTATAGCTGTCGCTTGGTTTATTCTATGTGCTGTTGGCCTACATTATGTGGTGAATTTTTCTTGGTTAATTTCATTTGCAGATAGCTTTTTGAGTAATTTCTTACTGGTGATGGCCTGCATTGCCATAAGTAATATGCTGGGCTACTATCAGCCAAAAAACGAACGAATATTGTATGTGCTCATCATTACATTGGCGCTTACGTTCGTAATTATTTATGCTGCAAAATATGCGATGCTATACATATTTCCAGATTTTAAGGAGTATTTGGATTTTTATAATTTTTCTTTTGCCTTCCGTGGTTTAATTTCCTTTATGTGTTTGGGCTGGTGTGCATTGGCCAATATTTTATGGTACAGACTGGAGGAACAATCGGAAACACACGAAAGGCTTTCGGCGGCAAAAAGTTTGGCAAAAGAAGCCGAGCTAAACAAGCTTCGTCACCAATTGCAACCCCATTTTTTGTTCAATAGTTTAAATTCGGTATTTGCGCTTACAATGGTAAACCCTAAAGAGGCAGGTGTAATGATTACCAAGTTAGCTTCTTTTCTTCGGGGAACCTTAAAACGAGATGACGAATTGTGGGTATCTGTAGAAGAAGAAATGGAATATATCCAGCTTTACCTTGACATTGAAAAGGTACGTTTTAGCCATCGCTTAAATATTGAGGTAAATGTAGCTGACGATACTTTGAATTTATGTCTGCCGGGAACTTTACTACAGCCGATTGTAGAAAATGCCATTAAGTTTGGTTTGTACAATACATCTGCCGGTATAACTATCAAGGTTGATGTAACAGTTGATCGTAATATTCTGGAGCTGCGGGTGCAAAATCCTTTCGATCCGGAGATGAAAGCCGCAGGAGGAACTGGCTTCGGTTTAACGGCTATTAAACGTAGATTATATTTGTTATTTGCAAATCCGCATTTGCTGCAAACCGAAATTGAGGCAAATAATTTATATATTACCACTCTAAAAATCCCACAAAAAAATGATCAGAACGATATTAATTGATGATGAACCTTTAGCGAGAGATATTGTTAAATTTTATCTTACCGATCATCCTGAAATTGAAGTTGTTGCTGAATGTTGCGATGGTTTCGAGGGATTAAAAGCCATCACTTTACATAAGCCCGATTTAATATTTCTTGATATTCAAATGCCAAAAATTAGTGGCTTCGAAATGCTGGAATTGGTTGAAGATAAGCCCGCTGTAATTTTTACAACTGCTTTTGATGAATATGCCATTAAAGCTTTTGAAGTTAATGCCGTTGATTATTTACTCAAACCAATTGATAAGGCACGTTTTGATGCTGCCATCAAAAAGCTGCCTTCCAGATTAAATCAAACAGAAAATACGGAAGCTGTTTTGGATGCCGCTGCTTTGAGTCCTGCACAAAATAATAGAGTAGTAGTTAAAAAGGATGGCGTAATTAAAATTATTCCAACTGGAGATATCAATTACCTTGAGGCTGATGATGATTATGTTAAGTTAAGTACAGCAGACGGTGTTTTCTATAAAAATAAAACGATGGCTTACTTTGAGCAAACTCTTGATCCAGGCCAATTTATCCGTATTCATCGCTCTTATATTATTAACCTTGCTCAGGTTACAAAAATCGAATTAAAGGAGAAAGATAGTTACGTGGTGCTGCTCAAATCAGATATCTGGCTGCCAGTGAGTAAAACTGGATACATAAAATTGAAAGCAGCGTTGGGCTTGTAATCTCGGATCTCTTTATGTTTATCGCTGTGGTAATTTTCAGGCTGGATAAACAATAGTTTTTGGAAAGCAATCACATCGTAACACATATCGTTAGTCCTGTTTTTAGTTTCAATCTTTTTGCGAATGGCAGCTTAGAATAGGTTTTTGGGTGTACCAAAAAGGATTTCCACTACAACCAGGTTTAGTTGGCATGGCTTTTAATTCTCTTTAAGATTGTTTCAGATGAACTATAAACAAGAGATGTTCCTATGGAACGAACAAACAATCCTTCATATATTTTTTCTACCGATGAGTCGTCCTTACGGGACGGTAAGCAACTTTTCTTGCGGTGTTGAGCTAGGCAGTGTTTTAGAATGAAACCTCGAATACTTTGTTTCAATTTGGTCGATTTTTGTTGCACTTAAGATTGTCGATTTTGCACACAAAACCTTCCTAAGGAACGAAAAATGAAACGTTTCATAGATTTTTTCTACGGTTGAGTCGTCGCTACGTTACGGGGGGGACATTTTTCTTGCGGTGTACAGCTAAGCTGTATTTTTACATAAAACCCCGAATGCTTTTTTTTTTAATTTGGTCGATCTTTGTTGCGCTTAAGATTGTCGATTATGGGTACAAAACGTTTCTACTGGATGAAAGAAGCAAACTGTTCATAGATTTTTTCTATCGATGATTTTTTCCAATGAGATGAGAAATAATTTTCTCGGAGTGTTTTGAAAAATGATATTTTTATACCGAGAGCTAATTTACTACCGTCCAGTAGGGCGCCTCCTCGGTAGCAAAAATTGTTTTGCAATCGTTTCGTTCCGTAGGAACGTTTTATGAATTATCGCGTGTAGGATATCATTACATTATTGTAGTGGCCAATATAAAATAAACCCGACCGAAGCGAAATGCCGGCTTTTTCTGCCGGCAGAAGCGGGGGCGGGACTGAATTTTAAAAAGAATTACTACATTTGCTTTTCAAATAAAAAATAAAACTAAACAGACTTGCATTTATAGAGAAATCGCTTTATATTTGCACCTCTTAATTTTGAAATTATAATAAGATAATATACAGTCATGAAAAGAACATACCAACCTTCGCAAAGAAAGAGAAGAAACAAACACGGCTTCCGCGAAAGAATGGCAACAGCTAACGGCAGACGAGTATTAGCATCACGTCGTGCTAAAGGAAGAAAAAGATTAACAGTTTCTGACGAACGCAAGCATAAAGCATAATTTTTGATTGCTTTTCCGATTAATCGGAATCGGCAGATCAAAATCTGCAATTATCAATCAAAATATATGTACACATTCAGAAAAGAAGAACGGTTATGCAGCAGAAAACATTTAGATCTGCTGTTTAAAAAAGGTTCTTCTTTTTTATTATATCCTTTTCGTATTTCTTACCTGTTTATTAATGAAGCTGCTCATGTTCCGGCGCAGGTAGTAATTAATGTTCCTAAAAAGAGATATAAACGAGCTGTAGATCGCAACCTGCTCAAGCGCCGCATTCGCGAGGCTTACCGACTAAATAAACAAGAAGAGTTTTACAGTCAATTACCTGATGATAGAGGATTATTGCTTTTTTCCATCCAATTTGTGGGGAAGGAGAAGTATGAATTTATTTTTATTCAAAAAAAATTGGTGTCAACTTTTAAGCGCTTTAAAACTTTAATTCAGCCAAATGAAGTTCATTAATAATATATTTGGTTCGCTTTTTTTGGGGTTGATAAGGATTTACCAATATGCCATTTCGCCTACGCTTGGCGCAAATTGTAGGTTTACCCCAACTTGCTCGCAATATGGGATTGAGGCTATTCGGAAATTTGGCCCATTTAAAGGTGGCTGGATGGCCTTAAAGCGTATAGGTCGCTGCCATCCATGGGGCGCACATGGACACGACCCTGTTCCGTAACTTTTAGTTATCAATTGCGAGTTATGGCTTGCGAGTTACCAGTTTGAATGCAAAAACATTGAGAATCGTGGATTTTGATGCAGAAAAAAACAAAAAAATCAACTTATTAAACCTTCGGAGAAAACAATTTAAACCCATAACTCATGTAACATGGCTAAAATATTTCAAATAGAAACAGCTACACAGGCTTGTTCTGTAGCTTTATCGATTGATGGGGTAACAGTTTCTACCAAAGAAGAGATTGGTCAAAACTTGCACGCCAGTAACCTTACTTTATTTATTGATGAGGTGATTAAGTCTTCTCACTTCACTTATAATGATTTAGACGCCATTGCGGTTAGCAAAGGCCCAGGATCTTATACGGGTTTGAGGATAGGCGTGTCTACAGCAAAAGGGCTCTGTTATGCATTAGATAAGCCATTGATTGCTGTTGAAACGCTAGAAATGATGGCTAATGGTTTTATGACTGAAAACCCGACATACGCTGGACTAATTTGCCCTATGATTGACGCCCGAAGAATGGAAGTTTACAGCGCTGTTTTTGATAGCAATTTGAATGTTTTGGAGCCAACCTCTGCTAAAATAATCGATGAAAATAGTTATTCAGAATTGCTCCAGAAAAATGAAATTACTTTTTTAGGAGATGGAGCTGCAAAATGTAAGGAAACTTTAAATCATCAAAATGCGATTTTCAACGATAATAATTTTAACTCTGCAAAGTATATTTCGGGTTTAGCATACCAGGCATTTCAAGCGCAAAATTTTGAAGACGTAGCGTATTTCGAACCTTTTTATTTAAAAGACTTCGTAGTTACGCAACCAAAAAAGAAAGTTTAGGTTACTTCCGTTTAAAAATTGAAAATAGATTTTTAAAGAAACTGCCCCCTTCATTGTCATTTATACCAGGCATCACATCGCTGAACTGGGGGTGATTGACAACATTTCCAAATTTAATCCCTATACCCATATATACTGAAGCGCCGACTCCGTTAGTAGAAGATCCGGTACTTCCATTGCTGGATATTATGCCCTTAGTAGTATAGGCAGTAGAAACTAAATTGTCTGATCCAAGAAAAATTTCGAAGTTTGGCGTTTGATATTTACCTTGTAAACCAACCATAAAAATATTGTTAAGGTTGTAAAGTGGCGTAACACTTCCAGAGAAATTTTTATAATTAAAGGTGTTAACCAAAGCAATATCTCCACCCTTGTAAAAAAGACTTTTCGACACAATAAACGAAGGTTTGTAGAAGCCATATATTTTTGAAACATATAGATCAATCTTTGCATTTGTTGGAGCAAGGAATTTTTTGCTTTCCTGAGCCTCAGTAAATATATCGGTAATGCTATTATTAATGTTGTTTCGATTTGCAAAAGTATTTATCGTAATATTCGATGAGTTGACGATTGTTTCTTGAGTACTTTTTCTCCACCAAATAAAACCCAAATCTTTAATGTTTGCCATCAACATTAAACCTTTTTTTGAGGTATAATTCGTTCCAAAGCTCAACGATAATCCAGGATTTTTGAATGGAAGCAATGTTTTTTTTCTGAGTTCTCTTCCCTCTGTAAAATTACTTCTATAGTTGGCTGCCAACCCTAAATTGAGGGTGTTTGATTCTGGGTCTGAATATAAATACGAATCAGTGATATCGATTTTATTGTACAAAATACCACTTAATAAACTAGCTTTTAAACCAAAGGCTAATCGCTTATTGTAATTTTCGCGGTAGCTTATACTAAATTGATGATAAGATTGTTGGTATCCGGATGAATTGAAAATTCCACGTAACGGAGTATTGATTGGAAATTTATTGGGAGAATTAAAAATTGCAAGCGTTTCATTGGTGTAATCAATTTGCGCATCAGAACGAATTTGCCACGCCAGGCCGATTTCTTTTTGGTATTTGTATGAATGAAATAACCTGAAAGTGGCAACATAAATACTGCTGTTTTGGTAAAAGTGGTTTACATCACCATTCAATAGGGGTAAGTCTTCCGTATCAAGATATCCGGTTTGAGCAAGTCTCCTGATTACGTTATTTGCTTCACCCTTGTTTGCCGCATTAATGCCGAAATAGGGCATGAAAAAATTAGAGGAGAATTTGCGAGAGGAATCTAATGTGAACGATTTCTGAGAAGGATTCTCGAAAGCATCGAACATAGTTTTCGTGCCAAAAAGGGCGTATTGCTGAGCGTTTGCAGCCTTAAAACTAGCAACTATAAGTAAAGCAAGTAAAAATTTCTTCATAAATCTATTGGTTTTCAGGCTGGTTTTCTTATTAACGGATACTAAGTGAATCTGGTATTGGTTGTTGTACATATTTGTTTAATAGTACATTAGAGATGAATTTATTCTTATCGGCTATCAGTTGGTAGCAGAATGTATCGAAAGTTTTAAGGCCACTATCTGCCCTAAAATGTTTGTAGTATTTTGATGAAATATTATCTCTCAAAATATTCTCAGATTTTCGAAGATCTACATAATAGCTAATATTCGAAGTAGTAGAGATTTGATTCATGGCATCCATGTAAATAGGATTCTGGATCATTAACCTATTGTTTTTATAGCTGTTTAAAAAGGATGCTATTGTACTTGCATTGTTAGCCACAATTAAATAATTATCGATAATGGCATAAAATGGTTTATTAAAATTTTTAAATGCGTCTCCAAAATATACTTGAAGAATGTTTGCAGACTTAAAAACTTTAATTTCATCACTATAATCTGTACTTACGTCAAATAATAATTGTTTCACTTTCTCTCCATTAGTAAGTTGTATTGCCCCCAGTTTTTCACTGGTACTTAATTGAAATGTTGCAAATTGATTTTTAGCATACAATGGAAATATTAAATTTAAATCTGTTCTATAATCATTTTTAATTGAACTAATCGTTTGGTCTGCCTGGGTAATTTGATTGGCTTTAATCTGTAGAGCTTTTAGGTTTTTAAACCAGGTTTTATAATCATCAAATGCGTAGATCGCATAATTTGCCGTATTATCAGGTAAGATATTTTGAATATTTGTAGCCTGCGCTGCGCTTTGTTCAAATAATTTGAGGTAGCTAGAATCATCTTTTAACGTAGTGCTGCCGTTAAAAAGAATACGCTCTTTGCTAAAATTGTAACTTAAAGAGGCAAATGCATTTTGCTTATTTAAAACTTCAATACTTCCATTTAATTTACCAATCAAAATGTTCTTTAGCACCAGTGGTATATGATTAAAGTTGATATAGATTTGTGCCAAGGCACTTCTGCTAACAGCATTATTCCCTTTTATATAATCAGTGAAAGGATTTTCAGCTAATCGAATAGCAGCATCATTGATAAGTTTTAGCGAGGTTGACAGCGTTATTACTCTATCATTGAGATTTGCGTAAGCAGAAACACTATCTTTAAGCTTCAAGGAATATTGCCCGTTCTGTAATGGGGTAATGTAGTTTTTCGATTTGATTACCTGATTAAATTTATTCAGGTCTTCATCTGCCTTAAGTTGAACAGTGATTAAAAAATTAAGGTTTTTATTGGAGTCTGGAAGTACGCTAACATAAATATACTGATCTTGAAAAAATTTATTTAGCGCATTATCGTTAATAATTAAATCCTTAAGCTGAATCAGTAATTGAATTTTATCTTCGCCTAATACCTGCTGAATAAGGTTTTGCGCTTTAATAATTTCATAAAATCCCTTATCATTTTGAAATGAAAATACTATTGCAGCATTATTCGTGGCAGATTGCAATGCTAAATCTTTTGCATTATTTTCATTGCCCAATTTTGAGAAATATAGATATGCCATCCCTGCAATACCCAAAAATAATGCAATGGCTAAAATGATAATTTTTTTCATGTGCGTGCAACAAATTTAATTTATTACATTGATTACAGCGAAGTTCTATGTCATTTTATTAATTTAGCGATTGCTTCAAGCAATAACTATGAATAAACGAATTATACTTACTGCTTCTTTTTTTGGCGTAGTGGCTGTTTTACTTGGCGCTTTCGGTGCTCATGGTTTAAAGGCCGTAATAGATCAACCCTCAATAGAAATTTGGCAGAAAGGGGTAGAATATCAATTTTATCACACCTTTGCGCTTTTGTACCTTTCAACTTTTGCCAGATATAGAAACAAGTTAATCAACATTGCCTATTTCTGTTTTACATTCGGAATTGTTCTCTTCTCGGGATCTTTGTACTTGTTGGCAACCCGAAGTATGTTAAAGTTGGATTTTGTCAATCTAATAGGCCCAATCACGCCTATTGGTGGTCTTTTGTTTGTTTTAGGTTGGATAATGCTGTTCTTCGCTGCATTTAAAGATAAATAATGGATAGCTTTGGAAACGATATTTTTGCAGAAAGAGAAACACTTTTTGTTGAAGTTATCTTGCCTTTGTCTTTGGCAATAAACTATACCTATAGGGTACCATTTGATTTAAATGATCAGGTTGCGATTGGGAAAAGAGTTGTTGTTCAGTTTGGTAAGCATAAAATATACACCGCTTTAATCAGTGCCATTTCTAAGAATCCTCCCGGAGTTTATGAGGCGAAATATATAATCGATATAATTGACAGTGAGCCGGTAGTAACCCCCACCCAACTAAAGTTTTGGAGTTGGATGACGAATTATTATATGTGTAATGAAGGAGATGTGATGTCTGCGGCGTTACCCGCTAGTTTGAAACTTGCCAGCGAAACCATACTCGTTCTTCGCGATGATTTTACGGATGAGATTGTACTTACCGAAAAAGAGGAGATAATTATTTCGGCGCTAAAAAAGCAAGCAAAACTGACAGTAAATGATGTTTCAAAATTGTTAGGTCAAAAAACAATTTATCCAATCATAAATCATTTATTAGAAAAAGAGCTAATTCTGGTGGCAGAAGAAGTGGTGCAAAAGTACAAACCTCTTTTGAAATCGTTTGTGACTTTAAATGAGTTCTATACGGATGAAGAGAATTTAAAGGAACTTTTTAACGTTCTTGAGAAAGCACCAAAACAACTTGATGCTTTACTTGCCTATCTGAAACTGCAAAAATTAAATCTTCCAATCTCTAAAGAACAGCTTTTAGAAGAGAGCAACTGTGGTGTAAGTGCCTTAAAATCACTAACAGATAAAGAGATTTTTATAGTGATGAAACGTCCTGTAAGTAGGTTAGCTAATCATGATGAAGAGTTTAGTGTCAATTTTCAATTAAATACCGGACAACAGACCGCTTTAAATCTGATCAATCAATCGTTCGAAGAAAAGGATGTTGTTTTACTTCACGGAGTAACTGCTTCGGGGAAAACACAGGTTTATATTAAATTAATTGAAGAAATTATTCAAAACACTGATGGACAAGTTCTATTCTTATTACCTGAAATTGCTTTAACCACTCAAATAGTTGAGCGTATTAAGCGTTATTTTGGAAATGCAATTGGCGTTTATCATTCGAAATTTAATAATAGCGAAAGGGTTGAAATTTGGAATAAGGTAAGGACAGGCGCATATAAGGTAATACTTGGAGCAAGGTCAGCCGTATTTCTACCATTTCAACACTTAAAATTAATTGTGGTAGATGAAGAGCATGAGCCATCTTACAAACAATATGATCCCGCTCCTAGATATCAGGCGAGAGATGCCTCGATTTATCTCGCTCATTTGCATCAGGCTAAGGTTATTTTGGGCTCTGCAACTCCATCACTAGAAAGTTACTATAATGCGCTGCAAGGAAAGTATGGGTTAGTTGAGATGAAGGATCGCTTTGGCGGTGTGCAATTACCCAATCAGCAGGTGGTTAGTATTGCTGAGGAAACCAAGCGTAAAACCATGGTTTCATACTTCTCTAGCGTATTAATTAAAGATATTGATCTTGCCTTATCAAAAAAGGAGCAAATTGTTCTTTTTCAAAATAGAAGAGGCTACGCAACCATTTTAATTTGTGCAACCTGTGGCTATACTCCAAAATGTGTGAATTGCGATGTAAGCTTAACCTATCATAAAAGTAGTGGTAAACTGCATTGCCACTATTGCGGTTTTCAACAGAGCAGCGTTAATATTTGTCCGGCATGTGGCTCTGTTCACGTAGAGCAGAAAGGCTTTGGAACGGAGCGTATCGAAGAGGAGCTAAAATTACTGTATCCAGATATTACTATTGCCCGTTTGGATATGGACAGCACACGGACAAAAAATGGTTTGCAACAAATTTTAACCGATTTCCAGGAAAAGAAAACGGATATTCTGATCGGTACGCAGATGGTTGCTAAAGGCTTAGATTTCGATAATTTAAATTTGATTGGCGTTATTAACGCAGATACACTTTTGGGTTATCCAGATTTTAGGGCTTATGAACGTAGTTTTCAGCTGTTAGCGCAGGTTGCAGGAAGGGCTGGGAGACGAGCTGACCAAGGAAATGTTTGCATTCAAACTTACGATGCCGATAATCGGATTATTAAACAAGTTGTTAATAACGATTACGAAGGCATGTACAATGATGAAATAGCAGAGCGTGATAAATTTCTATATCCGCCATTTTCTCGGATGATATTTCTTTACGTCAAACATAAAGATTCTCATGTATTAGATCATGCAGCACTAACATTGGCAAATATTCTTAAAGCTAAATTCGGTAAACGTGTATTAGGACCGGAGCAGCCATTAATCAGCCGTGTACGTAATCTGTACATCAAACAAATTATCATTAAAGCCGACAAGCATACCGCCATTCAAAAAGTTAAAGATGCGCTTCGTGAAACACTAACGCAATTCAATGCTACTAAAGATTTTAAAGGCGTTTTTACTCAAATTGATGTAGATCCGTACTAATTTTTACTATTAAAATTAAATTGAATACCTGCAGAAACGGGGTTTAATAGAAATTCCCATTTGTTAAATGTAGTTACAGTTCTATCTGCAACATTTATAGGCGTTCTATCTTGTTTTTCGTAAGAATAATAGAAATCTAAGCTACTTTCGGCGAAGATTGATAGATAGGGTATAATGTTGACCTTAAAGCCTAAAGTGGGCGTAATAACTAATCCGTTTTTTGTAGCATCTGCTGATTGATTCGTGGTTCCTATTGAGCCATTTGTAGGCGTTAATGTACCTGTAAAACGGTTTGATCTGTATCCTAGATCGAATGCAAAATAGGGTTGAATTCTTGAATAGTTGAAGTTTTTTTCAAATCCAATCTTGAATGAGTAATCTGTTACTTTTCCACTAGCTATTTCGCAGGTTTCGCAAGTATTTTGAAAACGAACCATCGGATCGCGAAAATAATTCCCACTTATTCTATAGCTAATTTGATTGTCGTTAAATTTCAAAATTGCACCATTGCCGTACATTTTGGTGTAATCCTGAGTGTTTGTTTGGTTTAAAATTTTGGGCAGCTGCATTAAACTAAAACCTCTAGCGGCTATGGAGTAGTTAAAGTCCGCTCCAGTTTGAGCGAAGCTTGAAAATGAAATACACGCAACAAAAACACTAAGTATAATTTTTTTCATAAAGAAGAAGGCAATTCAATTTGTAATTGGACTCAAAAGTAAAGATAATTCCTTAATACACACAATTGATGCATTTGCTTTGTCAAAAGACAAAGATTTTAGTTTTGATTTACTGTAAGTTATATTAATGTTGATTTCTTTATCTTGTATCACCGCTTGAAAAAGCTAATTTTGAGACTTCATGGCCTATAAATTTGTTGATAATTACCGAGAGCGTGGCGCGAGAAAGAAGTTGGTTGAACTCCTAAAATCTCGCGGAATTGAAGATGAAAATGTACTAAAAGCAATTGGCAAAGTACCACGTCATTTCTTTTTTGATGAGACTTTCTGGAATCAGGCTTACAAAGATATTGCCTTCCCAATTGGTGATGGACAGACCATTTCGCAGCCCTACACTGTTGCCTATCAAAGTGAGTTGTTACACATTAAAAAAGGTGATAAAGTTTTAGAAATCGGAACTGGTTCCGGATATCAAACATGTATTTTAATGGAACTTGGTGCAAATGTTTTTACCATCGAAAGACAAGAGAACATTTATAACCGAACCATTCAGGTATTGCCTGGCATGGGCTACAGACCAACATTTTACTGTGGAGATGGTTCAAAGGGAATTGCAAAACATGCTCCTTACGATAAAATAATTGTTACCGCTGGTGCCCCGCTTGTTCCAGAGATTTTATTGAAACAATTGAAAATTGGAGGTATTTTAGTTATCCCTGTTGGAGATGAAAGCACGCAAAAAATGGTTACCGTTATTAGAGTAAGTGAAACGGATTATGATAAAATAATATTAGATACGTTTAGATTTGTGCCTTTGGTGGGCGATCAGGCATGGTAATAGTTAGCAATTTTCAGTTCAAACTGAACTGAAAATTGCTAACTATAGACTATCTTTTCAATGCTCTATCTAACTCACGTTTAGTATCTCTATCCTTAATGCTATCACGTTTATCAAATTCCTTTTTACCTTGGGCCAACGCAATTTCCATTTTAGCGAAACCTCTTTCGTTAATGAAAATCCTTAAAGGCACTATGGTATAACCCTTTTCTTCACCCTTAAGACGAAGTTTTCTGATTTCCTTTTTTTGAAGTAGTAATGCTCTATCTCTTTTTATATCATGATGATAAAAGGAGCTATGACTATATTCAGAAACATGAAGGTTTCGAACATACAAAATTCCGCCTATGAACATGCAAAACGCATCGGTCATATTGGCTTTACCTTGTCTAATGGCTTTTATTTCTGTTCCCAAAAGTGCAATACCTGCCACATATTTATCAAGTAAATTATAGTCAAAGTATGCTCTTTTATTTTTTATATTGATATCGTTTTTCAAACTATTTGTATTTCTGGGTAGATTTGCTTCTACATTTAAAAACAGCAAAATGCTGGGTTGCAAATATCTTAAAATTTGATGTTATAATTTCGTTTTTATTTATTTCGTTGTCAGCTATTAGTAACACTTTGTTATCTTCATCTGTTTGTAAAAGCTAAACGATAAATCTATTGCTTGTAAAAATTATATTTATGTTTGATTTTTAAACATTATTATGAAATTTAAAATCCTTGTTTTAGCATTATCTTTTTTCTTCTTCGCTCATGTGAAAGCACAGCAACCTACAATTTTGCCGCAATTCACATTTTTTAAATTAGATGGTAAAGCATTTTCGAATAAAAATCTTGTTCCGGGCAAACAGAATCTGTTTATGCTTTTCGATGTAACCTGCGAGCATTGCCAACGAGAAACTAAGCTGCTCGGTGCCAATTATGCCCAATTTAAAAACCTAAATATCTATATGATTACCTTGGATGAGGCTTATATCATTCCACAATTTTTTAATACTTACGCTAAAGGTTTGAATGCAAAACCAAATGTGACCGTTCTTCAAGATAAAAATAAACTTTTCATTCCGTTGTTTTTGCCAAAAATGTATCCCGCTATGTATTTGTATTCTCCAGCAGGAAAACTTATCATTCATAATTCGGGTGATGGAGGAATTAAAAAGTTAATGAAAGTAATTAAAAATTAGTTATCTAATAATTAATACGGGAATATTCACTTTGTGCCTCACCGAATCTACTGTTGTACCAAAAATCAAATCTTTAAGTCCTTTATGACCATGAGCGCCCATTACTAAAAGTTCCAGTTCGTTTTTATTACTAATATCTGCAATTTCTTTAGCAGTGCTTCCAAAACCTATAAATGGCGTTGAATCATAACCCAAGTCTCCTAAGTTAGCTTTGTATTTTTCAAGATTTTCCCGGTCACTTTGTGTTTCATGGTCCATAACTTCTTGGCCGTGATATCTGGCGGCGGCAGTTTCTACTACGTGGATTAGGTAATAGTGAGCATCTTTTCCACCTTGAATAAGTGCGTGTCGGATGGTATTCCGGTCATTTTTAGAAAAATCTACTGCAATACCAATTCTGGAATAGCTAATCTTATCAATTTTCCCAATGTCCAAAGCATTACCATGCGGAACCATTTGCCTGTTTCTATTTTTTTCTTCAATCATCGGATGAAAGAATACATAAAGTAGTAGAAACACAATAAATATTAAGGCGGGAACGATAATTACATAAATCCACCAGGTATTGGCTTCTTTAGTCCACCCACTTATTTCTTCAACTACCAGTTTGACATTTAAGGCGATGATAGCCAATGCACTGGCCCATGCTAATACTTTAACCCATGTTTTTATCGCAAAATCTTTCATCAGTTTTTTATCTGATGTAAAGTGGATTAAGGGTATAATCGCAAAGCCCAGCTGCAAACTCAACACCACCTGACTCAAAACCAAAAGTCCACCCAGAGCATCATCACCATAATGAAGAATAGTGAAAAATGCGGGAATGATTGCCAATAATCGGGTAATCAATCTTCGTAACCAGGGCTGGATTCTTAGATTAATATGTCCCTCCATGATAATCTGACCAGCCAATGTACCCGTAACAGTAGAACTTTGCCCTGCGGCAATTAAAGCAATTGCGAAAAGAGCTGGCGCAACATCACCAAAAATATTTGATAATAATTTGTGTGCATCTTGAATTTCTGCCACTTCGTGTAATCCATTTTTATAAAACGCAGCTGCAGCCAATATCAAAATCGCCGCATTTACGAAAAAAGCCAGGTTCAGTGCAACCGTGGTATCGATTAAATTAAATTTTAAAGCCTCTTTAATGCCTTTATTTGTCCGTTCGATTTTTCTGGTTTGAACCAATGAAGAGTGCAAATACAGGTTGTGTGGCATTACAGTAGCGCCAATAATGCCAATAGCAATATATAAAGCATCGCCGCCTAAAATAGAAGGTTCGAAACCTCTAACAACTTCTTTTAATGAGGGTTCAACAATAAACATTTCCACTAAAAACGATATTCCAACAATGAAAACCATTGAAACTATAAAGCCTTCCATTGCTCGCATTCCTTTGTTAAGAAGAAATAGAAGCAAAATGGTGTCAAATATGGTAATGGAGATTCCCCAAATTAACGGTAAACCAAAAAGTAACTGTAAACCGATTGCCATCCCAATAATTTCAGCTAAATCGCAGGCAATAATAGCGGTCTGCGCTAATCCAAATAAAGGAATATTTGCCCAGCGGGGGTAAGCATGTTTAGAGGCCTGTGCCAAATCTAATCCTCTAACAATGCCTAAACGAGCACTTAACGATTGAAGTAAAAGCGCTATTAGATTTGACATGAGCAACACCCATATCAGTTGATATCCAAATTTACTTCCACCTGCTAAATCTGTAGCCCAGTTTCCTGGGTCCATATAGCCTACGCTTATTAAATAAGCAGGTCCAATAAAAGCTAAAATGCGACGCCAACCTTTTCTTTTGTCTGTGCTTACACTTTGGTGTACCTCACTAAGCGATTCAGTTTTTGCCATTACTGCTAATTAAAATATGCTTTGCCACTTCTCTACTAATATTAATTTGTTTGTCTGAAATCACAATTTCTACAGAACCATCGAAATCGGTAACATCATTAATTTGAATTTGTTTGCCTAAGGTCAATCCCAACTTTTCAAGATGTTTAAGAAATGCTGAACTGTGTTGACTAACACCAGTGATTGTTCCTGAATCCCCGATTTTCAATTCGATCAGTTTTGTAAACTGCGTTTTTGCAAACCTTCCATTTTTATCTGGAATAGGGTCGCCATGAGGATCTGATTTCGGGAAACCAAGAAACTCATCTAACCGTTCGATTAACGCAGTTGATTTTATATGTTCTAATTCCTCGGCAACATCGTGCACTTCATCCCATTTGAAATTAAGTTTGTCAACTAAGAAAACCTCCCAAAGCCGGTGTTTGCGTACAATATCTATAGCGGCATTCCTTCCTTTTTCTGTCATGGTAACGCCTTGATATTTAACATAATCTATAAACCCCTTGTCGGCAAGTTTCTTAATCATATCCGTTACTGATGCGGGTTTGGTCTGCATTTGCTCAGCAATGGCATTGGTTTGTACGTTATTAGTATTTTCTGCTAAATGATAAATTATTTTAAGATAATTCTCTTCAGTAAAACTTTGCATTTATGTCTATCTAATTAAATTTTTAGGTAAATCTAAAAAAAATAATTTAAAATATATTAGATAAATTTTGTTAAAATTTAGAATATAATTTGGTTATGTTTGTGTTCTCAATACCTTTGAACTAATATGGCATCAGAATTAGATAAGATCGATTTTAAAATTTTAAGAATCTTACAAGAAAACGGTAGAATTACTAACTTACTTTTATCACAAGAAATTGGATTATCGCCCGCACCAACTTTGGAGCGTGTTCGTAAATTAGAAATGGCTGGTTTTATTAAAAGCTACCATGCTTTAGTAGACGAAGAAAAATTAGGTTTAGGCATTAAGACTTTTATTCAAATTCAACTTGACTTCCATAAAAACAATACCATTCAGATTTTTCTTGATGAAGTAAACCAAATTAAAGAAATTACTGAGTGTCACCACGTAACAGGCCAGGCAGATTTCCTTTTAAAAGTTTATGTGAAAGACATCAAATCTTATGAACGATTGATTATGGAAAAAATCAGCAAAATTTCTGTTGTTAAAACTTTTCAAACCATGATGATTATGTCGACAACAAAGAAAGAACCTATTGTTCCTTTGGAATATTAACCCAAACCTAAGGAGGAGTTTTTCTAGCCATTGCCATCGATTTTCGATTTTTATCTGAACGGGGCAATCTTATGCGTTGATGATTAATTGATTGATGATCTCCGAGATTTCGGCTGCATTTTGATAAACCATGAAATGGGTTCCATTTTCAATTACAAAATCGGGTTTAGATTTTTTTGAATACAAAATTTTATCTTTCGTGCCGTGAATGTGAAATAATCGTTCAGGTATTAAATTGTTTCTCCAGCTCAAAATACTTCCAATTGCCCATTTTAGGAATCGTCGATCGGTATCGTTAATAATCTTTGTTAGTAGTTTTTTTTCAGCATTTGATTGCGTACCAAAAAAGAAATTCTGGGTAAGCCTGTTAGAGGACTTTATCAACCATGACGGAATTATTTCAACCAACTTCAGCTTACCTGCAAGTTTATAAAGCGGAGGTAATGTATTACTTTGAATGGTACTCGAGATTACAATTGTAAAAACCGGATTTAGAATTTTAGCGATCTCAACCGCAATCATTCCGCCAAAGGAAAGGCCAACCAATGCAAATTCTTCCGAGGTATCTATTATTTCGCTTAACCTTTTGGCATATTCAGACAGCGATTCTTTCCTTAATGGATTGATCCATTCAACATGGATAATGTTAATGCTTCGGTGTAATTTTAAACGAGAAAATATACGTTTATCAGCGCCTAATCCGCTAATGAAATAGGTATTCATTAAGCGGGTAAATTCCAGTCGACTGGTTTCAGATTATTCTGAATCAGCAGCTGGTTTGTTTTTGAGAACGGCCGGGAACCCAAAAAGCCAGTATGTGCAGAAAAAGGAGAGGGGTGAGCAGAAGTTAGAACATAATGTTTTTTTTGATCAATTAAGGTCGCCTTTTGTTGCGCATATTTCCCCCAGAGTAAGAAAACTACATGTCCTAGTTTCTGAGAAATGGCCTTGATAATTTCATCTGTAAAAATTTCCCATCCACGATTCTGGTGTGATCCTGGTGTAGATGCTCTGACTGTTAACGTCGCATTCAATAGCAAAACACCCTGTTCGGCCCAGTGGGTTAAATGACCATGATTAGGAGCTTTGAACCCTTCGATATCGCTTTCCAATTCCTTGTAAATATTTTTTAACGATGGGGGGACAGCCACGCCACGCTGAACAGAAAATGATAATCCATGAGCCTGGCCTGCTCCGTGATACGGATCCTGACCCAGGATCACCACCTTTACCTTATCGAATGGAGTGGTGTTCAGCGCATTAAAAATATCTGCATTTTTAGGATAAATGTTAACACCCGCGTCCTTTTCAGCTTTGAGGAAAGACTTAAGATTGATCATATAATCTTTTTCAAATTCCTGCTCTAAAACAGATAACCAACCAGGTTCGAGTGCTGCAGACATGTATTTATTGTTATATTTTTAAGAGGTAGTAGTTACTTTGTTGGAGGTAAAACCAAAACCCGCACCTAAAAGTTTTATGATTTCTTTTTATAGATTTCCAACAAATCTGCTTCAAGTGTTGCTTTAGGATGTTCCACTATTCTACCCAATTCTTTTCCTTTCTTGTCAAAAACGATAAACGTTGGTACTCTTTGGATATCTAACCCGTCAATAATGCCGTTTTCTGCTTTCTTGTTTCCATCAACAGCAATTATTTCTACATTCTTTTCTTTGAAGTGAAGCGCATCTAAAACTTTGAAAAAATTAGGAACATTCACTTTGCTATCTCCGCACCAAGTGCCGAAAACAATTTTGATCTTTTCGTTCTTAACCAGCTTTTTCAATTCAATCAGTGTAGCTGCATCAGGAACATAAGCCGCATAAATTGGATCGTGCATTTCCTTAAATTCTGGGAATGTGGTGATACCTTCCCTTGTACACACATTTATTAATACATCTTTATTTCTAGCTTGGTCGTGAATTTTTTTGTTGATTTCTTGAGCTGAGACGTTCATGGCAAGTACAATTAGGGTTATGGATAAGAGAATTTTCATATTAATTTGATGAATTGTTTAGACTGTGAAATTTTTAATGAAATTATTGTTTTAAAATCTAAATTATGCCATTTAAAAACGATATTTGCAAAAAAAAATAATTAGAATAAATTTTATGCCAAATATTATCAGATTAATTGCGGGGGTTGCTTTACTGGGTGGCGCAGTAGCTTTATTTATTTTCGGTTTTTGGCCATGGGGAATTGTGGCTATTTTATTAGGGTTAATTATATTGGTAACCTTCTTTTTTAACGAAAACATGCTTTTAGCACAGTGGTTTCTAAGAAAAGACAATATGCCAAAGGCAAAGGCTTACTTAGATAGAATTACAAATTATGAAAAGCAGTTGATTAGGGTGCAACATGGTTATTATAATTTACTTGTTGGTTTAATTGAAAGTAGAACTGCTCCATTAAAATCAGAAAAATATTTTAAAACGGCCTTGAACCTAGGGATGCAGATGGAACATAATGTGGCCTTGGCAAAGTTAAGTTTAGCTGGAATTGCAATGGCTAAGCGCAATAAACGTGAAGCAACGATGTATTTAGCAGAGGCTAAGAAAGCCGATAAAAATAAATTATTAGCTGATCAGATAAAACAAATGAAAGATCAGATGGGGATGATGGACAAACAACAGCAAGTTCGTTATAGATAAATTCCCGATATTGAAATAAATTAAAGCCGATGCGAATCGGCTTTTTTTGTGCTTAAAAATAGACCAATTAAAGTAATAATCTAAAAAATAATTTAGATTAGTCGAAATTATTTAATATTTTGGGGATTTACGTATCCTTCAAGAATATTTATGGAATTATATTACTCTTTCTCCGTTCTCATCGTACTAGCCTCCTTCTTTTCCTACCTCAATCTTCGCTACCTCAAACTACCATCAACCATTGGTATAATGATTATTGCGATGTTAAGTTCAATAGTTTTGGTTTTTACTGGGAGTTTGTTTCCAAAAACCTTCGATCATTTCTCTACTCTATTACAAGATGTAGATTTTACAGAAGTGTTGATGGGAGCGATGTTAAATTTTCTATTATTTGCTGGAGCAATTCACATCAATTTGGTCGATTTGAGAGAGCAACGTGCTCCCGTAATCATATTTTCTACCGTTAGTGTAGTGATATCTACTTTCGCAGTTGGTGCACTAGTGTTTTATATTTCCCCACTATTAGGATTTCAGGTGTCGTTTATTTACAGTTTATTATTTGGAGCCTTGATTTCACCAACCGATCCCATCGCAGTGATGGGTGTTTTGAAGGATGCCAATGTGCAAAAATCTCTGGAAACAAAAGTTGCAGGCGAATCACTATTTAATGATGGTGTTGCAGTAGTAATTTTTGCGGTTATTCTTCAGCTAGCACAGGGAAGTGATATCGCCATCAGTTTCACCAATATTTCCTGGTTACTAATAAAAGAAGCCTTTGGTGGATTTCTATTGGGGACGTTGTTGGGCATTGGTGCTTCTAATGCCATGAGAAAGATTGATGATTACAAAGTTTCAGTTTTGATTACTTTGTCAGTGGTGATGGGCGGTTATTTACTTGCACACTCCATTCATATTTCTGGTCCTTTAACTATGGTTGCTGCAGGTATTGTAATAGGTAATTATGGAAAACGGACTGCAATGTCTGCAGTTACCAAAGATTACCTTAACAAATTTTGGGAGCTTATCGATGAAATCTTGAACGCCATTTTATTTTTATTTATTGGCTTCGAATTGTTAATCATTAGAAATATTACAGATTACTGGTTGATCGGATTATGCGGTATTCTCATCGTCTTGTTTTCACGTTTTCTATCCATTTATATTCCTGTTAAGGTTATTCCATTTAAAAACAAGTTTAGTAGCGGAACCATAAAAGTTTTAGTATGGGGCGGGCTGCGTGGCGGTGTTTCGATTGCACTAGTGTTATCAATGGATGAAGGTCTGTACAAACCACTATTGGTAGGAATAACTTACTTTGTTGTGGTATTTTCTATTATTGTACAGGGATTAACAGTGGGTAAACTGGCCAAGAAAGTTCTTTCTGTCGAAGAAGTTTAGCCTACGTTTGAAAGCCCTGCTTTCACAATTTTGAATATCTAAATTCAGGTTTATGTTTGCTAAACCTGTTAGAACGGTTGTACTTTTTGTTGCACAAAGTTTAAATAAACGATAGCCGCTCGCAAAAAGATATTAGTGATAGCAGGGCGAACTTGGATAGTAGCAATTACATTGCTTTTCAAAATTTAAAACTAAACTCGCATTCTTATTGTAGTAAATAGAAAATTCTATACTATGGCAACATCACAAGAAGGAAGTACTAACAATACTCAGGAAGAAGATAATATTAAAGATTTAGGTGGCAAAGAAGCGGTTGAAAAATTACGCAGCCTTGCTGAAAAGGCAGAAAGCTGCTTTTTTTGTACAAATATTAAAACCGGAGTTCCTTTATCGGTAAGGCCAATGGCTATTCAGCAGGTTGATGATGAAGGAAATATTTGGTTTATGAGTATGAAAGACAGTCATAAGAACGACGAAATAGCTACTGATCCATTTACACACTTACTATTCCAGGCGGGTGCACATTCGGGCTTTGTGAACATTTATGGCATTTCTGAAATTAGCAGAGACCAGGCTAAGATTGATGAGCTGTGGAGTCCATTTATTAAAACCTGGTTTCAAGGTGGGAAAGAGGATCCAAATATCACGTTGATAAAAGTGATCCCATCAGAGGGTTATTATTGGGACACTAAAAATGGAACGGCCGTGGCATTTTTAAAGATGGCAGCCTCGGTTATTACAGGCAAAACAATGGATGATTCGGTGGAAGGTACGTTGGATATAGATTAGTTAGTGAATGGTTAAAAGTTAAATTTTGTATTTACAACTTTTGATTTTTAACCTATTTATCGTCTAAATTATCATATCCTTCTAACTCTTCTCTTTGAGATCTTTTGCTCAAAATATCATCTTCTTCATTTTGAACTTTAGAGAAGAATAATGCTTCGGCTTGTATTCTTTTAATTAATTGGCGGACAAGGGTTAAATCAAATGCATCTTTACTCAGTTTGATGCAGTATTCTCTTTCGTTAATTTCTAAGCTTGAAGTATTCATAAGGCAATCTTTTTCTATTGATTGCTGTAAATATAGAAAAGGCTTGCTAAACAATTGTTAGCAAGCCTTTTAAATTTTTGTTATGTTTATGTTAAGGTTTTTATTTATGCGACAAAAACAAACCTTCGTCGGTTTTGGTAACTTTTAAAACCCCTTTACCGGTAAGACCTTTAAGGGTGGTATCCCACTTTTTGTTGCTCCAATCTGTAAGTTTAGCCTTAACAACGGTTAATAAAAGTTGTTCGTCTTCTTTTACCAAAACAAATAATTCAGTTTCTTCCGGAGATAATTCAATCTTCTTTTGCTCAGGGCGCATTTGTGGGAAGAATAATACTTCCTGAATGGTGCTTTGGTTGGTCATTAACATTACAATTCTGTCGATACCGAAACCTAACCCTGATGTTGGCGGCATACCATATTCCAAAGCACGAACAAAATCTTCATCCATGGCCATTGCCTCATCATCACCACGATCTGCAAGTGTCAATTGATCTTCAAAACGTTCTTTCTGATCGATAGGATCATTTAACTCTGAATAAGCATTTCCGATTTCTTTACCATTTACAAAAATCTCAAAACGTTCTACTAAACCAGGAGCAGACCGGTGTTTTTTAGCTAACGGCGTCATTTCGATAGGATAATCGGTAATGAAAGTAGGCTGAATGAGGTTCGCTTCTACTTTTTCACTGAAAATCTCGTCTACCAATTTACCACGACCCATGGTAGAATCGGTTTGAATACCCAAAGTTGCACAGGTTTGAAGCAACGCTTCTTCATCCATTGCAGAAACGTCAATTCCTGTATATTTTTGAATTGACTCGTACATGGTTAATTTCTCATACGGTCCTTCGAAATTGATATCGTTATCGCCCACTTTAACCACAGCTGAGCCGTTGGTTGCAATCGCTACTTTCTCTAAACATTCTTCAACCATGGCCATCATCCAGATATAATCTTTATAGGCTACATATATTTCCATTGAAGTAAATTCAGGGTTATGGGTACGATCCATTCCTTCATTACGGAACATTTTACCGAATTCATAAACGCCATCGAAACCAGCAACAATCAATCTTTTTAGGTACAACTCATTTGCAATACGCAAATAAAGCGGCATATCTAAAGTATTATGATGCGTAGCAAAAGGACGAGCGGCTGCACCGCCGTGAATTGGTTGAAGAATAGGCGTTTCTACTTCCATCCAACCTTGTTCATCAAAATAGTTGCGCATGGAGTTAATTACCTTACTCCGTTTGATGAAAATTTGTTTGTAATCTGGATTTACGGTTAAATCAACGTAGCGCATTCTATAACGCAATTCCGGATTAGTAAATCCATCGTAAACGTTGCCCTCATCATCCCGTTTAACAATAGGAAGGGGGCGAAGTGATTTCGCTAATACTTTAAATTCGGTAACGTGGATAGAAATTTCACCAGTTTGAGTAGTGAAAACATAGCCTTTAATCCCAATGAAATCGCCAATATCCAAAAGTTTTTTGAATACGGTATTGTATAATGTTTTGTCTTCGCCTGGGCAAAGCTCATCTCTTTTTAAATAAACCTGAATACGGGCAGTAGAATCTTGAATTTCGGCGAAAGAAGCTGCACCCATGATGTTACGCCCCATAATACGACCAGCCAAGCTAACCGTCTTATAAGCAGTTTTATCCTTTTCGTAGTTCTTCAATATATCAGCAGCACTTACATTTACATCATAAGATTCTGCAGGATAGGGCTCGATGCCTAACGCTCGTAATTGTTTTAGCGACTCACGTCGTAATATTTCTTGTTCTGATAATCCTATACTCATTTCGGGTATTTTTTGCAAAAGTAAGAATTTTGCAAGATGTTTAATAATAGTATTTGCCTCTCCTCACGCAGAAAAGATTTATACCTTTTTATTTTTCCTGTTGGAGTTGCTTTTAATTGAAATGGTAAAGGAATATTACGTTGCCGGTATAGGCTGTTTTGGTTTGGCCTTTAATATCAAGATTGGCTTCGATTACCACTTTTGTAATGCCTCTTAAATCAGATATTGCTTTCAGTTTCGCCCTTAATTGAACTTCATCATTTACTAAAACAGGTTTGTTAAACTTAAACTTTTCAATTCCATAGTTTACCTCCATTTTTACATTCTGAATGTCAGCGATTTGTTTCCATAAATAGGGGATAAGAGATAGGGTCAAATAGCCATGAGCAATAGTAGAACCGAATGGTCCTTCATCTTTAGCTTTCTGTTCATCACAGTGGATCCATTGAAAATCCAAAGTTGCCTCGGCAAATTTTGTGATTTGTTGCTGATCTATTTTGTGCCATTGAGAGCTGCCAATTTCTTTTCCCAAAAATGATTCGTACTCTTCGAAACTATTAATTACAACCATATTCACTTCCGTCGGGTTTAAAAGAGTGATGTGAATTACATTACTCTGACAGTTGAAAGGTAGGTAATTTTATAGGATAAAAGAAATTATCAATTTAAAGCCATTAATCGATAATAGCTAGGGTAAATGATGAACGTAATTAATAGCAAGTTACTCTTTATGATTCTGCCTCGATCCCTTCTTCATACATTGAATCGATTGTATCACTATATTTCTTTTCTACAATTCTACGTTTAACCTTCATTGTAGGTGTAATCTCACCTTCATCAATACTAAATGGATTGCGTTTGATTTTGAAATTCTTGATGCGTTCGAATTTGGCAAGTTCGTTTGAGATTTTCTTGATGTCTTGCTCCATCCAGTCAATTATTTCCTGTTCGCGTATAAATGGATCGGCAATCTCGAAATAAGATGATTTTAGTTTAAACGTTTCTTCTAATGTTTCCCTATTTGGAATTATGATAGCGGTAATGAATTCTCGTTTATCTCCTATTAAAAATAACTGATCGATCTTCGGGCTTTTTAGATAGATATTTTCTACAGGAGTTGGGTAAACGTTTTTGCCATACGCATTGACGATCATGTTTTTGAGGCGATCTGTTATTTGTAGGTTACCTTTATAAAATCGACCAATATCACCAGTGTGGAACCACATGTCCCGATCGATTGCTTCAGCTGTTTCTGCTGGTTTATTGAAATATCCTTTCATTACACAGTGGCCCCGAACAATTATCTCGCCTTCAGCGCACTGAAAATCTTCGTTAAATGTGTCATGCGTTTGGATGTTAATGATTTCCTTGCTTTCTACATCCTGAACGCCCACTTCAATACCTGGAATTATGCGACCCACGGTGCCATAAACCTGGCGATGGTATTCGGTTACAGACATTACCGGCGAAGTTTCGGTTAAGCCAAAACCTTCCAATACTTTAATCCCTAAATCGCCGAAAAACTCACCCACATTTTTCGGTAGGGCAGCCCCGCCAGATATCATAAACTTTAAACGGCCTCCGGTTTTCTCCTTAATTTTACTGAAAACTAATTTCTCGGCAACTGCCTTTTTAGTCGAAAGAATAAATCCAGGATTTTCACCTGCCTCTTTTTTTACACGATATTTTTTGCCGTTTTCTAGCGCCCAAGTAAATATTTTAGCCTTAGTACCTCCGCCAGCTTTACCAGATTTAATTGCTTTATCATGTATCCGTTCCAATAATCTAGGTACGCAACTCATTACCGTCGGCCTAACTTCGCCCATATTTTTCGCCAGTAGTTCCAAGCTTTGAGCGAAAGCAATTTTACAGCCTTGAGTGCAACAGACATGATAGGTGGCTGTGCGCTCAAACACATGCGACAGAGGTAAAAATGAAAGGAAAGTTTCGGTTTGATCGATTACCGGGATTTGTTGCAGACAGACCTCCACATTTTTAACAAAATTATGGTGCGTAAGCATTACCCCTTTTGGCGTTCCTGTAGTACCCGAGGTATAAATCAAAGACGACACATCTTCTGGTAGCACTAAACTTCTGCATTGATCTATTTCTGCTTTTTCTGCTGCTGTAGTTTGGTGCTTCAAGGCCAAGATGTCGGAAAAGGATATAATTTCTACATCAACATCTGATGGCACTTTTACTTTCTCGAAATCTTTAAACGCGGGAATAATATATTTTAGATCTTTACAGTTTGAAGCAACTTTTAGTACCTTTCTATAGAGAAAATTGTTACCAACTAATATTCCTTTAATGCCAGAATCATTAATGATGTAGCCTACTTCTTGTTCTGATAGCGTTGGGTAAATAGAAACATTTATTACGCCAATTTGCTGAATGCCTTGATCATAATAGACATATTCGGGTGAGTTTTCGATCATTAATCCTAACCGATCGCCTTTCTTTATTCCTTTTTCCAAAAAGAAAGCAGAAACTGCATCAGCTCTTTTTAAAGTATCTTCAAATGATATCTCCACCCATTCAGCACCTTGTTTATGTATTAAAAAAGTTTCTTCGGGTTTGTGAATGTTTTTTACAACATTTCTTAAAAGGGTAGGGATGGTTGAAAATTCGTTAATTAATGGCATCGCTCGTTATTTGGTAGTCAATATAATTAACAATAATAATGCTTTTTGGTTTAAAAAAGCAAATCGATATACGCTCGCCCGTTTTGATTGGAATATGTTTTCCCGTAGATTAGAGAAATCTACGAAGTTTTGGATTAAAAAATCCGTTATCTTTTTAAAATCTAAGCTCAGAAATCATTTTTAGTCTGCGAGATCTGCGTTAATCAGCGAGAGAAGATATTGATGTTCCTGAGAATTTGATTTATATCATGTTGATAAAATTTATATCCCGCAGATTAACAAGATTTACGCGGATTATAGTATAATCGCCACAGCGAGGAAAAAATTAATCTCCTTTATTCTTTGAAATCAGATTGTTTCATCAGCAATAATAAGTGCTTTAAACGCAAAAAGGCCTCGAAAAATCGAGACCTTTAAATATTATTTGTTAGAAATTCTAAACGGAGAAACTCTCGCCACATCCACAACTGCGACTGGCATTTGGATTGATAAAGTTGAAACCTTTTCCATTCAATCCATCAGTAAAATCTAACTCCGTACCCGCTAGGTAAAGGAAAGATTTCATATCTAATGCGATTTTAATTCCTCTGTCTTCAAAAAACTGATCGCCTTTTTGTTCTTCGTTATCAAAATCCAGGTTATACGATAAGCCAGAACAACCGCCACCTTTTACGGAAACACGTAAGAAATAATCAGAACCCATTTCTGAATCCTGCATTAAATGCGTGATTTTTTCTTTTGCTTTATCTGTTATAGTAATCATTTCTTTTAGTATTTAGTATAAAGTAGCTAGATCAAATTCGTAATCATCCTACCTTTAATAACATTGTAGAAAGACAAATAGCGTACCAATCTAAGTACCCAATACTTTCTACTATATACTTTTCTAGTGGTGTGACTTTTCCAATACAATTGCCTCTAAACCATTTTTAACGCGGTAATCGTTAATGGCAGATTTAATTGCATCTTCTGCCAACACCGAGCAGTGAATTTTTACTGGAGGTAAAGCCAATTCTTCAACAATATCCATGTTATCGATAGATAAAGCTTCATCAATTGTTTTTCCTTTTAACCATTCTGTAGCTAAAGACGAAGATGCGATAGCCGAACCACAACCGAATGTTTTAAATTTAGCATCGGTGATGACATTATCTTCTCCAACCTCAATTTGTAAACGCATCACGTCACCACACTCAGGTGCGCCCACCAGACCAGTTCCTACAAATTTGCTGTCTTTATTTAATGTACCTACGTTGCGTGGGTTATTGTAATGGTCAATTACTTTTTCTGAATATGCCATGATTTATATTTCTTTAAATCCCTTGCGGGATGGTTTTAATTTTTGTTATACGTTTCTAGTTGCGAGTTAAAGGTCAGGTGTCAAACAAGTTGCTTATGCTCCCGGACTTAAAACTTGTGACTTACAACTTTTAACTCATAATTTGCTTCGCAAATTAATGTTCTGCCCACTCAATTTTACTCAAGTCAATTCCTTCTTTAAACATTTCCCAAAGCGGAGAAAGTTCTCTTAAGTGATTAACTGCTTTTTGAGTAACCGCAATTGCCTGGTCAATTTCTTCTTCGGTAGTAAATCTTCCTAAGCCATAACGGATAGAAGAGTGTGCTAAATCATCAGATAAACCTAAGCTCTTTAATACATAAGATGGCTCTAAAGATGCTGAAGTACAAGCTGAACCCGAAGATACCGCTAAATCGCTCATGGCCATCATTAAACCTTCACCCTCAACGTATTTAAAAGAGATGTTTGCTACATGTGGTAAACGGTGTTGTGTATTACCATTAACATAACTTTCTTCCATTTGGTTTAACGTCGATTCTAATTTATCACGTAAACCAGATAAACGAATTGCTTCGCTTTCCATCTCTAAACGACAAAGTTCGCATGCTTTACCCAAACCAACAATACCAGGAACGTTAAGTGTACCAGAACGCATGCCACGCTCGTGGCCTCCGCCATCCATTTGTGAAGTAACTTTAACTCTTGGGTTTTTTCTGCGAACGTAAAGTGCACCAACGCCTTTCGGCCCGTACATTTTATGTGCTGAAAACGCCATTAAGTCGATTCCGTCTGCATTAACATCAACTGGAATCTTACCAACTGCTTGCGTAGCATCCGTCATAAATAAAGCACCATGTTTGTGTGCAATTGCCGAAATTTCTTTAACCGGTTGGATTACGCCAATTTCGTTGTTACCATACATAATCGATACTAAGATCGTTTCCGGAGTCATTGCAGCTTCTAACTCAGCCAAGTCAATTAAACCATCTTCTTTAACGCCTAAGTATGTCACTCTAGCGCCGTTTTTCTCCAGGTGTTTACAAGTATCTAAAACGGCTTTGTGCTCTGTAACCGCAGTAATAATGTGGTTACCTTTATCTTTATACATTTCGAACACACCTTTAATAGCCAAGTTATCAGCTTCGGTTGCGCCCGATGTAAAAATTACTTCTTTTTCAGTACAGCCGATTAATTTGGCTACCTGCTCACGAGCATAATCTACTCCCTCTTCAGCCACCCATCCAAAAGCGTGATTACGGCTTGCGGCATTTCCAAATTTTTCAGTAAAGTAAGGTAGCATCGCTTCCAACACTCTAGGGTCTAAAGGTGTTGTTGCGTTATTATCTAAATATATCGGCTGTTTCATCTCTATTCTGTTAATTATGATCACAAAGATACAAAAAAACTTTTTGAACAATTATAATTAATAGCTATGACCTTATAGATAAAACACGCATTTTTACATTCAACCAACCTTTTTAAACGATGAACAAGATAGAACATATCGGTATTGCCGTAAACAACCTCAATAAATCAGTTCCACTTTATGAACTCTTATTAAATACCTCCTGTTACAAAACGGAAATTGTTGCATTAGAACACGTTAACACTGCATTTCTAAAAGCAGGCGAAAATAAAGTTGAACTTTTAGAAGCGACTTCCGACGATAGTATAATCGCGAAATTTTTGCAGAAAAAAGGAGAGGGGATTCACCATATTGCCTTTGCGGTTGATGACATTATCGAGGAGATGGAGCGACTAAAAGCCAATGGTTTTACACTGCTTAACGACGTTCCAAAAAAAGGCGCCGATAATAAAATGGTATGTTTCGTACATCCAAAAGATACGAATGGAGTTTTAATAGAGCTTTGCCAGGAAATTAAATGGGTTTAGAAAGATAGGTGATGGTTATTGAGAATAGGAATTGACAAGGTTGACGAATGCGACTAATTTGTTTTATTTGAAAATGAACGGTTCTGATTTTATCGCTTACGGCAGGCCTGCTAACCGCTATAATCTCGATGAAGAATCGGGAGCTACCGCTTTTATCAGGTTTAATTTAACGTCATGCAGTAATTCTAACCTAACAAATAACCAAACTAAGCCTAAAATCTTTCAATCCCAAAATCTAGTTTCATGTCGCTAATTAAAATTATAAATAAAGATTTTGATCTTCCTGATGAACTTTCTGAACGCCAACTTCGGGAAACATTGGTTGATGCATTTGCTTACTTAGTGGATAATGACTTTCCTAAACTCGTTCAAATTTTATATAAAGCAGATGTTGATCAGTACAAATTGAAAGAGTTGTTGGAAAATGTGGAGGGAAAAAGTTCAGCAGAAGTAATTGCAGATGCCTATCTCGCCAGACAAATTGCAAAAATTGAAACCTGGAAAAAATATAGTAAGTAGCTGCCGACAAATTTATTATAGTCTAATTATTTGTATTTTGATACCTTTAAATAATGAGTTGCCGTTTCCTGACCATCTTACTGTTTCCTGTTTTAGTTTTGGCTCAAAGAAATTCGAATTCCGAACTTGAGAAGAACGATCAGGATTTCGTTTTAAAAGCATTTAACAATGCTGATCATTACATGAATTCTGATCATTATGACTCTGCACAGCTATGGCTAAATAAAATTTATTTAAAAGTCAGCTATCGTAAACCATCTCTTTTCTCTTATTTCCTAACTTCCCGACAAGCTGAAGTATACTATTACAATAACCTGCATGAACTAGGCTTGCAAGAGGCTTTTAAGGGTGAAAACATCGCATCGATATTAAAAGACAGCATCCTTATGGCCGATGCTTGCAACTTTATCGGCTTGTTTTATATGAATAACAATAAGCTAAACAATGCAGTTAAATATTTTAAACGGGCACTAAATTTTGCTCATCAACCTCCATATCCATCAAAGTATATAGATCTATCCAAACCTCATCATATTTATGGCAATTTGGCCGAGGCATTTGAAAAGCTTAAAAAGCTGGATAGTGCAGTTTATTACAGTCGAGAATCACTCAAAGAGGCAAAAGAAATAATTGCTAAGCGAGGTATTGCCACAGCCTATTTAAATTTAGGTAGCGCTTTCATCCAAAAGAATTCTAATGATAGTGCAAGTAAATATTTTGATTTAACACGTATTGCAGCAATGAATGGGCAAGATTTCGATGTCGAGTTGAATAGTTACAGTGGTTTAGCGAGTTGTGCAGCGAGAACGAATGAAAAAATAATAGCCTTTAATCATTTGAAAAAAGGATTCTCTTTGCTTAAAAGATATCCTCAATTAAATGATTTTTATGCGCTTATTTTTTTAGAAACCGCAATTGAAGTTTACAGGAAATACAATAGTCAGGCAGATTTAATTAATACCCTCGAACTTAAAAATCAAATACAAACGGCTACTTACGCCCGAAATAACACACAAATACAAACCCTTTTATTAACAGGGTTAAAAAATGAAAAACTCATTTTCAATTTAGAACTGGCTAAAGCGGAAAATAAGCAGAGTTTGGCCAATACCAGAGTTTATGTATTGTTGTTAACCTTACTTTCTATCATTATTGCCTTCATTGCTTATCGGTATTATGCACTGCAGCGTTTGCGCTTGGCAAATCTGAGGAGCAAAATCAGTCAAGATTTACACGATGAAGTGGGTGCTACCTTAAGCGGAATAGCCATGTACAGCTACATTACAAAAGAACAAATCAAAAACGAGGAGCATGTCGCCGTTAACAATTCTCTCGATATTATTAAAGACAATGCAGGCGAAATGGTCTCAAAACTTAACGATATTGTTTGGGCTGTTAATCCACATGAGGATAACCTTCTTTCGCTTTTAGAAAGACTAAAAGATTTCGCCGCTCAATTGGTGGCGGTAAAAGAAATTGAGCTAAATTTTAATATTCCAGAATCACTTGGCGTTTTAAAGTTATCAATGGAACAGAGAAAGAATGTCTATTTAATATGTAAAGAAGGTATCAACAATGCCGTGAAATATAGCGACTGTAAGCATATTATAGTGGAAGTTTATCATCAAAATAAAATGATTAATATTCAATTAAAAGATGATGGGAATGGTTTTTTGCCTGATGAAGCACGGAAAGGGAATGGACTAACAAATATGAGGAATAGAGCAAAAGAAATTAATGCTGTTCTAAATATCGCTTGTAATATTGGGTTGGGTACAAAGATTAATTTAAGTTGCAAAATCACCTAATGGGGGATATGTTTAAAATATAAAACTGCTCATATTTATGCCTGAAACTGAAGTTGTGGAAATCAAGATAGCGATATTCGAAGATAATAAACTCATTCGTGAGGCATTGCAGACCATTATAGACGGGACTCCAGGCTTTATTTGCACGGGCACGTTCCCTAACGCAAACCAAATTGAAGCAGATATACGCTTTAGTAGGCCAGATGTGATATTAATGGATATTGAAATGCCTGGAAAGACAGGCATTGAAGCCACAAAAATAATCACAGCACAATTTCCAGAAGTGAAAGTGCTGATTCAAACAGTTTTTAATGATAATGACAAAATATTTAATGCACTTTGCGCTGGGGCTTCAGGCTACATTTTAAAAACCGATTCGCCTTCAAAGCAGCTTCAGGCTATTGAAGAGGTCTACAATGGTGGCGCTTCCATGTCATCAGCAATTGCCCAAAAGGTGATGCAGTTTTTTGTGCGCAAGAACGTCATTCTGGTGCAGCCACAAGAAACTGACTTTGATTTGAGTGCCCGTGAAAAGGAAATTCTCTTATTGATGACGGAAGGAAATCACTATCGTAGCATCGCTGATAAAGCTTTTATCAGTTATGAAACAGTTCGGACCCATGTTAAACACATCTATAAAAAACTTCATGTTGCTTCCAGATCCGAAGCGATTTTAAAGGCTAAACAACAGGGATTGTTTTAGTAAAATCACTCATTGGGGTATTTCCAGGCGCTGATTTATGCTTCAATTTTGATTAACAAATCAGAATTAAACATAAATTAAGAAAACATGAAAACAATTACGAAAAGCCTAAAGTGGTTATTAATTATTTTTCTTATCACAGCCGTTGTGGCCTGTAAAAAGAAAGAGCGTGATGATGCAGTTGAAACCATCAACAAGGAAGAAATGAAGCGTAAAATTGCAGACATTATTCCAGTGCAGTACCAGGATACCCTCACCAAACTGGGTATCTCACTTAATCAGGAAACGACACCACCGATGCTTGAAGGAGCTTATGCGTTTAAGCCTCTTCGGTTATTGAAAAGTAACCGTACTCAAGATGTCGCCAATATGTCGTTTGTTGATGGCTCAATTAAATTTTTCGCACAAGACAGCGAGAATAACATCAAGCTAATTGGCAAATCTTTATTAAATAGTGCAGATACAAGCTTGGTTACGGCAATAAGTGGCAATGGAAACAATTTTACAGTTTACGGAAAGGTTAAATCTGTTCGTGGTAGCGATTCTGCTATATTTGGAATAATTATCTCTGGTGAGAAAGATGGAACACAACTCAGAAATATTCGCTATGGCTTAATTAATATTGATAACTCAAAAGGGGGAACATCGTTTATTAAACAAGGTGAGGCGAGGGTAGTTTTTGATACAGATCAAGTTTCGCCAACTATTTCGGTGTTTTAAAATATTTCTAAAAGTCTCTTGTAAATCAAAAATAAAATTAGGATATTTGCATCCTCTAAAATAGAGGTTAGAAAAGACTAATAGAAATTATCATAAGCGTTGTTGCCAGCAAATTGCAAGAATGTTCTTGATGCTTTCACACAAATAACTTAAAATAATATTCAAATGAAAAAAGATTTGCACCCTACAAGCTACAGACCAGTTGTTTTCAAAGATATGTCTAACGAATATGCTTTCTTAACAAAATCTTGTGTAGATACTAAAGAAACTATTAAATGGGAAGATGGTAATGAGTATCCTCTTTATAAATTAGAGATCTCTCATACTTCACACCCTTTTTATACTGGTAAAATGAAATTGGTTGATACTGCAGGACGTATCGATAAATTCAAAAACCGTTACGCTAAGAAATAATTTTAGCTGTAAAAAGCATTTTTTGAAGTCCCTTTGCCAAAAGCATCGGGACTTTTTTTATTTTTGTTGCTTATGACAATCAATTTATTTGATGATGCTTGCTGGGCGTCTCTCCGTCCGCTTACGTTTACAAGGCCCGTTGCTGATTTGCGAATTGGTATTTTAACCATCGCAGAAAAATGGGCGAAATACTTAAATGCCGACTTCGGTTTCCAAACTCAAGAATATCTTTCTATAAAATATGCAGTCAAGAAAAACGCTAGTCTTTTTATAAACGGTTCAATTTGTCCTGATCAAAGTTTGCTCGATGCAATTTCAGGACTTAAAGAAGGGGAATTTCTTGTAGCTAAAGATGTTATTATTGCTTTCAACTGCAATGAAGAACTGACTTATAAGCAAGCAGAACAGCAATTAAAGCCCATAAATTACGAGTTTGAGTCTATTAGAATAACCTACCCAGAAAACATTTTCGCAAATAATCCAGCAGAAATTAGGAAAGATTTCGAGTTGTTAACCAAAGGGCGTACTTCTGCAAAAATCAGTAGCACGAATCAATTGTTGGGCGATGAAATCTTTTTTGAAGAAGGTGCTAAAGCCGAATGCAGCGTTTTAAATACTGGCTACGGACCAATTTATGTTGGGAAAAATGCTGAGATTTGGGAAGGAAGTTTAATACGGGGATCTTTTGCGCTTTGCGAAAATTCATCAATTAAAATGGGTGCGAAGATTTATTCAGGTACGACCATCGGACCAAATAGCCGTGCAGGTGGCGAAATTAATAATTCGGTAATTTGGGGAAATTCCGCCAAAGGACATGAGGGATATTTGGGCAACTCGGTACTTGGTGAATGGGTTAACATTGGTGCCGATACCAATAACTCGAATTTGAAGAACAATTATGCCGAAGTAAAGCTTTACGATTACGAAACTAAAAAAATGCGTAATACCAATTTGCAGTTCTGTGGCTTAATTATGGCCGATCATGCTAAATCGGGCATTAACACGATGTTTAATACGGGCAGTATTGTAGGCGTGAGCGCAAATATTTTTGGGGGTGGCTTGCCTCCAAATCATATCCCGGATTTTAGCTGGGGTGGTGCAGATGGCTTTTTGGATTACAAACTAGATAAAATGTTCGAAACGACGGAGAAAGTATTCGCAAGAAAAAATGTAATTTTCGACAATACAGAAAAAGATATTCTAACAAAGGTTTTTGAATTAACAGCTCCTCACAGATACTTTTAATATTTAACCACGATTTCAATGGAAATCATCGAATTAACAAAATAAAACACAATGAGAAAACAAATAGTAGCCGGTAACTGGAAAATGAATTTAGATTATAACGAAGGTATTTCGTTATTCAGTGAGATTGTAAATATGGTTAAGGATGAACGTAAAGGGAATCAATTAGCTGTTGTTTGTGCTCCTTTTATTCATTTAAATAGTTTGGCCAAGTTGGGTGGAAATGATGTTAAAATAGGAGCTCAAAATATTCACGACAAAGAAAGCGGTGCTTACACAGGCGAAATTTCCGCAAAGATGATCAAATCTGTTGGCGTGGAGTACGTAATTTTAGGTCACTCTGAGCGCAGACAATATCAGGCTGAAAGTGATGAGCTTTTGGCTGCAAAAACCAAAACTGCTTTGACTCACGGGTTAACACCAATTTTCTGCATCGGCGAAACTTTAGATGAACGTGAAAACGGAAGCTATTATGAAGTATTGAAGAAGCAATTGGTTGAAGGTGTTTTCAGTTTAAGTGATCTTGATTTTTCTAAAATCGTAATCGCTTACGAACCAGTTTGGGCGATTGGTACAGGTTTAACCGCTTCGCCAGAACAAGCACAAGATATCCACGCATTCATCCGTTCGGAAATAGAGGCTAACTATGGTTTCAAGATCGCAGATGATACCACAATTCTTTATGGCGGAAGTTGTAATCCAGGAAATGCGGCAAGTTTATTTGCTCAAAAAGATATTGATGGTGGTTTAATTGGTGGTGCATCGTTAAAATCTCGGGATTTCACAGATATTATTAAAGCATTAAATAGCTAAATGCAATACTTAAAAGCAATATTTAAATTCGAAAGTATCGAAGACTATCAGCAGGATCTACTCATCAGTGATCTTGCTGATTTAGGTTTTGATACATTTGAGGATAGTGAGAATGGGTTCACTGCTTTTGTAATGAAAGATAATTACAGTGAGCAGGCATTGAAAGAACTGCTTGCTCATTATACCGATGATTTTGTAACAAATTATACCTTAGAAGATGTTGCCGATGAAAACTGGAATGCCGAGTGGGAAAAGAATTTCAATCCGTTGATTATTGATGATGTATGTTACGTGAGAGCAACTTTTCATGAGCCGCAACCATCTTATCCTTATGAGATTGTGATCGATCCGAAAATGTCTTTCGGAACAGGTCACCATCAAACTACATCAATGATGATGCAGTATATTCTAGCTGCAGATTTAGAAGATAAAACTGTTTTGGATATGGGGTGTGGCACCGCAATCCTCGCAATTCTTGCCGCTAAACTTGGTGCAAAGGATTTGGTAGCGATAGATTATGATAATGTATGTTACGAAAGTACCATCGAAAATGCGACGTTAAATAACATCTCTAATCTGAAAGCGCTATGTGGCAGTAAAGAAGTTATTCCAAACGAAGAATATGATGTTATTTTTGCGAACATCAACAGGAATATTCTGCTTGATCAAATTCATCGTTATGCAGAGGTGCTTCAATCAGGTGGAAAAATCTTTTTCAGTGGTTTTTATTTAGATCCCGATTTAGGAATGATCACTGCTGAGTGTGCTAAATATGGTATTCAATACCTCGATCACAAACAAAATGGTGATTGGGTTGCTGCCCAGTTTGAGAAAAAATAATGATTGAATTTTAAATGGGAGAATGATAGAATGTTTTCATTTACATCGCTTTACCATTTAATCATTCTCTAATTCTCTCATTCAAATAATTAATTTATATGCGTATACATTTTATTGCAATTGGCGGAAGTGCGATGCACAACCTGGCCATTGCACTTCATAAAAAGGGTTATCAAATTTCCGGTTCTGATGATGTGATATTTGAACCAGCAAAATCTCGTTTGGAAAAGTATGGTTTATTGCCGGCAGAAATGGGATGGGATGAAAATCGCATATCAACTGATCTTGAAGCTGTTATTTTGGGCATGCATGCTCGTATTGACAATCCTGAGCTAATTAAAGCGCAAGAACTGGGTATTAAAATTTATTCCTATCCAGAATACGTTTATGAGCAAAGTAAGAATAAACTGCGTGTAGTAATTGGCGGCAGTCATGGTAAAACTACCATCACAAGTATGATTTTACATGTGCTCAATCATTACAATCGTGATTTTGACTATTTGGTTGGGGCACAACTTGCTGGTTTCGAAACCATGGTAAGAATCACAGATGCTGCACCGGTTATGATTATCGAAGGCGATGAGTATTTATCGTCACCGATTGATAGACGGCCAAAATTTCATCTTTACAAAGCAAATGTAGCAGTGATCAGTGGCATCGCCTGGGATCATATCAATGTTTTTCCTACTTATGCAGATTATACTTTGCAGTTCGATAAGTTTATCGATACCATTGAGGAAAACGGAACATTGATATATTGTGAAGCAGACCAAGATTTAAATGAAATTGCTTTAAAATCAAAAGCAAAGATTCACAAGATAGGTTATGCCATTCCTGAACACGACATTAGAAATGGAATAACCTATTTATTGCCAAAGAAAACTGCTTTAAAAATATTTGGCGACCATAACTTGATGAATTTAAATGCAGCTAAATTAGTTTGTGAGCAGTTAGATGTAAATCAAAACGATTTTGATACTGCAATAGCCTCATTTACCGGCGCTGCAAAGCGTTTAGAAGTAATTTCAGCTGATGACTCTACCAATGTTTACAAGGACTTTGCCCATTCTCCATCGAAACTAAAAGCTACTATTGAGGCTGTTAAAGCACAGTTCACAGATCGCAGGTTGGTTGCTTGTATCGAATTACACACCTTTAGTAGCTTGAATAAGGATTTTTTAAAGGAATATGCTGGCGCAATGGACAAAGCTGATGAAGCAATCGTCTTTATTGATCTTAAAAGTTTTGAGCAGAAAAGAATGGAGCCATTTTCAGAAGAAGATGTTCAACAGGCTTTTGCCAACCCGAAGCTAAAATTCTTTAACGATGCAGCTCAACTGAAAGCCTATTTGTTAAGCTTGAACTATAAGAATGCAAATCTTTTAATGATGAGCTCTGGAAACTATGCAGGCTTTGATTTGCCTGAATTAGCTGCGGCTTTACCAAAATAATAGTTAATCTGTACATGAAGTTTTTAGGAGATCGTATTAAGCAGAGTAGGGTTGCGCTTGGACTAAATCAAGCGGAAGCTGCTAAAATGCTTAATATTTCTACTCCCGCGTTTTGTAAAATAGAAACCGGGCAAACAGATTTGAATATCTCACGCTTATTGCAAATTTCTAAAGTATTTGAGGTATCAATAATTAAATTACTAACCGGAGAAGAGGAGTCATCAAATTCATCAGAAGATTTAGTTGACCTGAAAGAACAACTTCTGGAAAAAGATGAAGAAATCAATAAACTTCGAAAGAAGGTTATTGATCTTTATGATAAATTGGGAATGTAGATAAGAGGAATAAAGATGAACGAGCAAAGAATAGTAAGGCCAATTAATCTAGGCTACTTAATCTTTATTCCTTGTTCTTTGCTCACTGATGCTTAAGCTGCTTAAAACACTTTCCGCATCGTTAAATGCTTCTTACCAAACGTAGCGCCAGTAGCTTTATGTATAGCAATCATTTGCTCGTTAAAATCGCCAACCCAACTCAATTCCAGTTCTTTGTATTGATTTTTTGGCAACACATATTCACCTAACCTGATAAAGAGAACTGATTCTAAGCCATGTTTCTGGAATTTTGGTTTTGTACCCATCACGATTGCTCTCATGCGTGTAACACCCACCCATCGGCGATAAGCAAATTTAAGCTTCTCTAATAAACCAAGCTTTCCATTAAAACCTTTAATCATCTGGTTGGCATCAGGAATTAAAACCACAAATGACGCGGGCTCACCATTAAAATAAGCAAATTGAATCAAGTGCTCATCCATAATGGGTTCCATACTTTTGAAGCTTTCTTCGAGAGTTTCCTTTTTTATCGGAACGAAGTTTTCAAAATCCTGCCAGCCATCATTGTAAATTTCCATCAAATCCGCGATGTACTTTTCGGCGTTTGCTTTGCTAAAATATTCGAAAGTGTAGCCAGGCTTGTTCCTTACCCAATTGGCTATCTTGGTAAATCGCTCTGGAAAAGGAATGGTTAAGTTAATATGGTTGGTTAACTGTTCATATTCGGTTACGAATCCGTAAGCATCAAAAAATTTCTGGTAATATGGAAAATTGTAATTCATTCCAAATGAAGGAGGAGTGAAACCTTCAACTAACAAACCCCAAAATGAATCGTTTTCGCCAAAGTTGATGGGGCCATCCATTGCTTTCATTCCATTTTCGATAAGCCATTCCTTTGCGGTATCAAAGAGTAAAAAGGCAGCTTTTTCATCTTCAATGCATTCAAAAAAGCCCATTCCGCCAGTTGGTTGATCGTAATTAAATGCTTTTTTTTCGTTAATAAAAGCAGCAACCCGACCGATTAAATCTCCAGCATCATCTTTTAAAATCCAACGTGTACATTTTCCATGACTGAAAAAGCTATTCTTCTCTGGGTTGAAAACATTTTCAACTTCACTATCTAAAGGACAAATGAAATTTTTGTCGTTTTTATAGAGGATTTTTGGAACCGTTAAGAAGTCTTTTTTTAGTGATGAATTGCTTACTGATATAATTTGCATGGGCAGATTTTAAAATTAAAAAGCACCCAGCCTAATGGCAGGATGCTTTTTCAAATATATAGTTTTTTAATGATTAGTAATCGTCATCGTCATCATCGAAGTTGTCGAAATTATCAAGGTCATCTAATGGCAAATCAAAATCGTCTTCATCTTCATCTTGAGGCTTTTTTTTCGTGGTTTGAATATCGTCATCTTCAAGATCATCGTCTTCATCTACCTGTTTTTTGGTAGTCGGCTTAGTAGGGAGTTTCTTTGGCGCTTTCATATCACAAAAATAAAAATTGCTTTTCTACTTTAAAAATACAAAAAAACTTTTTCTAATAACAACCTGAAAACAAATAAATTAATTTCTTCTATTCCGCATTTTCACCTACCTTATTTTCCTCCTTCGTAATATCTTTTAGCTGTGGAAGCTGGGTTAAATTGTTTAAACCAAAATAGTCCATGAAAATATTACTAGTGCTATAAAGAATTGGCCTACCGGGAGTTTCAGCTTTACCATCAATACTTATAAGTTCTTTTTCCAGCAATCGCTGAACAGAATAATCAGAATTTACACCTCTAATTTGTTCAATTTCTAATTTTGTAATCGGCTGGCGGTATGCGATAATGGCTAAGGTTTCCATAGCAGCCTGACTCAGCTTTTTCTTTGAGCGATGCAATTGAAGTTGATTTACCGTTTCATGGTAATCCTTTTTTGTTAGAAACTGATATCCTTTATTCAGGTTTACCAATTCGATTGCGAAATCATGATGTTTATACTTTTCTTGAATAAGATCTAAGCTTTCAAAAATTTGTGTTTCAATAAACTCTGCTTCGAAAACCGCATTTAAAGCTAAGATGATCTCTTGAACGCTAATGCTTTGAACAGAAGAGAATATGAGCGCTTCTATGTGCCTGGTAATATTGGTTTGGGACATATACAAAAATATAATTTTTGGACATTAAAAAAGCGGTCTCGCTTTTTAAAAAACAAGACCGCTTTCAACACACAAATGAAACCTGAATTAAGATATAGTTTTAGGTTAGGTTATTAAATATCTATATCAATTCTATAAGAACGTTTTGATAAACACTATCGTTTATTTCTAACACAAGTTTAAGGCTAAACGAGATTCGGTGTAAGTTCTATTTAGTGAGTGGTATTAATAATTGAGTAAACGGTAAAAAATCTATTTTAAAGGGATAGATATAGAAACGATTGTACCATTTATGGCCTTTTGTTTAACACTGAGGTGTATAGGTTTTGCTGCAATCTGTCCTAACAAATGCAATCTTTCTTTAGTTAGCTGCATGCCTTTGCTAATGTGCGTTTCCTTTTTCTCCTTCAAAGAATTGTCAATACCAACACCATCGTCAATTATCTCGATGTTTAAATACTCTGGAACATCAATTTTAATATTGATTTGTATTTCGCCACCCGTTTCTTTCGGCATAATGCCATGCCAAATTGCATTTTCTACGTAAGGCTGTAACAACATCGATGGGATTAAAGTTTCTTCCTTATCTATTTGATCATCAATTAAAAAGGAGTATTTTAACTTATCTCCAAATCTATTTTTCTCGAGCTTTAAATACAAATTCAAATATTCAAGTTCTTCTTCCAAACTGATATAGCTTTTGGTACAAATTTCCAGGTTTTTTCGTATTAACCGAGCAAACCCGGTTAATACCCGATTAGCTGATGCTGTGTTCTGCGTATTAATGTAATGCTGTATAGAATTCATCACATTGAATACAAAATGTGGATTCATCATTGCCTGTAAAGCCTGCTGCTCTAACATTAACACCTTGTTTTTTAGCAAAAGCTGCTCTTGTTCCTTATCCTTTTGTTTTCTGGTGATGTAAACCGCAACTTTATAAAAAATGTAGGCCACCAGAAGGATCAAGATGGATAAAAACCATAAGCTTTGCCAAAAATGCTTTGTAATGGTAAATGAAATTTTTGCGGATGGTCCCCAGTTTCCGTTTTGGCTTTTGGCCGAAACTTCGAAATTATATTCTCCGGACTGAAGCGATGAAAAATCTAAACGGCGAGTTCTGGTTTCTACCCAGGCAGAATTTTCACTCAACCGATAACGATAAGTAATGTCGCTTGTGGTAAAGTCTACCGCACTAAAGGTGAATAAAATGGTATTATTTCCTGTTTCGAAGGTGAAGTTTTTTTGATTTACAGGCAATCTATCCTTGTCTTTAATGATCGAGGTTACATAAACCTTCGGTAAATTTCTGCTGATGTTTTTATTGTTGTACTTGAAAAGAATCAGCCCTTTGTTGGTAGCGAAATAAGCTGTGCTGTCATCAATAAATAAACTGTTGATATCATCACTCAATAAATCTTTCCCATAATCGAAATTGGCAACGCTAAGCTTTTCCGGATAATTGGCAATTTTATTAACGCCCTTGTTGGTGAGCACCCAGATCTCGTTATTTTTTACGAATATTTTAGTACAGATATCATTGGTTAAGCCATCTTTTTGAGTGATCTGTTTTACAATTTGGTCATTTTTGTAAAACAGCAATCCATATCCATCTGTAGCCAAAATCAATGTGCCATCAGCCAATTGTCGAATATCATTAATTCTTTTAGTGAGTAGTGGATGTTTTTCAAAATGCTTGACTAGTTTTCCGTTTACAAACTGAGATAAGCCATTGATATTTGAAAACCACAAATTACCTGTTCGATCGTAAAACACATGGTAAGAGCGATCTTTAAAGAAATCTTCCTTCTCCCGATATTTTAAGGAATTGAACTCAAAGTTGTTTATTCTATCAGATAAAAAAACAACTCCTGAAGAAAGTGCCAGGGCTAAACGATTGCTTTTTTCATCAACGCTAAAATGTTTAATTACAAACATGGAATTATTAGCTTCCTTTAAATAGTTTACTTCATTTGTGGTGCTGTAGATATTTTTGAAAACACCCATTCCATAATCTGAAGAAAAATATATCGATTGATTTTTTGGGTCGAAGTTTAGTTGCTTTATGGTTTTGTATTTCTTAAAATCATCTAACCCAATTTCATTTACCTGATAGTTATTGATAGTCAAAACATCAATAACAGCATCATCCGTACCTAGCCAAAGTCTGTTTTTACCATCTTTGGTAATGCTTTTAATTACATTACTGCTCAAGCCAGATTCTGCATCAATAATGGATAAACGATTGCTAGCATTTGGTAACATATAAATTCCAACATTGGTGGCAAACCACATATTCTTATTGCTATCTTTTATTACCTGGTTTACGGGAATATCCTGAAGGTATTGAACTGTTTTTCCATTTTTATCCAATGCAAAGGAACCATTCGCATTGGCAATCCAAACCTCTTTAGCTGCGCTATCATAATAGAAATAACCCGACATATTTTTTATCAGGTTTTGGGGAATGGAAATTATGCTATTGATATTCCCTTTGCTCAATTCTTTTAGTCCACTTTTATCCAGATAAATTAACGACTTCGATTTAGTGTTTATCGCTGTCATGTAAGAAAGCGGCTGAACATTAGATTTTAAGATCGAAAAAGTAGCGCCATTAAATTTCTGAACACTTAAATCGCTATACGAATAGATGTCGCCATTTTCGTCTTCGTGAATAAACGCGTTGATGAATTTATCTTTCGGATTTGGAGAAACGTATTTTCTAATTCTTTTACCATCCCAACAAACAATTAAATTTGAGTTTGTACCTAGCCAAATTCTTCCTTGCTTATCCATCAAAAAAGAAACAATAACAGTGTTTAGGCTAAGTCGCTTTAATAATTGACTGTTATCCTGATTATAAAATTTGCCGTCTTGTAGATAACTTAATTGCCCATTTAATGCAAAAAACCAAATTCTTCCAAATTTATCTTCTTTCATTTGAAGGATTTGCGTGTCGGGCAAGCCATCTTCAATGGTAAAATTTTGAAAGTTTGTGCCATCGAAACGGCTGATTCCATTATCGGTTGCAATCCAGATAAAGCCCTTCTGATCTTGCAAAATATAATAACAATTGTTGCTTGCTAAACCATTTTTAGAGGTATAATGTGGCAGATAGGTCATTTGTGCCACAGCATTTGATCCGTTAATCAATAAGAAAATCAGAAGTAAAAAAGCAATTGAAAAACCTTTCCTACAGATAAGAAGTAAAGCCTTTGAGACTAAATTAGATGCTATTTTAGTTGATTTAATGATCACTTCCAGCTTTTGTAAATGATTTTATCTTGTCAAAAAAATCGCTGGCTCTTCTTCTAGAGATGTTGATGCTTTCGCCATTTTTTAAAAAAACCTGCAAACCATTTTTCGAATTGTATTCTTTTAAGTGATTTAGATTGATAATGTTCGATTTATGTACCCTAACAAATTGTTCGGTTGGTAACAATTCTTCGAATTCTCTCAATACCTTCGAAACGGTAATTTTTTCCTGATTGCTTAAATGAACGATAGAATAATTGCTATCGGCCTCAATGTAAATAATATCATCTACATCTATCATTTTAAAGCCCTGGCCATAAGGGAGAGTGAGTTTTCTAATGTCCGATCTGGAAGTTAATGTAGAAGCCAGATTACTAATCCGTTCATCATTCTCATTTCGATTTTTAAAAAGCTTAATGTGTTGCGATACCTTAACAACCGCAGTCTTAAGTTCGTCGATATCTATAGGCTTCAACAAATAATCAAGGGCATTCGCCTTAATAGCTTTTAAAGCATATTGATCGTATGCGGTAGTAAAAATAACAGCAGCATTTTGCTTTTGTGCAGCGGGGATTAGATCGAAACCATTGCCACCTGGCATGGCGATATCTAGAAAAATGAGATCGATATTATGATTTGCCAAAATATCCTGTGCTTCGGCTACAGATCTGGCTATTCCGGTAATTTCTACCTCGGCACAATTTTGCTGAAGCAAAAAAAACAGTGAAGAACGTGCAAACTCCTCATCATCAACAATAATGGCTTTTAGTACTGTCATAATTATAGGTTTGTGAATGTATCAAAATCGATCAATAAAAAAAAATGTAAAAACAAAAAACCGAGGACAGAAATGTCACGTATGTATCATCAACGAATTTAAAAAACCCTAAACATAGTCACTATGAAAAACAATGAACTAGAAACAAAAAGTGAACTTCAAGAGGAAAGTTTATTAAAAAGCACTGTTGGTAGGAGAGGTTTCCTTCAATATGCTGGTGCAAGTGCAGCAGCCTTAGCCTTAGTAGCTGCTGGTTGTAGAAAAGACCGTAACTACACTGATCCTGTAGCCGGTGTAACCCTTGATTTTAAAGATGATTTTGGTGTATTGAATTATGCTTACGCTTTAGAGCAATTAGAGGCTGCGTTTTACATCCAGGTTGCTAACTCAAATCCATCAGGTTTTACTGCAGCACAGAAAGCATATTTTCAAGATGTACAATTTCACGAAATTGCACATAGAGAATTCTTTAAAAAAGCATTAAGTACAGCGGCAATTGGAAGTTTAGAAGTAAATTTCTCAGCAGTAGATTTTACAAGCGGTGCTAGCGTTTTAGCTACAGCAAAAACATTTGAAGATTTAGGCGTAGCCGCATATAACGGTGCTGGAGTAAGATTAAAAGATACTGGTTTCTTGGTAATTGCTGGTCAGATTGTTTCTGTTGAAGCTCGCCACGCGGCATACGTAAGAGATCAGATTTCTAACGGTACGTTTGCTGATTTAGGTACATTAACCGCATTCGGCGCTGTAGATGCAAACGGATTAGATGGAGCATTAACTCCAGATAAAGTATTGCCATTAGCTGCTCCATTCATTAAAACAAAAATTAACGTTATCAACCTATAATCTTAAACTCAGAAATCATGAATATCATAAATATATTAGACGAAATTGAAAAAGTTGATGGAGAGATCTATGAAAGATTAAATCCACGTAGAGCAGCAATGAAGAGTTTCTTCAACGTTGGAAAGAAAATTTCTTTGGCAGCTTTACCATTGGCTTTAGGTTCTATGTTTCAAAAAGCTTATGGTCAATCGAACCCAGCAAATGTTACAGAAGTATTAAACTTTGCTTTGGCTTTAGAGCATTTAGAATATAATTTTTACAACAGAGCATTGTTGAGTACTGGTCTAATTCCAGCAGGTGCTGCAACAGGTGCAATTACAACCATTCGTGCTCATGAGTTAGCTCACGTAAACTTGTTAAAAAGCGCAATTACTGGTGCTGGTGGAACGCCTATCGCCTTGACAGAAGCTAACTTCGATTTTACAGCTGGAAATACTTTCGGCGATGTTTTCACAAATTATGGAACATTTTTAAAAGTAGCAACAGCTTTTGAGGATACAGGTGTTAGAGCTTACAAAGGTCAGGCGCCAGTGTTAAAAGGCATGCCGGTATTAACTACAGCATTGCAAATCCACTCAGTAGAGGCTCGTCACGCTTCTCACTTACGCCAAATGACAGCAGCGTTTTTAAATGTTCCGTTGAAACCATGGGTAGGTTTAGGTGCTAACGGTGTCTCAAACGATACTGGTGTTCCTCAAGTAGATCCTGTTTATGCTCGTGAAAATAATACCATTCAGGCAACTTATGAAATTACAGGTATTAATGGAACTGCAGTAACAAGAGCTGCAGCAGCAGAATCTTTCGATGAATTTTTAACAGGTGCTGAAGTTAAACAAATTGCAAACTTGTTCCTAAGAGCAGGTTCAAAATTAACCTAAGCCAAAATAGAATTTACATTATTGATTAGGTAATGTTTAGTTTAAGGTAGGGAGGCAGAACTGAGTTCTGTTTCCCTTTATTTTTGATCAGGATTTTTTGAGGATTTAAGGATGATAAGATCAAAGTCTTGCTCAAGATGGATTAAGTTCCATATCTCTGCATTCGCCTTTACGTTTTTGATAGAATACAGATTTTTAGTACAGCAGGCTTCAATTAATGAGCCAGTCTTCTAAGATGGATTAATACAAATCAACTAATTAGCTCGTTTACTAATCCTCACATCCGCCAATTCATCCTAGTAAGTGATTACCTGTTCTTCCAAGTGTTCTGGTAAATCTCGGTAATTATATTTTTGTCCTCTTAATTGCGGTTCGAAGCCCGCTGCTTTTATTGATTGTTGAATACCATTCGCTGTAAAACGATGCGGTGCACCAGCAGCAGAAACTACGTTTTCTTCAATCATAATTGATCCAAAGTCGTTTGCGCCAGCATGTAAGCAAAGTTGTGCAGTTGCTTTACCCACCGTTAACCAACTTGCCTGAATATTTTTAACGTTTGGCAACATGATTCTGCTTAAAGCAATCATACGGATATATTCATCAGCTGTAACATTGTTACTAATGCCGCGTAAACGTTTCAATAAAGTTCCATCATCCTGAAATGGCCATGGAATGAATGCCAGGAAACCATTGGCATCAGCAGGTTTTTCACTCTGTACCTGGCGAATCCAAACCAAATGTTCAAAACGCTCTTCAATGGTTTCGACATGGCCAAACATCATGGTTGCCGATGTGGTTATATCCAACTGATGGCAAGCCCTCATCACATCAAGCCATTCCTGACCGCCGCATTTTCCTTTAGAAATAAGCCTGCGTACGCGGTCGTTTAAGATTTCAGCGCCAGCACCTGGAAGTGAGTCCATGCCAGCATCTTTTAAAGTTTGCAAAACTTCGGTATGTGAAATGCCCTCCAGTTTTGCAACGTGTGCAATCTCCGGCGGGCCCAATGCATGAAGTTTTAAATCAGGGTATAATTCTTTTAACTTTCTGAAAAGATCAGCATAGAACGCTAATCCTAAATCAGGGTGGTGCCCACCTTGCAAAAGCAGTTGATCGCCACCTAAACGGAAAGTTTCTTCAATCTTAATTTTATATGTTTCAATGTCAGTAATGTAACTCTCCTCATGACCAGGTCTGCGAAAGAAATTACAGAATTTACAGTTAGCAATACACACATTAGTAGTATTTACATTGCGGTCTATTTGCCAGGTAACCTTACCACTCGGAACTTGAATTTTTCTTAGCTCATTTGCTACAAACATCAACGATGCAGTATCGGCATTATGGTATAAAAAAACACCTTCCTCTTGGCTTAAAAAATCAAAATGCAAGGCCCTTTGCAGTAAATCGGCTGTATTCATAGCACAAAGATAGTTAAAAGTCCTAAGTCGAAAGTCGAAAGTCGTCAGTCTTTAGTCAAAGATTTTAAGGTCGAAATAAACTATCGTTAATCCCTTCAACATTATGTCTTCCATCTTACATTTTCCATCTTACATTTTACCCTAAAAGTATATCTTTACGATTCTAAAAAATTATATGGTAGATTTTAATCGTTTTACACTTGCTAATGGATTAAAGGTTTTGGTTCATGAAGATCCAACAACTCCAATGGCAGTTCTAAATATTTTATATGATGTTGGGGCTCGTGATGAAAGTCCTGAAAAAACTGGTTTTGCGCACTTATTTGAGCATTTGATGTTCGGGGGTTCTATCAATATTCCTAATTATGATGAGCCTTTACAAAGGGTAGGAGGTGAAAATAATGCCTTCACCAGTAACGACATTACCAATTATTACATCACTTTGCCAGCTGAAAATATTGAAACAGCTTTTTGGCTGGAAAGCGACCGTATGTTAAGCCTGGCTTTTTCAGAAAAGAGCTTAGATACGCAGCGTAACGTAGTGAGTGAAGAATTTAAACAGCGTTATTTAAACCAGCCTTATGGTGATGTTTGGTTAAAACTTCGTCCACTGGCTTATAAAAAACATTCGTACCGTTGGGCAACGATTGGAAAGGATCTTTCCCACATCGAAAACGCTACGATGGAAGATGTTAAGGCATTTTTTAAGAAACATTATACGCCACAAAATGCTATTTTAGTAGTAGGTGGAAATGTGAAAACCGAAGATGTTAAAAAACTGGCTGAAAAATGGTTTGAGCCCATCCCGGCAGGAGAAAAATACGAGCGTGACCTAGTTCAAGAAGATCCTCAAAGGGAAGAAAGAATTGAAACCGTTAAGGCAAATGTGCCTTTGAATGCTATTTATATGGGTTTTAAAATGCCTGGTCGTTTAGATCCAGATTATTATGCTTTCGATTTGTTATCAGATATTATGTCTCGAGGGCAATCCTCACGATTGTACAATAGCTTATTAAAAGAGCAAAAGTTATTCAGCGATATCAATGCTTATATATCAAGCAGTCTTGATCCTGGTTTATTTGTCGTGGAAGGAAAACTGGTTGAAGGCATCACAACTGAACAGGCAGAACAGGCAATTTGGAAAGAGCTCAATCAGTTGAAGGCAGAACTGGTAACTGATAACGAACTTACTAAAGTAAAAAATAAGGTCGAATCTGTTCTTGTGTTTTCGGAGATGAGCTTATTGGATAAAGCGATGAATCTTGCTTACTATGAATTGCTTGGCGATGCAGCTTTATTGAATAAAGAAGCAGGCGAGTTTTTAAAAGTTACTGCTGAAGATATCCAACGTATTTCGAATAATACCTTCAAAAAAGAATCATCATCTACCTTGTACTATTTAACAGAAAATAATGCTTAACAGACAACAGGCGCCTGATTTTAAGCAGGTATCAACCATAAATATTATCCAGCCACAGCAGAAAAAGCTGCAGAATGATGTTCCGGTTTACATCGTATATTCTGGCGAACAAGATTTAGTACGCATTGAATTTATATTTAACAATGTGAATTGGAATGTGGAAAAACCATTGCAGGCCATTGCTGTAAGTGCTATGCTTAATAACGGAACCAGCAAGCTTTCATCAAAAGAAATAGCAGAACAAATTGATTTTTATGGCGCATTTTTCCAAACCGAATATGCTCAGGATCAATCTACGGTAACACTTTATACCTTAAACAAGCACTTGGCTTCGGTTCTTCCAATAGTTAAAGATGTATTGAGTGATAGTCAATTTCCGCAAAACGAACTTGACATTTATATTCAAAACCAAAAGCAAAAAATGCAGGTAAACTTGCAGAAGAATGATATTTTGTCACGGAAGGAATTTGCTCATGCCTTATTTGGAGACACTGCTTATGGTGTAGATATCCAGGCAAAACATTACGACGAGCTGAAAAGGGATGATCTGGTTGAGTACTTTAAAGTGGCATATACGCCAAATAATTGTACCATAGTGGTATCTGGAAAGTTCGATGAGGCGAGCTTCGACTTGCTGAACCAGCAATTTGGGAACACTTGGGAGAAAAGTGATTCGATTACGAATAAATTCACATTTGCGACTTCAATGAATCAATCGGTTTACCGGGAAAGACCTGAAGCGATCCAATCGGCCATTCGGATTGGTAAAATAGCAGTTAACCGTACGCATGAAGATTTCCCTGGGTTGCAGATTTTAAACACAGTTTTGGGTGGATATTTCGGTTCTCGTTTAATGAACAACATTAGGGAAGATAAGGGCTATACCTATGGCATCGGATCAGGAATATCATCATTACAGGATGCCGGCTACTTTTTTATTGCGACAGAAGTTGGCGCTGAGGTTTGCGCAGATGCACTGGTGGAAATTTATAAAGAGATTGATTTACTTAAAAATGAGTTGATTGGCGAAGAGGAACTCAATCTGGTGAAAAACTATATGCTGGGCTCCATGCTGGGCAGTTTAGAGAATATTTTTTCTCATGCTGATAAGTTTAAGAATATTTACTTCTTTGGTTTAGATTACGATTATTATGATCGCTACATCGCAAAAGTAAAAAGTATAACTGCCGAAGAAATAAAAGATTTAGCCAACAAATATTTGAATACCAGCGAATTTACCGAGGTCGTAATCGGGAAGAAATAATAAAAAAAAGTAAGTCAGATTTTTTTAGCTGACTTACTTTTTTTATCGATACTGACAAATGTAGGCGGTTTGAACAAGCGTTTTAACAGAAAATGAAGAGTTAGCCTGAACAGTGAAATGCGAACCTTTCTCAAAAGTTCTCCATTCCGCCTCGTTAGGTAAAAGTACAGTTAATGTTCCCTCAATAACATGCATTACTTCTAACTGTGCGGTTCCAAATGTATATTCACCGGCGTTGATTACTCCAACGGTTGATTTTCCGTCTCCGGTTTCATAACCTAAAGATTTTACATTTCCTTCAAAATAGGTGTTTTCTATTATCATATTTGGGGCTTTAGAATAATATGCAATTATAACAAAGCAATTGAACAAACTGTAAATCTCCATAAAAATTTCATTTGTCACCTCAGCTCAATATTTACCCATTTTTATCTTTGCCCTTTGATTTACCTGGCTTTTTTGTATCTTTGCCTGGCAAATAATAAATCGTAATTTATTTGCTATGCAACTCGACTCCACAAAATTTATTGCTACAGGTTTGACTTATGACGACGTACTTTTGGTACCCGCATATTCAGAAATTCTGCCTCGTGATGTTAATACAGCCACTTTCTTAACCAAAAAAATTAAGCTTAACGTTCCATTGATTTCTGCAGCCATGGATACGGTGACAGAAGCTGAGCTTGCCATTGCCATTGCGCAAAATGGGGGGATCGGTATGTTGCACAAAAACATGACGATCGACAGACAAGCGGAAGAGGTGAAAAAAGTTAAAAGATCGGAAAGCGGAATGATTCAAGATCCGGTTACGTTATTGGAAACTGCGGTAGTTGCTGATGCTTTCAAAATCATGAAAGAACATAAAATTGGTGGCATTCCGGTAGTTAGCAGCGATAATAAACTGGTAGGCATTATTACCAATCGCGATTTACGCTTTCAGAAAGACATGGCAAGACCAATTGCCGAGGTGATGACCAAAGAAAACCTAATTACTGCTCCGGAAGGAACAAATCTGATTCAGGCTGAAGAAATTCTTCAAAATTATAAGATCGAGAAATTACCTGTTGTTTCTAAAGATGGTTACTTAAGTGGATTAATTACTTTTAAAGATATTTCGAAAGTTAAGAACTATCCTGCCGCATGTAAAGATGATCGCGGCCGCTTACGTGTTGGAGCTGCGGTTGGCGTAACAGCCGACACCTTACAACGTGTTGATGCATTGGTTCACGCCGGCGTTGATGTGATTACAATTGATACGGCTCATGGCCACTCAAAAGGAGTAGTGGATAAACTAAAAGAAGTTAAAGCAAAATATCCTGATTTACAGGTGATCGTTGGTAACATTGCAACGGGTGCTGCTGCAAAATTCTTAGCGGATGCTGGTGCTGATGCTGTTAAAGTTGGTATTGGTCCGGGTTCTATTTGTACCACCAGAATTATTGCCGGTGTTGGTGTTCCGCAGTTATACGCAGTTTATGAATGTGCTAAAGCATTAAAAGGTACAGGAGTTCCGGTTATTGCCGATGGTGGAATTAAACATACAGGCGATATTGCCAAAGCAATCGCATCTGGTGCAAGTACGGTAATGGCAGGTTCGTTATTCGCTGGCGTAGAGGAAAGCCCAGGCGAAACCATTATTTATGAAGGACGTAAGTTTAAATCTTACCGTGGAATGGGTTCTATCGAAGCAATGGAACAAGGTTCTAAAGATCGTTATTTCCAGGATGTGGAAGATGATATTAAAAAACTAGTTCCTGAAGGAATTGTTGGTCGCGTACCATTTAAAGGAACTTTAGCTGAAGTGATGTATCAATACATTGGCGGTTTACGTGCCAGTATGGGTTACTGTGGTGCAGCAAGTATCGAAGCTTTACAAGAAGCGCAATTTGTTCAAATTACAGCAGCGGGTATGCGTGAAAGCCACCCACATGATATCACCATTACTAAAGAAGCACCGAACTATACGAGGTAATTTTAGTCCGGAGTCGGAAGTCAAGAATTCACACACATAATACAAAGCAGGGCGTCGTCTATGATAGCCCTGCTTTTTTTTGATGCTTGTTTGAAAATTAATAGTCATTGCGAGGGTTAATTTTTCATAAAAACATATTTGCGTAAACGGGGTTAGTTTGTTGGCTGCTTAGTTTTTTCGCACATTCCGTCATTTCGAAATAAGCCCTTCGCGATTGAGAAATCTTTCTTCGGGATAAACTTCTTAGATGAGATTGCCACAGCCCTGAAAAACGGCTTGGCTTCTCGGTTAAAAAATCTTCCTTATTAAAATGCCTTTTACAATAGCTGTGCACATTTTCAAGAAGAGTCGTTATTTCGAAGCCGGGCTTGTGCGAGGTGAAGCATCTTTCTTAGCTAAATAGATTGCTTGTCCCGGCTATTCGGGAAAGCAATCTTAAACTACTAAATATTAAGATTAAGTTCAGATTTTTGATAACATCGGCTTCTTTGAATTTAGCTTTCTCACCGAAATAATCGAAATTAATATTCCAAAGCCAAGGAAGAAGTAATTTTTATCAATAGGGCATTCCACCATCGTAAATGTGCCTTTGACGCCGAGGTATGATCCACCAGCTTTACAGTTTCCTGGGTATTAAATCCCCCAATGCAAATTTCGCATATTGGCGATGAAATACTCGGTGCCCAGGAGCAATAATTAGATGATAATTGGGTTTTTGGACCTACGTAGTCGAACCTATCAGAAGTTGGGTGAGCTGAAGTATAAACTACATTGTTATACAAGCAACCAGCAGCTGATCCTTGAGCAAAGCAATAATTATTTGCAAATGCTAATATAATTATCAAAAAAGATAATAAACTAAATTTTCCCACAATTTAAATGATTTGTGGGATGCGAAAACAATAGGATTTGAATTTCTAAGTGTACAAAATTTTAAGCAGTTTGCCTAAACTTCACCTACTTAAATAAATAAACAAAATAAAATTTGGTAAATACATTTTTTTAATATATTTGTCGACTAAATCTATAGGGTTTATATATTTTAATATGAAGCAAGCAAAAAACATTAAACGCAATTGTTGTTGTAGCCATCAAAAAATCACATTCACTATTTTCGAAAGGATAACTAAAAGATAAAATCTAACCCAAAACACATTAATACGATCATGAAACGAAGTTTACTACTCATTTTTTCTTTAATACTTTCAGCTTCCGCTGTACTCGCTCAAAATACAGTAAAAGGAATTGTAAAAGGGGGCAACGGTACTACAATACCTGGAGCTACTATTACAGTACGTGGTACTAAAATTGCCACCATTACAGATACAAATGGTGCTTTTACAATCGATGCCAAACAACAACCTCCATTTTATATCCGGGTAAGTTATGTGGGTTACAAACCTCAGGATTTTCAAGTTTTGCAGCTGCAGGAAACGCAAATTGAGCTTATTTTGGTTGAAGACACCCAGCTTGACGAAATCGTAGTAACCTCTAGAAGACGCTCGGAAGTCTTACAGGATGTGCCCATTCCGATTACGGTTATTGGCGGACAAGCAGCAGAAAATGCAGGTGCTTTCAACGTCAACCGGTTAAAAGAGTTGGTTCCATCAGTTCAATTATATGCTTCAAATGCCCGTAATACCACATTAAACATTCGTGGTTTAGGTTCAACTTTTGGCTTAACGAACGATGGTATCGACCCCGGTGTAGGCTTTTATGTTGATGGTGTTTACCATGCCCGTCCGGCTGCAACTTCAACAGATTTTCTTGACATTGAACAAATTGAAGTAATTCGCGGTCCGCAGGGCACTTTGTTTGGTAAGAACACCACTGCTGGTGCTTTTAATATTACCACAACTAAACCAACACAAACCCCAACAGCTAAAGTGGAAATGAGTGTGGGTAATTATAATTTTATTCAGGCGAAAACATCAGTTTCTGGTGGTGTAGCAAAAAATCTTGCTGCAAAAATCTCCATTTCTGGAACACAACGCGATGGTACGATTTGGAATTCCAGAGAAGAACGCCGTTACAGCGGACAAAATAACCTCGGTTTTAAAGGGCAGCTTTATTTTACACCATCAGATCGGTTGAAAATTCTTTTAAGTGGAGATGTGAGCGTTCAGCATCCGGCAGGCTATCCATTGGTAATTGCTGGTGTTACGCCAACCGAAAGAAGCGCTTACCGTCAGTACGCCCGAATAGTTTCTGATTTAGGCTACCAACAACCCAGAATAGATCCATTTTCAAGAGAAATAAATACCAATACTCCTTGGAGACATAATCAATCGATAGGTGGAATTTCCTTAAACGTAGATTATAAAATTGGCGGGGGAACTTTAACTTCCACCACAGCATGGAGATTCTGGAACTGGGATCCAACAAATGATAGAGATTTCTCCGAATTGTCAGCCCTTACTAAATCACAAGGAAATTCCCGTCACGATCAGTATTCGCAAGAAATTAGATATGCAGGTAACATTACAGAAAAGTTAAGTGGGGTAGTAGGGGTGTTCTTACTTGGGCAAAATTTACAAGGCTTAGGGCAAACTGAAGAGGTAGGCAAAGATCAATGGAGATTTGTACAAACTGCCAATACAGGCGCACAGGCACTATATTCTACACCCGGATTGTTAGATGGTTTTGGCATCAGAACAAACTCTACCATCAAATCGCTTAGTGCAGCGGTCTTCGGTCAGGTGGATTGGGAAGTGCTTAAAAATCTGCATGTTTTACCAGGCCTTCGGTTTACTTATGATAAAAAAGATGTTGATTATGACAGAAACACTTACGGTGGTTTGCAAACAACTGATGCCGCTTTGTTAGCACTAAAATCAGCAGTTTACAGCAATCAGCAATTTAATACCAGTACCAATAACAATAATTTGTCTGGAAATATTACAGTTTCCTATCGTCCTACACCAAAATTAAATGTTTATGGAACTTTTTCTACCGCTTACAAACCAGTTGGGGTAAATGTGGGTGGCTTGCCAACAGCTTCCAACGGTCAGGCCGATTTGAGTTTGGCAGTAGTTAAACCTGAATATGTAGAACACTACGAACTGGGCCTGAAAACAAAGCCATTTAAAGGTGCAATTTTAAATGTAACCGCTTTCAACACCGACATAAAAGATTATCAAACCAACGTTCAATCGCCGCAGTTAGGGGTAAACAGAGGATATTTAGCGAATGCTGAAAAGGTAAATGTAAAGGGTTTGGAGATTGATGGAACCTACCAGTTAGAAAGATTTTTAACTTTAAATGCTGCATTGGCATACCTGGATGGTAAATATGTAAGTTTTACCAATGCGCCGCTACCTTTAGAAGAAACCGGCCACACCGAAACGATAAATGGTGTTGCTACACAGGTTGCATTTAAAGATGCATCTGGTGGCAGGTTGCCAGGAATCTCCAAATGGAATGTTTCTGGTGGTGCAGAATTGAGTACGCCGGGTAATTTGGCTACTAAAGCTGGTCGCTACTTTATTGCTGGCGATGCAAGTTACCGCTCTACCTATTCCTCAAATCCAACACCTTCAAGTGTGTTGAATGTTCAGGGGTATTCATTGCTTAACGCCAGGTTAGGGTTTAGATCAGAAAAGTTTTCTGTGTTTGTGTGGAGTAGAAACATTGCTAATAAAAATTACTTCGAGCAATTGCAGGCTGCGGCAGGTAACTCTGGTTTATACGCTGGGGTGCTCGGCGACCCAAGAACTTACGGCGCAACCTTCCGTTATAGCTTCTAACGTTCTCTGTTATATTTGGTTGAAGGCGTCGGCATTGTCCGGCGCTTTTTTTTGTTTTGGAGAGCAGGCTTCGGTACCTTTCGGTTACGGTAACCCTGCTGTACGTTCAATCTTTTTGTGATGCTTGTAGTTAAACCTCGTAGGTTTTTGTTAGGGCAACAAAAAGTATTTCACTTCCATCAGGTCTACTTTACGCTGGTCAGTGTTCCTTTTGCCAGCCAAAGTGCCTAAACCTTATAAAGCGGAAAGCCCACAGCCCCGATTTTTTTTCGGGGCGAGGACTTGAAGCGATAGAAGGGCAAACTTTAAAATAAACTTCTGCAACTGCTTTCCAAATCTTTTAAAAAATGATTGTTAACCATCTTGTGCAGAATTAAAATTTACAGAAAGCCGATAAAATCTTAACTTCGAAAAATTTTAATCCAAATGAATAAGCTTAAAGCAGTTTGTGTGTATTGTGGCTCAAACTTTAATGGCGATCCGGAATTGCGGAATGCGATAAAACAACTGGCGGATGTTTTGGTGAAACAAGACATTAAGTTGGTTTACGGTGGTGGGAGCGTAGGCGTAATGGGTGTAATAGCCGATGATGTGTTACAATCAGGTGGTTCGGTTACTGGCGTTATTCCTCAGTTTTTGATGGATAAAGAAGTTGGACACAAAGGCGTAAAGGAAATGATTATCACCGAAAATATGCATCAGCGTAAACAAAAAATGGCTGATTTAAGCGATGGATTTATCATTTTACCAGGTGGATTTGGTACGCTTGAAGAATTTTTTGAAGTTTTAACCTGGTTACAGTTAGGCTTACACAATAAACCCATTGGCGTTTTAAATGTAGGTGGTTTTTACGATCCATTATTTGCGCAAATGGAAATGATGGTGAAAAGCAGATTTTTAAAACCAGCAAACCGTGATTTGGTTTTTAACGAAGCAGACGCAGAAACTCTGGTTAATAAAATGGATGAGTTTTCTGCTGTTCCGGATGAAGTTTGGTTTAAAGACAGAAACTTAACTTAAGAAGATTATAACATACATTAAACAATTTTGAACCGCTCTCGCTAAAACGCGGGGCTAAAATATTTTCCAATGCAAATTATTACTTCACACGCAGAGTTTGAACAACATTTAGGTAAAGAGCTTGGTGTATCCTCTTGGCATACCATTACCCAGGAGCAAATTAACAAGTTTGCCGATGCTACCTTAGATTATCAATGGATTCATACCGATGAGGAGAAAGCAAAGAACGAAGGTCCGTTTGGAGGTACCATTGCACATGGATATTTAACACTTTCATTAATCCCATTTCTATGGAAAGAGATTGTTGATATTCAAAATTTAAAAATGGAAATTAACTATGGCATCGAAAGTTTAAAATTTGCACAACCTGTATTGGTGAATAGTAAAATCCGGTTAAAAGCTAAATTAGCTTCAATAGTTAATTTGCGAGGGGTTACAAAAGTGCACATGGGTATTGAGATGGAAATAGAAGGACAAAAAAAACCTGCTTTTACAGGCGAGGTTGTTTTCTTGTATCATTTTATTACTGCCTAAGCTGTAATAAAATGATTTTAACTTAGCTTTTTTTTATCCTTGGCTTATTCAATTTTTTTAAATTTCTTTTTGATAAATCCACCTAGAGATTCACTTTCTAAATCTTCCAAGGTACTAAGTTCGAGTTCAAGTGCTTTTGTGCTGAATTGGATTTCGATTAAAGAAATGATCAACGATATCATGAAGAATATCAAGCTTAAAGCAAAAAGAATTTCTGCAACAATATTCCATTCGAGATAAATAAAGAACATGCAAAAAAGGCAAAGACAAAAACTTAAAACGCCAAAAGCCTGCATGTTTTTAATAAGCTTTAATCGGTAGCGCAAATTTTTGATTTGGTTTTGCAAACCGATATTTTTCTCACTTTCTTCGTATTTTGCTTTTAAACTTCTCACCAGGGCAGCCAGTGCTAAAAAGCGATTGGTATAGGCCAACATGATTAAGCTAATGGCAGGAAATAATAATGCAGGGATATTTACGGTGAGTTCCATTTATTGAGATTTATTCAAAAATATTATTTTAATTGGATATCTGTTTGTTTAACCACAAAGGGCGCAAAGTTTTTCGCAAAAAACAAAAGCCCAATTGCCAAAGGCCATTGTTCCCCCTCTTAAAGGAGAGGGATTGTTACACAAGAACAATTATTACTGACTTTAATAGGGTGAGGCTTTTATTTCCCCTTCGCCTATTTCTCTATGCTTTTTTGTCTATTTATTTAACCGCAAAGGGCACAAAGTTTTCGCAAAGAACACAAGGTTGAGTATTTCTTTGTTTGAGAATAAACCACGGAGCACACAGAGTTTTGACAGAGAATACAGATTTAGGTAAATATTTTCTCTGTTCTCTCTGTTATTTTTTCTCCGTGTACTCTGTGGTTAAAACTGTCTTTGTTTCCCTCTCTTCAAGGAGAGGGACTGTAATAGAAGGACAATTACTACTTACTTTAATAGGGTGAGGTTTTATATTTCAAGGTCAATATTTTCTTCGTACCACTCCATGCTTTCTTTGTACTCCATATTTAATATTCACCCCGATAGACTAGAAACCATTTCGGTCTTCTCAATATTTCTGAAAATAAATTTAAATTGCCATCATGGATATCGAATTCAACAAAAATGAGGATGTAAATAAACAGCTTGTTTACGAGCTTAAAACCAAACTCAAAAAGATTTATCAGGGTGGTGGCGAAAAAAACGCGGCTAAACAAAAAGAGAAAGGGAAGTTATTGGCCCGGGAGCGCATTGCTTATCTTATTGATAAAGATTCTGATTTCCTGGAAGTTGGCGCTTTCACTGCTGATGGAATGTATCAGGAGCAAGGCGGTTGTCCTTCTGCGGGGGTTGTTTGCGGTATTGGTTATGTAAGCGGTCGCCAATGTATGATTATTGCTAACGATGCCACGGTTAAAGCCGGCGCCTGGTTCCCGATGACAGCTAAAAAGAATCTTCGGGCTCAGGAAATTGCCATGGAAAATCGTTTGCCTGTAATTTATTTAGTTGATAGTGCGGGTGTGTATTTGCCCATGCAAGATGAAATTTTTCCAGATAAGGAACACTTCGGGAGAATGTTCCGAAATAATGCAATAATGTCTGCCGACGGGATTGTACAAATCTCCGCTATTATGGGTGCTTGTGTGGCCGGTGGGGCATACCTACCCATTATGAGCGATGAAGCCATGATTGTCGATAAAACCGGATCAGTATTTTTGGCCGGATCTTATTTGGTTAAATCTGCTATAGGAGAAGAGGTTGATAATGAAACCTTAGGCGGTGCGACCACACACTGCGAAATTTCTGGGGTTACCGATTACAAACATCCCAATGATCAGGCCTGTTTGGATAGTATCCGAAACATTATGAGCATGTTGGGTGCACCCCAAAATGCCGGTTTTAATAGGATTAATCCTGCTAAACCGAAAGCCAAAGAGGACGAGTTGTATGGGATTATTCCTGAAAACAGAGATAAGCAGTATGAGATAATGGATATCATTAACCGTTTGGTTGATGATTCTGAATTCGAGGAATATAAGCAGGGCTATGGACAAAGCGTCGTTTGCGGTTTGGGCCGTATCGATGGTTGGGCAGTTGGAATAGTGGCCAATCAGCGCAAGGTTGTTAAATCTAAAAAAGGAGAGATGCAGTTTGGGGGCGTAATTTATTCTGACAGTGCAGATAAGGCAAGCCGTTTTATCATGAATTGTAACCAAAAGAAAATTCCATTGGTGTTTTTACAGGATGTAACCGGTTTCATGGTTGGCAGTCGATCAGAGCATGGCGGAATTATTAAAGACGGTGCTAAAATGGTAAATGCTGTGGCCAATTCAGTTGTGCCAAAATTCACTATCGTAATGGGCAATTCTTATGGAGCTGGCAATTATGCTATGTGTGGAAAAGCCTACGATCCAAGATTAATTTATGCGTGGCCGACGGCTAAAATAGCAGTAATGGGCGGTGCACAGGCGGCTAAAACGTTGTTCCAAATTCAAGAGGCTTCGTTAAAGGCGAAAGGAGAAGTGATAACGCCAGAGCGAGAAGCGGAGATGTTGAAAGAAATTACTAACAAATATGATAGTCAAACTACTCCTTACTACGCCGCATCCCGACTTTGGGTAGATGGCATTATCGATCCTTTAGAAACCAGAAAAGTGATATCAATGGGTATTGAAGCTGCAAATCAGTCGCCGATAACAAAACCTTTCAATGTTGGTGTGATCCAAACGTAATATTCGTATGGTATGATATTTGGTGAAGTTAAAGGGAATTTAATCCAACCAAATATGAAAAATCTAGGAAAGATTGCTTGGCTATTTGTGCTTACGTTTTTATATACAATGCCTCTAATTTCGCAAGCACAGACGACCAATAAGGAAACATCGGAAACGATAAATGTTGTCGGCAGCGGTATCACCAAAACAGTTGAAGCTACAGGAAATGAAAATATCAATATTTCAGGTAGTGATCAATGTAACCATCATTGGGGCATGTAATACCATAACGGTTACTGGCGCAGCCATCAAAGTGAGGGCGCAAAGTGTAAGAACCATTAGGGTTCAAGGTGCAGATTCGGGCGTGGCGTATAAATCAAGTCCAAATAAAAATGGAAAAGCAATTCAAGTGTAACTGGCGCTGATGCTTACGTCACTAAAATTAAATAGCAAAATTAAGATTAGGCATTTGAATGATTAAAAGTTCAAATGCTTAATTTTAATTTATGAAAACCCTTTATTTTTTTCTCTTTTTTGTGCTGCTTCAAAGCAAAATCCTGGCACAAGTTTCAAATCAAATTCACCAGGAAGCTATCGTAGTTGATACCCATGGTGATATTCTTTTCAATCAAATTAAATCAGGAATTGATATTGGAAAACTCCAGTCGAAAGGGAATTTCGATCTTATCCGTGCAAAAGAAGGTGGTTTGGATGTCCAGTTTTTTTCTATTTGGTGTGATGAAACCGGGGGTTATGCACTCGCTAATCAAGAAATAGATTCGCTATACAGTTTAATTAAAAGATATCCAGAAAAAATTCAATTGGTTAACACTGCCACTGATTTGGACAGAGCGGTGAAGCAACAGAAAATGGCTGCGATGATCGGTGTGGAAGGCGGGCACATGATTGAAAACCGTTTAGATTATATCGATAGCCTGGCCAAACGCGGAATGGCCTATTTAACCTTAACATGGAACAATAGTACACCTTGGGCAAGCTCAGCAGCCGAAGAAACTTCTGGAAAAGTGAAACCAAAAAATGCTAGATTGAATGCTTTTGGTAAGCAGGTAGTGAAAAGGTTAAATAAACTTGGTGTAATGGTCGACTTATCTCACGTAGGCGAAAAAACTTTCTATGATGCCATTGCAGCCTGTTCAAAACCTGTAATTGTATCCCACAGTTGTGCATACAGTTTAAATCCCGTTCCACGAAATTTGAAAGATGATCAAATTAAGGCTGTTGGAAAAAATGGAGGCGTAATCTGCATTAACTTCTACAGCGGATTTTTAGATTCAACATTTACTAAAAACCAAAAGCTATTTTTAGCAAAATACGATCAGGAATTAAAAATTCTTTCCGCTAAATATGGAAGGAGCAGTGCTATCGATACGCTAATTTCAAACCATGGCGCTGATGCCGAAGCTATTCGGCCGCCGATTGCTTTAGTGGTGAAACACATTAACCATATTGTGAAATTAATTGGAGTAGATCATGTAGGTTTAGGTGCTGATTTTGATGGGGCAGAATCCTTTCCTTCAGGGATGAATAGTGTTGCCGACTATCCTAAAATTACTGCTGAGCTGATTAAGAATGGTTATTCGGAAAGTGAAATTAAGAAAATCCTTGGTGGAAATGTGATTCGATTAATTAGGGAGAACAAGGGATGGTAGTTGAACGAACATTTTACATATGTGGGAAATTTCGTATCTTTAAATCATATTTTAATGAAAAATATTAACGATGAATTACGAAATATCATTGTCGGCGATGGATCAGTTAGCGAAACAAGCCAACTCAAAAAAACGCAAAATTTCCTTACAAGATATGCGCAGACAGGCTTCAGAGCTAAAAAAATAAGTATCTCAAAAGTGAAGAAGAAATCAGATTAATTGATTTCGCTATTAGAGAAAATCTCATTTATTCGAACGAAATTTCAGAAGAAGAGTTCATAAGCGCCGGAGCCGAACAAAGAGTTTATCGAGATGACGACTGCAATGTCGTTAAGCTGAACGACTCTGTTTTTTATTAACATTGGTTAGATTACTTCAACAGTTTACTTATTCACAATTATTTCTTTCAAGCGACAGCTTACAATTTTTTAGGTTTTAAATTAATAGATGAAAAGCTTTTCGCAGTTGTAAAGCAAGAATTTATAATTGCGAACGAACTTACAAACTTAACATCTGTTAAAAAATTTCTTTTGTTCAATAATTTCGTAAATAACAGAAATCACGATTATATCAATAAAGATTTTCGAATTATTTTCGAAGATTTACACGATGAAAATGTGCTCTCGAATAATGGAATAGTATATTTTATCGATACAATTTTTTAAGATAACTTTTATGAGGGGTGAAGCATGGTATTTTCAATGTTAATAAGTAAACTATGTTGACAATGCGCATTTGCTAACGATTATTTAATGCGTTAAATTTGCATTACAATTAATGAATTTCAAACACACCATATAATGTCACAAGAAAACGAACACGTTCAGTGTTTAATTATAGGTTCTGGTCCGGCAGGATATACAGCAGCGATTTACGCAGCTAGAGCAGATTTAAAACCAATTATGTATACCGGTATGCAAGCCGGCGGTCAGTTAACTCAAACCACTGATGTAGAAAATTTCCCTGGCTATCCGCAAGGAATTATGGGTCCGGAAATGATGGAAGATTTTCGCAAGCAGGCGGAGCGGTTTGGTACTGATATCCGTTTCGGTTATGTAAGTTCTGTTGATTTTTCTTCTGCTCCACACAAGGTCGTAATTGATGAAATTAAAACCATCACTGCCGATACCGTAATTATTGCTACAGGGGCAACTGCAAAATGGTTGGGTTTACCTAGTGAGCAACAATATAATGGATTTGGGGTTTCAGCTTGTGCCGTTTGCGATGGTTTCTTTTTTAAAGGCCAGGATGTTGCAATTGTAGGCGCCGGAGATACGGCTGCTGAAGAAGCTACTTACTTAGCTAAGCTTTGTAAAACTGTCCATCTATTGGTGCGTCGCGATGAGTTTAGAGCTTCAAAAACAATGGTGAGTCGTGTTTTAGCAACTCCAAATATCGTAGTACATTATAATACCGAAACTCAAGAAATTTTGGGTAATGGTAAAAATGTAACCGCTGTAAAAGTGCTTAATAATCAAACCAGCGTAACTTCAGAAATTCCTGTCGAAGGTTTCTTTGTTGCCATTGGGCACAAACCAAATACCGATATTTTTAAAGGTCAGTTGGAAATGGACGAAACGGGTTACTTGTTAACTAAACCAGGTTCTACATTAACTAATATTGAAGGTGTTTTCGCTTGTGGCGATGTTCAAGATATGTATTATCGCCAGGCAGTAACCGCTGCGGGTTCAGGCTGTATGGCTGCCCTAGATGCTGAGCGTTATCTTGCTGCTAAAGAACATCCGGTGGAGGCATAAACTCATTTGACAATATTTTAAATCTCCTCAACTTTTGAGGAGATTTTTTTTGTCTCAAATTTCGCAAAACAAACGTTTGATTAAGATTGTAACAAAAAAGTGAGCTATACATTCTTTTCGTAATCTATATCTTAGGTAAGATTTAAAAACTATTTTTCTAAACCAAAACCAATCATGAACAAAGCATTATCGATTTTTATTGGAGTATTAATCAGTACAAGTGCATTTGCGCAGGGCGATCCAAACCTCGGGATAATTCCTGCACCAGTATCTATTACCCGAGCGAGTGGCAACTTCATCCTCGACAAAACAACTATTTTAATTAATCAAAGTGTCGATGGCGCAAAATCGGCCGATTTATTAAATGCCTTCATTGTAAACAAAGCTGGTTTCGCATTGCGAGAAAGTAAATTACCTCAACCAAACCAAAAGAGTATTTTACTAACATCAGCTGGAGCAGATAAATTGCCTGCAGAAGGATATACAATTAAGGTTGGCCCAACTCAGATTGTAATTACTGGAAAAGGAGCGGGTTTATTTTACGGGGTGGAATCTGCCATGCAAATGATACCAGAGAAAAGCGGAGACAAAATAACTATTCCGGCGGTGATGATCAACGATTACCCTCGTTTTGGTTACCGTGGCGCCATGCTGGATGTTTGCCGTCACTATTTTCCAGTTTCATTTATCAAAAAATATATCGATCAGCTGGCTTACTATAAAATAAATACTTTCCACTGGCATTTAACTGATGATCAGGGATGGCGGTTGGAAATTAAAAAATATCCAAAGCTTACTCAGATCGGTTCTACCAGACCTGGTACAATCATTGGCAATTATCCTGGCTATGGCAATTATTTAACCGAAGTAAAGGGTTTTTACACACAAGATGAAGCTAAGGATATTGTAAAATATGCCGCAGAGCGATACATCACCATAATACCAGAAATCGAATTGCCTGGCCATGCATCAGCAGCAATTGCGGCCTATCCAGAATTAAGTACATTCCCCAACCGTGATACATTTATAAGTGATAAAACACCTTGGGCAGGAGCAAGAAAAGGAAAGTTAGTTCAGCAAACCTGGGGCGTTTTTGATGATATTTTCACCCCGACAGATAATACGTTTACCTTTTTAGAAAATGTGTTGGATGAGGTAATTGCAATTTTTCCTTCCAAATATATCCATATTGGAGGAGATGAAGCGCCGAAAACGTATTGGAAAGAATCGCCATTTTGCCAGGCTTTGATGAAAGAAAAAGGCTTGAAAGATGAACACGAATTACAAAGCTATTTTATTCAAAGGATTGAAAAACATGTAAATGGCAAAGGACGTTCAATTATTGGATGGGATGAAATTTTAGAAGGTGGTTTAGCGCCAAATGCAACGGTGATGAGTTGGAGAGGTGAAGCGGGGGGCATTGCCGCGGCTCAACAAAATCACGATGTAATTATGACTCCAGGTTCTATGGGGCTATACATCGACCATAAACAATCAAATTCTCCTGATGAACCTGTTACAATCGGTGGTTTTGCACCTTACCAAAAAATTTATGCTTATGATCCTATTCCGAAAGTTTTAACAGCCGATCAGCGAAAATACATCAAAGGAGTGCAGGCTAACATGTGGACTGAATATATTAAAACACCTGAGAAAGCAGAAAACCATGCTTTTCCACGCTTATTGGCACTATCTGAAATTGCCTGGAGCCCGGTTGAACGCAAGGACTTAAAGAATTTTTCGGAGGAACGTTTACCGAAACATTTAGCTCGTTTAGATAAAATGAATATTAACCTTTGGGTGCCAACACCTATTGGTCAAAGTGACAAACCTTTAACTGGAGGCGATTTTACAATTGATTTAAAAGTTCCGGTTACTGGCGGTAAAATTTACTATTCACTAGACGGTTCAAGACCGTCGGAAAATGCATTTTTGTACACTTCGCAAATTAAAGTTAGTGTTCCACAAGGCGAAAAACGGGTTTTAACAACAATAGTTGTTGCGCCGAGCGGAAAAAGAAGTGTTACGACAAAAACAATTTTAGATAATGGCGCTCCAGCTGAAAAAACTGAAGCAAAGAAATAAAAATCTCAGAATCAATGTAAGAGTTAGGGTTTTTTAAAAAAATCATTATAGAACCTTTTAAAGCAGCATCTCTAGCTATTTGCAGAGATGCTGCTTTGTTTTGATAAATGCTCATTTTTTTATGCTATTTAGTAAATTGCGAAATGCAAGAAAATCGCAAATTCTCAGTAATAGATAGAATTAAAAGCTTTAAATATGCTTTTAATGGATTGCGGTTATTTTTTATTAATGATCATAATGGCAGAATTCATCTATTTGCAGCGCTAATCGCTATTGGCTTATCGTTCTACCTACAGCTTTCTGCATCGGAGTGGATTGCAATTTTGGCTGTCATTATTTCGGTAATTGTAGCCGAAATAATCAATGCCTCGATAGAAAAATTAGCCGATGTTGTTTCTCCAGAATATCATCCTAAAATTAAAGTTGTTAAAGATTTAGCCGCTGCCGCGGTGTTAATGGCTGCTTTGGTGGCAGTTGTTGTGGGATTGATTATCTTCCTTCCAAAATTATCGCGAATCATTGGCTAAGGTAGCAGCTCGAGATTCGGCCATCTTATCTTCAATAATTTTATCCCAACGTGCCTGCATCTTATGGTTGCTTCCGTGTTCGGTTTCCTCATCATAATTGCGCTGCATGGTGTCGAAATAATTGCTTAGTTCGTTCGCTAACTGAGAAATTTGAGCCTTATAATTTTTTATTGAATAATTTCTGTTTTTTAGAACACGCTCCGCCTCCGAAAGTAAAATATATTGAATATTAACATGTCCTTGTTCATGGTGAAGCAAGCTGGCACTCACATTCGGATCTTTAATTTTATCCCACTTTACCCATGAGCGGTCTTTATCAATACTTATTTCATTTTTAAGGTTGATAGCCACTCGATTTCTATAGATGGTAGATTCGTAACTGTATTTCCATGTCATTGCAGTGAGTGCGAAAAACGGTGAACGCATATCTGGCTTTCCTTTAAAATAAGTTTCCCAATCTAGTTGAACGGGCTGAGTAAAATCTTGCTTAAAACCGAAAGTAAACGGCAGTATTAGTATAAGCAGTAAAATTGCAAGAGGTGTTTTCATCACAAAATTGGATTGAAAAAACCGTGCCTAAAATGTTATGGCATTGAAATTTGTGCACTTATTCTTTCAAATTTTTCAATTAGTAGAGAGATACGCTCCTTTTCGCGTTTTATAACCGCATTTCTAAGAATTGTAGAGCAGAACAGAATCCACAGAAATGTGAAACTAACTGCTACAATCGTCATGGTAATACTTAAGTGTGCAAGTATCTCAATGAAATAGAAAATCAGTCCAAGTGAGAGTGCTACAGTGTAAAACCAATAAAGGGAATTGTACAGTTTATATCTATTTAACTGGTATACTCTTAAATCACTGAGATATTCATTTGGGTGAAGAGTATAATCGCTTTTTGAAATTAACCGATGATCCCGGTATAAAATTAAAATATATATGCCTATCGCTAGCAAAGTAATGCTAATTCCTACATGTGTGGTCCACGATTCGAAATGAAAGAATATCCATAAAACAGCGATTGCAATAAATGATGCAAGCATACCAAGGATATTTAAAGCAGATTTTAACTTCAAACCATTCACTTCTTTCTTTACTTGCTGTAACATTTCATCAGCAGAAACCTTAACTTCTACATCGTGTTTTTGCCACAACTCTTGTATTTGATCAAACGCTTGCATACTGGTTATATAGTTCTGTTAATTTTTGTTTAATACGATGAATTTTAACCCTCAAATTTCCCTCACTTATTCCTGAGATGTCGGCAATTTCGTGGTATGGAAGCTCATCAAGCACCATGGTAATAATTAAACGATCGTTTTCCTCAAGCTTCGATATACATTTATAAAGCAGGGCTACCTGTTCATTTTTTTCTGAAAACTCTTCAATTTTGTTTTCGATAATGTTATCTGTCAACTCGTCTTTTGCTTGTCTTTTTTCCGATCTGAGGTAGGTAAGGCAAGTGTTTACGGCAATTCTATAAATCCAGGTTGATATTAATGATTTGTTTCTAAACTTGTCCAGATTCTGCCAAACCTTTAAAAAGGTTTCCTGTAAAAGATCATTAGCAGCATCGGTATCGCCCGTGTAACCATAACATAAATGGAAGATTTTTTTGGAATTCGAATCGAAGATTTCTTTAAATAGCTTGTCTTTTTGTTCCATTTATGGTTTGTAGGTGTTTTTTAGATGGAGGTTAGCGTTTTTTGTTACAGCGAAATTAGAAAATTAAATAATTTTTAAACACCCTGGAGATCAAAATTTGTTAGCCACGGTAAATATCGTAGTTTTACCAAATTAACAGAGCCACAAACTTTTTATATTCATGAAGAAAAACAAACTCACGCTGTTCATTTTTATAGCGCTGATTGCCGGAGTTGCATTAGGCTATATTCTGAACGTTAATTCCATTGATGTTTACAATCAGAAAATTCTCAATGCCGATGCGCAGGTAAAGAGCATAGAGGTAGCCATTAAAAAAACTACCGATACAACATCTGCAACTTTTACCCAGCTTAAAGCCGAAAGAAAAGCGAATGCTCAAATTAAAAAGGAGAATGAAGATATTCGGGAAAAGAAGCTTGAATATTTTACGCTTTTGAGTGATATTTTTCTTCGCTTGATAAAAATGATTGTGGCGCCCTTGGTTTTTACAACTCTGGTGGTAGGTGTGGCTAAAGTTGGCGATATTAAAGCCGTAGGCCGGATTGGCGGTAAAACTTTAGGGTGGTTCATGGCGATGTCGCTAATGTCTTTAGTACTTGGATTAATTTTAGTAAACCTGTTCGAGCCCGGAAAACACATGCAGTTAACCTTGCCGGATCAAATGGTAAATACCGGGATCCAAAAGGCTGCGATGAGCGTGAAAGATTTTATCGCCCACGTTTTTCCTAAAAGTATTGCAGAATCTATGGCCACCAATGAAATTCTTCAAATCGTTGTATTTTCTTTGTTTTTTGGTGTAGCCACAGCTGCCATTGGCGACTTAGGACAGGTCGTAATTAAAGCATTCGACGCCATTGCTCATGTGATTTTGAAAATGACGGGTTATGTGATGAACTTTGCGCCATTAGCAGTTTTTGGTGCGATGACAGCCATAGTAGCCAAGCAAGGATTAAATGTGCTTAATACCTACGCTATTTTTATTGGAGAGTTTTACCTCGGTTTAGGTATTTTATGGGCAATGCTGATTTTTATCGGCTTTTTAATCCTTAAAAAACGAGTTTTCAAGCTAGTAAGCGATATGAAAGAGCCTGCAATTTTGGCTTTCAGTACAGCTAGTAGCGAGGCTGCTTACCCCAAAACCATGATGTTGTTAGAACGTTTTGGCTGCAAAGATAAAATTGTGAGTTTCGTATTGCCGTTGGGCTATTCGTTCAATTTGGATGGCTCCATGATGTACATGACTTTTGCATCGCTTTTTATAGCGCAAGCTTATGGCATTCATTTAGGTTTTGAACAGCAAATTTCAATGTTATTGATTTTAATGTTAACCAGTAAAGGTATTGCGGGTGTACCAAGAGCTTCATTGGTAGTAATTGCAGGAACCATTGCCAGTTTCAATATTCCAGAGGCAGGTTTGGCTCTTTTAATTGGTATCGATCCGCTATTGGATATGGGCCGCTCGGCAACTAATGTTGTTGGTAACAGTATCGCAACTGCAGTAGTAAGTAAGTGGGAAGGGGAGTTGAAAGATTCGTAATTGCAAGCTCTAGTCATCCAGCTGAAGTTTTTAGTTTAGTATGTATCTAATAAATGATTTTGGGATGTTTCGATGTTCACTAAATTTTTTAAACTTTGCATCGTTTTGGATTAACTAAAAATTTGATAGTCCAATAATTCAGTCATTCAAAATTCAATAATTAACTCAAGTGTCAAGTAGAGGAAAAAAAATATTCTTAGCCATTACCATCATCGTACCGATGATTATTTACTGCTATATCTATTACAAGCCCATTATTCAGAATGCACCATTTCGCAAGGCTGATTTTGTTTCCATGCAATTTTGCTACGGTTTAAAAGATACCCTTGAAAATAAATATGATTCAAAAACGGGTGTTTATCAATATGTAAATAATAGAGATTCGGTAATAACCAAGAAAGTTTTCTTAAAAAGCGACGATATTTTGTACATGCATAGAAAGGCGAATGAGATTGGCCTTTGGAATTTTCCTGATACGATTGGTCAAAAAAGTGCTAAATCGAAAGCAGTTCCACGTTACGATATCACCTTCAATTATAAAGAAAAGTCGAAACATGTAGTGATATATGGTGATTTTGATGGAAACCCAAAGTTGTTGGATGCTGCCGTTCAAATGCGTAAAGTTATTCAGGAAACTTTAAACCAGGCAGAGATAAGATCCGGAAAGTAGTTTCATCACGAAAAATATTGAAAGGCTTAATTGTGAACCTAAAGTTAGGTTTTCAACTAAGTCTTTTCTTTTTAGGATGATTTCGTATATTTACGATATATTCGTAATTGATGGAGAAGTTAACATTACAGGAAGAAGAAGCGATGCTTGCGGTTTGGCAAGTTGGCAAAGGTTTTATCAAAGATTTTATGGACACAATGCCTGATCCTAAACCTCCGTACACAACATTAGCGTCGACCATCAAAAATCTGGAGAAAAAGGGTTATTTGATTAGTGAGCGCTTCGCCAACGCCAATCGTTACAGCGCAAAAGTAAAAGAGGTTGAGTACAAAAAGCGCTTCATGAATGGTTTTGTAAACAATTATTTTCAAAGTTCGTATAAAGAGCTGGTCGCTTTTTTTGCAAAAGATAAAAAGATAAGTGCAGAAGAATTGAAGGAAATTATCAACTTGATCGAAAACCCTGAAAAATAATGTCATGCCACAATTTTTCCTTGTACTATTGAAAACTAATCTGGTGCTGATTTTATTTTCGGCTACCTATTATCTTGTGCTTAGAAGATTGACGTTTTATTCCTTAAATCGTGTTTTTCTTGTTTTTGGAATTGTTTTTTCATCAGCCTATCCATTTATCAATTTAACAGATTCCTTTTCCGGAAAACAACCAATTCCTGGTTTCATTCCACAATTAAATCAAAATCTCAATCAACTTATTCAGCAAGATTCAGTTTCAGTCTTCTGGTATTCTTTAAGTGTGCTTTTTTATATAGGTTTTTTGTTAATGGCAGTAAGGCTATTGATCCAATTTGTATCACTCCGTCAGATGCATAAAAAATCTACACTTGGTAAGGTACGAGATTTTAATGTCAGGATTTTGAGTGAGCAAGTAAGTCCCTTTACTTTTTGGCAAACAATTTATATCAATCCGGCATTACACCAAGCTCAGGATTTAAACAATATTCTAGAGCATGAAAAAGTACACGTTGAGGAATTGCACACTTTGGATATCATTCTTGCAGAAGTTTGCGTGGTTTTTTACTGGTTTAATCCTGGTGTTTGGTTGATGAAAAAGGCTGTTAGGGAGAACATCGAGTTCATTACTGATGCCAAAATACTGAAAAAAGGTATTGATAAAAAAGCTTATCAATATAGTTTGTTGAATGTGGGAAGCTTACAACCGTCTATTGCCATCGTGAATAATTTTAATCTTTCAGACCTTAAAAGGCGAATTAAGATGATGAATGCTAAACGTTCGTCAAAAGTTAATCTTTCTCGTTATTTATTGGTTTTACCAGTTTTACTTTGCGTTACACTGGCCTTTACTATAGATAAGAATGCTGTTCAGAAAACGATGGCACCGCTAACTACAATGATAAAAAGTACTTTGCCAAAGCGTAATATTCAATTTATCATCAAGAAGCCAGAGAAAACCAAACGAAAGATTGATGTTGAATCTACTCAGGAGTTAAAGAAAGGAGTTGATTCCGTAAAAAAAATGACCTTCGTTTTTAAAACACATTTTGAAACTACCGATACGAGCTATCAATCTATTTCAAGCGAGTTGGATAAGCTTGTTGGAAAAGTGATTGATCTGAGATCTGCTAAAGGTGCACAAACAAAAACAATGGTGCAGCATTTCACTTTTAAAGATAGCTCAAGAATTGATCCGACTATAATGGGTGTTTTTTTGCGAGATGTTGATGGACCGAATACCTACAAACCGATAAAAGCCACTGTTAATAAAGTTTTGCTGATAAAAACCCACAGTAAGGCTGCAAATGATCAAAATGGAACAGAAATAACGCCCAAATCTGTTGGGGAAACAGATTATTATATTAACGGGGTCAAAGCTACTCATGAAGATTTTAAAGGTATTGACCCCAATAATATTTTAGCTATTAAGGTTTTGAAGGGGAATAACCCGGCAATACAAATTACAACTAAGCCATAAAATTTTAATAAACTTTTCTCATTTTCTTTCATGGTGAGTCTGTCAATATGCTTTAGATCAATTTATAATTTTCTTTTTGACAATCTCCATTGATATTTATTCTCCTTGCTAACCATCATTTTTAGCGAGCTCCAAAAAATCTTCGGACTTCTATTAGTTCAGTGATTTTTCCTTGGCTAATTTTGATAGCGATTTATCTAACGGTTAATCTTTGCGATTTAAACCAATTGGATCTATTTAAAAGCTGAATGTCGCTTTTAGCATCGCCACCCTTCCAGGGATAAGATAAGTTCCTGTGGTGAGAGAATTTGCCGAAATGTAAATGGCATCGAATTGTTTGATGTTCGCTAAGTTTGTTACCCCAAATTCAAGATCTGTTTTAAACTTCAGTATTTTGTATTTTACATTTGCGTCGGCAAATAGATAATTCAAATTCGATTGGCTGGCCTGGTGTGTAAATAAATGTTCAGCAGATAAATTCAGGTAAACATTACTAACGGTGGCGATAGCCAGCGATGTTTGTTGCCTTAATTGCTGAAAATTGGTAGTGATTGCATTTGCAACCTCAGCTTTGTTATTGGTAACGGAGTAAATAGCATTGTACGACCAGTTCATAAACTTCGTCAACTTAGCTTCAATTCCTGCTTTGTACGACATTGTTTGGGTATTGAATGGTAAAAGTTCATTATTTTGAAGTTGGGTATATCTACTTTCTGAATAGTTAAGGCTGGCATTAGCTGTGCTTTTCAAAGCGAAAATATATTTGCTTGCGTTTGCAGTGACGAACAGATTTTTTACATGATTTTGTAACGGTAATACCATTCGCTGTTGAATATTATTACTCAAGCTGTAAGACGAAATAGTATTAAGTTTAGTGTTGCTGTATCCCGCTGACGTATTAAAAAAAAACATCTGCATGGCTCTCCTAAAGTTAAACTCGCCGCGAAAGCTATGTGTTTCTGATTCAGAAATGGGGGCATTATTTGCAAATAACGAACGGTAGTTTTTTAAAACTGTGCCACGGTACACGTCATCAATTCCACCGAGATCGTTTTTATAGAAGTAGTTAGCAGAAACATAGTTTTCGATCCCTGTTTGGTATTTAATATTCAAGGATGGATTTAGAAAAAGTTTAGTCAAACTATTATTCAAGGCATTTACCGGATCGTTGTAGTTGATATGGTTATAACTAAAAGGCAGAGTCAATGCTGCTTTTAGTTTATCATTGGTGTATTCGTAAGTGGCATCAGCGTAAGCTCGTCCTTTAAACCAGTTTAAATCATTTACTGTATTCTGCGAAACGAGTTCGGAAGTTTGATCTTTCTGGATACGATAAAGTTCAGAATCTAAATTTTGCTGCTGAAGATTAAACCCCACCTTAAAGGTTTGGGCGAAACCACCCTTAACAAAAGCAAATGAAACGTAATTGTTAGTGTACCAAGTGGGCAATTTGACATATTGATTTAAGCCCAGATAACTATTACCATTATTAAGGATGTCGGCATTTAAACCTGGCGAAATATTCAAAGTTTCTGGTTGCGATGTCTTGTTTAAATAGGAGTAAAGGTTAATTATATTTTCGGATTTTAATTTCTTGCGGTAATTGAGCTCATTAGAAATATCGAAGGTTTTTTGCCATAAATCTTGCTTCGCCGCCACATTATTGATAGAGAAAGCTGAAGTGGTTTTAAATGGCAGGTAATCTAAAGAGAAATTATTGTTAAAGTAATCATTTTCTGCGTTCTTGTTCAAATTAAACTGCGCTCTTAATTTCTGCGGGTTAGTCTTATTGTTCTGAAACTCGGTGTAACTAAAAATTTGATTTCCTAAATAAGTTTCTGAAAACTTATTGTATTGTTGCCTATGGTCATCGTAGAGGTAAGAAATGTTTGCCCTTAACTGTAAATCCTGATTAAACTTATATAAACTATTGAGATTTACAACACCAGCCTTGTTGAACAGATATCTGCTTTGAGGCAATGAAGGTACTCCGGCTACGCCGGTAGATAGTAAGCCATTTGGTTTAGTATTATCTAAACGTTTCTGGTAGTCAGAAAAATTGTGGGAGGTTAAATCTATACCTGGGTCAATGCCAATGTTGTTGCCCTTAATGTTGTTAATAAACTTCAATTTTTTGTTGAACAACATCGCGGTTAAGTTTTCATCAAAGCGATTTGGTGCTCCAGCACCTATGGTAGCGTCGCCCATTACCCTTAGTTTCGCCTCATCTTTAAGCACGAGGTTTAGTGCAACATCATCACTCATATTGTTTTTGCGCATCATTTTAATCGGCTGATCATTTTGGATCACTTGTACTTTATCAACCGCACCCTGTGGAATGCTTTTCGTACCGATATTATACTTGTCATCAAGCAAGTTGTCACCATCTATATACAAATTAGAGATGGATTTGCCATTATAGCTAATTTTTCCATTTTCTGCCACTTCAATACCTGGCATTTTTTTAAGTACATCGCCAATAGTACGGTCTTGCTTATCTACAAAATCGGATGTTTTATAGTTTAGTGTATCTCCTTTAGTGGTTAACAGGGGACGATTTTTGACTATGACCGTTTCTAAATTAGTTTCGCTTGCTTGTAAAACCAGATCCTGATTCCTGTTAATATCCTTAATAGCAATGCTTTGTTTTTTATAGCCGATGCTCGATGCTTCAATGCGATAACCAATAATCTGCTCATTTTTAACGACTAGGTTAAACGCACCGTTTTTATTCGTCCTGGTAAAACTAATTATATTTCCTTCATTATCTTTTAGGTTCACATTTACAGATTCGATAGCCTTGCCTGTATAGTCTTTCACACTTCCTTTGATGATTTTTTGAGCAAAAGCTACTGCTACACCAGAAAAAAACATCAGTGTAATCAAAATGACCGCTCTCATTTTTTCTCAGGAATTTCTATAGGATTATTGATTTCAGGCTTAATTATTGGCTGACCGATAGGCGTAGATACGCTTCTTTTAAAGGTTCCTTGGATGCCATTTGCAGCCATTTGAGCTTGCATAAAGCCTTCAGGGTCTTTATCTCGGGCTGCTTTAAGTTTATCAAGATCCTTTCGCGTTGTTTTTATCGCATTGGCAGGCAGTCTAATTTCCGACCCTAAGTAAGCGGTATTAGTTTCTATTCCTGCAATTCGCAGAGTTCCTGTTGAACCATTTGGCATGGTAATTTTTTGATCTCCATCTGAAGCATTTTTCGCATCATCTGCGATTACGTTTTCAAGTCCGGCAAATTCAAATTTTACTTCTTTCTTTTCATCATACGCCTCAATTATTAAACCTGGTAAACCATTTAGTTTCCACGGACCGCTTTGAAAAGGAATATCGGTAGCGTACCAGGCAATCCAATTTCTGCCTTTAAAATTAGCCGTGGCTTTTTGGCAAGGGATACCCGAAAAATTCATGGTATCTTTTGTTATCTTCCAACCTATTTGTGGCGCCGTTTCTTCAATCAAATAATTATTAAGCAGTTTTTCTTTGCTAAACATTTTACCTTCGTTGGCAAAAAAGAAATAATCTACAGCGGAGGTTGGCGATTTCATTTCACTTTTAATTTCGATTTTCATGCTATTGCTGCCTGTTTGGTTTTTAATCTGCTCTTCAATTTGCTTTTTCGCATTTAAAGCTTGATTCAGTTTATCATAGCTTGTATACACAGAAGCGTTTTTTCCAGTAACCAGCAACATGTTTTCTTTGTGCGGCTTGTCTTTTTGTGTGGTGTCTTGAATGTGGGTATAGGTGTATCTCACTCTGGCAAGTGCCTTATCAGGGTTTTGAGCAAATGTTGAAATGGCAAATAATGCCATCACTGAGTAGATGAGGATGCTTTTCATAAATTTGGTGCAGCTAAGTTCGTTATTTAATTTTCGTAAATCTACGAAATATTCGTAATAAAGAAAGTAGTTTAACATTTTTTAACTAATAGCAAGTTTTTAGTTTAAGCGTTTTGATTTGGAAATGAATGTTTGGTTGTTTGCTGCGGTATTCAGTCCCGCTTTCACTGCAATCTTTTAAACAACTTCTATCATGCTGGCACGAAGCATCTGTTTATAAGTTGCAGATGCTTCGTGCCTCAGCATGACAAAAGTATTTAAGGTAATGTACTTAAAAAGTATTTTCGTTCAATCCGGTTTATAAACAAAGGCATGTTTTCTATAGCAGCGCATTTAATAAAATTGTTTGTAAAGTGCGAGGGGGAGGGAACAACAGTTTGAAATACTGGCCTGCGTAAAATAAACCTGATGGTAATGAAAAGCCCGAAGCGCAGCGAGGACTTGGAATAAACAGTAGGGCAGGAGTAATCTAATATATTCAAGGTTTTGCTTTCCAAATCGTATCAAAAAGATATTACAATTCGATCTTGAAATCCGGTAATCCTATAAATCTTGGTTTCGTAGGATTATAGTTAAAAATATTTTCGATATGTGTTTGTGTGTTAATTGAATTTGTTCTATATTTGCACCTCGTTAAATAAAAATTAAAAAACTAATATTTAAACAATGTACGCAATAGTAAATATAGCAGGGCAGCAATTTAAAGTTGCTAAAGACCAGCACCTTTTTGTACACAGATTGCAAGGAGATGAAGGCGCTAGTATTGAATTTGATAATGTATTGTTGGTTGATAATGGTGGTGCAATCACTGTAGGAGCTCCTGCGGTTAAAGGTGCTAAAGTTTCAGCTACTATCGTATCTCATTTAAAAGGTGATAAAGTAATCGTTTTCCACAAAAAACGTAGAAAAGGTTACAAAAAGAAAAATGGTCACCGCCAGTTTTTCACAAAGATTCAGATTTCTGATATCACGTTATAATTCATTAGTTAACCAATAATTCGCTTTTAGCGAGTTAAAAAATATAAAATCATGGCACACAAAAAAGGAGCCGGTAGTTCGAAAAACGGACGTGAATCGCATAGTAAGCGTTTAGGTATTAAAATTTTCGGTGGTCAGTTAGCGATCGCTGGAAACATTTTAGTACGTCAACGTGGTACAAAACACCATCCAGATAAAAATGTTGGTTTAGGAAAAGACCATACATTATTCGCTTTGATTGATGGTACTGTAGTTTTCAGAAAGAAACAAGATAACAAATCTTATGTATCTGTTCTTCCTATCTCTGATGCTGAAATAGAAGAAGCATTAACTAAAAAACCAGCTGTTAAAAAAGAAGCTGCTGCTGTAGAAGTTCCTGCTGAAGCTGCTGCTAAAAAAGCACCTGCTAAAAAAGTTAAAAAAGACGAAGCTACTGAAGAAGCTGCTGTTGCAGAATAATTAATTAGTACTAATCGATATTTGAAGAGTCCTGATGAAAATCAGGACTTTTTCTGTTTATAGGAAAATGTATAACTTATCATCTGCTACAATTGACGACCGTTCTTAACATTATTTATATTGATTTTTGTGAAATAAATTATCCCTCAGCTTGACTGGGCATCTAACTAAAATAGAAGAGCATTTCTGTCTTCTATTTGCATTACGATTCCCGTTTTCACGAGAGTTACGATTTATGAAGTATCGTTTTCTCTATTGAAATATAAATTATTTTGCAACAACCCCTTTCTAAATAATCAAAATGAAGACGTTATATGTGCTAGTATTCTCTAGCCATTAGCTGATTAGTTAATGTGAGCAGATTGTTTTTTTGCTCAGTGCTCACATTAATTTGCTCAAAAAAGTTTAATGCCTTGTCCAGGTAGCTATTCATCGTTTGTTTAGCAATATTTTGAATATCCAAAGTATTGTAAACTGAAGTTACTGTTGCGACTTTTTCCTTAATGTCAAAATCTTTATAACCCGTCCAGGTATCTAAAGACTCCTTGATGTCGCCTTCTGCCAGTTCAAATGCTTTTAGTAGTAAGAATGTTTTTTTGTTTGCGATAATGTCTCCGCCAACCTGCTTTCCAAACTTTTCAGGATCAGCATAAACATCCAGAATATCATCCTGTAATTGAAAAGCAATTCCGATGTTTTCTCCAAACTGGTAAATCAAATCAGCATCTTTTTCTGAAGCCCCTGCAATGATCGCACCTAACTTTAAAGCGCCACCCAGCAGAACTGCCGTTTTTAACCTGATCATATTGATGTATTCTTCAATACTAACATCATCACGGCTTTCAAATTCCATATCGAGTTGCTGTCCTTCGCAAACGCCTTGAGCCGTTGCGTTAAAAGTATCTAAAACATCTTTCAGGAAGATTGGATTAACCTTGGCTAGGTTTTTATTTGCCTCAACCATCATCACATCTCCACTTAAAATAGCCGTATTGGTGCTCCATTTCTCGTGTACGGTTGCTTTGCCCCGACGCAGAGGCGCATTATCCATTATGTCATCATGCACCAACGTAAAGTTATGAAAAACTTCAATTGCCATGGCTGCATGGATGGAGTCGTGAGCATCCTTACCAAATAGTTCGGTTGCCATTAAAACCAGAAGTGGCCTAACTCGTTTTCCGCCCAGGTTAATGATATAAGTTATCGGATCGTAAAGCTGTTTAGGCTGATCAGGAAACTTTAAATTTTTTATTGCTGTATCTAAGATTTGTTGTAGTTGTTCTGTTGTATGCATCTTTTACGTAAACACGGTGTCTTTGGGCACGAATGTCTTAAATTATTAATCAGGAATAAGGGTGAAATCAATTTGTCGTTTAGAAAGGTCGACTTTCTTTACCCGAATCATCACTTCATCACCAAGTTGATATTTTTTCTTTTTTCTTTGGCCAACAATGCAATAATTTTTCTCATCGAGTACATAAAAATCGTCAGAAATATCACGTAAACGAATCATTCCCTCACATTTATTTTCTTCGATCTCAACATACATACCCCATTCGGTAACTCCAGAAATAATCCCTTTGTATTCAGTACCAATATTGTTTTCCAGGTATTCGGCTTGTTTGTATTTAATTGATGCTCTTTCTGCATCAGCAGCACGTTTTTCCATTGCAGAAGAATGAGCACATGCTACTTCGTAAAATTCTGCATCAGCAGATTTACCACCATCTAAATAGGTTTGGAGCAGCCTGTGTGCCATTACATCGGGGTAACGACGGATTGGTGAGGTAAAGTGGGTGTAGTATTCAAAAGCCAGGCCATAATGACTCGTCTTTTTAGTTGAATAAATTGCTTTCGCCATTGACCGGATGGCCAATGATGTTAATATATTCTGCTCTTTCTTTCCTTCTACATCAGCCATTAAATGGTTGAGCGATTTCGCTATTTCCTTATCCGATTTCGTATTGATTTTATAACCGAAACGGGATGCAAATGTGGCGAAAGAGGTGAGGTTTTCCATATTTGGCGAATCGTGAACCCGGTAAACGAAAGTTAGTTTCTTTTCGCCCTTTTGCTTTTTAGCCACAAATTCTGCCACTTTTCGGTTGGCTAAAAGCATATAATCTTCAATTAATTTGTGTGCATCTTTCCGCTCTTTTACATAAACTCCGATTGGTTTGCCAGATTCATCAAGCTTAAACTTTACTTCGGTACTTTCGAAACTGATGGCACCATTTTTAAATTTACGATCACGCAAAATATAAGCAAGCTCGTTAAGTTTTAAAATTTCTGTGGCGTAATCACCAGCTTTATTTTCTATTACTTCCTGCGCCTCTTCATAGCTAAAACGTCTATCAGAATGAATGATAGTCCGCCCGTACCATTCAGCTTGAATATTGGCCTGCTCATCGAGTTCAAACACTGCAGCAAAACACAATTTGTCTTCATTTGGACGAAGCGAGCAAACGCCGTTACTTAAACGTTCTGGCAACATTGGGATTACGCGATCAACCAAATATACCGACGTTGCACGACTGTAGGCTTCTTTATCTAAATCAGTTCCCTGAATAACATAATGAGAAACATCAGCAATATGAACCCCAATTTCATGGTTTCCATTCGGAAGTTTCTGATAGGAAATAGCGTCATCGAAATCTTTAGCGTCTGCAGGATCGATGGTGAAAGTAAGTATATTTCTAAAATCTTTACGCTTTGCAATTTCTTCCGCAGGAATTTCCTCGGGGATTGCATTTGCCTCTTTTTCTACCTCTGGTGGAAATTCTAACGGAAAACCATATTGAGCCAAAATAGCGTTCATTTCGGTGTTGTTTTCACCCTGGTTCCCTAATACATGTTTTACAATACCAATAGGATTCTTAGCGCTTTCCGGCCAATCAGACAAGGTTACTAAAACCCGTTGACCGTTTTTTGCATCCAACGTATCAGCCAATGGTACAAAAATGTCATGCATCATCTTTTTATCGTCAGCGATAACAAATGCAAATCGATCGGATATTTTAATTACACCCGTAAAATCTGACTTGGCCCGTTTCAGGATTTCTACAACCTCGCCTTCATTTTTTCGTCCACTTTTTTTGGCAAATACATAGGCTTTGACGGTATCGCCATGCAACGCATTTTTCAATTTCCTAGGCGCTACGAAGACGTCTTTCTCAAATTCGTCTTCCGGAACGATATAGGCAGAACCATCAGCGGTCATATCGACAGTTCCGATTATAAAATTCTGAAGATCTTTAAGCTTGAATTTCCCTTTTTCTGGTTCAAGGAAAATACCGGCGCCTTTGCCTTCTTTTAATATTTCAAGGATGGTTTCTCTTGATTCCTGATCATTAAGATTTAATTTAGCTGAAACCTGTTTATAGTTAAGAACCTGATTGTTGTTTTTTTCAAATACATCACTAACCAATTGATTTAGAACCAATTTTATATTTGCCGATTTCTTCTTTGCCATACGCTAAAACTGAATTTACCGAAGATACAGAAAAGATATAAACGATGGTTAATGTGTGGTGTAAAATGGATGACGAATGACGTAAATAAACACTGAAATTTAAGACATAATAGCTGGAATTAATAAGGTTGCGGTATAGCCATTATTTATCTCACATCATTACATTTTCAAGAAAGAGCCGAGGCAAATGCATTAAAATAATTTTGTCTTGGCCAGATAGGCCTTCCGCTTTTTCTTGATAAAAAGCCGAGCAAAAATCAAGGCTTGCCATTATTTTGGTAAAAATTTGTCAAACCACAATGAAAATAATTTGAGGACTCCCTCTGCTTTTATGCCACCACACGGCTGAAAATTATTTTGGACACTGCAGTTTGAACGGTTTTTAAATTGGTTTCAACGTTTTTCCCTCAAAATAATGGCTAGGACAATGCGCTTTTGGCTGTTGTAGAGATATTATTTAAATACATCCATACGTAGTGCTCAGTTGTAATACGTTTGCCCTGCATTAAGAGCCAGGTATCGCCTCAATTAGTTTTTCGGTGTATGCTGCCTTTGGTGCATAGAAGATTTGTTCCGGAAAACCTTCCTCTTCAATTTTACCTTTATTCATTACTAAAATACGATCTGATATATGTTTCACCACCGCTAAATCATGTGAAATGAAAATGTATGTCAAACCGAATTCGCGTTGAAGATCTCTAATTAAGTTCAGTACTTGCGCTTGTACAGAAACATCCAATGCCGAAACGGATTCATCACAAATAATGAATTTTGGTTCTAAAGCCAAAGCTCTGGCAATGACCACACGCTGCCGCTGCCCACCGCTAAATTCATGGGGATAACGGTTAAAATGCTCCTCTTTTAAACCTACCTTGTTCAATAGTTCCAGCACTTTTTGCTTTCTTTCTGCATCATTTTTGTATAAACGATGTACTTGCAGGGGCTCTAAAATTGATTGGCCAATGCTAAGTTTTGGGTTTAAGGAGGCATATGGATCTTGGAAAATAATTTGAATATCTTTTCTTAATTTCCTCAATTCAGATTTGCTGATTTTTGTGATATCTTGACCGTTGAACATGATACTTCCTGATGTAGGTTGAATCAATCGTAAAATTGTCCTGCCAAGAGTTGTTTTACCACAACCAGATTCTCCGACCAAGCCTAAAGTTTCTCCGGGAAAAACCTCAAAATTAATCTGGTCTACTGCTTTCACGTAATCGAAGGTTTTTCCAAACAGACCATTGTGAATGGGATACCAAGTGCAAAGTTCTTTAACCTGAAGCAAAGGTTTTTTAGCGTAAAGTAATGCTCTACGTGAGGCAATTTCTTCTTCCGTTAACTGGTTAGATGCGTTGAGGTGTGCATTTGCATCGGCAATTTTTCCGGTTAAAAAATCGGCTACAACCGGCAATTTCTTCAATTGCAAGCTAGGAGAGGGGCGACAAGCTAGCAAGCCTTTCGTGTAAGGGTGTTGAGGATTTTCAAAAATTGATTTTGCTGGCCCTTGCTCGACTATTTCGCCTTTGTACATTACAGCAACCTCATCTGCAATTTCATTTACCACACCTAAATCATGCGAGATAAAAATCATGGCCATGTGCCGCTCTTCTTTCAGCTTTAAGAGCAATTGAAGAATGGTTTTTTGAACCGTAACATCGAGGGCAGTGGTAGGTTCATCAGCAATTAAAAGTTTTGGGTTGCAGCTTAAAGCCATTGCAATCATCACCCGTTGTTTTTGTCCACCAGAAATTTGATGCGGGTAACTATCAAATATTTTTTCTGGTCGCGGCAATTGAACCTCATTAAAAAGGTCGATAGTTTTTTCTTTAGCAGTTTGTTTATCAACTTTTTGGTGAAGTATGATGGCTTCTGCCACTTGCTCGCCACAGGTAAAAACAGGATTCAATGAAGTCATTGGTTCCTGAAAAATCATCGAAATCTGATTTCCCCTTATCTGACGGATTTCATTTGAACTTAAGTTGAGCAAACTGATATCTTCAAAATCAATATCGCCGGTAATTTTAGCCGAGCGTTCATCATGCAAACGCATAATGGAAAAAGAAGTTACGGATTTGCCCGATCCAGATTCTCCAACAATACCCAAAACAGTTCCTTTTTTAACGTTAAAACTGATTGTTTTAACTGCTTTAAACCAGGTTTTTTCTTCTTGATTGTAGAAATCGATATTTAGATTTTCAACGTTTAGCATCAGGATACAATGGTAATGTTTTCTGCTGAAATAATATCCATTCCTTTAAATTTTAGTAACACTTGAGCAGTAGTCACTACATCTTTTTGGCAATAGGTTACAATTCTATCCAAATTTTTGCTCTTCATAATAAACCTGCCTAACCTGGCTTCCATCAATGTCGTCTTTTGGCGATGGAATATTCAAAATTGTAGCTAATAAATTCAACGAAGTGAAGTGTTTATGATCGCCAAACTTCCACATTTCCATGGTATCCAGGTGATTAATTTCCCAGGGTTTCTTACCTGAGATATCTAGTTGAGTTGGAATTTCTAAGCCGTTGATCAGCAGTCGTCTGCAGATATAAGGATAATCAAATTCTTTTCCGTTATGGGCGCAAAATGCCAATGTAGGCACTTGCCTGTTAATTAGGTTAGAAAATTCTGTTAAAATTTCTTTTTCGTCGTGGCCATAAAATGATTTCAGACGTAAGGAATACGATTTTTTTTGATAGCTGAAAATCCCTTAACTGATACAGATGATCTTTCCAAATTCGGCTAAGATGCCAGCTCGCTCGTAAAATTCGTCTGCGCTTTGATCAGCTGTCCTTTGAAAATGCGTTTTCTGCTCCAAAAGCTCTTGTAAATGAGGAGGAACATCACTGAAGGATGGATATTGAGGAACTGTTTCAATATCTAATACTACAACCTGACTTAAATCGAGCGTTTTTAGCATGAATCAAGATACTAATTTTATGAATAATCAAAAAGCAATACCGAATTTTCAGTGAAAATATCTTCAATTAATCAATCTAACAATCTGATAATATTTTTTTATGTTTGAGTATGGCAAAAGGTAAATTTGAGCAATCGCTAGAAGATGGTGCTCACCAGAAACTAAAAGATATTGTTGGCAGTTGGAAAGGAACAGCTAAAACCTGGTTCGAAAGCGATGTATTAGCAGATGAGTCTCCTGTCGAAGCTGAAATAACTTCGATTTTGGATGGGCGTTTCATTTCATACGATTATCAAAGTAGTTTAAACGGAAAGCCTTTGGAAGGTAAGATGATTATTGGTTTTGATATTCCATACCAGAAATTTACCTTCAGTTGGATCGATAGTTTCCACATGGGTACACAGATTATGCAAGCTACGGGTGAAGCGACAGAAAAAGGCTTTTCTATTTTAGGTTCATGGGGAAACCCCGAATATGGCGACCAACTTTTTGGCTGGCGTACAGAACTGGAAATTGTTAGTGCAGATGAAATTGTTTTTTCTGCTTATAATATTATGCCAGGAGAGGAAGAGGCGAAAGCAATTGAGGCGGTATACAAACGCATTTAACCTCGCAGGTTTTTAAAACCAGCGAGGTTTTTCCATTTAAAACAGTGATGGAGGATTTGAATTAGCCATTACCGAAATTTTTAATTCTGTTCCGACAGCTTTATTCAACTTTTCTGTAAAATAAGCTGAAAATAAGGGTGATGAAAGCTCAACATTCTGGTGTACGAAAAAATAAAGATTTTCAAGCCCCTGCTTTTTCCATTCCACAATTCTACCTATCCAGTCGTCTAAGCGTTTTTTGTCAATCACATCATCATTTGCCCCAACAAAACGTACAAAAGCGGTTGGTGTTGTCAACCTCATGTGCAGCATGTCTCTTCTACCAGCGGTATCAACAATGATATTGGCCACTTTATTATCTTCGAAAAGTGTAGCAAACTCGCCGGCAATAGTCGGGTTAGAAAACCACTCTGCATTTCTCACTTCAACACCTAACGGAATCACTTTTGGAAACTCTTTCACTACAATTTTCAGTCGCTCGAAGTCTTTCGGTTTAAAGTTATCATGCAGTTGAAGAAAAGCCATGCCCAGTTTGTCTTCAAAGTTACTGATCGCATCAGCGAATTGTTCAACAGGTTCTTTAACGTTAATTAGCCTTTTAAAATGACTCACCGTGTTGGTTAATTTAGGGAAGAATTTAAAGTCAGCAGGTGTTTTTTCCTTCCAGGTAATCACCTGTTCACTGCTTGGCATTCCATAAAATGTGGCGTTTAATTCAATCGAATTGAATTGTGTAGCATAATAGATTAACTCATCTTTTGTTCCCTTCGGATAAAATCCTTTTAAATCTGCTTTATTCCATTTGGCGCAACCCACATAAGCCTGAAAATTTTGTTGAGGTTTATTTGTTGCTAAGATTCCTGCTGTTTCAGGGGCATCTGCGGGGAGGGTGAAATCTATAATCGAAGGGTCGTCTACTTTACCGAATTGCATATTAATCTTTATTTATTTCAAATATATCTAAATCTCCATAGATAAGTTGATGGATAGCATCAAAAATTTTAGCTCTTGATTTTTGGTAAAGAACCTTATTGGAACAATTCCCAGAAGCTAAGAAAATCAACTTGGGTGGAGTGCCTTTCCATGCAACTAGTTCACGAAAATCAATATCCTTTGAAATAATTATTACCTTACTTCTATTTTGAGCTAGATGGTAGATTTCGAGATCTGATGTATTGGCAAGCTTAAGAAAGTGAAATGAAATACATTTGATTTTGATTTCATCCATTAGCCATTTTGAAATTATGGGAGATATATTTTCATCTATACAGAATTCCCAATCATTCGCAGATGTATTCATCCCTAAGTTGTTTCGCACTAAAAAGCAACGCCGCCTTTATGTCATCAACTTCGAGGATGGGATGCTCCTCTAAAATTTGTTCGTGTGTCATTCCTGACGATAAAAGTTCGATAATATCGATAACTGTAAATCGATTACCTCTAATTGTTGGCTTTCCGCCCATTAGTCCAGGGATGAATGTAATTCTTTCCAATAATTTACTTTCCTCACTTTTCATAAATAAATATACAAAATATTAGGACAAAAAAAAGCACCAAGTATAAACTCGGTGCCATTTACAGAAACTTTTGTTCGTTGCGGTAAATTTAATAACCCAGTATCTTCAAAACCTGCTTGCTATTCTGTTCTTCACCAAAAACTTCGAAGTTGAAGCTTTCATCGCGGTTTCTGCGAATAAGCACATGTTTCGGACTAGGCAACAAACAATGATGTATACCGCCGTAACCGCTTAATACCTCTTGATAAGCTCCGGTGTGAAAGAAACCAAGGTATTGAACTTTACGTGTTTTCGGCATAAATACACTGTTCATGTGCGCCTCCTGATTATAATAATCCTGTCCGTCGCAAGTGATGCCGCCTAAGTTAACACGCTCATATTCAGCATCCCAGTTGTTAATTGGCAGCAAAATGTACTTTTGGTTTAATGCCCAAACATCTGGTAAATTGGTAATGAAAGAACCATCCAACATCAACCAGCGCTCACGATCATTTTGTTGTTTTCTACCTAAAACTTTGTATAAAATTCCGGATGCTTCTGCAACCGTGTATTTACCAAATTCAGTAATAATATCGGGTTCCATCACATCATGAATGGCACAAATTTCTTTAATCCTTTTTACAATTTCGTTTACCATGTACTCGTAATCGAAATCGAAAACCAAGGAATCTTTAAATGGCATACCGCCACCAATATCCAGGGTATCTAAGTCAGGATTAATCTTTTTAAACTTGCAGTAAAGCGTTACATACTTCTCTAGTTCGTTCCAGTAATATGGCGAATCCGTGATACCAGAATTAATGAAGAAGTGCAACAACTTCACACGGAAATTAGGATTATGAACGATTTTGTTGTTGTAAAAATCGATAATATCTTCCATCCGCACCCCTAAACGCGAAGTATAAAACTGCGAATCAGGCTGCTCTTCAGCTGCGATACGGATACCAAGATTACATGGGGTATCAATGTCAACCTCATCATCAAATAGGTTAAATTCCTCCTTATTATCTAGAACGGGGATGATATTGGTATAACCATCATGCAACATATCAATAATATATTGCTTGTACTGGTAAGTTTTAAAACCGTTGCAAATAATGGTTGTATCCTTAGTTAAATGACCTTTTTTCTCCAAAGCATCAACCATAGGCATATCAAATGCAGATGAAGTCTCAAGGTGAATATTATTCTTCAATGCCTCCTCTACAATGTGGCGGAAATGCGAACTTTTTGTACAGTAGCAATACTTATAATCGCCGCGATAATTGTTTTTTAAAATGGCAGTTTGGAAAAGAATTTTCGCTTGCTGAATCTTCTTAGTTACCATTGGTAAGTAGGTGAAACGTAGGGGAGTACCGTAGGTTTCAATCATTTCCATCAGGTTTAAATCCTGAAAATATAATTCATCATCTATCACATCAAAGCCTTCTTGTGGAAAGCCAACGCTTAGATCGAGAAATTCTGAGTAACTCTGCATTTACTTTTAAATAATTTTTGCAAAAATGTAATTTTAAATCGAGAATTAATCCTTATTAAAAATATTTTTACTGTAGAGAAACGCTTTAGTTTTACACAGAATATTTCGGCAGTGAGTTTCTAAAATATACTTTCGAGCAATGTGTAAGGTTATTTTCCATAAGTGCTCATATTTTCCCGCAGATTGAGAGGATTTACGCAAATTTTAAGTCATTTAATTTGCGAGAATTAGTTTAAATCTTCGAGAGAAAGCTTTTTTCGATTTGGAAAGCAAAACCTTATATAATTTTAATGTTAGTCCCGCTTTCCGTTTTATTCTCCCGATAGAAGAATCGGGATTCATGTTCACTTCAATCAGGTTTAGTACTAATCCGATTGTACAGCTATTCACGTCCAAAGGTATCTTGTCAAGGAAAATTAAGGTATTAATCTCAGTATTGTACCATATTGCTTTTCCTTTATTTCAGTATCAGACAGAATTTCAAAAATCGAACTTCATCTGATCCGTGCTAACCTTTAAATTTTTGCCGTTAATCTTATACGTTCCCCTATAAATTATATCCCCACCAGTTGCAATATCAACTACACCATCAGGTTTTAATGTTACTCCCCAGCCTCCATCATAAGGATTTGAAGGGTCAGGTTTGAAACCCACTTCCGCAAACCGCTTCTCTTCATTTATTGTTAACTGATCCTTTTTGCAGCCACAGAAAAATATAGATAACGTTAAGATGAAAGCTGCGATGGGTAATATAGTGATTGAGAAAAATTTAGACTTCATGATTTTAGGTTTAATTCATAATCAAAACGATCACTGTCGTGTGAATGCTACATTCTTTGCGAGATTAATTTTAAGTGCCATGGAATCAGCAAATTGAAATTATTTACATTTATTTTAAAGTAATTCCTGACTTGTCCAAATTAGGTCAGCAAATTTAGTTTCTCTATTATTTTTAAAATTTCGTTTGTTGAACTGGCTCTCATAGTGATTTCTTTGCCTGTAATTTTATTTTTTAACCTT
>NZ_JAPIVT010000015.1 GCF_026239735.1 Pedobacter sp. MC2016-05
AGCGGTTAAAAACTCCCTGTGGACAGGCTTTGACTTTAACGTATGGCCAAAGAAGGGGTCAGTACTGATCCATTTATATTTCCGGCAGATGCTTACGATCTTTTTGAGATTTTTAATATGCTTGTTTGCGGTATTGGTATCGTTTTCCTTCACCGTATGCAGGTAGAAGTCAAAGCCGTCAATAAACTCGTGGTCAATACGTTTTACATTAAAATCGGTTCTGCCATATTTGGCGGCAATGAACTCTTCCACATACCTTACCAATACTTCAAATCTTCTAAGCGTTCCGGGCGCATATTCTTCTTTTTCCACCAATGCTTTCATTTTTTCATTGTGGGTTTTAATGGCTTCTAGTATAGTGTGCGATTTTTCTTCTTTGCCTAAGAATTTGCATTTAACACTATCAGCAGTTATTTCGGCTCCGTCCACGCTTAACTGGCTATGTGCTGCATAAACTTCCGCTTTCATATTTTCCAGATAGGCATTCAAAGTTTTAACATCTTCCTTTGTGCCAATGACTTTTCCGGCTTTTGCATTCCACCGCTCCGGTTCGCAATTTCTGCTTGTTGACATTTCCGAACGAACCCCGTCTACCGTAATTCTTAAAAAGATAAAGTAAACAGCCCCTTTTGTGTAGTTCTTTGGCTTTTTCAAAAAGAAAAGCACGCTAAAATTAGTTTTCATAACGATAACATTAAGGTTAAACAAAAATAGCTTTGCAGTTTCATTCATACAAGATGTTCATCTATTAAACTAGTTGAATATCAATGTTTTAATACGAATTAGGGGAGTTTGATATTATAAAGAACGACGCTCCGAATAACGCACATTTTATATGCGATTTCATGCATATTTTGGCATAACCCGTAAAAGCAAAAACCCTGCAATCATTTGATTTGCAGGGTTTTAGTTCTCTTTGGTATTGTTTCTTGTGATCCCGCTGGGATTCGAACATAGTCCGAAAGCATGCGTTTAATCAATATTCAATGGGCTTTAGGTTAGATACTCACCTAGTGACTCACCGCCTTATTTGTGTCTATTTAATGCAAATGCTATACTGTAAATGTAACTTTTATTCTTGAATTTTGATGGGATATTTTAAAATTCATCTAAAATATTTCTGGGATTTTTAGGATTTAATAGCCGAAAAGTTACTTCTCTTAAGGCCAACGTTCGATGCTTGATATTTATTCCGCTATTGAATATTTGTTAGTGGATAATCTTCAAATCGGTTCGAGCCCCACTATCCACCCTATAACGTGCGAAGAGTTTTTATTAAGTTCTCGCACGTTTTTTTTTTTTTTTCTCGTAATTTTTTGTTTTTCAGGTATATTAGCTCTGCCGCCTCATTGAGTTTACCGTTTCGACAGGATCCCTCAGAGAAAGTCAGTTTTTCAGGAAAAAGAAGCCCTATTAGATATCTTTTTGCCTCGTTATTTGCCAGCTCAAATAGCGAATCCAGTTCACAAAGGACGTTTACAGCCATCTCAACGATTTGTTTTATGTTGATTGGAGTAGTGTTCAGCATTCTAACCTCATTTAGCCTAGACTCTAAACGTGCTATTGTCAGACCCATTTCCTCCCTGACCTTCCGATATTCACTTGGTTCAAGGTCGTTAGATAGCATAAGTTCTCTCGCTGTCTTTGTTTTTTTTGTTGCAGTATCAATCTTATCGATTAAGTCTCTGGTTTCATTTTTTATGGCCGAATCTTTTTCGTTGTAGGCATTTATGATGCTGGCCTTAAAAAGTTCTGCGTAGCCCGGTCGTGGAATGAATTTGGTCAGCTCATCAATAAATGCATTGTTAATATCTTCTGCGCGATAGCGTATGCCGCAAGAGGAGCGGCAATGATAATATACCCTGTATGTTTTTCTTCCTTTTGAAGCACTTCCGGTAAGCATTCTAGCGCACTTGTTGCATTTGACAAAATTCCTAAGTGGCAAATCTTTTGGCGTCGCAATCGGAAGCCCACGGATTACCTTGGAGCGGCCATCCATAATATCCTGCACCTTAAAGAATAACTCTTCGCTGATTAGTGGTTCATGAAGTCCCTGTACAAGATGGGCTGGCTCATCCAGATGTTGTGGAACACGGATCTTGCCGCAATAAACTGGATTGCGCAGGTTGATTAAATAGGTATTTTTATCAATCCCAAGCCCCTTTTCATTTGCACGCCTCATAATAGATTCAGCAGAATACAATCCCTCTGCCATCTCATTAAAGACCCATCGCATAATCGAGGCTTCAGGTTCCTTGATGGTTATGAATTTCTTTCCGGTTTTGCTGGTTTCATTGATGTATCCTCTCGGTGCTTTTCCCATGTACCGGCCTTCCTTTTTTGCCTGCCGGATACCCGCTTTGGTGTTTAGGCCCCTTCGGTCATTTTCAATTTCTGGCGCCGTTAGGTAAATGGCCAGCATCATTTTATTTTCCGGAATAGTCAAATCAAGCGGCTGCTCGATTGCCTGGGGTTCGACCCCAAGTTTCTTTAGTGTATTAATTATCTGGTAGGCATCCGAGGCATTCCGGCTAAAACGGTCCCATTTGGTAAAGAGCATTAAATTGGTTTTGTTCTTTTGCCTTCGTAGCAAAACCATAATCTTATTCCACTCCGGGCGGTTGAAATGCTTGGCTGTATAATCCTCGTAAAAAACACTGCGGACCTCTATGTGCTTTAACTGGCAGTATTCTCTTAAAACTGCTTCCTGGCTTCTTGGTGAATAACCTTTGGTCTGCTCATCCGTACTTACACGGACATACAAATCTGCAACTTGCATAAAAAATAATTTAAGGTTTGTTAAAATTCTCGGTTGGGATAAATTCTTTGACGCCGGCTCGGTCAAGCAACACGCTTAACGCTAATTCACTCAATTTTTCCAGTAAAACCAACATCTCCTTAGTCTGATCCAGTGTAATGTGCGTCCCATGACTAGCGAGGATCTTTTGCGCTTTTTTCGCCTCGATTATAAATGCTTTCATAAAGATAAATTTCGGTAAACTTCCTTGTCAGCACAGCCTACTTTACTCTACTACAGTAAATTAGTTGCTACGGATACTATCACCACTAGTCAAATAATGGCTATGGATTTAATGAAATTGCCTAAGTAAGCAAAAGGGCATGGGAAGAAAAATAATTTAGATCAGCATTCAGTCGCAAATCATTCCATCGTGATCCGGATAACTGAAGATCTGCTTACCAAAACCAGTCTGATTCAAAAAATAACCCAGAGTGGTTCCATTGCACAAGTGTGCCGAAAGTTTCTGACTGAAATGTCAGATAAATTCTTCGTAAATCAGACAGTAGAAAAACTGGATAATACTGAAATCAAAATCATACTCGGTAAGTCAGTGAGGCCCAGGATAAAGCACGATAATCCAAATCTTGACTACGCCGTGCGCCAAAGCAAAAAAAGAACTAAAGCAGCTATCAACGCGACATTTGAATCTTTCAAAACATTGAATCTCTCCAGATTTGTCCGAGAACTTAGGTTAAAAGGAATTATCTGTGAAGTACAGCGAAATCCTAACGGTAAAGTTATAGCTGTTTCATTTAAGGAAATCCGCACAGAGTTTCATTTTCAAGGGTGGGTATTGGGGTCGCATTATACCATGAGCGCAATCACAAAAAAAATAACAAAACATGCTATTAAAAGACCAAACGCTAAAGTCAAGGGAAAGAGGCCAGCAAGACGATACAATCCACTCTTGCAGGATAACAAAGAGACGTTGATGTTGTAATTTGATCATGCGGCACTTCATGCCCGAAAGGGCGGCAAATATTACCGTCAAAATGGGGGAGTATTCCCCCAATCTTCACTTAAAGAATGCATTTACCATAAGTTTAGACTTATCGTTTTCACTTTTCTGGTCAGAAAATTTCACAATGCAATCCGTTACAAAAAGGGAAGTGCAGCTGAAATAAAGCTGCTCTGAAAATAACTTACTGCTTTTGATCAGATTACGCTTTTCCATAGAAATGATACCTGCAGTTTCTTTTGATAAGGCTATCCAGTAATTAAAGGAAATCAGGCCATTTTTCCAGTCTTTACGATAAGCTTCCGTATTGGCGCTAAAATGTGCGCAAAATTCATTTATATAAAATTCATTTATATAAATTACAAGGTTTTCCATTTCCTCGGGAAACAGCTCATGTAGCAGTTTTGCCTTATCTTCTCCTGTCAATAATTTTAATGCTTTCATCGCTGGTCATTTTGATTTAATCCCTTTGCAATCTCTTTGGCGGCAAGCAATGCAGAACGGCTGATGTGCCGCTGCCAGGCACCTTCACTGGGCGACCACCTAAAGCCATAGGATTTTAGCTGTTTTCTGATCACTTCACTTGGTTTGCCCTCGAAGATCATCTGCAAGCGGTTGGCGATAGTGTTTTCCAAAATAGTAACTCCGTTGATGCAGATTTCCACAGATTTGCTGTTTTCTAAAGCCTGTAGTTTTTTAATCCTCGACTTTACCTGTCTTATAGCCGCCGAGTTATTGCTGAGGCTGTAATGCGCAAAACCGATATGGCCCATCACGTTTGGGGTCGTTAGCTCGTTCCATATCTCGGCCGTTGCGCGTGTTAAGCTCAAAAACGCTGCTTTATCCATTTTGCGGATGCACTGGTTTGCCTGCTTCATAAAAAGCTGGTTTTCCTCCAAGCGGGCGAGCTTCACGGTTAACTTTTGCAAAGCCTGCGGATCGTCTGAAAAAATAGCGTCATTATTTTCCATTCTTTTGGGTTTGCGCTCATAATATTCCGCCTTGTCCGATTTTTCAAAGGATTTATGGAATTTTGAATTGATTTTGTTCCGGTAATTCCGATCACTTTTTTCTGAATGATGACCGACAAGAATAGGCTGCCCGAAAGGAATAAAGCTTGCCATTTCGCTGGCGGACTCATAAAGCTTTTCCGCTTCCAAATTGTTTTTTGCTGCCTTGGAAAGCGCATGCTCCATGCGCTTTTGTTTGCGTTCTTCAAAATTATGCTTCATCCTGACCTCCCTGAATATTTAAAAACACTTGCGCAACGATGTTATTTAACCATATTTTTGCAAACTCCAGGTGCTGCTCGTGAAGCCTTGGCAGATAAAGGGACACGCGCTCACTCATGAAAGAGATACTTTCTTCATAACACTCGGCTGTTGCATTTTGAAAACTGCAGGGAACCACCCGCAGGTTTTCGTAATCATCTGCAGACTTTCGCTCATCGACCACCAAAAAACACATTTCGGGATCCTGCATCAGATCACCGTTTTGCTCACAATAATGGCAAAGGCTGTAAAAATGCCCGTTACCCCACACGGTGGGGAAGTTTCCGCCCATATTCTCGATGCTCAAAGGCATAAATCCGAGATTGAAATTTTAAGGTGGCTTTTGCCGCCCATGCGCAACATCAGCGCGCTGAATATCTTTGTTTGTTCTAGCTCTAAATTTTTCATAAAAAAGCGCGCTTTGGACGGTTGCGCCTCCGCTTTTAGTTAGGTGTTTAAATAAGGTTTGCTTTTTGTATAGGTAGGGGACACGATTTCGCTGCCATATTTGATGCGGATTTCATCAAGACTTTTCTTTCCGCCTTTTCTGACCTTAAATTCTCCAGTGCGGAAGTACCAGGCGATTTTCTTAGAGGCAAAAAAGTATCCCGAGATTTTAAGGACTGTTTTATGAGGTCTCGTGTTTCCGGTGACCCAGATCCAATTGCCGACCAGTTAAATAACAAGCCCATCCAAATGGATAATCTTTTCCACCGCCTGGCGATATTCTTCAGAAAAACGGATCTCACTTTCCGCCTCTTCGGCTGAAAGGCCGCCATGTTTTATGGCCCTTGCTGATGCAAAGGCATATTCGCTGTTAATGCTTTGCACATCTGCTGTACTTCCTCCTAAATCCGGGTGGTAAGCCTTGGCTAACTTTTTATACAGCGCTTTGACTTGGTCGAGCGTTCTGCAGTCGTTAAACCATTTCATAACCTCGGCTCAGCTTTTAAGCGGTTAACCCTTGGATTAGGTACCCTTGAGAGTAAAATCTCCGTTTCCAGTATATCAACGTATCGGTCAGATTAACCACCGAATCGCTTTCTATTTCCCTGATCGCATTCACCGGGTTTGCGTGGTCTGAGCGCAGCTGTACCCGAACAAGCAAATAAATCGTTTGGTATTTCATATCGGAAGCCCTCCATAATTGGCGCTGAAATCCATCAGCTGACTATAAAATTCAGCAGGATTTCCTTCTTCGGGTTTACCGACGTAACCCTCCCGGTTCATGCCATCTAAAAATTCTTTAAATGCATCTAACATCGCTATAGATTTAGGTTTGGAAATAACCTCCCGAATTCTCGGGAGGTCTCCATGCTTACAGATTCAAAGAGATCTGACCCTCTACCTCGGCCAGTTTCTCGGTACACAATACCTTAATGTTTCGGGCAACCGTCAAAATGATAAAGGGATTTTTGGTGCTGAAACTTTCCCCTCTGTCATCCGTGATTTTTAGCTCACAGCGCTAGAAGTGGTTTAAACTGGTTTCCTCAGCTTCATCCTCCTGCTTAATCTCGAAGCCGTCCAAATCATCAATAGTTACGATCAGTTTATCCCTTTGGTGGGATAACCTGCCCAGTTCCTTGATTTTTTTTAAGGTCTGTTCCAGATTTAAGGCAGGCTGCTGCTCAGATAGCTGCGATTTAATTTCCTTTTAGTCGCTTCTGTTTTTGCAGCATTCGCCACCCGAGCCGAACCATTTAAATTCTCTTTGTTTTCCTCTGTCTTCACAGATACCGCATTCACGGGATTGCCTGCAACAAACTTTGGCGATTTGTCGGCTTTGATAGCATTTTGAACAATCTGTCCGTTTTCTTTTACTTTAGTTTCCATTTTTTTAGGATTTAAGGTTTTGCCCTGCTTACTACCCTTCGGCAGGAGCCATCTCTGGCTTTTTGTTAAGCAACCTCACCTGATTAGAGCCGGACGGCGGACAAGACTTTGCCGAAAAAAAAAACCTCGCAAGGAGCGCAGCGACGAGCAGGGAAGATTTTTTTCGAGCAAACCCTTTAGGGTTTAGTCTTTTCAGGCGGCCAGGCGAATCAAAACTTTTTGCGCAAACAGCCCAAATCATTTCTGTCCAATCCTTTTTAGGCCCATAAAAAAAATTAAGTCGCTATTTTCAGAGTGGGAATTTGAACCACGTTGATCCTGCCCCCAAGCTCGATCGCCGCCAGTACCGAACAGGCTTTAGCCATTCCCATCCCTTTTATGCGGCAGAGTGAAGAAACAGTTGATTTGGATAATTCATTAAAAGACCCGCCCACGGTAGCCAAGATCTTGCCAGCAAGATCAATAGCATTTTCACCTGGGAGACCAGAACCGAGCAGAATGGCCAAGAGTTCTGTATCCTGTAAAGCACCTGCGCCATGGGCAGCAAGTTTTTCCCTTGGCCTGAGTTCCTCGGCCATTGCCTTGATGCCCTTAGCCTTTTTAACTTCATGGGCAATATCCTTAACCGTTTGAAACGCCACACCCTGATAAGCTGCGGATTGGAAAAGTTCCGCGAAGGCCTGGATAAATTCTGCTAGGTGGTCCTCGAAAACAATAAATGACCACCGATGATAACTACCGTCCGGCTGCTCCTCGCTGCGGGTGAGTTTGATGTACTTACTGCTGTTCTCCGCCTGTTTAAAATCCAAAAAATAATGGCGTCTGGAGTTTGCCATAAAGGATTCGCTTGCTAAAATCTGATTTCTTTTCCATAAGTATCGTATTAATTTCAGCAGACAAACCTCTTAAGAAATCATGGCCCGATTCGGTATAAAATCAAATTACCCGATGCACCTTTCACTTATCCGATTCAAAAACAAAATACCCGGTAAAATCGTTTATTTGTCAAACTACTAATGCGTTAACTGATGCATCCAGACCAGACAAAAGAAAAGACCTGTGCACAATGCGAATAGATTTTGCACGGTAGGAGTGACCAGCGATTTTGCAACGACCATTGTCGCAATACCTTTAATAGGGCAAAAAGACTTGCCGAGAAAGTTGAAGCCAATGAAAATACACCCGCAATCTTCAAAGCCATCACGCGCAACTGCGAACTGCTCAAGGGATTTTGTCCCCAGCCTATGGAAAAAGATTTATTCGGACTTCACGATACCCAAAGACTTCTTGCGGAAGGTTTTAACCCAAAATTCTTTACCAGTATCTATACAGATGAAAAAGGTGTACAATGGCCATGTGTATTTGAAATGGGCTTTAATATGGGTGAAAAAAATACCTGGGTTAGGGATTACCCCGATTAAGCTGACTTGTAGAAAAATAAATAATCTAATTGTTTACAAATTATGATTAATATTGAGCTGTTAACAATCTCGACTTCTTGAAAAGCACCACTTCTGACCAACATCTTGGGCTTCATTGAATCTCCCAGGTTATGGTAATTAAAGGTTATTGTAGATTGTTGCCTAAAAAGATATTCAAATGGCTTTACAATATACAGATCTGGCAAGCAGGCAAATATCTGCTTTAGAAATAGGAGAGGAAATCATCCAGCAAAGCGGACAGCAATTTCTGCTGGCTGGCAGTGCCCAGGAAATAGCTGCCGCAGCGCTTGAATCACTAGGCTTTCCAAAAAAGTATGCTTTAGCTGATATCGCTGCAGATTGCCGTTTGGTTATTGCGCACAGGCATCATCATGCCGGACTTAACGATGTTGAAGTAATTGAACTGTTTAATAAAATTGTTTTTGATATCTATAAATTGCCAAAGCCTGGGTATGATAGGCTTATTAATAGTGCCAATAAGGATTTACAGGAAATATCTCAGCTTGTAGCATATTATGAAACGCTTCCATTTATAGTAGAATTCTTGGCCGGAACAAGGTCTAATGGACGGAACCATGCTGAATATACTCAAAAAATTTTTATCTGAGGGCAAAAGCAAAGAGGGATCTCATCGATGGTTATATCCATAACAAGGCAATAAAAATCGCTGTGTCTCAATCAGGAAGATTTCATCAACAATGGAAAGCAGGAAAAAATGAATATACATTTTTGGATAGACTGGCTGACTTTCCATATCTGGATGTAATTATAAGAAACGGTAAAATGGATGTTGAGCTTGACATAGAATCGGTTGATTACAGAAAAATTAACCCCTATAACAATAAAATGCTGGTGTTCGGCTTCAAAAATGATATCCGGAGTACAGCACATTCCATTCTTGATGAAGAGATTATAAAAGGCGTAAAGCCTAAAAAAGCCACTAAAGAATTATGCAGTCAAATCAGTAAAATCCCTGTTCTTAAAAAAAGATTGCCCATATTTTTAGAACTTCAAAAATTAGCTTCCTCGAAACGGTGGTATGGGTTTTATGCACTTGCACTTCCCCAGGTTGAAGGAATTGTTTTTGAACTATTAAAACTTGTTGGTGTTAATGCCGAAGGCCTCAAAGCGCTTCCTCAAAAGATAGCGGAATTGGCTAATGTTTCACCTAATAAGGATTTTGATATGGACTATTATCAATTCATACTGCCTGATAAACGCAACAAATTCGCCCATAGCGGGAAGGATGAGAAAATGAAGCTTAAGAGTCTTCACCTGATGCTTGATTTAAGGCACCTGTTAGCGGTGGCGGAGAATCTCGAAGATGATTTCTTTCGATTGAATAATATGGTGAATGACGGTGTTTTGGGTATCAACCATATAGGCGATCTGGCGAATCTGTTAAAATTGTCCAAATCTAATAAATCGCATGCAGAATATGCGGATATTAAGCCAAAACTAGATGAACTGATTTATAAAAAATTAATCTCCCGATACGATTTTCCTAAACTCATAAATGAACTTTCGAAAGTAACCACCCAGCAAGTGGAAGAATATGATAGCCAATTAATGGGCCAGTTTTATATTATGGGAGAGACGCCAATCGATTTCAGGCAAATTACTACTGGCGATCTCGTTCAAAAATATCCTTTAGTCAGTAGAGCCATAGAAAACGGTATTTTCAGTGAACCTTACCGCTTATTGCTAGACATTTATTTTTTTATAGAAAATTTCAATTCATTGTTTCCAAACCTGCCAAAAGCAATTCTAGATGCACTCATAACCTTCAAACAAGACCATCAGGACGTTTGGGATAAACTGAGATTTCTCTACGCCAAAGATGTCTCTCATACGCCGGGCGATTATCTAATGGTCAGAAAAGACATGATGGCGCTTATGAATAACGCTGATAGAGAATATAAAAAAATATGGAACAGAAGCATTAGATATTTCAAAAAATTGTATAAGCAATTTTTTGGAAACCTTGAGAAATAAGTTCATTTATGGCAAATTTCCTGCAAATATGGTATGAAGATATGCTTAAGCTGAAATGGCAAAGGCAATACCATGGCGAACGATTGTTTGAAAACCTGCAGGAAGTAAAAAATGAAATCGAACAGTTTTTTGATCCAAATGATTTTATTATTGAAGAGGAGCTCAATTCAAAAAACTGGCTCTTGCATGTGCTGCACGACCGTCAGCCTGGCGCTGTAGCACTTGTCGTCGAACTCGCCGAACTGCTTCGATACCTGCGCCTTTCCAAACTGCAGATTTTTACCGCTTTTACCTTAAAAACGGTAAAATGAACTACAACGGCCTTGATGAGAAGTTTTTCGAGGTCTATATCAGCTACTTGCTCTATCACGTAGGACTAAAGCCTCAGCCGGGTCAATCCTACATCTCGGAAGCGGGAAATGAAAAAGCCATGGACCTGCTGATACATATCGGTGAGCAAAGCTACAATGTGGAAATCACCAAATACTATGACGGATTCCAGGATGAGCTGTTATCGCTTTCCAAACACATCATCAGGTTGATGGTGAGCCTTCAAAAGAAAAAAAATATCCAGCGATATGAAATGTTCTCAGGTTACATCACCTTTAAATCTAGAAATATAGAGGCGGTCAAAGAAAACAAAAATAAATTCCAAAACCGCGTCTATACCTTTCTGCATGGCTTCAGGAATGCAAAGGGTAGCAGTATTCATATCCAAAGTAAATATACAGGCGATTGCTATGATTTTGAACTGGAATCCGCATTTAGTGATAATTTTGATAAAGTTTATCCCAATGTGCTAAAGCCTTTCTTGGCATCCATTTGTTTTAAGATCAGCTACAATGTCAGTAGTGGAATGATGCAATGCAGGGAATCTATCCTCTATCAGCCAACCACCGCAGAAATTCAGCAACGGTTGGAAGAAAAAGTTCGCGAAAAACTCATGCAGCACAGGGATTGCCCATACCGCCTGCTTATCGTTATCGGCATAGAACAAATGTTCGGAACTTATGATAAAAACCCTGCAATGGCAGCCCAAATGGATAGAATAGATGAACAGGCAATCAATAAACTTATCCATCAAAAAGCAGTGTTGATGCTCATCTTCAAAAAACTTGAGCCCAATGGACTTACAATTTCAAAAATCTTCGCCACCGATACCGCCGATTGGTCACTGGTGGAGTACCTCAAAAAGGTTGATCCAAAAGTTTATTACCACAAGCGCGAGGATCTGGACCTCAATTAATCATTAACTTTGTAAAGCTGATCCACCTGAGGCATCTTGACAGAGCGCTCAAAGGAGACAATTTTCCGCCTCATTTGCTGTTTATCTTTGAAATGACGGGCAATTTCCTGAGTAAGCGGCGTAAAATTATTTAAGGAATCATTCTGGTAATAAAATATTTTCACCGAGCGACAATATTGATGTTCAAAAATCATATTGAGCATTGTGCGGTCAGATAAACCGCAGGAGTGGCCTAGAATATATACCTGAAACGGTCCTGCATCGATAAAGCGGATCAGATTATGGTAGTTGGGCGTTCGGAAATACCAAAACGACTTGATATATTCAAATATACCCCGGGTTTTTTCAAGTTCAAAACCATGGTAATCCTCATCCAGTTCATCTCCGAAGCCAAAAATTACGGGATTTTGTTCATCACGCAATTTGCCATGGATATAGTTGATCTCTACCGCATTCCCGTTAGCTCGCTGGCCATTGACATATTTTTCGATGGTATCGGTATAGTTAAAGTTCAGCACCTGGGTGGAGGATATATAATAGCTGTCACTATCCAAAACACTAAATTCCACAAAATCTGAAGCTGAAAAAGGACTGTTAAGCAGCTCATGATAGCCTGGAACTGCCACATCGGTATTAATCTGCAATAAATAATTCTGCAGATGCCTGATCAGTTCAGCGAGCGATTGATTTAGCACGTTAACTTTTTTCGTTTTTTCATTCGCATCAGCTTCTCGAAGTGCCTGTTTTAACAGCTCATAAAAGACATTTTCTATTTCTACCCAATTGGTTTCCCTGCAATCAAACATCAAACGGGAGAGTAAATCGGATTTGATATGGATTTTAAATGGATTAAAATAATGATTAGCCCAACCCTCGAATTTCAGGTAGGTTTGTCCAATCAAATTTCTAAAGCCGATCCGGTAAAAATGAGCAATAAAATCCGAAACGGTTGATGCTTTTGCCCCTCGCAGGTGTTCCAGGAAAGCTTCTCCTTCAAAGCTAACAACCAATAGCTTATCCTCATAGACCCGGTTCTGTTTTGCAGCGGAAAAGCTCATATTCAGATACCAAAGCAGAAAATCATTATATCCGGTTTTTAATCCGTGGGCAAGGTCAAATCCATTGCCAACCAGAATTAACCGGTTGATGGCGCTTTTTTGATTTCCTTTTTCTTTTTTCATCTGAATGGCAAACTAAGTTATTTTTTTTGAATTGTCAATCGCCTCTTCAAAAGGATAAACAATTTAGAACGGTGTATTTAATATAGCCACTTATTCAATATCATACCAACATTTATTTTAAAGATTTGGATAAATTAAAATTTTATAATTAGCTTTATATAAGGATTTTAAGTAAGTGAGAACACTACGAATTTCCAATAATACCAAACCGCTCAATGAAAAATTAACGCCTTGAACAGATTAGAATCCCTCCGCAAAGACCGGCTGCAGATTGCAGACCAGGCTGCCAAAGCCTTTGTCCAACGAAACGAAAACCTGGAAGAAAAACTCAGTGACACCTTATCACGAAACCGAAGCTATTATAAGCGCGCCATCCAGAGAACAGATCTTGAAACCCGGATACTCGCAACCGAAAGAACCATTAACGGTACCGATGAAAGCCGCGATACTGCACCTAACCCCATAGCAAGGAACAGCGGACTGCCGGTTGCCAGGTTGTATGACCTATCCAGCCAGACCGAGCCCAAAGGTTTTGGTACCTGCTTTCTCATTGCAACAAACATCATCATCACCAATTATCACGTTTTTAAAACCGCTGGTCAGGCGCTAGACTGCGCAGCCAACTTCTCCTATGAGAAATATCCAACCACTGGTTCGATTAATGAAGGCTCCAGCTTTTTACTCCGCCCCGACGTATTTTTCTATAGCTATGAGGCCCTTGATTTTTGCCTGGTGTATGTTGAGGACAGCTCCATAGATCAAAAAGACACTTTGAGTACCTTAGGGATGCTGCCCCTGATCGCAACCAAAGGGAAAGTCACTTTTAACAGCCGGCTGAACATCATCCAGTACCCGGGCGGCGGAATTAAAAAATACACCACCGATCAAAACTTTATCATCAGCATCGATGATAAATTAGGGACACTTTTTTATACCACGGATACCCTGCGCGGTTCTTCTGGTGCCCCATGCTTTAATTCCTATTGGGAGGTTGCAGGTCTACATTACACCGGCGTTCCGCGAACCAATGACAAACAACAGTGGCTGACCAAAACGGGTCAGGTCTGGAATGAAAAAATGGACGAGGAGGAAATCGACTGGATTGCCAATGCCGGTAAAAGCGTCAGTAAGATTGTAGCGCACCTTAAGTTAATTACCTTTAAGCAAAAAGAACAGCCCTATATCGACCGCATATTGGGCAATAGTACAGACCCGCTACTGCAAGCTAATGAATCAATCTTAACCCCAACCCAAGACCAAATCCCATCAGCCATGCCAAATACTACCCTAAACTTCAATGCCCCGGCTAACGTTTATCTCAACTCGTCCACAATACCTGCTGAGTATGCCACTCCACCAATGCCAGCAGCACCACTAATTGCGCCGCTGGAAAAATCAGAACGTTTTGATGAAAACTATAAAAACAGGATAGGGTATAAGCCCGATTTCATTGAAGGCTTTACCGTTCCATTTCCGAAAGTCAAGCCAGAGATAGAAAATGAACTCTACAAAAACTTCGGCGCAAAAGTTCCGTACATTGTTCCTTACCACCATTATTCACTGGTGATGCATAAAAAACGTAGAATGCTGCTTTGGGCAGCGTCGAACGTAAACTATAATCCCAATGTCCGGGATTCGCGGAGCAGAACAGAACTGGGCAGCGGCGCATGGCGACTGGATCCCCGCATTCCCGAAATCTACCAGATCCAGGCCAAAGAGTTTTACGACCCGGCAACCCTGGTTGATAAAGGCCATATCGTTAGAAGAGATGACAACGTGTGGGAAGAGCAGCTCCCTGGTGGCAAAAAAAATACCCTTGGCATTGAATATGCCAATGCCGACACATTTCACTGGACCAACTGTACCCCGCAACATGAAGCCTTTAACCGCGATATGCCGCCCTATAAGGGAATAGGGCTTTGGGGGATCCTGGAAAACGAGGTCAAGAAACAGCTCGACCTTTCGGTAAAAGCTGGCACCAATGATTACCGTGACTATGGCAGCAAAGCCAGCATTATCTCCGGCCCCATATTCCGTGAAGATGATCCCGAGTATATGAATATCCAGTACCCACTGCGCTTTTTTAAAATATTCGCCATCAGAAGCAGTTCCGAAGGAAACCTCGTTTACGGCTTTATCCTCAGTCAGAAAGATAAGGTGGATGATACCGGACTTGAAAAGCCTATTGCAGAGGAAGGTCTGCCCAGGTTTAATGCCAAAGTCAAAGCCATGCAGGTCAGCCTCATTGAAATCCAGAATCTGACGGGATTAATATTTGATCAAAGCCTGCATGATGCCGATGTCAAACGCGGCGACTCCACCAGCGTTGAACTAGAATCCGATATGTCTAATTTCAAACAATCGTAGTGTTTTGATTCAAGACAAAAATTTGAATGTTGGCAAGTTTTGCAATCTATTTTTCAGTGTTCGAACATTCAAACTAAAGCGAAGTCAGACACTTCGCCTTAGTTTAATCTTTTCTTAAATGAAAAGTTTATTGATTTCCAGAAACATTTTTTCAAATCGAGACAAGGTTTGCGTTGAAAAATAGGACTTATCAACGCCCAGCTGATTTAGTTTATTAGCAGGACGATAATGGTTAAATCGATCCTTATTAATTGCTTTGTTAATCTGTTTGAGTATCGTTTCAATCTTCGCATCCAGATCAGTTATTTTAACGGAATATTCTTTTTCAAACGCCGCATTGAAAAATTTAAGATATTCTTCTTTTTCAAATAAGTCTTCAATGTCAGCTACAGTATGACCATTTTCTGAAAATTCATCAAAAAATCTAATATTCTTTTCTTTGATGATTCGCTGTTGAACCAAATCAGACACCCGTTGCTTTCCTTTTTGATCAGTGAAGGAATCCAGCAAACACACGATGTTAAGTTTAGACCCTCTGAGTAAGGAAATGAATGTTGTCACTTTATCCAAGCCTCCAACCGGTACAATGGTGATATTACTATCCAATCCTTTCTTGCCATTGGATTCGAGCAAATTCGACATGACGGTCAGGTACAGTAAATCTGCCGGGCCTTCAACTAATAAATTGTTTTTGGAAACGAATAGGTTTTGGGCGATATCATAACCCAATGCCGCTTGTAGTGGAAATAAGGTGTCCGCATCTTTTTCTTGTATGCTGTCAGATATTACCGTGCCTGCATCTGTTTCCAGAACCGTTCTAACTCGATTCAGCTTATTAGATTCTACCATGAATGGGCTATGGGTAGTATAAATGATTTGATACTTTTTAGATAGATCTTCAAAAAAACGTAATAAATCTGCCTGTGCAGAAGCATGAAGATTTAAACCCGGTTCATCCAATAATAAGATAAAGTCAGAGTTTTTATCGGACTGGATTTTACTAAACCATATGATGAAAGAGAAAAACCAGTTGAATCCTTTGCTTCTCCTATCAAGAGGAAGAGTTATTTTGTGGCGCTGGCTTTTTACACGAATATCAAGATATTTGACTCCTCCGGTTTCCTGAATGCGAAATTCGATATCCAAGTTTTTATTGGTTGACCAATATTTAAAAATTTCATTCGTAATCTTATTAGAAGATGCTTCCAATAAAGCAATGAACCGTTCATAATCAGAGCTTGAAATAATTTCTTCTGTTTTAATTCTAGCAAGTTCTAATAAAGCATTGGCTGTTTTACTTTTCTCATCCACCAATCCATTTCTTAGGTCAGTCAGATTGATTTTGCCTCCTAGATGATAATAATCATCGAAATACCAGAATTTAGGAAAGTTAGGCTGAATATATTTTAAGTAAATGTGCTGTGAGAGCGGATTTTCCCAGGTTGATTTATCAACAATTTTTTTTACATGCGCCAAAATAATAGCAAAATCCTTGTCATCTTCTTCAGGCGTAAGGTCCATTACAGATTTTAGATCTGGCAATGCGGCCAATGCTGTCTTGGTCTTAGCCGTGAGTGCATGGTTTTTAGCCAGAAAATCCAGGTGTTTTTTCTGATTTCCGGTTACGCCAGAAATTATTCCATTTCCTTTGTAGCTATCGGTATCGGAAATGATCGTACTTATAAAAACACCTTCGCCAAAGTCCTGATTGATTTCTTTGATCAACACATCTGAAATTTCATAAGTGCAGGTAATAATATTTTGATCATTTTGTGAATCTTCAAAATCTACCAACTCGTTACGAGGGTAGTCCTGGGTAACATCAAATTTAAAATCAGTATCGTTGCTAAAGTAATTCGTTTTTGCAATAGCCTGCAAGAAACTGGTTTTTCCAGATTCATTCATCCCAACGATAGTGGTAATGTCCGGTTCAATCCTTACTTCCTGTGGCTGTTGAATACTTTTGTATTTCTTTACAACCACTTTTGTTAATTTCATTTTCATATTAAGCGTATATTAGATTGAAAGCTAATTTAGTAGATAATTTTTTAAAATAAAATTCCGATTATTTTTATGCTCAGGATTTTTAGAACAACAGATTTTGATCTATGTCGGGAGAACATTTAATTCGAGAATTGCGTGAACGAAGCACGAATATGTCAGTATTATTTCAGGCTGAGTCTTATGATATATTGATTTCATAGCCGATTCACTCAGAAGCTAAAATAAAATTTGGTCAAACCTGCTTTTTTTAGACCATTTATCTAAAATCCCGAACCTGCTTTTTTAACTCAGCAACCCTTCTAAACTTTGTCGGATGTTCAGCATCCACCAAGTTAGAAAAGCCTGTCTAACTGCTTTTTTATTTATCCCATCCCTCAATACTAGCCCGGTTTCTGCCCAGGAAACCAGTCCGGTCAAGTTTAGTTTCAGCTCCCAAAGAATTTCTTCAAAGGAAGCGACCCTGATCATCACCGCTGAAATCAAGCCCGGATGGAAACTCTACAGCACCGAGAACCAAGGACTGATGAAGCTTGGCTTTAATTACCCGGCCTCATCCTTTAGCACGCCAATCGGCGCAACTACCGGAACCCTCTCCATTACCAACCATGATCCTAACTGGAACATGCCCCTGAGCTATTATCAAAACAGTGCAAACTTCACCCAGCGCCTGCGCACCAAAACAGCCCTGACCTTTTTCAGGGGCGAGATTACCTATACCGCTTCAAAAGGTTCAGAAATCCTGGCACCAGTAACCATACCTTTTAGTTTAATGATCCGCTAAAACAAAATTTGCAATGGATTACCAATTTAATATACAGGGTCACTTAAAGATCAGTAAACTCGATCAGCTCTGCCGTCACCTGATTGCTGCCATACTTTCCGGCGAGATCCTTCCAGGCATGCAGCTGCCATCCATTACCAGTCTGGCTAAAATCAACCGTATCTCCAGGGACACCACCGAAAAAGCCTATCGCCGGCTGACCCATCTAGGCTATATCGAATCCGTTGCCGGGAGGGGACACTTTGCCAATATCCAACCAGAAGGTTCACCATCAGCTGACCCAGCGGACAAAAACTGCAGATGCTCTACCAGCCACTTAAGCAAACCGACACGACTTTCACCTTTGCGCTCAATCCCATTGAACAGGTTTGCCGGAAAATGAAGCTCTCAATAGGCAAACCCCTCCCTTGAAATTTATCCTGCCAGCTGCCGCCTTTTTCAAAGCCCAGACCAAAATTATCATCGAGCTGCGCAATTCCGAAACGATGAAGCAAACCATCCATGAAGTGCATCGGAAGCATTAAGCGAAGAGGGGAGAGCTATATTATCTATACGGCTAAAAAACTCGAATCGCCCGAAGCCTACCGAAGCAATCCCTGCCTCTGGCTATACTTTGAATACCTGGTAGAAAGCATTTTCAAAGCCAGTGCAGCCCTAAATTCTATGCCGAAAAGCTGCACATCACTCCATCCAGATTTGATAGGCTGTGTAAACAACATACAGGCAAAAGCCCCTCGCAGTTTATCCTCAGGCGCATCCTTCAACAGGCCGAATACCTGCTGATAGCCTCCAGCTAAAAGAAATTGGCTATAACCTGGGCTTTGCCCAACAATCCCACTTTACCCAATACTTCCCCCTTTACAAAGGCATCAGCCCGGGCGCATACCGCAACGCCCAAATGCCATAAGAAATCCCTGCTCAGCTAGCTCAAACCACATCAAGCAAAAAATAATTTTGACAGCGGGCAACATTTCAGACCTTTTTTCCAAAATCATCCATTCTCTTTCCGCAGTTAAGGCAGAATCCAAACTTAGTATAAAGGATTGTCCAAGGGCGCTCTTTTCTTTTTCATAGGATTTAGCCGTGTAGCCGGGCGGATGTCCGGCCCATCACGTCAAAGCCTGCAATTAACGCTAACCCCACTCAAAATGAAAACCAGACACCAGAATATCGGCCAGTGGCGCGCCACTCGGCTTACCCAGGAAAGGGGCTACACCATCAAAATATCAGCCGTCATCCCGACCACCGACCCGGCCTCACCCTGCAACCTGATTGCCATGGAAGAATTCAGCAATGCCGAAAGCGGGCTGGTCTTGAGACTGGAAAACACCAAATACCTGAACGTAGAATCCGAAAGCCAAACCTACCTGGTTCATCGCACGCAAGGCGAAGCCGAATGCCCTTATAAAAATGTTATCATCATCGGGTTCCGGGCCAATGAAACAAAATCCTTTCTGATCGCCATCATTGATATTGATACAGACCTAGCTGAATTCTAAGCGGCTGGTTTTGAACAATAGTAAATAAACAACAGTAAGCAACGATCTAAAAGGTTAAATTGAGGTGATGGGAAAAAGAACGGACCGGTGGCGACCGGTCCAGAACACAAACTAAATTTTTTCAAGAAAAGGACTTCTACTTCCCTTTATGAATAAAAAGCGCAGACATCCACCATGCGCAAGCGAGATGATTCAAGACGGATGAAAGAATCGCCCGATGGGTCAGCGTGCAGAGATTCGCCATCAGCGCATCTCCTGCATCCGCGGGGCAAAGATGAACCCTGAAGCTGGCAAAGCCAATCAAACCCAATATTTCAGGAAAAAGGTCTGAAAACGCACTGCCATTCAGAATTTAATTCCGAAATTCACACATGAAAACTCCAAAAAAGCAAATAACATTTGCAAACTTGAAAATCAAAGCGCTATATTTACCGCCGTTCACTACCACATCAGGGATTTTCAGACACAACGCTAAATAAGTCGTTATGGAAGAATATTATCTGGACGAAGTGGATTACTCGATATTAGAGATCCTTCAAACCGATTCCCGCATCACCAATGATGACCTTGGAAGAAAACTGCACCGCAGTAAAACCCCCATTTTTGAACGCGTTAAACGCCTCGAGCGGCTAGGCTACATCAATGCCTACGTGACCCTGATCGATTACGCCAAGCTCCGCGAATGCATGATGAGCTACATCCATGTCAAGCTCGCCGACCATTCCATTGAAGCCCTTCAGCAATTCGCCAATCAGGCCTCCAGCTTTCCTGAAGTCATGGAATGTGCCCACCTGACCGGCGGGACTGATTTCCTTTTGAAAGTGGTCACCAAAAATATGGAGCACTATCATGAATTCCTGTTTCGTAAACTGGGAAAACTGCCCAACATCGCCAACCTGAATTCCTCCATCGTCATCGGCCAGAGCAAATCCAATCCGGTGATCCCCATCTAAAGAAAAAATCGCCACGCATCACAATCAGAATTAAATTTTGTGCCAGCTCTCGAAAACAGACCATTTTTCTAAACTAAAGGAATTGCTTCATCGATACCTAAAGCATCACCAACTTTGAAAAAAAATTAAACGCTTTAATAAGCCAGAAATAAGTATGTTTCTGGCCGGCAATGCCATGCCGGCCTTTAACCCATATTCAAAAGAGCGAAAACATGATTGAACTAAGAGGCATCTTTTTACAGATTTTCCGCAGTGAACCGCTGATCGTGGAGATCCCGGGCTGGAGCCACCTCAATGAAGAGGGTATCATTGCAGAACACGGGCAGCCTGTTGAAAACCAGATTTACCTCGACCTCTCCGAGCGGAAAGATTCCGAGTTTCATTAGTACAACGATGCCTACCAGAGCCACATCAGCGGTATGGTGAGCAGTCAGAACCAAGCCCACAGCTGGTACAGCCCTATGGAAAGCATTGCCCGCATGCTGCTCAGCAAAGGCTACCCCATACAAGGCTATAACCTGTACCTGCTCGCCGCCGGGCAAAAAAAGAAAGGAAAGACCTATGAACTGCTCATGAAAGTGGCCATGCTTAAAGGCCTCAACGAAATCTATCAGCTATCCCTCGAACGGGAGCGACAGCTGGATATCATTTGCGAAAGTAATCAGGGTTCAGTCCTTGACGCGCTCTACATCGGGCAGATTGCCCGGGCCATCAGCACAAAGGAAAAAGCCCTGCTCATCCCATAATCAAAATGGAAAGCCTAAGGCACCATATACCCTTGCAAGACCAAAAAATGCCAATACGCATAACAGGTCCAAGCATCGGACAAAGCAAACTGTCTTATTCCAATAAGCAGGTTAGTTTAATAGTTAATAATAAAAGCATGCGCCGCGAGGGCACATGCTTTTTTCCTTTTCCAATCATGAAACTCGAAAAACTCATTTCCATCCGCGTCTACGATGGAAATAAGACCTTAAACCAGAGCCTTAAAATATTTCTTCACGATGTGCTGAAACATGCCAACCTGCGCCTGCGCATCGGATGGCAACAGGCTGCCGCCATGGAAAAGCTCAGCAGTGGAACCTGCCTGATGCTACTTTTAGGAGACCAGGTCTGTGGCATTGTTGATTACCACGTCCAGTACCTGCATTCCCGTCCCCAATCCCTGCCATCCCTCCACGAAACCGGCGCGGTATGGATCAGCGATTTTATCATCCATCCCGCCTATAGAAGAATTGGCCTGGGCAAAATGCTCATGGATACCGTCGTCAACTATTCACGATACCTTGGCAAAACAAAGCTTAGGATCTTGCCAACAGAAGGGCTGCCTGAATTATATGGATTTCTGCACGCCTATGGCTTCACCGAGCGGCACCGTAAAGAAAGTAAACACCAATATTACCAGCTGTCCCTTCACAAAAACCTTCAACTCGCAGGGAATCAGATTATACAGATGCAGACGCCGGAGCTAATGGATTGTCAGTAAATCATTTGTCAGGATTGCGCCAGATCATTTATTACCTCATGCTTTAAGCCTCAGTTTACAAATCCCACTTTGAGCGTCCCTGCTTTTGCTTACTGTTCACCCGCCTTCTCAAAGCGACATCGCCCTTTTAATTATAGGATCTTTTGCTAGCATGAAGTCCTTAGATAAGGTATCGCCCGGATAAAAGGCTTTATCCCGTATTTCCTGCAGGCTCCAGGGAAGGGTGATCTCATACTCATCATGCATCAGATCAGACAATTTGCCGACAGGCTCGATCCGGTAACTTAGCCTGGAATTTGCGAGGGTGAGCACAATAGGGGCAAAACCAGTACCCAAAAACATGCCCGTAGGACGGCTGATCAAATAGATGCTGTCGTTTTTATTGGCCCGTGCGAGCTGAAAGGCACTGGCTCCCGAGGAATAATTCAGTTCACTCCCAAGGATGATTACCTTACCTGTAAACTTTCGTGAACTGTCATTGGGAATAATCTTCCAATCCGAATGGTAATATTGCTTGAACTTAAAAGGCCTTAGCAAGGCTTGATTTTCATCGATAAGCGCATTTCTGGCAATTTCCTGTTGCCTGAAATATTCTTCGTTCAGAAACCTGGGCGGCAGTCCATCCAGTACTAGGGGATAACTGACCGGCGAGGGTAGTATGGACTCATAAATTGTCTGCCACACCACATCATTGCCGCCGCTGTTGTCCCGTAAGTCTACGATAATGCGTTCAGGTGTTTTGCCCGAACGTTTAAAGTCAGCAAGTTTCTGTTTTAGGCGTGGTAAAACCGCATTATCCATACGGTATAGCTTAATGTAGAGTACCTCTTCTTTTTCCCAATAGCTCACCTGGTTTTTAATCGTATCGCGGATTGGATTGATGAAATCCAGGCGAGTGTCAATGGGAAGTTGCACCGATTTCCTTCCTCCCTCTGGTGTTTTAAATGCCAGGGTGAAATGGCGCTGAAATACGCTTTGCATGTTCAGGTAAAACTGCTCTGAATAAAATCTTTGATGGTTGAAGTCATACCTCAACACGCGTTCACTCATCAGCCCAGCAACATATCGGTCGATGGGCTTGCCCTCGGCTCGGATAATTTTACTCCCGGCAGTAACCGAATCCTTTCCAGCACGAAAACTCCTGGCTAAAAAATATTCCCCATCGGTATATACCACCGGAATCCAAAGGTTAAACCGATTATCCGCAGACCGGTAAGAACTAGACTGGCTTATCAGGCTGGTGTGGTAATCCTGGCAGAGATTCAGCGCCCGTTGCACTAGCCGCGCGAAACCATTCGCACTACTTACCGTATCAACCCCTTTACGTAGTTTAGCCAAAGCTTTTGCCGCATCATAGTGTCAGAGTACCTTTTTAACGGGGATATGGGGAGAAATGCCGATGAGCCTGGAAGCAAGGGTATCAAAGTCGGAACGGTAATCTGCTTGACTAAGCGTTTGCACTTGGCTGCGGATCACCGATAAGAAAGTCAAGAGAGTCAACAGAAATTTTTTCATCAGCTATAAGACGTCTTATTTTATTGAACGTGACGCAATCGAATAAATTTAGTAAAAATCTGGTAAGTGTAATATTTTGGGGATTTCAGGGATAGTGGTTCTTCCCCAATTTTGGTGGTTTTTATGATAAATCTGATGGTGATTCGTTAAGAAATAATGAATCTTACCAAACTGATTTTTTCACCAATTGATCCGTTTAAAGTAGTTTCGGTAGATAACCAGGCCGATTTTGTTAACATCTATGTGCAGAGTAAGCAACGGATGTGCCGTTGTCCAGATTGCCTAAGTCCTTCAAAGAAACTTCATAGCTATTATTTAAGAAAGTTCCGTGACTTTCCAACGTTTGGAAAATCATGTAATATATACCTTCAATCCAGAAAATTCCGATGCCTTAAAACGGACTGTAAGAGAAGTATCTTCACAGAACGCTTTGATGACCACTTTGAACCATGTAAGCGACGGACAAAAAGATTGGATGAGAAATTATCAATTCCCGCACTGGAAATAGGTGGCAAGCCAGCCGAGCGCATTTGCAGTACATTATCGATGCCCGTTAGTGATTCTACTTTACTAAGACTGATCCACAAAGCTCCTCTGCCACCGTTAGGACATCTTAAAGCTGTAGGGATAGATGACTGGGCATACAAAAAGCGGGATAGATATGGTAGCATTCTGGTAAACCTGGATACCGAGAAAGTAATCGATCTGCTGCCAGATCGGGAGGAAAAAACATTGACCAGTTGGCTGCAAGGGCAACCTGCAATAGAGGTAATTACACGGGATCGTTATGGTAAATATATGCGGGCAGCAACAAAAGGGGCTCCCCAGGCTTTACAGGTGACGGACCGTTGGCATCTACTTAAAAATCTTGGAGAAGCCGTTAAAAGAGTAATGGTGCGTGAGTACACCAGACTCAGCAGAGTAGTGGCTCCTAAAACAGTTGATGAACCATTAGTGATTCCAAAAGATTTTCCTAAAAGGAAGAAGCTGGCCGCTACAAACGGTGTTATCAAACAGCGATTTGACGAAATGAAGAAACTACACGCTAAAGGGCTATCCAACAGCGCTATTGCAAAATCACTGGGAATGCATAGAAGTACTATCAGGAAATACCTGTCGACGGATATACTGATGCGGAAGTCCTACGCAGAAAGGGGAATGATAGAGGCCTATTTTGAATACATCAAAGAACGAATGAAAGCAGCCCCTAATATGCATTTAAAAACACTTTGGACAGAACTAAAGCAAAAAGGATATCCTGGTGCATATAGCACATTGTCTGAGTCACTGGCCTACTATGACATCAGGGTAGGAAAAAAAGCAAGACAAACAAAACTCCCACAGCATGCAGGCTCTTTCTTTAAGCCTTCAACTGCTGCCATGGCATTTTTAGCTCCTGAAAGTAAAATTAGCGGTACACAAAAATAGCTTATATCCAAACTGTGCCAATCATCAACTGAATTAAAACTTACTATGTCATTAGTGAAAAAATTCCGTGAATTGATTGAAACTAAGACAGGCAGTGAATTGAATGCATGGATTGCGGAAGCTAATCATTCACTTATTGGAGAGTTGAAAAGTTTCGCCGCAGGATTGTTGTCTGCTATTAAGTCTATTGAAAATGCCATCAATCTACATTGGAGCAATGGGCCTGTTGAGGGCAATGTTAACAAACTGAAGACTATTAAACGTCAAATGTATGGAAGGGCAAGCTTCGATTTACTCAGGAAAAGATTAGTATTAGCACCGGATTGACCACCAAAATTGGGGAAGAACCAGTATCACTGAAATTCCCAATACTAAAAAACCTTAAAAATACTAAATATATGGGGGGAAATAGCTTTTTGTCAAAAATTCAATCAACATTAGTCGACCGTATTTCTTAGGAAATTTAACACAAAACCTTTTATACAAATGAACTTTGATTCTCTTCAACTTCAATCGTAGTATGTAATCTCTGAGCAGGCTTAATTTGTTTCGATAGTGTCAATACTTCCTGAACAAATATTCATAATATAGGATACATTTTATATTTTTACCATATACCAAAAACGAGTGTTCTGGACTCCAGATAATTATTATCAAAATATTTGAATTATGACGCCAAAATCTAGGACCTTAGAGGCATTAGCCAATGAGAGGAATGTCACTGCGGATAGCTTATTAGCTAAAATAAGGTTTATATTAAAACAAAACAAACCCAAAAAGAGGTATCTAAGTCTAATAGATGGTACATCTGATGTTGAATTTGAAGTAGACTGTAAATCAATTGGTATAATTAAGAATAAGTATGGCTCTTTTTATGAGTATTATTTCCAGATAAATGACAATTGGATTGATTACAGTGTTCTCATCATGACAGAAAACTATGATGAAAATCATATGCCTATTTTTAAGCAGCAAGATTATCTTCTAACTAAATTCAACAGTCAGTGTGAATCGCAGACGCTTTTCGGTGATAAAACCTGTGACTGCGCGGAACAATTGGCATTAAGTTTACAATTAATTGCACAGCGCGGTGAAGGCATGGTAATACACGTTACCAGACAAGAAGGTAGGGGAAAAGGATTGGAGTCAAAGCTGGACCAGCTTGCCATATGCGAGCTCCTGGATGTTGATACAGTAACCGGTTCGTTAATTCGCGCGGAGCTTGTTGAGAAACTTGACACAACCAAGATGGGTATACAAGAGGCTATTGATTCCCGCGATTTTCTGGGTTGTGTGGCCTTACTTAAATATTTTGGGGCGCCAAATCACATTTGTTTAATAATGCAGACAACTACACCTTCAAAATCACTACCACTGACAATTAACGGATATAGTTGTGAGATTTATAAGATCCAGACGGAGCCTACATCCTCGAATAGAACCCACATTGAAGCAAAAAGGAAATATTTCGGATAATGCTTTTTAAGTCCTTATGTTAGATGATAAAAAATATTGACCTATATCACTTTGATACCATTAACGCGTAATTATGAATATTAGTCTGGAAATCATTCCTGATCACTTGAAAAAAAGGCTCTACGACAGGGTTTTGGATTTTATCGTTGACAGTGCCAGAAAATTCAACCAAGACGGCCTAGCCGATAAATTCCGATCATTGAAAACTGACGGAGCATTGATTGATCAATTCAATAAGGGAATAGTCAAAGGGATTGATAGATTTATCAAAGAATATGAATTAATTGATGAAGATCTTGTTCATGATATCATTGAAAAAAAAACTGAATTCCTTACAAGTTCACTAAAAGAAGCACTATTTACGGTTGTACAGAATCCCGACAGGTTCAGCTGGGAGGAAAGAAACGAAATTATCGATTCTTTTGAACAGATACTACCTAATAGAAAAAACAGAGAAAGAGTTGAAAGGGCTGTAATTTATTGGCTGGACTGTATCGCTAAAGAAGTATGGCATTTGCCTGAATTTCAGCCATTCTACGCAATATATTTTCAGCGTATATCGGCCGAAACCGCTCAAAAGCAGCTTGCTGTGCAACTTGCACAGCTAGATGAAACCAAATCACTAAATCACAGTTTCAAAAACGCTATACTCCAGTTGAGCAGCGTTATAGCGGCAAATAAAAACCTTTCTGCCCCAAATGGAGAAGTTCAGCAGAAACCTGAAAAAATAAAACACAATCTTCCACAGCCTGATTACGGGAATTTTATCGGGCGCATAAAGGAGATTGATCAAATTAAAAACGTTTTAAAACCATATCCCCAAAGCCGTTATCACCTGCTGACCATTGACGGGATTGGTGGGGTTGGTAAGTCTTCTCTCGCACTTGAAATCGGTATAGATTTTCTGCATAACCAGTTGAACCTGAAAGAAGAGGAAAGATTTTCAGCCATTATATGGATAACTGCAAAAAGTATCTTTCTTAACGCGCAGGGCATCAGAAAGGGAAAGGATCAAAATAGCACGCTTGAAGATATTATTTCAACAATTTTAGATGTAATAGATAATCAGGAGGTAAAACAGACAGGAGCGGAGGAACAATTAAAGCTTTGTAACCGGTTATTAGTTACAACCCGGTCCCTTATAATTATTGATAATTTCGAAACAATCGATGATGAGGGTGTGATGCAATTTCTTATGGAAATACCGATCCCCTCAAAAGTACTGATTACAACGAGACATAAGATTGATACTGCCTATCCCTTGAGGCTTCTGGGGATGGATATTGAAGATGCTACAAACCTAATAAGAAAAGAATGTAACGCCAAGAACGTAGAACTCACCCGCACCCAGCAGCTTGAACTTTTAAGGGTTGTTGGAGGCATACCTCTAGCCATTATCTGGAGTATTTCTCAGCTTTCACTCGGCTATAGTTATCCGGTATTGTTAAAAAAACTATCAGCTGGAAACAGTGATGTTAGCAAGTATTGCTTTAGCATGATTGTAGAAGAACTAGACAAAAAACATTGTCTTGCTTTGAGAATACTATGCGTAATTGCTATGTTTGCACAGAATTGTCACCGAGATGCAATCAGCAAGATACTAGATATTACGGATGAGGAACGTGATGATAACCTAGTTTATCTGGAACACCTTTCATTGATAAATAAAATTTCAGACAGGTTTTCAATGCTTATCCTGACCCAAACCTATATCCGCACTTTGAAAAGGGAGATTTTGGAGGATGCTGAACTGATAACTCGCTGGCTTAGTTATTTCACTGAAAATGAACGTTCCAACAGCGACGGATACTGGCAATGGAGTGATTATAGTTGGCTATTACAGGAAGGGGAGAATATTTTGGGTGTGGTAAACTGGGCAGAAAGCAGCGGTAGAGCAGATAAGGCCCTATCTGTTATCAAGTCTGTTATGCGTTACCTGGATATAAAAGGTAAGTGGCAGGAAGCGAAGGAAGTCGGCGCTAGATTGTACGCTTCTGCTCAGAACGTAAATGATCTTGATAGTATTGCGTGGATGGGTATACATGGGATTGGTTGGCTATATGTAGATTTATTGATGTTAGATGAGGCTGAAATAATAGCAAAGAGGAGTCTGCTGATTTATAAAGAAAAAAATGATCATATTGGTGAGTGTTTTGCCTTAAAACACCTCGGCAGGATATACAGGCGATCGTTAGAATTTGAAAAATCACAGCAGGCCTATCAGACAGGAATAAATATTGCCAGGAATTTTAATCTTGATGATGCTAGTCTAAGCCTCCTACTTGAGCTCGCTAAACTCGAAAGGGATTTAAAGAACTGGAAAGCTTCTTATGACCATTTCCAGGCCGTAATCGATTACTTTAGTTCGGGCGATCAAAAGAAAGTGGATGTAACTTACTTGATGGAGGCTTTAGGAGGGGCAGGATGGAGTGCTTTTCATTTGGGGGATGTTGAAAAGGGAAAAGAATTGCTAGGCGATAGCCTTAAATATGAAAAGATTTTAGATGTTAAAGGATACCTTGTCGTTGTTAAATTCCGGCTTGGCTTAGTTGAATATGAATTGGGAAACACCCAATCTGCTGAAGCACTGTTGGAAGAATCTTTAACATGGGCAACACAGTTGGGAATTAAAAGAGAACAGGAACTGATTCCGAATATTTTGAAAAACTGGAAAAAATAAATGAAAATTATTGCAATTGTAGGTATGGCAGGTACCGGTAAAAGTGTCGCTTCAAATTTTTTTATCAATCAAGAAAATTTTGAGGTTATACACTTTGGAGGGTTGACCAACTTGGAGATTTCTAAAAGAGGATGGGATATAACTCCTGCTAATGAAGCAAAGATACGTGTTGAGCTAAGGGAAGCCCATGGAATGGCGGCTTATGCGAAAATAGCCATACCGCAAATTAACATGTATATTGATGGCGGAAAAAATGTCTGTATCGATGGGTTATATAGTATGAGCGAATACGAACTTCTTAAAGAGGTCTTTGGCGATAAATTATCTGTTATAGCCGTTTGCTGTAATAAGGAATTGCGTTTCAAAAGACTTGAAAAAAGAAAAATAAGGTCATTGAATCGAGCAGAAGCTGAAGCCCGTGATCTCGATGAAATAAAAAGGGTCGAAAAGGGTGGGCCGATTGCACTGGCTGATTTTACTATTCTTAACAATACATCCCTAGAGGATTTCATCGCTGCTTTGGAAGAAACACAAAAACAGGTAAAAGATTATGGAACCATTTGAGTATGCAAAAATGTCTCCTTCACAGCGAGCTGCCTGGCTGGATTCGCTTAGCGAAACTGAGATTTTAAGTCTTGGTGAAGCTTTCATTCATCAGGTGCTTAGTGATGAAAATTATGGACTATGCAAATGGTTTCTATACCGCGCATTAGGAGAATTTGATACTATAACGGCGTTATCTGCACTCCATAATGAAGCACTGTTACCAGATATAAATTTTGGCAATACTAGCACGCATCTTGCTATAGCTGACAGTTTTGTTAAAATTGGGCAATCCGCTTGGCCATACATTGTTTCTTTGTATAATGCACCCGAGGATTATTCACGAAAAATAGCGGTGGATGTGTTAGGAAGTCTTATTAATCAGGATGATAAAAGTATTAATATAGGGTACCTACGCGAGGCGATAATAGAGGATGTCTGGATTGTTAAACTTTGGGCATCACTGTCCCTTGCTAAGCTAGGCGAGGCTTCCCGAAAAACTATAGAAAATCTAATTACTGATGCCTTGGTTGATGAAAATACTTCAATATTATTAATAGATGCATTGGATAAGATAGGTATGTCAGATTCTCCTAAATTACTATCGTTTCTTGGGACTTTTGGTTCTGAAAACCAGAAAAAGGCAGTTTCTAAATATTTGCTAAATTAATACTCATGGATTATATAAAACCATTTCTTGGTGCAAGAACTAGAATAAATTCAACACAGTGGGGCCAAATGACCCTCGAGTCACAATCATTTACTCCAGCTTCTGACGGCGATTTGGTTTGTATTATAGGTGAACCTTTAAAGCAGGAAGCGCCATTGGTCAGGATTCATTCTGAATGTATTTTGTCGGAGGTGTTTCATTCCGATTTATGTGATTGTAAAGAGCAGCTGACTATTGCAATGGAGCAAATCAGCAAAGAGGGTCACGGCATTATTTTTTATCTCCGTTTTCCAGGGCGAGGTGCAGGACTCGCTGCGCAGATTAAGGCAACATCTTTGGAAATTCAGGGTATGAATACTTATGATTCCCGAGTAAGCATTGGGGTTCCGCCGGAAAGCAGAGACTTCACACCAATTGGAAAATACCTATCCTCGCAAGGTTATAAGAAAGTGAGATTGATGACGAATAATCCCCTGAAAAAGGCAGGGGTGATTAATGAGGGGATAGAGATCATTAGCATTCCTCTTACTGTGGAAAATTATAATGAAAATGTTAAGTTGCTATACAAGACAAAACGCGACTTTTTCGACCATGATATTTCCTCAGACGTTTGAGCGGCTTTGTCAATAGTTAAAAGGGAATCTTATTAGGTATATTAGGTAGTTTTAAAAATATTTTATTTGAACACTTTCTTTAAGATTACCGCAAGAATAAAGTTGAGTTGGCAAATAACCACTACTGAACAATTAATATTCTGTGACACCTATCTAAATAATCAGTGCATGCATTAATTATTTAGATAAAATTTTATTGAGTTTTTGCTCAAGTTGGCCATCCATGGAGAACATTTTTCCCTTAGCCAGCGATAAACGCGTCAGATCAGCTATAAAAGTCGAGGACAATGGTACGTGGATTGACCCCCAATGGGACGAGGTCTTTCCAAAAGATTTTCGTCACATTTTCTTTGCTTGTAACTCTTTGTTTTTGAGGTAGATATGCTCGGTAATTTCATTAATCAAAAGTGTTCGATATCGGTCTCCATTGTATTCCAATTTTTCGGGAAAAATGCAACTTATTAGATACCTTCAACACAATAATTTTCGTAAAATAAGTAAAGATTGCTCAGGTTAGACATTGCGCGTTCCGCGATTGGTCTAATATTCAGTATCGGTTATTGTTTGTATTGAGTTCCGATAGTTTTGCTTCCAGGATTGATATTTTCTCGTTACCGTCTGCTTTGATTGATCGAAAATCAACACCATCTATATCATTATCCAATAATAAATCTCTTGCGCTTCAATTTTTATTAATGTCCTTTATTTGGTTAATATGGATAAACCGCTTCAAATTGACCCCTCTTCGCCACTTTAAAAAGCCCCCTTTGCCGAGTTAATTTTTGTAAATCTCGACTTCTGGTTGTTCACTTTGTGAAAGAATTAGAATATCGTATGCTTCTTTACCAATAAGGTCATCTATACTTTCCTCCTCATCAATCTTCCTGATTTTTTGTCTTTCCAGCTGGTCCACTCCACCTGCTAAGTCCTATAGCTCCAATGTTTAATCCATCTTCGGTTTTCATAATTTCTCCGTCAATTAACCTAATGCCACCGAAATAAGTAAGCAAGGAAATAAAGCATCCGCAAATTCGGGAAAATTTCTTTTATAAGTTTGACTGATAATCGACCAATCAGTGATGCAAAAAAGGGGGAGGTTTATAAGGCAAACTATTGTTGGGTAATCAAGGAAGCACTAAAGATATGCATTGACAGGGGTGTCGTATATTAGACGTTTAGAGATTTTGCCAGTTTCGTTTCTCAAATGCTTACAAAAGTCCAATTTTTATCTTTACTTTGTATAAAACACTGCTTAAATCAATGCCAGACTCTAATATCGTCCCACTTCTATATATTATATCAGCAAATATCAAGGGTTATAAATCCATTGAAGATCTAAGTGTTGAATTGAAACCAGGGATGAATATCATAATTGGGAAAAATGGTGCAGGCAAGTCCAACTTTATGGAAGCCTTGTACAATGCAATGCTTTCCATCTACAGCACAAAAGAAATTACTTTCCGCTCTTCCCAGTTGTTGCTAAAGTCGTATAATGGTGAGGAACTTTTGTATTCTATAGAGCGGCAGAACTTAAAGCATGTATTATCCAGTCAATTTGATGAGGATTTATATATGCAAAAGCTTGAGCTCAATGGAAAAGTGGTATATAATTCAAGCAATGATGAAGCGGTGACTTTCGAACACAATGGACGAAAATATCCGATGGTTAAAAACATCAGAGGAATTTTTCACCGGCTTAAAATCCCTATCTTAATTCCCAATTTTGTCAAATTTGCGATTCCTGATGACATTGCCGGTGTCATGACGCCAACATCTATTAGGATTCCAGTGGAATACGATGAGCCGTGGGAAATGGACTCTCGCTCTGGATTTTTGCAATCGGCAGCTCAAACTTTGGAAGACAGGTTTTCAAGTCCCCTATTAGATATGGGCCCAATTACATCCGCTAAATTACAAGCAGAATGGGCTAGGCGTTTAGCAGAGATTACACCTGATCAAGTGATATCAAATATGCTACTATCCGAAGAAGTGTTGATCAATCTTAAAAAATTCAGCCCAATTGAGGATTTGAGGATCAACGAAAACATCACCTTTTATGAGGATAATAGTTATTTAATTGCAGACAATATTAGGTTGGACTTTTACATTAATGGAAGTTGGCTCCCTTGGTCACAACTCTCCGATGGAACCAGACGCCTATTTTTTATTATTAGTGACATATCTCTTTCTGGACATGGTACCATATTAATGGAAGAACCGGAGCTTGGTGTCCATCCGCATCAATTCGATTTGGTCATGCAATTTTTAAAAGAACAGTCAATTTCCAAACAGATTATTGTATCTACGCATTCCCCTAAAGCAATAGATATACTTTCTTCGAAGCAACTTGATGCAATACTGATAGCCTCATATCATAAAGGAAAAGGAACAAAACTTGCTAGAATGGCAGAGGGGCAGAAAAGGAAAGCACTTGATTATATGGAGTCAGTTGGTTTTTTGAGCGATTATTGGTTAATGTCAGATCTGGAACAATGAAAAGAGTTGGTTTGATCGGAGAAGATCCATACGATAAACTCTCCATAAAAAATCTTATAGCCCCAATATATTCGAAAAATATTATTTTCACCCCTCTAATGAGATCGATCAGGGGCGGAGGCCTTGATAATGTAAAGCTTCAACGAGCTCTAAAGGTGGAGATTAAAAATACCCAGTTGGATTTCATAATATTTATCCGAGACTTAGATGCTCTTCCCTCCCAAAATGCTGAGATCAATAAACGAGTAGATTGGTTTAAAAAATTAACTTCGTTTAAAAATGATATCCTTTTGCTTAACATCTGGGAATTAGAGACGCTGATTTATGCAGACATCGAAACATTCAATAAAGAATATGGTGTAGCTGTGAAATTTACAGGGAATCCTATGATGATTAATGATCCTAAAGGTAAGTTAAGACACGAAACGCGAAATGTAAAGAAAAAATTTCATGAATCTGATTGTCCTGAACTTTTTAAGCTGCTTAACATTAATCTATTGATTAAAAACTGCATCTACTTTGCCGCCTTCATTAAAGAGCTAAGCGCGAAAAGTGCTTAGATTCCATAGCCCTTTCTTTAACGTCGACCCCCCATCTTTTGGTCATGTAGTCTATAGTTGGCAAACGAATTAATTTAACCTATTGCATCGGTTATTATTTATTTGAAAGTTCATTAGTAAAACAAAGCATTAAAAGGAAAATGTTTTTGGAGTATTAGTTTGTCTTCTACTATTGATGGATTAATAATTGCCGGATGATTCTGATCTGTGTAAATTCCATGCTTGAATAGATTTTCTGCTACAGTTAATAAAATCAAAGGCACGAACTTTACATTTCTTATTTCATCTTGGTATGCAAAGCTAATATTCAACTCATCATCGAATCTTGTCTGATGAAGTTTGATTAAATTTTTTACCTGGTCGATTTCTGCTCCTAATAAAATCAAATCATCTGTATTTTCACAGTCTACGCTGAATCTCATGACGTTTGAGAGAGTCATAACGGCTTCGGCGGTTCGAGGGGCGATTAAATATCTGTATAATTTGCACTTAAAGTATTGAAAAATAAATGGGGATTGATTTGTGCTTTTAAATAAGCATTCGTTGCATGACTGAGCTTGACTTCCATTTCCTTTTGTTCCAACATATAATTTAGCTGGCTTCTTCCAGTTGTGCTCTTATTAAAATGGACTTACTGTACTCTTGAAAAGATAATAGAACGCAGAGAGGCCCATAAATTTTAAGGCTCTCCATAAAACTCCAAATGAATACTGACTGTTTATTAATATAACTTCATCAAAAAGCAGCCAGAAAGTGTGCTTATTTATATAATAGTCAACAAAGTAATTGATAATCAGATAACATGCGTATATAATTAACAACGATAGAGGGAGCTTCCAAAACCAAACAATTTTTTTTTTAAATCCCAGTAGCGATGATTCCGTTCCTGAATCATTAGGCCTGAAATTGATGAAAGGCTTAAGCGATGATATTCATGCTACATTTAACATCGAAAATGAAAATGGCACAAAAATCACGATCTTTTTCATAAATGACCAAATTGACCATAGTGAACCAGCAATTCAACATTCTTCAATGGCATAGTATTAAGCTTTAAATTTTAATGAAAACAATCAAAATAGTCTTAAGTATATATCCTTGGTTGACAAAAATTATTTTACAAGTATATACTAAATATAGTGAGGATGTAAAATTTCCTAGTACTTAATGAATGAAATTCTGGTAAGCAAATGCTTAATTATTAGATACTTCAAAATTGTAGTTTGGAAAAAGATTAAATTTCGTGTTTTAATGTGATTTGGTTAATTGCTTTCTGCTAATTTTCTATAATACTCTATAATATTAGAAAATTCTTCTCTATCACCAACATATATAAAGGGGAGCATATTGAAAATTTGAAAGTCAACTGATTGCATTATATCTTCAAGTACAATTAAAAAATTCTGTTTGGAAATGACATTGAGGTCTTCAACTATTTTATGGTGAACTTGCCTTTTATAAGCAAGAATAAGGAAATAAGCGACGAGCTGATTGAAATATATGGTGAATCCACGATAGCGAATATCAAAGATTGCAAAAGACAAAATTTTTGGTTTCAAACTAATTATAATTGCAGCATCCTCTGGCTGAAAAACCACAGCCGCGTCAACACTCTCCCATTTTGAATTATCATTATCATCTATACTCAAATAGACGGAAATAAACTCGTAGTCTTTTTTAAAAAAACTATAAACCATAGCAGCAAAAACACCCTGTTTAATCAGATTTTTTTTGTAACTGTCAGTCAGTACAAATTCGAGGTCTGGCAACAAAGCATAACTTTCGTCGGAAGACAACCCCGCTGATATTTTTTCCAACGCCGGTCCAATTTCAGAATGTCTGTATACATTATTTCTCCAGATTGATTTTCTGTCAAAAAAATCGTTTGGTAATTGCTCATCTGAAAGAAATGTGCGGATACTTGACTTGCCTACCGTGATGAGTGGATGTAACTCTACTAAATGAGTTAGTAACATCCGAAATGTTTCATGGCGCTGGTAATTAATAAGATCCTTTAATAGATAAACATAGTCATGCAAGATAATCTCAGCTATTGTAGCATCCATCTCCTTTATAGGATATAAATATTCAAATGGGCGAAATGCCGTTGCTTCAAACCATTCATAGTCTACTTGATTAAGATTTTTTGTGTTTGCGATTAACCTAGTACCGAAGTTTTGGAATGGTCTTAAAAGCTTTCCGATAGCCTTTGAGTTCTTATCCTTAATAAATGCCTCCAACAGATAAAGATAATATCTTCTCACCATGGTATAAACATGGAAGTGCTGACTACTGACCAATGAATCCATCAAATCAAAAATCTTTGATTCAAGAAAGCCCTCATAATTATTCCGAATAGTTAGCTTTGCAAACATACCCTTCGACTGTTTTTTTTCGGTCTCGAATGTATATTTCCCCTTGCTAAAGCAGCTATAAGCTGTTTCAAAAAAACATTTAATGTATTTTTCCGAGTTTGAATACTGTTTCCTGTTTACAGAAGAATCAATGATAGCTGTTAGGGTATCTATAGATGATCTAAAAATATTATCATTTATCATAATTGTCTTAGATATTTTTTAATTTGTTTATTCAGCTTTTTGTAAACGATTTCTTCAGCGTTTGAAGAGTATTCGTAAATTCGAAAGGATAACCTGGTGAAGGCCAGTAAAAACCCGCTAAAAAATAAAATGCTGAAAATTAAAAATACCCATTGGAAAAAGTTTAATGGATCACTTGTTACCGCTGTTTTAGTAGAAGGGAAAATGTTAAATATTACAGGTAAAAGAAAAATAAGCAAACATCCAAAAGATGCATAAATATTTCCTAAAAAGGATTTTTCCTCTGTCAAAATCCTGTAACTATCCCTAGTTAACAATTCTTTTAGGCTGCTTGAAACTATCTGATAGCTAACTGGAATTAGTATAGAATTCAAGGCTACAATAGTTCCGATAAATAAAACGTAAAGGTCATTCAGCGAGTCGTTCATTTTATGATTTGTTTGCTCAAATTACGAATCAAATTGCATATTTAAAGTATAAAACTTACGGTTATCACGTATTTTTTTATATTGCGGTTGGGAATTTAATCGCATAGTAATAGTTTAAATCCGATGGCCTTAGAAATATCTTGAGTACTTCATCACTATATTCATGGGGCTATTCCAAATAAATTAAGCCATTCCCAAAATGTTCAATTACTAAAATGTTGACACAAGCCGTATTCATCTGATTTATTAGTTTATGTTTTAGGGGTTAATTGAAATAATATTACATAAATAAAATTGCTTGTTTGTTGAGGGCAAGTTTTAAAGCTAAACTTTGTGAACCCTACTTTATATTTTCATCAATTAATTTGATTTCATTAATCTTATCCAGCATTGCTAGCATACTGCACACGATCACTATTTGACCCATTTCTAGGTATCATTATGCCTCTTTTAGTAAGTATATCAATGAACATCGCGGTAGATCGGCTTTCATTTTCTCCCGGATGACCAATCGCTCCGAAACTGTCATTATTTGTAAGCCTATATTTTGTCTGCCGCCAGTTTAAATTATTAGCAAGTCATTATTAGGGTTAGAATTTGTCAAAATCCGCCATTAGAGATGGTCTAGGATATCTTTCGGTCTTGAAATGCAGAAGTAACTGACTTATGTCGATTGCTTTTTTTCAACAATACGACTTTGCCTAAAAATATATTTTTAGTTTTTTTTATCTTTCAAAAAAAAACTTATTTAAATGAAAGGCTCTCAATGGAAAAGGTGGAACATGCATGTGCACACCAAAGGAACAAACAAAAATGACCAATTTACTTCATCCACGATGGATGACTTTTTTTATGTATTTTTCAAACAGGCACTGGCAAACGGGATCAGCGCCATCGGCATTACCGATTATTTTACCATCGATAATTACAAGCTCGCGATAGCGTATGTTTCAGAAATCGCGGAGAAAAAATCTCCCGAGGGCGAGGCATTGTTTACGCCCGATGAGATGAAGGCTGTTGGAGAGATTTTTCTCTTTCCGAATGTTGAATTGCGTATGATACCCTCAACTGGGGTAGGAAAGTTAATTAATATTCATTGCATTTTTAATCCAGATTATGTTGCAAGCCTTGACAATGATTTTTTCAATACCTTAGAAAACCAGGATCGTCAAAAGATGAACAGAGCTGGTTTCGAGGCTTATGGAAAGCAACTCAACCCTGCATTGGAAGACCCCAAGGCGATGTTGAAACTCGGGATCGATAATTTCGTTGTAGATCCTAAAACTGTAAAGGATTTGCTTGATAAAAACAAAAATTTCAGAGAGAATACTATTGTTGTCGTAAGTAATTCAAACAAAGACGGAAATTCTGGATTCCAAAAGCATTACGATGTTTTTGAAGGTGAACCAGGTGCCCTTGATGGTGTCAGGAAAACCATTTACTATTTATCGGATGCTGTCTTTTCCACAAACCCAAAGGATGTAAGTTATTTCCTCGGAAAGCGTTTAGATGAGGTAGATGATATTACTGCTGAGGCAAAGGAAGCGGAAATTCAGAAAGTTATCACAGAGAGGGGCTCTTTGAAATCTTGTCTAGTAGGATGTGACGCTCATACGGAAACCGATTTGTTCTCCAGATTTACCTGGATTAAAGCAGATTTAAATTTTGATGGGCTTAAACAGATTATTTTTGAACCTGAGCAAAGGGTTAAAATACAGGATGCAGAGCCAGATGTAAAAGATGATAAATTGGTTATCGAACAAGTACAGTTCATTTCTAATGACCACAAATTTACCAGTGAACCAATAAAGTTCAACAGAAATCTAAACGTAATTATTGGTGGAAAGTCCTCAGGTAAAAGCATTCTGCTCTACAACATTGCAAGGACTTTACTACCCAATCGAAAAATCCTGAAAAATGAGTCATCCCAAGGCTATAAATATGAATTCGGCGATAATTTTAAATTTGAGGTGAAAATTGGCAGCGGTCAGACCGCACTAATTAGCAGGTCCGATGATGAGCCAAGTATTTTGTCGGAAATCAAATATATACCACAGAATTACCTATCCAAGCTTGCCGAACCAGAAAATAAAAAGGGGAATGAACTTTTGAAACTGGTCAGGGATCTGCTGCTGGAAGATGAAATCTATAACCAAAAATACCAGGATTTCATTAGTAAAGTTAAATCCAATGACTTAAACCGAGAAACCAGTATTAATACCTACTTTGAAATAAAGGACAGGATTAATAGTTTGAAAAATGAACTCATCCAGAAAGGCAGTGACGCGGTATTGCAAGAAAGCGTTAAGGTCAACACTGCTAAGATTCAAAAGTTAAAAGAGGATCAGGGGCTCTCAGAAGATCAGCTGGAGGCTTATGATACATTTAACACAGAACTAGAGCGGCAGCAACTCGAAATGCAACAGCTTAGTAGCGATTTTTCGAAGATTACTTCTTTTCATACCGACTCCACAAACATCTTGCAGGATTTGGTGAATAAAAAAAATCTGCTCCTCGACACTTTGCTTAATCCCACCATTAGGGACTATTATACCAAATCTTACGCCTTTCTGGATAGTACCATCCAAGCCATTCAGGTTCAAATTGAATCTATCGAGTTAAATGCGAATAACCAATTTGAACGGCCAAATATTTTTATGGAAGAGGCCGCAAATAGAAGAAAGAAAATCGATGAATTGAAATCCCAGCTCGAGCCTTTTGTTAAGGATCAGGTAGTAAAGAAGCAGATAATGGAAATTGAAGCGCTGATTTTGGAGGATAAACAAAAGTTAGGAACCATTGAGCAGCTAAAAAACGAAATTACCAAAAACGAAACTGCATTAGGTGTAGAAAAGGAGAAAATCTTTGCAGATTACCGAGCAAATTTTGATGAGTATGGCAATGTTATTAATCAATTTGATGGACGCACAGACTTACTTAAGAACGATAATCTGAATATCGACGGAAAAGTCAAGTTTAATTTTCCCAAGTTTCGTGAAAAACTTTTGGGTGCAAGCGATGGCAGAAAAGCGAGTTTCAGCCACTTCACTATTTTTGATGAGAAAAACACAGGTGTAAGCGAATACGATATTAATGATGTGCTTGCGCAGTTGCAAAACATATTTGAAGGCATAGTTGAAAGGAAAGACTATTTCCTTACCTCCCGTTTTGATGAGAAAAGCGCGGTAAAGATATTGTTGGAGGACTACTTTTTTGATTATTGGGAAGTAATTTATGATAACGATACCCTGGATAAAATGTCAACTGGCAAAGCGAGTTTTGTTATTTTGATGCTAATCGTTGGTCTGAGCAGATCGAAAGCGCCAATATTGATTGATCAGCCCGAGGACAACCTCGACAATAGGTCGATAACAAAAGACCTGGTAGAATATCTCCGAAACAAAAAACTGGAGCGACAAATTATATTGGTTACACATAATCCAAACGTCGTTGTAAATGCAGATTCCGAAAACGTTATTATCGCCAATCAGAAAGGGCAGAATGATAAGGAAACAACTTCGTTGTATGACTTTGATTACATTAACGGGCCTATTGAAAATAGCTTTGAGTATCAGAAAACACAAACTGACCTGCTCAAAAGCATGGGAATTCGCGAGCATATTGCTGACATAGTAGAAGGTGGAAAAGAGGCGTTTAAAAAGCGAGAGCGTAAGTATGGTTTTAGCAGATTTCGTTAACTAAATACTGGAAAACTAATATGAATCTGGAGTAATTTATGTAGGCTAGGTAAACCAAAATATTTAAACCCATCTCGCTAATTTTATGGATCATATTAATTATTTGAATTTCAATTAATTATAAGTTTTGTGTTTTTGTCGAGGTGGGGTCAGTGAAATCTGGTTTTTCCACTAATCTAAAGATCATTGAGTTTTTGATTCTTCAATTTTGAAGGATAAATCTGCGATTGCAGTCATTTGGGTAAGAAATTTTGTCGAGAACATTACCAAAGGCGACCCCATCTAAGATAGGTTCCAGCTAAGCAATAGTAGATTTTGTTTTACCAATTTCCTCCGATTTTGCCTCCGTTCTGACGATATTCTCCTCACATTCCAACTTCAAGGTCTTATAATCGTTGCCATCAATATCGCCCAGCAACAGCAATCCCCTTGCACGTGTTAACTTATTATTGCTCTCGGGGAGCTGTATCTGGATGATCTTGTTCTTTTTTATTCCCCCTTTCTTTGCCGAAGAGCTCGTTTTTCGTTGCGATAGCATGTAGACACTGGTGTACCACTGACTTTGTCTGTGTTCCTGCGGGTGGATACGGCCTTGCTAATTCGGACAATATTTCCTCAACTGTATTCTGTATCTTTGGCATCTTTCTCTTTCGCGGCTTATTATTTTCTTTGGTGTATTGATACGATGGTATTCCTGAAATAGCTCCTTCAATCAGCCAATCCGCTCACTGTCAAACTTTGGTGTTTAAACACGCAATTTCTCTTTTGAGATAAAAGGATTTTTGCATTTTTGAGGAACCAGAAAATTTGTATATTGTGCCTATGAATATAAATGCGCCCTCAAAAAACTCGACTTCCGCTAATACGCCAATTTATTTTCCGATAAATTATTTTTTCGAAATCCTGAGCACTTAGACGCGTTAATCTCCCAACCAATCAATTGGGAGGGAAGGAACGAATGGTTCCACTGATGTTCCTCCAAGGAGGGCCATTGATTGTTTTTCTACCTTACCTATTGGGAAATTATGCTGGACCTATACCAAGAAATCAATAAAAAACTACATCTCAGCTTTGGAGAAATGCAACTCAGTCCACTTACCGCACTGAGCGTTTCCCTGGTGTTCGAACATATAGAAAACTTCCCGACCGTTCAGCAGCGCCGCCCGCTGTTCATGAGCTTCCCTACAAAGGAGGGGATAGTCGCTCTATTGCCAGCAATCGTCCTGATCAATCTATTTTTTGAGGATTATATTTATCGTTCCGACCAGATTGAACAGGATTTGGCACTCAAGCGTGGTGACCTGATAGAAATATTCCAAACCGCTGCCGTGTTCAATAAAATGGATGCCGATACGCTGGAACTTTCTTTTTCGGACGGTGGACAATACAAGTTCAACCGGCGTTACGTCAACTTCATCCATAAGACAAAAAAGAAACAGCCAAACACCCATAAGTTATTCAACGAGAAGCGGAGCAGGTTCCTGCGCAACCCCGATTCCCTTTCGAGGATACTTGAGCCCAACGGGAAAATGACCGTGCCCAAGGCAAGTCTCAAATCTAAACTGATGATCGTCGCCGGTAGGGGCAATATGGGAAAGATCAAGCATTCGCTGTCAACATATAAAATCTTTGACGAGCCGCTTGACGGCATATTGTCTGGGAACGGAAACCTGATCATAAAACAGGATCTGGAAGAATTCATTGGACTTGCCTCAGGTCAAGACGAGAAAGCCGAACAGAAGTTTTTTACATTCTTTTCACTGGTGGTTTCAAGATTATCGGAAGAAGAGCTCGAGGATTGCCAAGGACTTGATGAAATTAGGAGCTCTATTGCGAACGGTAGGACCACCCATACTGATTTTCGGGAGCTCTTCGCGGATTTTTTGGACGGGCTGGATCATGAGGGCGATCTGTTTAATCGATTTTCAGCGCTGACCAAGCACCTGCCTGTAGCTGATAACTCTCTACCCGCTGACCTGAAGGCGATATTTATTTGTGAGGTCAAACTCTATGAAAGTTATGAGCACACCATTGCCTATTTTATAAAAAAGGGTATTCCGGTCATCTGTTTGGTTGACAAATTAATCGAAACCAAGGAGGAACTGGATTTTTTTTCACAGTTTTTTGCCTCAAGGCCCGATTCGATAAGGCTCAACTGGTCTCGGGAAATCATTTCTCTTATTGAGGTTGATAACGGACAGACAAGGTATCTAGATCAACAATTCTGGTCCTTTGCAAAACGTTACGCACACCAGCGCGTTGAGCTCAAGGTCTACGACGATAATGGGCTCGAAGAAATTTTCGACGCTGCATCTGCTGTTATAGCTCAATTAGATGGGCATGAGATCTTGATTAATTCCTTTCGCAAGTGGCTCTTTCCAGCTTGGTATATCGTAAAGAATAGTTTTGGCGCAAACCTTCCCCCGCTTTCCCTGCTGGATGCATTTGATAATGCCATTTCTGCTTCCCTTCATACCGTTCCGCGGGAACTGCGGGAACTCTCCTCCGCCCTACGGGACTTTACCTTCAATCAAAAACAGGCTGGCTGTAGTCACTTGTATGTCCAACAGGTCTTGGTGCCAGATAAAGGGATGTTCACGATTCCTGCAGGCACTTTTTATATGCCCGTCCCAACGGACGAAAAATTCGCAAGCGCCATCTGTTTTTCGGGATTTCCTTACAAAGAGCCAAGCCACAGGCCGCTTTGGCGGGCGGTGTTCGAAACCCTTGTTCCGGTTGTTCACATAGCCCTCTGGTCAAAAGAGGGCCAGCTCACTCATAGCTATCTGCGTTCTAGGATTGTAAAATCCGAGATGCCAGCCAATCTGGACCTAGGGTCCAAACTTCAGGAACGTATATTCACTGTTGACGTCGGTAGTGCCGCCTCAGGCGAGCGGATTTTCTATTCTGTTCCGGAGACCCATCAAGCCGAGCTCCCCCTAGATTTTCTGGCTGAAAAACTGGAAACCGACCATTCACACGCTCGCTATATCGGTACCAGTCAGCAGGGATACCAGCTCGCCTGCAATATATTGTATTTTGAGCAGGAGGTGATGTACGTGCCGCACCAAGGTAAACTATATCGGCTGATGGACGATGGTTACGGGAATTTTCGCCTTAAGATTGCCGGTTTTGATGAACTCTCGAAGGGTTCACAGATTGTCCTGTTCAACCTTACTCGGCACGACATCAGGACTTACGCCAAATCAGATCCACGGCACCAAGGCAACTTTGAACTTGTAGATACATGGCGGGAACTCCTATGGCATGCTTTTGAGCAGAACGATGGCGACCTATCCAAATTATTGTCGAGCATGGAGGACCTGAGCAGGGTGAAGGACGGAATGGGGAGCCCCACAAGGCACAATCTTCAACGCTGGCTGTACGATGATGACATGATTGCCCCAGAAAGCGATAACCTATCACTGATCTTTCTCTGCGCCGGTGAAAAGGGAGAGACCGCGGATATCACATCGATAGCAGAAGCTGCGCGCACATTGAGAAGCGCCAGCAAGAGCATTTCCAGTGAGGTAAAAAGACATGTTCTTCAGTCGATCAATTCCCGCGGAGAAATGCCCGACAGCTTTGTGCAGGTCCATGGCATATCAGTGAAGGTTGTACTAAGGGAGATAATTGGGCTAGAGAAAAGCGATGTGCTGGTGAACTATTTAGATACAAGAAAAATTTTGAGCTAATGCTGATACCCGAACAGATCCCCGAAACAGAATCGCAGGGAGAAAAAATCATATTCAATAAATTCAGGCAGGAACCCCCGAGCAGATATTACGTGCTGCATTCGCTTTTCATTAATGCCCACCTCACCAGCGTTTCAGGGGAACTCGACTTTCTTGTACTGGCACCCGGAGAAGGGATATTTGCCTTGGAGGTAAAACATGGAAGGGTATCTAGGAACAACGGTATATGGACCTTCACCAACAGGTTCGGCAGGAGCGATACCTCGACCAAGGGGCCGTTCAGGCAAGTGAGCGATACCATGCATTCTGTACGAAAACTGGTCCTTGAAAAGACAGTTGGACGTCAAATCGAGCATGCAAGATTTTCAAAAATCCTTTTCGGGACCGGCATCCTGTTCACCGGTCTCATTGATGCCCCAGAATTTGGGGCCGAAGGGTTTTCTTGGCAGGTATTTACCAGAAAGGAATTGCCTTTTCCAATCGGTAATTTTCTCTCGAGGCTGAGCCATGGATGGCATACCCAGTACTCCGGAACCACCTGGTACGATGCATCTGCTTCAAGGCCGAGCGACCTTGAGTGCAGAAAACTGGTCTCTCTACTAAGGGGGGACTTTGAGGTTACCTATACAGAGATTAACAAAATAACCGATCAGGAGAGCTTGATCGAAAGCTATACCGAAGAGCAGTTCCATCTTCTGGACTTTGTGAACTACAATAAGCGGTCCGTGATACAAGGGGCCGCAGGAACAGGGAAGACCTTAATGGCACTTGAACTGGCCAGGCGTTGTGTTTCCCAGAGCCTGAACGTAGGCTTGTTCTGCTACAATGCCATGCTCGGTGCGAAACTGACGGCAGACCTTGCCGTGCTCTCCGGAACCGATGGCCAAGCCCATTCCGGCTCCCTGCATTCCTACATGTTGGCGCATACCACGACCAAGGTGCCCGAATCGCCAGACCACGAGTTCTTTTCTGAGGTGCTTCCTATGGAATTCCTGATCGAAAACGAGCTGAAGCCAGAAAGCGATAAGTTCGATGTCTTGATTGTCGACGAAGCGCAGGACCTGATGTCACCATTTTACAGGGAGGTTCTCTTTTCGATGCTAAAAGGAGGAGCAGGGGGAGGCAACTGGATCATGTTCGGAGATTTTTGTGCACAGTCCATTTTTGAAAAAGATGCTGAATCGATCATCTTTACGCTAGCTGAAAACAGCAGCTTCGTTCGTTTTCCTCCACTTATGGTCAACTGTCGCAATACCAAGAAAATCGTCATTCAGAACACACTTCTCTCTGGAGCCGATCAGCCGGAGATCCGATCCCTTGGCCATGAAGAAGAGAACATCCATACCAGATGGGTATCCAAGAGAGAATTGTCGGAAACCGTGTCTGAAACCATACGAAAACTTGCCGAAGGCGGCATTCCACTAAAGAAGATAGTAATTCTTTCCCCTTTCACCTTTGCGAAGACCTTTGCCGAGCCCGACGCATATCTCAAGGGGCTTGTCAATGCCAATAGTACTCTTTTTTGCACCATCCAGTCCTTCAAAGGACTGGAAAATGCAGTCGTGATTCTCACGGGATTCGATCAGCTGCTCACCGATGAGGCACAAAGGCTCTTATACGTAGGCATCTCAAGGGCGAAACTGAGGCTCTATCTCATTTTTGACAAACATCTAAAAAGGCAATTCAGCTCGCTGGTCTCTGCGAACTCTAAAAAAATAAAGCTATGAATACCAGACACGAAATCATATCGGCGCTAGAACGGGAGATTGTTGGCCCAAGTCCCAATCCCGTATACCTAGATCCCGAGACTGGAGAGGAACTCCTGCTATCGCGCGTACATGGTACGCCTAAGGGACGCTATGGCGGCGGAATGCTTTACCCACAGTCCACATTGAACCTTGGCCAAGCGGATACCGAGGGCCTAGAAGTCACCAGCGATGAGCAGGGGGAAGAGGGCACCGACCTATTATCCAGTGGTCCGGACAGTTTTGAGGGGGCCGAAGACCGCGACGAGGAACCGGTTGGGCTTGCCAACCAATTCTTCCCATCGGCAATGGGCATGACCGCAAGATTCAGCACATCGCAACCGGACGCAAAGCTGAAGGTAGAAATCTCATCAGCTTTCTACAGACGGGGTACTGGGCAGACTGCTATCTTCAAACGGGATGCAGAGGGCAATACCTCTGCTGCAACGACTAGGGACGGCAGGCCCATAACCAGCGCCTATGCTACTAGAGTTCCCTTGAACATTAGTCCTGTTATTTTGAACCTCTCGGAACTAAAGGGGAGGGGCCAAGTTTTTTGCGACATTCTGCACCGTAACGACGCCACACCATGGCTAAGCCTAAAGGTATTCAACAGGACTTCTGCTTCGGAAGAAGCTCAGCAGCTGATCACCCTTACCATTGTAATCATCAATGAGATAGGGCCAACCAATGGCGTTTCTGCAGACGACTGGTTCATCCTCTATCAGAACAAGATATCGATTTTTGCCCTAGACAATAATATCATTATGCCCTATCAGGAGCGGGTTTCCTCCACCGATACCGCTGATGAAAGGCAGATGATGCTTTTGTACAGGAAGAAAAGGATGTTTGCTATTGGTCATGGTGCTGCGGTCAAGTGGGATGGAGAGGGAGAGAGCGTAAAGATGCTAAGCACATTTACGTTGCCGGTTTATGAGATGCCCCAAGTGGCTCCCAGCGGTGACGTGGAATTGAGTATGCTCGAACTATCGGACATCGGGAACTGGGAAACTGGAGTGCAAAGCCTTCAACAAATGGTAGCCTCCTATAGCGAGTGGATAAAGGATATGGAAGAACAAGCTGCGCTCCTGAACGGAGATTATCTTCTAGCTGCGGAAACGAATATTGCAGAGTGCAAAAGGTGCCTCGACCGCATCGACAGCGGCGTCAAACTGCTTGTCGATCCGGACAGTGCAGAGCTGCGCAAGGCCTTTCGCTGGATGAACTGGGTAATGCTTTGGCAGCAGCAGCGATCAAAGGCCGCTCAGCGAAAGTGGGAGACCATAGGGACAGGCAGTGCTGCGGTCCTACAACTTGAGGGGATCGCAACTTCGGGCCAGCGGGAGTTTGCGGATTTGACTGCCTTTCACGGCGAAAGCCCCTACAATGCGAGATGGCGTCCCTTCCAGCTTGCCTTTATTCTAATGAACCTTCGGTCAGCCCTAGGCAATTGTCCAGAACGGGAAACGGTAGACCTTATCTGGTTCCCCACGGGTGGGGGCAAGACCGAGGCGTATCTCGGGCTATCAGCCCTGACCATATTCATCAGGAGGCTAAAAGGGCTGGAAGATTTGGACTGGGAAAAATATTCGGGCACGACCATCCTGATGCGCTATACCCTCAGGTTGCTCACTGCTCAGCAATACGAACGGGCCTCTTCGCTGATCTGTGGCTGTGAGCTCGTGCGGACGCAAAAGGCCCAGTGCATGGAACTAGGGGACCAACCTATTTCCATTGGTCTTTGGGTTGGAGGAACCTCCACGCCTAACAAAAACAAAGAAGGGGACGGTTCTGCCGTCACCCAGTTCAACAATTTGAACAACGCGCAAAAGGGAAATGCGCCCTACAACTTTATTGTAATGAAATGCCCGTGCTGCGCCGCGCAGATCGGTAAGCTAGATAGACCAACTCCAGCCCAGCGTGTAGTTGGCCTGTACAGAGAGGATGGCATAGACGGTAGGGTGCTTTTTAGATGTGAAAACCGGCATTGTGAGTTTTTCGGCAGAGACCTTCCGTTATTTGTTGTTGACGAACATATCTATCAGCAATGCCCGACACTTGTTCTGGGAACGGTAGATAAATTTGCAATGCTTCCATGGAAAAAAGACGCAGGGTCGATATTCGGGTTTCGTGCTCAGGTCGATGGTTATTCCAGAATTTGTCCTCCCGAGCTGATCATCCAGGATGAGCTCCATTTGATCTCTGGTCCGCTGGGCACCATGGTAGGACTCTACGAAATTCTTGTCCAGTCCCTGTGCATGGACCTAAATCGGGAGGAGGCGCCTTTTCTTGTGTCAGAAAGAAACGATATGGTTCCGCCCAAGATCATTGCCTCCTCTGCCACTATAAGCAGGGCGGCTGAACAGGTAAGCGCTTTATATGGAACCAAAGACCTCATGATATTTCCGCCCCAGGGCCTTGATTTCGGCAATACGTGGTTTTCCAAGGAAGTACCGGCAAGCGATGCCAATCCCGGAAGGATGTACGTTGGTGTACTGGGGTCCGGCTATCCCTCAACACTATCTTCTGTCGTACGCGCATACTCCGCGGTTCTGCAAAAGATAAAGGAATTGGAGAACAATGATGACATTGATTATTACTGGACGCTGCTGGGGTACTTCAACAGCATCAGGGAACTGGGCAACGTATCGTCCCTAGTCAACGCCGATATCGTGGAGCGGCTTGGACAGGTGCAGTCTAGAGAGCTTATTGCTGCGGGCAACCGAAGACGGCTCTATCGGAGCGAGGAGCTGACCAGCAGGATTTCGGCCAGTGAAATTCCCCTTGCCCTAAAAAAGCTGGAAAGGAATTTTAGCCTGACCGGCAACGGCAGTCTAGATATCTGCCTTGCCACCAACATGGTGGCCACTGGGGTCGATATATCAAGGCTCGGACTGATGTTCGTCCACGGGCAGCCCAAAACTACTGCAGAATACATTCAGGCCAGCTCAAGGGTGGGCAGGGACGTAAAAAAAGGGCCTGGACTAATCTTTACGCTTTACAATTCTTCCAAACCCAGGGACAAGTCGCTCTATGAGAACTTTATAGGTTTCCATAAACGGATATACTCCTATGTGGAACCTACCTCTGTAACCCCTTTTTCCGTCAACGCGAGGCAAAAGGGACTGCATGCGGTTTTCATAGCGCTCGTCAGGCATTTTTCTCAGCACCAGTTGCACTTCCACGCCACTACACAGGATACCGACTTTGAAAACGTCGCGGCAATTGCAAGAGGACTCATTTTGGACCGTTGCCGGTTCGTAGATCCCGAGGAATACGAAGATACGGCCCTGCAGTTGGAGGACATCTATCTGAAATGGAAGGATAACTTTAGCAGCTACGGTGACGCCATGAATTCGGGTATATTAAGGAATCCAGATTTTTATCCATTGATGTACGCCTCGGGGGCAGAGGTACGCTATGAAGCCAAGAGCAGGTCTTTTGCCACCCCTACGTCTATGCGGGGAATAGATTCCGAATCGATCGTGAACATCATTAACAACAACTAACATGTCCAGAAATATAAGAAGCAGCCAACTTTTGACGCCCTTTGGCATTGGCCAAATCGTAAACTTTCCCAATGAGGAATCGCTGATGATCTGTGGCCTAGACCAATGGGACGCAGTACTCTCTCAAAGAAGGGAGGAAGGCGGCATAGCGCAGGTAGACGAAAGCGAGTTTACCATTTATGAAACACGGCTCCAGCGGCTATTAAGTGTGGAAAAGTTCAAGGCCCCTTGGGCCTACAAAAGGACAGGTAATGCCAATACCAATCTCAGCATTCCCGCGGTGCGTTTTCCGCGCTGGCATTATTGCAGCAAATGCGGCCAGATGATCCAGCTGGGCCCCGCTCAGCATTCAGTGCCGGACTGTACCGCGGTAAGAAGATCGGCAAGCTGCGGTGGAAAACTGCTGCCGGTTCGTTTTGTAGCGGTATGCAGACACGGCCATATTGAGGACGTACCATTCAGGGAATGGGTTCATAATGCCATGCCTGATGAAGGAAATCATGTTCTCACCTATGAGGCCAAGGGGAGCTCGGGGGATCTTGCGAGTTTGGTGATACGCTGTTCTTGCGGCGCCCTGCGCTCACTGGCCGGACTGCTCAATGTCAGGAAATCCGAAAATGGGATCTTTGACAGTGCTCTTGCTCGCATTGGACTGCAGGGAGAAAGCTTCAGTGATGAAGATCCTAACAACGCCAATGCCAATGGCTATTATTGTACAGGGAGCCGGCCTTGGCTATGGCCGAACGGTTCCAATGCCGTAACCCCATGCGGAGAACATCTTCAGGTGCTGATCAGGGGAGGTTCCAATATCCATTATCCAAATGTGATATCTGCAATCTATCTTCCCGATGAGCAATACGATCTACATCCGGCCATTTGTCTCATGTTGGAAAACTATCAGAGCAAGGGCATTGATGGCAGAGCATATCTAAAGATGTTATTCGACCAAGATGGGACTGGTGAAATCTTAAAAATGGTCCTTTCAGCAAATACGGAGCCCTCCATGTTTGGAACCACACCCGAAGGATTACTTCCCGGTATAAAAAAGCTCTGGGAAACCGAGCAGGAAATCGAAGATGGTGCTGATGAGACGGTAATCGATCTTCGAAGACAGGAATATCGATTCTTTCTGGATTCCAGCAAAACTGGTGACCGCGATTTGAAGACCCTGCACAGAGATATAGCAGATTTCGACGGTGCCGAACGCCTGTCGGAACTCTTCGACGATATCGTGCTGATCGAGAAAATGAAGGAGACCAGAGTTTTCACCGGATTCAGTAGGATCGTCGGTGGCAATTTTGCGCCCAACGAAACCAGTGCTGAACTTTCAAGCGGGGATATTACCTGGCTGCCTGCGGTCGAGGTGTTTGGGGAAGGGATATTTCTTAATTTTAGCCAGCGGCGCCTAGATCTTTGGTTAGCTCAGAGCATCGAAGGCGGAAGAGATCTTATGGACCGATACCATAGAGCTATGGAAAGGAGAAATCCGGTATATGAACCAAGGCCGATTGACTGGTCCTTTGTAATGATGCATACATTTGCCCATCTGCTGATCAAGCGGCTATGTTTCAATTGTGGATACGGATCTTCGGCCCTAAGAGAAAAAATCTATTTTAGCAACGAAGCCAGTGGGCGTATGTCAGGGATACTGATTTACACTTCTTCCGGCGACTCGGAAGGGTCTATGGGTGGCTTGGTAAGGCAGGGGAAAGAGAAGAATTTGTTCAAACTGGTGAACGACGCTATAGAAGATGCGAAATGGTGTTCTGCCGATCCTGTATGCTCTGAAATCGGCCAGTCGGCAGGGCAGGGACCAGATAATACCAATGCCTCGGCTTGCCACAACTGTGCTATTGTTCCCGAAACTAGCTGCGAGGAATTCAATGTGCTGTTGGATCGGGCAACGATTGTTGGGACTATGGACGGACGATTTGTCGGCTATTTCGATATTGATTTGAAAGGTAACTGAAAAATAATTTCTATTTAGCGATCTCTAAAAGCCATTAGTTGCAATAAGGATAAATTTGAAATTTGATAATTAAAAGTGTTGATGAGCTTGATAAAAAAAAATGCTAAGAAGTGATAGATGGTCTTACATTAATAATACAGTTTGTCCTTGGCACGCAGGACAGGAAGATGCTTTACGGGATTTGCGGGGAGTAATGTTTGAGATTTTGATGTTTCCAGTGCTCAGTTCAATATACGCCAATGCAGCTGCTACTCGGGGAAAGACCTGCTCGGTTACAGATGCTGATGGAAAAAAAGAAGGCTATGAATACGATTATATCTTTAACTCAAGCCACCCGCAAGAAATTGTGGTTGTCGAGCTGAAAGGTTACAACTAATGGGTCAGTATTAATGTCGGAGATCGCGATAAAAAGGGTACACTGAAATGGTTCTTTGAAAGGACTTTACCTTTTGCTCGCCAACATTTTGCTGAAGAAATAGCTGATGGTAAACACTTCAGGGGAGTATATATTACTAGTGCACATTTTTGGAAGGATTGTGATGAATTCATTGCAACGATGAATAAAAGCCACTTTAAGTCTGCGAAAATGGATGTTGCCTATAGCCGTAAGGAATTATTGGCAATGTTAGCTGTAAATGGGTTTATCAAAGAATGCGAGATTATAGAGGAGTATTATGCCAAAACTGAGCAGTCAGATGACGCCTGATCTAAGCCTCAGGTATTGGTTGGTAAGAAGGATAAGCAACCAATAATGGATATCTTTTATTTTACTATTTGATTGGGGCTTCTTGAAGGTTTTTGCTGAAGAAGTATTTTTTTGTCAGACAAGGAAAATGATTTCCTTTCATCAATAATATTTTGAATTTTCGTTAGTTTTTCAAAATAAAAATCATAGTGAGCACGGTGATTGTTTTTAGATCTTGCATCGATTAACCCCACTACAATTCCACATATTTCTCTAAAAATTTCAAACCACGTGTCTATTTGTATTGTGTCAACAAGTTGAATGTAATGTAAGACTTCAGCATCATGAGTTAAATTATTCGAATACAATGGAAATTCCCATTGACCATGGGCTATTTTATTTCGAATATTTGCTTGAGTTTTTAAATAATTATCTAAAAGCTTATGTATTTTTTGTTTTTTATTTGGCAGATCGGATCCTGATTTACTAAACTTCAAGAATGCAGTATTAACACATTTTTTCCATCTATTTAATATATCTTTATCTTTTAAAATATATTTTTTTTCTTCCAACGTGAAGCCGAATGGAGTATGTATTAACTTAACAAGACATGCTTCAGTCCACGCACTATAAATTAATAGATAGACTTTAGTCTGAATTTGAAGCGAAAATTCATCTTTTCCATTTCTAAGCAAATCATTTATTTTAATATTTATCTGCCTTCTTGCCGATTCTAATGCTCTTACATTTTTGCTTAAATCACTGTGAAATTGCTGTTCAGCTGAAATTGTTGACGACATAAACTTAAAATTTTGGCGACTGAGAGGGATTATTAATTAATCACTCTCAGCCGCCCGGAATCGAACCGGAACCAATCTAACGAGTAGACCGTGCTAGCCATAATACACCACGACTATGCCTTAAATAATTTACTTATTTATTAATGGACAATATTTTTGTGCTGTTAAAATAAATTCTATGCTACCAAATATAAGATTTTTAATTATTATTTTTTGGTCTGAATTCTCGTTTCACAAAAATCCATGAATTTGGCATTAGAGCTTCTAGCGGTTACTTAAAGCAAGGTTAAAATTGCTTTTTAGAATGAGCTCAATTCTTTCATAACCAACTATAATTTACTCCTCCAAAATTTTCGAAAAACCCCCGATTTCAATCAATTCGTCTACAAAATGGTTCGAATTACTCACCGCCATTGACCCCAGTGTTAAGCGTAACAGGAAAATCAAAAGTGACCACGCACTAATGGTTTCTAAAATTGCAAAAGCAAAAAGAAGGAAGAAAAAAACCTTTACTTTTTTATCCGAAGATTTATATAACATAAATCCGCCTATAACTCCAAAGCCTGCAATTGCTTCGATTAGTGAAGACATCAAAGCATTGGAGTCAGAGTTTTATGCGAATAATTTAGCCGACATTTATATTTATAAAGGCAATCATACAATGATTAAAATAGATTATTATAAAAATTATTTCAAACCTGAGATAAGGGAGCACTGAAAAAAATGGTGTGAAAACTTCGAATACGCAAATCACGCCTTATCGCTTTTAAATGAAGGGAAAAAAAATTATACCCATTAATGAAGAAAAGCAGATTGAACTTTAATCTAAATGTTACCTTGTAATTACCACGTTTACGATATGGGCTAGACAAATTATGCCCACAACGTATTCTACAACAATAACAACCGAGTAGCTGACGTTGGAAACTTTTAACTTATCCAAGTCTAGCTTTAAGCCCCAAAACGCAAAAAATGTATACAAAAAACAATTTAATATATTTCTCATTTCGGCTATCCATGGGCTTGCTTGATGTATATGTCCAGAGACTGGTTTTTGACGGGTATATCGGCGTCTCACGGAAAAGGGGCATACTATTAACTGTCCGGTTTCTTCTGAGCGTATAAGAGTCGAATTTCTCGGAAAGTTTAGGGGAAGATTACCCCATTGGTACCAGATTTTTGGCAGACATGAAAGTTTCACAGAAAACCAATAAGGGGACAGGCGAAGTTATCGGGCAGCCATATCTGGTGGTGGATAAGCATTTTATCCAGATTTTATGTAGTTTTGAACCTTATTCGAGCATCCTGCCTATAAAAATGAACTTTTCCAGTAATCGTTCTTATCGGTATGTTCATGGGCAGGAAGGCACTCTTCCAACATTTTCAGAAATTCGTGAAAGGGCATATGAAATGTCCCGGCCAAAACCATGAAAGTTGATTATAGAGGAATCCACAAGGATCGCAAGGTCTAAAAAAATTGCTGAATATGCCTTGATGCGCGCCGTAGGTGTCTGTGAGGCATGTGATGCTCCTGCACCCTTTTTGAGAAGGAATGGTCAGCCATACCTCGAGGTGCATCATATTGAGAGTCTGGGGCAGAGCGGGGGAGATTAGCTGGATAAAGGTGCTGCCATCTGTCCGACATGTCATTCGCGAATTACCCATGCTTCGGACGGAGAACAGTATAACCAGCTTTTGAAAAGCAAAGTACACAAACTTGAAGCAGAAATTTGTTGATAGTTTAGCTTTTGTGTGGAGTATTTACCTGTATTCAACTTTCCGCAACAGCCGGTTCTTTGCCTATCTGAAGAAGGATATTCTCAATCTGTAGTTGATGGTTGAATTTTAAATCAAAGGGGAAGGCAATCAGTTCGAGATGATCTTGGCCATTTCTGGTTTCATAAATGAATGGCTCAAGCTGTCTGCTGAAATTTCTACTTGCCGGATAAATCAGTATTAGTTTCGGATCAATTTCCGCTTTTATGTATTTTCTGCCATATGCGTAAAGTTGATACATGTCGGCTTGACTAATCAGGTAGTTTTTGTTTTCGAGATTTTCATCGATTATTTTCCACTTGGTATCCAGAACATAACTTGGTTCTCCGTCATCAGTAGGCTCAGCATAAAGATCCGGTTTCAAAGCAAATTTCCCCCTCTCTTTATGTTTGTCTACCATAAATAGTTTGCGGTGCTGGGTATGAATAATGTGGCTTGTAGCATGTTTCTTAAACAGATATGCTATATAGCTTTCAAATAATATCTCCATGGGAAATAGCATGGCCTGATTAATCTGTTTACCTGAAAATGTTGTAAAGGATTTGCCCAGCAGAAAAACACTTGCCCACTCCAGTGACCGCTCATACGCGATAAATAACCTGCTCTGACTGGCGCATTTATCAAGATCTTCTTTAATTCCTTTGATTGGTCCGGTCATATCAAAGATTCCGCTAAGCCGGCTCAGCCTACGCCGGTGTGAAGAAGAACTGGTTATTCCTTCAAGTTTATTAATTGCTGCCCGAAGTATTCTGTTCTGCGGAATATCTGTCTGATAGTCTGTCATCCGGACATAAAATTTCGACTGGTCGGTATGGTTTATAGTCAGATTTTTAGAAAACAGAAGCTGTCCTTTTAAAAAGCCTGAATTTCGTTCAGTTTTGATGTAGTCGCGCTTAATCCCTTTGAGTACCAACTGCTCAACCTCAGCGATAAATGAGCCGATAAATAGCTCCAGAATAGGGAAATTGTCTCGTACTTCGAGCGAGGCCTGCTGCATATTTATGAACGGGGATTTTCTTAAAGTTGCTATCATTTTAAGAAAAATATTTTTGCAGTCCTCAATACTGGCATCCACACCCGATGAAAATATTTTGGGGTAAATCTCAACCGTTTCTTTTTCGGTTGTTTCTATCAGCCCGACATAATTCTGGGTATGGATGATGCGCTTGCCGTTTCGCTGGGAAAGTTTAAATGCTTTTTCAATTTCCTTATCCTTCGCCTGTGATTCCAGAATATAATTCCATATTGACTCAAATGACCGGCCGGGAATACAGATATCCGTGTCACTTTCGCGGAGATCAGGGAAATCTGTCACTGACCTTATTCTCCCATATTCCTTTATCCTGTGAACGCTCATTTGACTTAGGCTGAATATATTTTTGTGAAAATCTCGTCGTCAATCTCGTCTTCCTCTTTGCCCAATAACTCATACATTCTTGGATTTACCACGAAAATATCTTTTTCATCAAGTTCAACATCATATCCCCTGAAAAGTTTCGAAGCTTCTCCTTCCTTATCACGGATGTAAAACGTGTAGCTGTCACTTCCTTTATCCAGATCCCCGAGTACCAGCCTGACCTTGATGAAGTCATTGTAAAAGTATTCTTCCAGAAGCGGAAGAATCCTCCCCAAGAAAATAGTTAACAGATCTTTTTTTGTCGGTGTGGCGACAGTAATACCCGATAAAAAGTATGCATGACCGATGGAGAGATCCTTACCCAGAAAATAGGTTACTCTCCTGTTTAGAATAGTCAGGAGTGCTTTCAGGTCAATATTTGGGATGGTTATAAAGCTCAGTGTTTCTGCACTAGGAGCAATTTCGTAAAACGTGAATCTTCTTCTTAAGGCTGAATCCAGCAATGTAATCGATCTGTCGGCTGTATTCATCGATCCGATCAACTGCAGATTTGCGGGAACACCAAAAAGTCGTTTAGAGTAGGGAAGCCTAACCTGCATCTCTTCTTCGCCACCCAGCCTTTTGCTGGTTTCTATCAGTGTAATAAGCTCTCCGAATACGCTTGCTACATTTCCCCTGTTTATCTCATCGATGCAGAAACAAAAGACTTTGCCATCCTGAATGGCCTTTTCAAAAATACCTGCTCTTCTTTCCAGACTGTCTGCAAGACAATCATCCAAAGAAGTGTATCCGGCTAAGATGGCTGCTTTTCTGCAGGCGGTGTAGAACATGCCATCTGCAAATTCATAGGAAATCCCGCTGCTCAAGGAGAGCTTCTGTATAAGCTTAAACTCGGTACCTTGCTTTATTGCTTTCAGATCACCGTTACTTTCCTCAGCGACAAATTTTTTGAGGTTTCCAAAACTCAGTTTCTCGGAATCGAGGTCATGCCATTGGGTTGAAAAATAAACATGCGGTCTACCTTCAAGATCCAAATCCTCTGAAAAGTAGCGCTGTGTTGCGGATGTGGTTAGTGATTCTTTCGTCTGGGCATCAGGAAACTCGGCGAAGAGCTTGCCGGTTCCAAAGTGTTTTTTCAGCGTTATTGCTCTGTAATCAGTAGTGCCTATTTTTGAATCCACTAATACCGAATTCGCCAGAATTTTATCTTGTCCCTGCAGATTGATAAAATACCTAAAGACTTCGTGGGCAAAATTACGTAAAACACTTTCCGAGAAAATCTCCTTTTCTGTATGGCCAATCTGCGGTTTAATTCCTTCCACAAATTCCTCATAGCTATAAGACTGGTGAAAGGTGATAAATTCTTTTTCATCTTCTGACCTGCCATTGAGATATTTGATATTGATCTCGCGTGTCTTCCCGGTTCCGGGAGGACCATAAAATATAATATTTTCAGGTGTTCCCTGCAATGGTGTTGCCGGCCTACTAGGAGTGTATTCATAGATAACTTTTGTAAGCCTGTCAATCGCATTGTCGAGACTCTCCTGATCTATGGACATAAACTGGTCGGTCTTAAGGCTAGTAACAGCCTGCGGGTTCGACCATTTGATGAGCTTGCTCAGTGCAGAGAAAAAAAGTTTCGTCTGGGTATTACCCAGTGTCTTTGCTGCAACATTGGATATGTGGGAGGCAATAAGTCCCCTCCAGCTTTTTTCTTCATATTTGTTCACAGCAGAAAAAAGCGCAAGATTTGTTTTGATATCTGTCAGTGAAGCAACAATTGCATCAAGACCGAGTTCGAAGGTTTTGTTCGTTGTATTTGATACGGAAATGAATGCACCGTTTTTATTCAGAAGTGTCTGGAAATCGGTTGCGGTGTTTTCTTTTGAGAGGAATTCCTTTAGTTCGTTATTTAGCATTTGGTTCAATTATTTGCTGATAAATATTTTTGGCAACTGCATGTACCACTGGGATAGTGACGCTATTTCCAAACTGCTTGTAAGCCTGCACTTTTGAGGGGTGTAGAATAAAATTGTCGGGGAAACCCTGGAGTCTTGCGGCCTCACGCGGGGTGATTTTCCGGGGGTTCATTCCATGTTGATTTATAAGAACCTCACTGCCGTCTTTGTAATATCTTGCCGATATGGTATTTGTGTAGGGCGAATCATCAGTGAAAACACTATATCCGAATCCCTTGCCTTCGCGCTCATTCTTAAGCTTTCTGTTGCGGTGACCTTCCCACAATCTGTCCGAAATGGTGAATTCGGATGAAACTTCGGGTTCAAGTATCTGTCCTACGCGAGTAGGACGATTAGGCGGCTCGGGATAAGTGAAATTAACCTCAAGATCCTCTCTCCACAAAACAATGTAAATGCGCTGGCGGTTCTGCGGCACACCGAATTCCCTGGATCTCATCACCATCTTTTTCGCATAATTCTGCAGTTTTTTTACTTCGGCTCCGCGGATAATATCTTCAGGAATATTGCATTTGTAGCCTTCATCAATAAGAGTACCCAAAACTACTTTCAATGTATAACCTTTATCATGGCTGATCAGTCCTCTTACGTTTTCAAGAACAACCGCTTTTGGCTTTTTTGCCTGAATAATCATGGCGATATTGTGAAACAGTGTGCCTCTTGTATCTTCAATCCCCAGTTTTTTACCCGCATGCGAAAAAGGCTGGCAGGGAAATCCACCGACCAATACATCATGAGCCGGGATATCGGACGGATCTATTTTTGTAATATCACCGAACGGATGTTCCCCGAAATTGGCTTCATAAGTGAATTGTGCGTTTTTTTCGAATTCTGAAGAGAACACGCATATTCCACCGGCGCGCTCAAAGCCTTGTCTCATTCCGCCAATGCCGGCGAAAAGGTCGATGAATGAAAAATCCATCTTATTGTCCTGTGTGGGCTTTAAGTGAATTTTTGAATAAACTTCATCCCGGAATGATTTTTCGTTTTTGTAGTGCCCTCCGGTTTTAAGTGCCTTTATAATATTTTGTTTATTCGCACCCCGCTCCGCTGCAAATAGCTCTCTGCCCGATGCGAGTGCATGCACCCACTGCTGTAAAACGGATTTGGTCTGCGTTCCCTCTGGAGTGAATGGTGATGCCAATTCAAATAAACTATCCTCTAGGCTCAGGTTGGCTTGCGTGCCTTTTTCCTTTATAGCTATTTTTTGCTCTACTGACGGATTATCCAGCTTCCCTGCATTATTTTTTGAATACTTAGGTGATAATGTATTGGTAATCAGTGTGCTTTTTTGTGTTGGCATAGACTGCAATCTAGCAGAAATTAGCCTATAATTCAAGTGATGAAATTATTTTTTTTCCACGTTTCAAAGACGTTTTTGGTCGGCATCCCAAATTAGGATGTTTCTTGTGTCTTCACAGATAATCCTAAGATCATAGATGCAAACTTATTTATTCAAACCAGTGTTTATGCATAATGGCTCATAGCGAAAAGTTAAAAGTTACTGATTCGGATAATTCTGACGGATACAAAACCAGTGCGTCCAGAAGTTTCAATATGTCAAGAATTAAAGGGAAAAATTCCAAAGCTGAGATTATACTTAGGAGGGCCTTATGGAGAAAGAATATCAGATTCAGGATACATTCGTTAGTCGTTGCCGGAAGGCCGGATATACTGATCAAAAAATACAGGCTTGCAGTATTCGTTGACGGTGGCTTCTGGCACGGATATCAATGGGAATTAAATCGGTCGAGAATAAAGAGTAACATTGATTTTTGGATCAGTAAAATTGAAGGGAACATGGAACGTGACAAAATTGTCAACATCAAGCTTTCCGAACAAGGTTTTACCGTCATGCGGTTCTGGGATCATGAAGTGTTAAAAGAACTCCCGAAATGTCTAAATCAGGTGTTGCTCTATATTGAATCATGCAGGTCAGGTAAAATTCCAGAAAGAGGTTAATCCGTTCTTGATAAAATTGCTTCTTAACGTCAGTTACATAATTTAACAAGGCACTGATTTTTAGTATCAGTAAGTTTTGAAAAAGTCTTGGCGACGACATCATTATTCCTCTTCTTCTTCAAGTACTGAATAGCTATGTTAATTTAATAAAATCCGAAACCCTGGTTTTTATGAATGAGTGGTTTATGTTTTTTATCGAACGGTTTTTATTTGGAGTGTCTATCGTTGTGAACTCTTTCAATGTGCCAATTCCCTAGGTTTTTACTTCCAGTATAAGGATATTCAAGTTCGACAGTCATGGTATCAATAATTTAATTTCTTCCTATTGAAACTTTTAAAGGTGGATGGAAGTGAATGTTTCGCCTCAATTTACTATGTACCAGATTAGTGTAATTTAATATTCCGGATTCAGATACTGATTTTCTCTGTTAGAAATTGAATCAACAGTAAAACAATTAGCATGATAGGCAGATTCATTCGGTTACTCGCGTTTAGTAGAATATAAACGTACAAAATTCCACCAAGAATATTTATTTTTTTAAGTTCTTGGTCTAGACAATAGTCTGATTGATCTCTTTTAGGCCAGTTTTAGCTCATTTTAGCTCATTAGTTTCCCTAACGAAATCTAGTCACTATGTTTAAATTATGAAACAGATAAAATTGGCGGGATTAATAATAATCAAGTAATAACAGCTATAATAAAATGCAAACTAATCGTCTGGCCCAACATACCTGAAGACTTTGGGTCAGAGAATTGCTTTTGGTTCAACTTTTTTTACTGAAACCTTAATACTTCACGGTAACACCAAACAAATGCGTCTTAGCAATAGGTGAAACTTTAAAATTTTAGAAAATGAAATTAGACCTAGTTACAAAAGAAGATTTATCAGAGTTCAAAAGCGAACTGATAAATGCAATTGAACAATTAATAAAGGGCGGAGATTCGCAACAACAGAAGAAATGGTTGAGAAGTGCGGAGGTTAGAAAAATATTGAAAATTTCTCCCGGCACTTTACAAAACCTAAGAATCAACGGCGTACTCTCTTTTACAAAAGTGGGCAGTATTTTTTATTACAAATTAGACGACATCAATGCAATAATGGATGGAGAGAAAAATGAATAATTCAAAACCTGAGATGAGAGCACATCATGATTTTTTAATAAAACGAATGAGCAATGATGAAAAAATAAAAATGCCCCACCTCGCTTTATTTGCAGGCTTAATTATTTGCTGGACTCAAGAAGGACAAACTAATACCTTTTCAATAACCCGGAAAATATTAATGTCCTTTTCTAAAATTTCTTCAATTGCCACTTATCATAAATGCATCAAGGAGTTAGATCAGCTTGGCTATATTATTTATCAGCCCTCTTTTCATCCAAGAAAAGGAAGCTTGGTGACTTGGGGAAATCGTAATAAATAGATTTAAATGTTTTGCAGGATTTGGGAGATGGTTTTTTTGAAACTTTGAGGGAGCAAGTTTGTGTTTTTGTTACACAAAAACCTTTGTCGCTCCCAGCGAAAAAGAACTTGTCTTTTTACTCCCGATGGTCGCAAAAAGTAGCAAAACCAAAGTGCATGAAAGAGCAAGCTACATCAGAAAAGTCGGCAACAGCGAAAGGCGGGAGACCGATAAAGAAAATAAAAAAAGATTCTGGAATAAGAGTCAGGCTGAGTAAAACGGAATATTTTATGATTGAACAGAAATCAAAACAGGCAGGTATGAAGATCAGTGATTGGTTTCGCCATGCAGCAAAATCAGCCAAGGTTTCACCAAGGTTTAATGCAGAAGAGCTTAAAATATTCAGGATACTGGCTGGTATGGCGAATAATCTCAACCAATTAACGAAGCTTTCTCATGAGCAGGGCTTACTGCTGTTTCAGAAAAAGTGCCGAGTGCTAGTAGACGATATCAATGAAATAATAGCTAAGCTTTTCAAGGAATGATAGGAAAAGTGATTATAGGAAAAAGTTTCGGAGGCTGCGTTCGTTATGTGGTCAATAAAAAAGATGCCGAATTGCTTTACGGGGACGGAATCAGATTAGCTGATCCATCCTTTGCTGTTAAAGATTTTAATTTGCAGCGACAAATGAATCCGGCACTTTCGAAGGCAGTTGGTCATATTTCTCTTAGCTGGAGTGAAGTTGATTCCGAAAGACTGAATAGTGAAAATATGTTAGCAATGGCGATGGAATATCTGGCGCTCATGGGCATCATAAATACTCAGTTCCTTATTGTTCGTCATCATGATAATCACCATCCTCATCTGCATATTATTTACAACAGGGTGGATGATAGCGGGAACACTATATCCGATAAGTTCCAGTTAAAAAAAAATGTTGCAGCATGCAAGACTATAACCTTAAAACACGGATTTTTTATGGCAAAAGATCGAACGAAAGTTAACAGAAAAGCGCTCAAGGGAAGTGACAAGGTTAGATACCAACTTTTTGACAAGATTAAAGCAGCCCAAAAACTGAGTAAAGACTGGCGAGCTTTTATTTCCAGTTTACATAATTCAGGTGTTGATGTGATTTTTAAATATAAAGCTAACAGCGACGTAGTGCAAGGAATATCGTTTAAGGCCGGAGAATATATTTATAAAGGCTCGCAAATTGATCGAACATTAAGCTTTGGCAAGCTCTCGGAGCACTTTTTCGGGAAATCTGTCGGAGAAAAAACGTCAGACTCAGTTGAAAAGCAATCAACATATATTTCTACGAGGGAAGTTTTGAAGGATTCATTTGGGCTAACTGAGGCATTAAATACACTGTTCGCACCTCCAATATTTTCGTTTCATCATGGTGAAGCTGAGCCTGACCCCAGGAGAAAGAAAAAAAGGGAGACTGGTGAAGATGAGGAGCAAAGTCAGGGCAGAGGCAGATAAAACATATAAGTTATGGAAAACACAGAAGACAAATTAGAACAAATAGAACAACTGATTGAAGTTTTCATCAGCAAGCAAATATTAATTGAAAAAAAGTTAGATACACTTATTAAAAACCGTTCTGCCAATTATGAAGAGAAATCGGATAAGATTCTGGAACTAATTGCTCAGCAAAAGAATGCCGAAAGTTTTTCCATTATCAGACAACAGATTCAAATATTGGTTGAAAAGTCAGCTAGAGCGCCAGAAATTATTCGTGTGAGGCATCATCACAATTTTGATTTTAAAGCCAGACCTTATTTTAGTGGTGCGGCTATTATAGCTATCATGTTCGTACTTTCACTAAGTTGTTCTCTATATTTGTTTTTTCAAAACCGGCAAATTGCAACTGATGCCGAAAAATTTTTGGTATTGAAGGGAAATCAGCCTAATCTGGCTTTTACAATCGATTCTTTATACTCGTTAAATCGGGAAGTACTAATGAGACAAACTGAAGAAAGAATTTTGGAACGGGAACGGTTAATTTTAGCGGCTGAAAAAGAACAAAAAACTAAAGCGGATTATAATAGAGCAAGGGCCGAAAATAAGGCCTTAAAACGAAAGGGTTTAAAAAAGTCAAAATAGTTGTTTTGCTCACACATTTTCCACCTGCGAATTGCCCACCACGAAAAGAACCCATCGAGTATTCGCTAACCTTCGCTGTTAATGTGATATTTGCACAAAAAGGGAATTTGTGTTTATTTGAAAATATTAAAATTTCATGTATGTTCTCAACTTTAAGTTTCGCCTTTCTAGGTACACCCGAAATTATTCTCTTCTTTTTATTTTTTGCCTGCATTTTATTATCTTATTTTTTAATAAAAGGCATTATTTACTTTTTAAAGGCTTTAAAAGGTAGATAGACATCCGATAATGATTGGTGGTAACTACATCGTCCGCATACCCTTTGCCGGATTGTCTGCTCATAGATAATTGACGGGTTCAAGCACTTGCTTTATTTCTTTCCTTTATTAACCACATTGCTTCAAACAACCGAACCAAGTTTTCATAGACAGCAATGATCTCTTCTTTCGATAGACTGTCCTCCATATATTTTTGACTTAATGAATCATAAAGCCAGTTTTTCAAAATAGCATGGTAATGGCGGAGCTTAAAGGTTTTAAAAACTCTCCTTAACACTTTCACAGGATTTATTATTTCATCTGCAGCGAGGTGAGTTGGATAGTCCCTCATTCCTTTCTTTTCTTTTTTTATGCACCATTCTACAATGATATCAATCTCACCACTATCAATATCAAGTTTTCCAATTGTTTTTTTTCGAATTAACCAGGCCGCTTCAATGACTTTCATAGTAAGTTCATAATCATAAAGTCTGTCGGATGGGCTGCTTTTAAGCGGATGATTAGCCTCAAATGAAACGTCATTGCGCCATTTTTTCAACATCTTAAGTTGATCAGGTAACCATGCCGCATCAAAGAATGCTGTTATCGGCTTGATCGGCATTACTATCTCCTCATCATCAAGAAGTATAATCCTATTTTTCTTTTGTCTGCTTAAATTAGTTCTCATGAGAATTATTTTTATATTGAATTTAATCAGTTGATAAGTAGTTAGATAAGCTCAATTATAAAACTTTTGCCAGGCTGAATACGTAGTGGGGATAAACGGGTAAAAGTTGAATATAGATGACAAGTTGATCCTGTATATGTCTTCTACATTCTTAAATCGAATTATTCAAAACATATTTTATTTTCCATTGCCATATTTCCTGCCCTTTCAAATTCTGATATTTTGTTTTCACACAATTTTCTGGTTAGCTTTTCAAAAGCATAGGCTTTGGATAATAATTTATCTGCATCGTCCTGCTGGACGCTAAATTTGTCATTATACCTGGCCTGCGAGTAGCTCTTTAACAAGATTTCAAATAATCTGCGATCTTCCTCCGTTGCCTTAAGCATTTCGTAAGGTAATGATGAAAAGCTGCTACACAAATCAAGCTGCCGACCTAAATGATGAATGTCAGATCGATAAGCAAGGTGTACGCGAATTAACGCTATCGTGCATTGTTCTATAACCTGGTGGGTCATAAACAGACATACCGCATAATGCTCATTACTGTAGCAATCCGCTGCACCTTCCAAAAAACCTGCAGCGAGTTTAATTCTGTGCGCATAATGTTTGCTTGCTTTATCGGAGTTCTGTGAGGAATCAAAAGCGATACTTGGAGTTTCATTTAAGATTCCATTTGAACTGTAAAGGTGTTGAGCCGCATTTAATATGGAAATGAAAAAGCGATTGTTCTTTTCAATGGAGCATTGAATGGTTTCCATGCTGTGGGAAAGCATAGTTATTTTACCGGAGAAAAATCTGGTATTGCAAAAATCCTGTGCCTCATGCTCGTTTCTTGTTTTACTCTCCATGACCATTAACAAAAAGTAGTGGTGCTCAGTTGAAGAATAAGTGGAACCAAAACATCCCGATTTTGTTGCTGTTTGAGTCAGCTTGCAAAAGCTGTAAATATAAATTGGCTTGAATTTCTCTATAAGCAATCTACAGAGCTCAATGATGCAATCTGTCCTAACCGTTTGTAATACTTGATTTGTTTTCATAACTACATGATTTTGAATTTACTCCAAATCTCCATATCTGTTCGATCGTACCGAACCACGAGCGGGTTGTTAAATACAAAAACTTGGTTGTTTTTAACGCTCGAAAAAAATCGATATATTTGGGTATGGAAACATCGGAAAAAAACACTCGAATGCATTTAGGGCGTAAAATCTCTCGTATACGTGAATTACGCGGGATCAAGCAAGAAGCGCTTGCTAATGAATTAGGCATCAGCCAACAGGCTATAAGTAAGCTTGAGCAGAGTGAAGATATTGAAGATTCGACATTAGATAAAGTCGCTAAAGTTTTGGGAGTAACTGCCGAGGGAATTAAACAATATTCTGATGAAGCAGTATTCAATGTTATATCTAACACTTTCCATAACACGAGCAGTGACAACTCAACCCTAATTGCTAGCTCGCTGAATTACCAGCCTACTTTTAATACTATAGAGAAAATCGTAGAATTATACGAAAGATTATTGGCAAGCGAACGTGAAAAGATCGATCTTCTAAAGAAGTCTTAACGTTTTTAAAATAAAAAGCAAAAAAGCTTATCACAATTTGTGATAAACTTTTTTGCTTTTTTTGACATAGACTTTTGGCCGTTAAAAATTGGTTGAATTTTACAGGTCATCTGGTCTGAAGCCTATTCGCTTTCTCGCAGGTTTCGGAGTTTTTGGCTTATCAAGTAACTCGTCAAGATATTTAAATACTATCTCCATATTCTTATCCTGATTATCCAACTTTTTTTTAATCTTTTCGACCTCCAGTTTAATTTCAATATTATCATATAATATGTTTCTGACCCTGGTGAAAATTCGGATAATCTGGATATTCATTTGGACGGCTCTTGGACTTGACAACACGCTGGAGAGCATTGAGACACCTTGCTCTGTGAAGGCCATGGGAAGGTATTTTAAATTAGTTCCAGATTCCAAGGTGCCAGATTGGCACCTTGCATTGTAATACTCTTCAGCGGTGATTTCGAACATAAAGTCTTCGGGAAAACGCTCGATATTTCTTCTTACCTGTCTTTTGAGCTGTTTATTTTCTACGCCATAAAGCTTAGCAAGATCTGAGTCAATCATTACTTTCTGACCTCTAATAAGATAAATCTGGTTGAGCACCAATTCATCAGTGATGATAAGATTATCCATCTGATTTTTTGTTATTTAATTTTTGCGCTAATTTTTCTCTTAGTCTGGCCATGTCGGCACCAACCTTAATGTCCACCACTTTGGCATACTGTTGGGTAGTTCTGATATTGGTATGGCCCAGCATCTGGGACACGCTTTCTATTGGAACACCGTTTAACAGTGTTACTGTTGTTGCAAATGTGTGGCGGGCAATATGAGTGGTTAGTTTTTTATCAACTCCGCATATAGTCGCTATTTCATGCAGATACTCATTCATTTTCTGGTTACTCAGAACCGGCAGTAACATATTCCCATCGCATATGGGATGATCAGCATATTTATCTAACAGGACTTGCGCTTGCGGTAGAATCGGTATCGCAGAACGGGTATTAGTTTTCTGCCTTACTTTTACTATCCACTGCTCACCATCGATACCTTTATTAATGTGGTTTTTCCTTAAATTTTTGACGTCTGTATATGCCAGACCAGTATAGCAGCAAAATAAAAATACATCGCGAACCGTGCCAAGTCTTTCAGAGGAAAATTCCTTGTCAGTAATTTTCTGAAGTTCGTCCTCGTCCATGAAGAATCTGTCTGTCTTCTTCGTTTTGCCTTTATATCCGATGAAAGGATTATTTTCAATTAGTTTATTGTGGTGACTAATGTTGATGATCTTACCGACGCTTTTTAATACTTTAACAGTATAATTGTTCGAGCACTTTTTTACCGAGCGGATATAAAAATCAAAATCACTTATAAATTTCTGATCTACCTTCTTTAGATCAAGATCTTCAAGCTTATATTTTTTTTGAATGAATTCCTGCACATGCTTTCTGAGTACCAGAAATCGCTTGAGCGTACCCGGCGCGTAATCCTTTCCAACCAGTGCTCTCATTTCATCATTGTGTTCATCGATAACATCAAGGATGGATAGCATATTAATCTCCTTACCCTGAAATTTTGCCTTGATTGATGCAATTGAAATTTCTTCATTTGCATTTAGTAGCGACTTGTAGGCATCATAAACCTTTCTTTGCAGCTGGTCTAACTGAAAGTTCAGCGTCATTGATTCTTCCTTTTTACCGCTGGCTCTGCCGGAAAATGAATTCCACAGACTAGGATGACAGGATCGCGCAGTAGAAATCTCTGCACGTTTACCGTTGAGTGTTAGTCGGATGTAAATCGGTGCTACATCACCTTCATAGTTTTTTTGTCTTTTCAGATAGAAAAGCACACTAAAATTGGTTTTCATAATGATAACATTAAGAGTGAAACAAAATTAGCATTGCAGTAAGACCTTTACAAGATGTTCGGGAGGTGAACAGCTTGTAATTCAATTAATTAAGCCGTTCTGGAGAGTAAATTTAAAATTTAGCTCAACTCACCAGATTACTCACCAGACTATTCCAAAACACGCTTAAACGATGCATAAAATGGAATTTCCGTAAAAAACAAAAACCTGCAAATGTTTGATTTGCAGGTTTTTAGCGTTTTTGACATTGATTTTGTGATCCCGCTGGGATTCGAACCCAGGACCACTACATTAAAAGTGTAATGCTCTACCAGCTGAGCTACGGAATCTTCTTTATTAAAAACGTTGTCCGTTTCCTTTAAAGTGATGCAAATATAGGGTTACCATATATCTCATGCAAATAAAAATATTGAAAAAGTGCTACTGTATTGATTTATAAGGCAATTAATTATTCGTGCTCACAATTTTGAACTGAAACCTCAATTTAAAATAGTAATAAATTAACCGTGATGGTCATTTTTAATAGTTTGGTTGTCAACCATCGGAATTTATTGGTTTAATTGACATAAAGGGTTATCTAACAGTTAGAACATAGACACTCAACAGAATCAATACTGAAAATCACGCAAACGTTTGAGTTGAAAAGTTATAGTTAAATTGCTTAGTTTGGTCCTATCAACTAAACAAACCAACTTTAACAACTATAAAAAATGATCAATCCCTCTAAACCGCAAAAGAAAACGGCACTATTACCCATGATAATTTGTTGTGCCCTGTTTTTTATTTTTGGCTTTGTAACCTGGGCTAATGGAACTTTAATCCCATTTTTGAAATTAGCACTCAACCTAAAAACTGATTTACAGGCATTCTTTGTAACATTTGCATCCTACATCGCTTACTTTTTCCTAGCGTTACCAAGTTCATGGATTTTAAAAAAGATAGGCTTTAAAAATGGATTGGTATTGGGTATGGTAATTTTGGGAGTTGGTTCTTTAATATTTATCCCGGCTGCCGATAATAGAAGTTTTAGCCTGTTTTTAGCAGGAATATTTGTTCAGGGGTCTGCGATGGCACTCTTACAAACTGCTGTAAACCCTTATTTAAGTATTATTGGCCCCATCGATAGTGCAGCAGCTCGTATCTCAATTGCAGGTTTATGTAACAAGGGCGCAGGTGTTATGGTACCCATCATTTTCGGTATTTTATTTCTAGACAATGCAAAGGAGGTTACCGCAAAATTAGAAACAACCATAGATATGAATGCCAAGAATGCAATTTTAGATGAACTTCTACATCGGGTTCATACCCCTTACATTGTTTTAGCGGTGGTATTTGTGCTCTTCGCAGTCCTTATTAAATTTGTGCATTTGCCTGAAATTAATGCAGAAGACGATGACGAAGTTTTAGTAAATGATGAGTTGATGACGCCAATTGTTGCTAAAACCAGTATTTTCCAATATCCACATTTATTTTTAGGTGCTTTGGCCATATTCAGTTGCGTAGCCGTAGAAGTTATGGCCGGCGATATTATAAATACTTATGGTCGTGAATTACATATAGACGCCGATTTGCTGCGTTTCTCGACTTCTTTTACTCTAATATGTATGCTTGTGGGTTACGTATTAGGGATAGCCACTATTCCTCGTTTTGTATCACAGCAAATGGCATTAAGAATTTGTGCGCTTTCGGGTGTGCTATTAACTATTGTTTCGGTTTTCACAACTGGATATGTTTCTTATTATTCCGTTGCTTTATTAGGATTGGCAAATTCTCTAATGTGGCCAGCTATTTTTCCGTTGGGAATTAAGGGGTTAGGTAAGTTCACCAAGACCGGATCTGCCATTATGATTATGGGAATTGCAGGTGGCGCAATTTGGCCTTTGGTTTATGGCTTTTTAAAAGATAAGTTGCATATCGACTTTCAACACGCATTTTTATTTGCTATGCTTCCAGCATATCTGTACATTATATACTTTGCGATTAAAGGTCACAAAGTTGGGTTTAAACATAAATAAGAATTTACCTGGCACAAGTATCTGTTAGCCAGGTAAATTCTTCGCAACCTTTAAGGTTTACGTTTTTGTCAACCGATGTAAATATTTGAAGTTTCGATACCATTACAACATCGTTTTCTTCCATTTACCTTTCTTGAACAAGATGAAAGCCGCTAAAGCGATTCCTGCTTCGGCCGTTGGAATGGCAATGAAAACGCCCGTTGGACCCATTTCTAAATACTTAGCCAGAAAGTAAGCCAAAGGAATCTGGAACAGCCAGAAAGCGAATATGTTGATTTTGGTTGGCGTCCAGGTATCGCCTGCACCGTTAAAAGCACTACTAAATACCATAGCAGCTCCATAAATAACAAAACCAATACTTAATATTTTCAAAGCACGACTTGCAATTTCAATCACTTTTACATCGGATGTAAAGAAGGAAGAAAATAAATGGCCACAGGTTAAAAATACAACACTTACCACAGCCATGAAAATGATGATGTATTTTAACGTTTGGAAAACAGATTTTTCCGCTCTATCAATATGTCCGGCACCCAAATTCTGTCCAACCAAAGTTGCAGCAGCATTACTTAACCCCCAGGCCGGAAGCATGAAAAACATCATTAATCTTAATGCAGTTTGATAGCCTGCAGAACCTTCATCGCCACCAGTTGTTGCAACTAATTCGGCTAAAAATACCCAACTACAACTGGCAATTACGAATTGAAAGATGGCTGGAGCAGCAATTTTAACAATGGCTTTGATCTGCTCTAAATCAGGAAGGAATTGACTGATCCGGATTTTTAAAGCATTTTTTCCGTTGAATAAATTGTAAACCTGGTAACAAACGCCCAATCCACGTCCGATTGTTGTTGCAATTGCTGCTCCTGTTAACCCAAATGCTGGAACTGGTCCGAATCCATTGATAAAAATAGGGCAAAGGATGATATTTGCAATGTTCGCAATCCATAAACTTCGCATCGCGATTGCTGCATTGCCCGCACCTCTAAAAATTCCGTTGATTAAAAATAATAAAACAATGATAACACTTCCGCCCATCATAATGCGGACGAAAGTGGTTCCGTGGTTTGCAGTTTCTATTGAAGCGCCCATTAATAGAAGGATATCTCCGGCATAAATTAATCCAGCAATGCTGATTAAAATGTTAACTGCTACTGCTATCACAATAGTTTGCATACCAGCTTTCGCCGCTGCTTCTGGGTTTTTCTCCCCAATTCTTCTGGCAACAACGGCTGTTGCAGCCATACTTAAACCAATGGCTAATGAATAAATAATGGTTAAAACCGACTCAGTTAAGCCTACGGTTTGTATGGCGTGGCTACTGTTTTCTAAATGGCCTACAAAATATAAATCGACTAAAGCAAATACTGATTCCATGGCCATTTCCAACATCATTGGAATGGCTAATAGAATTATTGCTCGTTTTATACTGATTGAAGTTAAATCAACTTCGTGGCCTTTTAATGATTGTACAAGTACATCAAAAAAAGATGATAGTTTGCCCTGTGTCTTTACTGACTGTGACATATATATAAAGTAAATTATGATGAATAAACCAAAAGATAGGCAGCTAGCTGCACAAATCTTAAATTGAAATGGGAGGGAATCCTCGGTTATTTAAAACCTAAAACGGATTGAAGATACTATCATGGTTCTGTTCTTTTTGATAGCTCAAATATAAATAAATTTTTGAATTGTCAATTTTTGATGACTGATATTTAGCAGATTGATTAATTTGTTTGCCGCGGAAACACGGAAGAGCATGGAATTTTATTTAAACATTTTATTCGCATGCTGAATAAGTGAAGCAATGCGAGATGTCTGTGGGGTTGTCATTCTGAATACATTGAAAAATCTCGAAGCGATAAAATCCAAACACCAATTTACCCACGGAAAAAGTGAACAATATTTTAGGACAGAAAAACTAGGTTGCGGATTTTTCGTGCATATCATTGAAGTTTTTACTTTACGTCTTTGCTTGCCTTGCGGCAGGCAGGCGATCCCGATTCTTGATCGATTGAAGCTCCAGAGGAATGCCTTTGGCACAATGTCATTTGTAATATTTTTTTATTAAAGGAGATTGCTTCGTGCCTCGCAATTACGACAATTTTCAGGTCATTCTCAGAATGAGAGCAATATTAAAAATTATCATCGGTTTAGCCGTGTATTTCTAAAACGCTAACCTCTCAGCAAGATCGCTCGTTAATCTAATCTATATACTATAAGCCTTAATCATTTCTTCTGTCACTTTCGTTCCGCGGCTGGTGTTTAAATCAATTAACACATAATCGAAGATCCCGTCAGAAGCAACTTTGCCAGTTTTTTTGTTGATGATTTCAAACTGAACAGAACAACCTTTATCATGCATGGTTAAAATGCCTGTTCGTATTAACATCAGATCGTTCATTAAAAGCGGACGTTTGAAATTAATATCCACATGACTCACCACCCAACCTAAACTCTGCTTGGTGAAATGTTCCCAAGGCATATTATAGAATTTTTCCATTTGCTCGTAACGGGCGGCCAATACATAATCCAGATATTTGCTGTTGTGCACATGGTTAAACATGTCTATATCATCAGGACGCACACGTAGCTCGCTTTCGAAAATGCTAAATTGATTCTTTTCCAAGGGTAATTGTTTTGTGCAAAAATAGGGTTTTTAATATTAGATGCATTTTAAGTTTTTGTGTAATTTTAAATTATGGGTCGATTGAAAATATATCATTCGGATGTTGCTAGGGAAGAAATCGTGAAGTTAAATTTTTATCTCTTTCAGCAGAAGACAGATTTTTTGAATTGGTTAAACTTAATAAGTTAGCTGTTTTAATGAATGGAGGAAAACCTCTCAAAGCCCCTCAAGGAAAAGGGATTTTGATTCGTAAATCAAATCTTATAGATAATAAGTACTACTAGTTAGAGCTGTTAAATGTTGTTAAAGTTTTGTTTATACATACTTAAATGTGTTTTTTAGTGAAATGAAGAAAAACCTCTCGCTTGTTTTAACTTCTATCACACTTATTTTAAATTCTTCTTCTTTTGCTCAATCCATTATATCGGGAAAAGTTAAGAATAAACAAAGTGAAACGATTCCATATGCGAATATTGGGATGAAAAGGGGCAAGTTGGAACTGTAAGTATGGATGATGGAAGATTTAGTATTTTAATTCCAGATTCACTACTTAATGATTCTCTTACTTTTTCCAGCATTGGATTTAAAGATAAGAGTTATCTTATTAGTTCACTTAAGAATAAAACTAGTGTAGATATTATTCTTGAAAAAAAAATTATTTCAGTTTTCTGAAGTTAAAATAACTAATAAAAAGTTAAAGCAATATAAGCTTGGAATAACAGGCAGACCTTAAGTTCCCTAAACCCGACTTAGCGGAAATACTTTTTGCAACACTTGCTGAATGAGATTGCTTCGTCGTTCCTCCTCGCAAAGACGACAAAAGGAGTACTATAGGCAAAAAGATTGCAGCGAGGGCGGGAGTGTAGCAACCGATTAAAACTGCAATCTTCTTTCCAAATTCTAAACCCAGTAAATGAGCCGTTTAACTATCTTGTAATTACACTTGCTAGTTATCAAAAATAGCTTTATCTTTGCGGCATTCCAAAGGAATCCTTTTGGAACAATTAATTAATTTTTATTGCTTTAATATTATTCAAGAAATGTATTTAAGTCCAGAAAAGAAAGCCGAAATCTTTAAACAACACGGCGAAGTAGAAACCAACACTGGTTCTGCTGAAGGTCAAGTAGCGTTATTTACATACCGTATTGCGCACTTAACAGAACACTTAAAGAAAAATCGTAAAGATTTCTCTACTCAGTTGTCACTTCAAAAATTAGTAGGTAAACGCCGCGGTATTTTGGCTTACCTATACAAAAAAGATATTGAGCGCTACCGTGCTATCATTAAAGCTTTATCGCTTCGTGATATCATCAAACAAAAATAAGCGAATTTTATCAACGAAAGCCATTCTTTAGAGAATGGCTTTTTACGTTTCCTGTTAAATATTTTAACGGGATTTATTATAGATAGGTGTTTTAATCTTATCTTCGTTTGCAAAAACAAAAACATATATAAACAACGGTGTGTAGAAAGAGGAAAACACACCATAATTCTATTTAAATGAATGTAATAAAAAAATCGTTCGATTTGGGCGATGGCAGAATTGTAGAAATCGAAACAGGGAAATTGGCTAAGCAAGCTGATGGTTCGGTGGTGGTAAAAATGGGCGATACGATGTTGTTAGCAACAGTTGTATCTACGGTTGGCGCTAAACCAGGTACTGATTTTTTACCTTTATCGGTTGATTATCAAGAGAAATATGCAGCTACTGGTCGTATTCCAGGTGGCTTTTTACGCCGCGAGGCAAGATTATCTGATTACGAGGTTTTAATATCTCGTTTGGTTGACAGAGCTTTACGCCCAATGTTCCCTTCTGATTATCACTCTGATACACAGGTGATGATTTCATTAATTTCTGCTGATAAAAATATAATGCCGGATTGTTTAGCTGGTTTAGCAGCATCTGCGGCTTTATCAGTTTCTGATATTCCTTTTAACGGTCCTATTTCTGAAGTACGTGTTGCCAAAATTGATGGCAAATTGGTAATCAATCCATATGCTAGCGATTTAGAGCGTGCAACTTTAGAATTTATGGTTGCTGGTTCGGCTAACGATATTGGAATGGTTGAAGGCGAATGTGATGAAATTCAAGAAGATGAAATGGTTGAGGCTTTAAAATTTGCACATGATGCAATTAAAGTTCAATGTGCAATTCAGGTTGAGTTAACTGAGGCTACTGGTAAAACTGTAAAACGCGAATATAGCCATGAAGACCATGATGCTGATTTGAAAGCCAAGGTTTATGCTGATACTTATAATAAAGTTTACGCAGTTGCGAAATCTGGTTCGAACAAAGATGAGCGTAAAGTTGGTTTCACTGCAATTATTAATGAATTTTTCGAGGCAATGCCAGAAGATACTGCAGATTTAACTAAGGCAATGGCTAAACATTATTATCATGATGTTCAGTATGATGCCATCAGAAATCTTTTGTTAGATGAAGGTATTCGTTTGGATGGTCGTAAGACTACTGAAATTCGTCCAATTTGGAGTGAAGTTGGTTATTTACCTGCTGCTCACGGTTCGGCTGTATTTACACGTGGCGAAACTCAATCGTTAACATCAGTTACTTTAGGTAGCAAAGATGATGAGCAGATGATTGATGGTGCTTTCTTTAATGGTTACCAAAAATTCTTATTGCACTATAACTTCCCTGGTTTCTCAACTGGAGAGGTTAGACCGAACAGAGGTGCTGGTCGCCGCGAAATTGGTCACGGTGCTTTAGCACAGCGGTCGTTGAAAAAAGTTTTACCTCAAGGTGAAGCTAATCCATATACTATCCGTATTGTTTCTGATATTTTAGAATCTAACGGTTCATCATCAATGGCAACTGTTTGCGCTGGTACGCTAGCATTAATGGATGCTGGTATCAAAATTAAATCGCCGGTTTCTGGGATCGCAATGGGTTTAATTACTGATGAGAAGACTGGTAAATATGCAATTCTTTCTGATATTTTAGGTGATGAAGATCACTTAGGCGATATGGATTTTAAAGTAACGGGTACAGAAAATGGTATTGTTGCTTGTCAAATGGATTTAAAAATCAATGGCTTATCGTACGAAGTATTAACTAAAGCTTTATTACAAGCTAAAGAAGGTCGTTTACACATCTTAAACGAGATGAGGAAAACGATTGCTCAGCCTAATGAAGATATGAAGCCACATGCTCCACGTATCGTTTCGATCACTATTGAGAAAGAATTCATCGGTGCAATTATCGGCCCTGGAGGTAAAATTATCCAAGAAATGCAACGGGAAACTGGCGCTTCAATCTCTATCGAAGAAGTTGATGGTAGAGGTATCGTTGAAATTTTTGCTGATAATAAAGCTGCAATTGATGCTGCTGTAACCCGTATCCGTAACATCGTAGCTAAGCCAGAAATTGGTGAAGTTTACCAAGGTAAAGTAAAATCCATTATGCCATTTGGTGCATTTGTTGAGGTTATGCCAGGTAAGGATGGTTTATTACACATCTCTGAAATTTCATGGGAACGTTTAGAAACGATGGACGGTGTATTAAAAGAAGGTGATAAAATCGAGGTTAAATTATTAGACATCGATAAGCAAGGTAAAATGAAACTTTCTCGTAAAGTTTTATTGCCAAGGCCAGAAAAGCCAGCTGCGCCACAAGCGTAGATAGAGTTTGTTGTCATCCTGAGCTTGTCGAAGGATAAATATTATTCACCCTTTCAGTTTCGGCTGAAAGGGTTTTTTGTTTATTGCTAATTCTATATCTTTATCCTATGAAATACATCATTGCCCCATCCATACTTTCTGCCGATTTTGGCAATTTACAACGCGATCTCGAAATGATAAATCAAAGTGAAGCCGATTGGTTTCATGTTGATGTGATGGATGGTGTTTTTGTGCCCAATATTTCTTTTGGTTTCCCTGTTATGGCAGCTGTTAAAAAACATGCAACAAAACCTTTGGATGTTCATTTAATGATTGTTAACCCTGACAAATTTATTCCTGAGTTTGCGAAAGCTGGTGCAGATAGAATTACTGTTCACTATGAAGCTTGCACTCATTTGCATAGAACTATTCAGCTTATTAAAGCATCAGGATGCAAAGCTGGTGTAGCTTTAAACCCGCATACGCCAATGAACTTATTACAAGATGTAATTGAAGACTTAGATCTAGTGTTGATCATGTCCGTAAATCCAGGTTTTGGCGGACAGGCATTTATACACAATACTTATAAGAAAATTCAGGATTTAAAACGTTTAATTCAAGGGGTAAATGAGGAATTGATTATAGAAGTTGATGGCGGCGTAGGATTATCCAATCTGGCATCATTAGTTGCGGCTGGTGCTAATGCTTTTGTCGCTGGAAACGCCATTTTTGCAGATGGAAACCCAACTGAAATGATTTCTAAAATGAAAAGTTTAACAACCACTGGTATCAGTATTTAAAATTTTAACCACAGATAAAAAGGATGAACGCAGATAAAGATGTAAAAACAAACCATCGGGCACAGAAACACTGAAATCACTGAAAGTTAATTCCGTGTCAATCCGTGTTTCCGTGGCAACAAAATTCTGTATGCATCTGTGGTAAAAATTAACCAAAATCTCTACGCTAACCAATGCTCAAATTTCAGCTATTTCTTTTCCTTTTAATTGCTGGTTGCAGTTTAGCTATTGCTCAGCCGCAGGTTAGGATTTCGGGGATAGTTTACAACGAAGAAAAGTTGCCATTGTCGCAAGTTACCGTTATCGTTTTAGGCCAGGCGCAATCTACCGTAACCGATGAACTTGGCATCTATACCATCTATTCGAAATCACGAACATTTAGTATCAAATATTCCTTGCTCGGATACCGGCCACAAACCTTGAAGTTTAATGAACGTTCGGGTGCTAGAATTGCTCAAACAGTAAAGTTAGTTGCCAATATTAATGAGTTAGAACAAGTAAACATCACTAATAAACAAAATCAGCTGAGCAATACCACCACAATTAATATTGCAGATATTGCTTCCATGCCTTTGGTTTCAGGAAACTTCGAAACCATGCTTAAAACTCTGCCTGGCGTTTCAACAAACAATGAATTAAGCGCACAATACAGTGTTAGAGGTGGAAATTTCGATGAAAATCTCATTTATATTAATGATGTTGAAATAAACCGACCCGTTTTAATTCGCAACGGTCAACAGGAGGGGCTTAGTTTTATAAATTCAGAACTGGTTAGCAAGGCAAAATTTTCAGCAGGTGGTTTTGAGGCAAAATATGGCAATAAACTTTCGTCTGTCTTGGATATTAGATACGATAAGCCTGATAGTAACCAAACCATTTTAAGTACAAGTCTTCTAAACACTTCTTTAACAGCAAAGCGGATTTTTAAGCATAGCTTTTTGCTGGCTGGTTTACGGTATAAAAATAATTCAAGTGTACTGATTAAACAAGATGAAAAGGGTAGTTACAATCCTAATTTTGCCGACGCACAGTTAATGTACCAGTACGATTTCTCATCAAAATTTAACATAAATGTTTTGGGGAATCTGAATTTAGGCCAGTTTAAACTGGAGCCTACTAACCGCGAAACTCAATTTGGGTCGTTAAATACCACACTTCGTCTGGATGTTGATTATACCGGGCAGGAAATTGATGACTATCAAACTTTAGGAACAGCGGTTACGGCAACTTATTCTCCCAAACCCAATCTGGTGATTAAGTTCATAAATAGCTACTTCAATACTATAGAAAGGGAACGATTTGATATAGATGGAAGTTATATTTTTGATGAAGTTGACAATACTTTCCCTGTAGAAAATTTCGGTCCAGTTACTAAAAACAAAGGGATTGGAAGTTATTACAATTATGGTCGCAATAGCTTGAATACCCAGGTTTTTGCCTCAGAAATTAAAGTGGATCAAAATTTCGATAACCACGTTTTTTCCTGGGGATTGAAGTTTGACAAATCTAAATATGATGATCGCTTAAATGAATACAACTATATTGATTCTGCAGGATATATTTTATCTAATCGTTCAAAAAACATCGAATTACAAAATGTCATCAACGTAGAGAATAACATCGACATTAAAAATTATAGTGCTTATATCCAGGATAGTTATTCGCTTTCAAATTATGCAGAACTTCAGCTTGGTGCCCGTGCAACCTATAGTTCATTAAGTAAACAACTGTTGATTAGTCCGAGGTTATTGATTGCTTATCGCCCCAACTCAAATAATAAAATTTTAAGGTTTACAGCTGGGGTTTACAAGCAGCCGCCATCGTACCGAACCATTCGCGATTTTACAGGCCAGCTGAATATCAACCAAAAGGCACAAAGTTCTTATAACACATCTGTAGGTTACGATTATGCTTTCGATGCTTTTGGAACGCGGTTAAAGTTCACTTCTGAAGCATATTTCAAATATTCGGATAGATTAATACCATACAAAATCGACAATCTGCGTATTAAATACTTGGCCAACGAAGTTTCACGGGGTTATGCATATGGTGCTGATTTTAGTATTGGCGGCGAGTTTGTAAAAGATCTGGTTTCTTATTTCCGTATGTCGGTGATGCATGCCAATGAAGATCTTATCGGAGATAGCTATATTCAAAATGGAGAAACGATTTATCCAGGTTTCTTAAAACGCCCAACCGATCAGAGACTAAACTTTTCTATCTTCTTTCAGGATAAACTGTTAAATAGTCCAACCTACAAAGTCCACCTAAACGCCCTTTACGGCTCTCGGTTGCCAATTGGTCCATCGCAAACGCCGCGTTATTTGGATAAGTTTTATGTTCCATCTTATAAGCGGGTTGATATTGGTTTCTCCAAAGATCTCCTCGACGATGCGGCGATTCACAAGCCGAGGTTTCTGGATAAAAACTTCAGCTCTGTCATGCTTTTCTTCGAGGTATTTAATATGTTGAACATCGATAATACTGTATCGTATCTGTGGTTGAAAGACGTGGATAATGTGCAGTACGCAATTCCAAATTATTTAACCGGCAGGCAGTTTAACCTGAAGTTAATCGTGAAGTTGAAAAACAATCCATAAGTTGCGAGGCCTAATGCGCAACAACTGCTGTGTTTTCTGATGCCTGAATTTCAGTTTTGATAAACCGTTTTCCAATGAGTAAGCAGATTAACGCAATAAATGCTGCAGCGGTCATCACCAAAGGCATAGGGATAACCGAGTGCTCGCTAAATAAACTCACCATTACAGAAGCTAGTGCGCCAAGACCCATTTGCAAAGCGCCCATAAGTGCAGATGCACTTCCCGCATTTTTGCTGAATGGCGCTAATGATAACGCTGCTGCATTTGGATTGATAAAGCCCAAGCAACATAGGAATAAAGCTATAAAACCAATGGTTGAATATAAATTTAACCAATCGTTTAAAGCAAAAATCAAGAATATTAAACTGAATACACATTGAGCTAAAAGCGCTATCATAACAATTTTTTTGCTGGTTAACCAACGTAAACATAAACTGTTTAGTTGGCTCGAACCAATGAAGGCTACAGAAAGCAGTGCAAAGATCCACCCATAACCAGTTTTGCTAACAGCGTAAATCTTCATGAAAACCTGTGGCGATGATGATACATAAGCAAATAGGCCCGAAAATGTAATTGAGCTGATGATTGCATAAGTGGAAAATTGCGGCTCTTTTAAAACCGTCAAGAAGCTTTTTAAAATGGGTTTCGGCTTTAAGGAATAATTTGGATCAGGTTTATAGCTTTCGGGAAGTTTGAAAATGGAGGCCAGCAATATTATTATAGCCATAAAGCCTAAAAATACGAAAACATATTTCCAACCTAATGCGGATATCAAATAGCCGCCAGCAGTTGGGGCAAGCATTGGTGAAACGGCGATCACTAACATCAGCGATGCAAACACTTTCGGACTCTCTTCAACAGAAAACAAATCGCGAACCATTGCTACTGAAGCTACTGCCGTAGCGCAACTGCCAATAGCTTGTATAAAACGCAAAACAATTAGTTGATTTACATCGGTAACGGCTAAGCATAAAAATGAGGACAAGATATACAGAGCCAGTCCAAAAAAAAGCGGTTTTTTCCGTCCGTATTTATCCAGCAAAGGGCCATAAAGTAGCTGACCTGCAGAAATTCCGATAAAGAAACTAGATAGCGATAATGCAACTGTAGATTCGGTGCTTTTTAAATCGTTCGCAATATCGACAAAACCTGGCAAGTACATGTCAATTGAAAAGGGGCCAAGTGCCGCCAAGGAGCCTAAAATTAATATAAGATAAAAGTGCTGTTTCTTAGCCATGAATATTCCGATTTTTTTGAAGTCGCAAAGATTGGTAGATTATTTTTGCAAACCTATTTTTAAGGTCGAATGAGTGTAAAAGTCTTGGAAAAAATTACTACTTAAAAACTAAATCTCATTCGATTTATCTTTAGATTTATACGCTATGACTTTTAAAACTAAAGAAAGCCGCTTACTTCTCGTTCTGGGAAGTTTTTTTGTGGCGAATGCAATATTATCAGAATTTATCGGCGTAAAATTATTTAGTGTTGAAGAAACACTGGGTTTCAAAAAATTTGATATCAATTTATTTGGTGTGCCTAACCTTTCGTTTGTAATGTCGGCGGGAGTGCTTACCTGGCCAATCATTTTTATCATGACCGATATCATCAACGAATATTTCGGCGTAAAGCAAGTGCGGTTTCTATCTATTTTAACTTCTGTATTGATAGCTTTTGCATTTTTAGTAGTTTGGGGCTCTATGCATTTAAGCGCAGCCGATTTTTGGGTTCATCAAAATATAAACGGTGAAGATTTGAATATGAATAACGCCTTCGCTGGTATTTTCGGCCAAGGCATGTGGATTATCGTGGGCTCGATCATTGCTTTTATTGTGGGGCAGCTCGCCGATGTTTTAATATTCCATCGGATAAAAAAGATAACCGGAGAGAAGTCGCTATGGTTACGAGCTACCGGCTCAACTTTGGTTTCTCAGCTGATTGATAGTTTTGTAGTAATTTTTATTGCATTTTATTTAAACCCTCAGTATCACTATAGCTGGCAAATGGTTGCCGCAATTGGTTTGGTTAATTATACTTACAAATTTATAGTCGCTATTTTAATGACGCCCATTCTTTATATCGTTCATACCATAATTGATGGTTATTTAGGGAAAGATTTAGCCAGAAAGCTAACTGAAATGGCTGGTAGAGGATAAAGGTTAAATCGAGATAACGCAAAAGGTCGGAATCGCTCCGACCTTTATACTTAACAACAAAACAAATAAAAAAATTAACCTTAAAAATTTCTTATATCGACACTAGTTCCTGTGCGAAGACATCTGCAGCAACCTGTTCCTGTTTGTAAATCTGCCTACCCGTATAGGCCACAAAAACATTTTTATCTAGTAGAAGATCACGATTACTTATTAAATTTTCCAATTTAACCGTCCCGATTACGTATTTGTACTCACTGGCAGAATAACGCTCGCTAATATTATCGAATTCCAGTAAACTGATTAAATCTTCATCAGCATAACGCAAATAAATTTCCAGTAAAATATCTTCAGTATGTTTTACACCATTTTCTGAGTGATATTTTTTGTACTCATAGCGATAATCGTAACGTAGGGCAGCAATATCAGAAAGTACGGCAGCACCTGTTGGGTGGCCACCTGCACCTTTGCCAAAGAAAAATTGCTTATCAGCAAAAGCCGCTTGAACCGTTACCGCATTGTATTCATTCTCTACATTATATAAGAAATCGTCTTTAGCAACCAATTTTGGCAATACGTAGGTTACAATATCTTTTGTGTTTACTTTTCTCGCTGTTGGAACCAGTTTAATTTTGAAGTTTTTTTCACGGGCATATTTAATGTCGTAATGAGACAGGTTTTGAATACCAATGTTCAATATCGCATCAGGATTTACGAACAGGCCGTAAGCATGTGCTGTTGCAATGGCTAATTTGTATTTTGGGTCGTATCCACCAACATCCAGAATCGGGTCAGTTTCTGCAAAACCTAAGTCTTGCGCTTCTTTTAGTGCAGAATCATAACTCTGATTTTCGTTAAAAATTTTCGATAGAATATAATTCGACGAACCATTGAAAATTCCGCTCAGGGCATGGAAAAGTTCATTATCATAGTATTCTTCCAGGTTTCGGATGATTGGAATACTTCCACAAACTGCGCCTTCGTAAAGTAGCGATGTTCCATGTTGCTGTTGTAGATCTACTAACTCCTTCAAGTGCGTAGCGATCATCTTTTTATTTGCTGAAACGACGTTTTTACCATTTTTTAATGCCGCAGTCACAATTTCGTAAGCCGCATCAGCATCATTTATCAACTCTACAATCGTGTTGATTTCGGAATTATTCAGAATATCATTTTTATCCGTTGTAAATAGTTCTTTATTGAGGGTACGTTTCTTTCTTGGGTCTTTAATCGCTATTTTAATGATTTCAAGGTTGAGGTTTTGGCTTTGGATGATGTCCAATAAACCTTGTCCAACAACTCCGAAACCAAATAATCCTATTTTTAAATTCTTGCTCATGATGTTTTATCGTATCAAGTAGCAGATCAAGCATCATGACAGAACGCTTGAGTGTTTGCTATCAATTGTTTTTAATATTTTTCGCCACGGAAACTCGGATTTACACTGAATTAGGTACCCTAGTTTTCCGTGGCTGGTTAACTATTTCTATGTTTTTAACCTTGGGTTTTGCCTCAAACCTTTCGCCGTTCATGCTTCCACCTGATTAGGCTGTATGCTGCAGCTTGATAATCTTTTTGTTTCTGCTCTCTTTAATGAAATTTCCGATGATATTTGTTAATGCATTTGTTTCAATCAGGAAGCCATCATGACCATATTCAGAATGAATGGAGGCAAATTCCGCATCGTTAATATGATCAGCTAAAAATTTCTGCTCTGAAATTGGGAACAGGAAGTCATTTTCAATTCCAATAACCAAAGTATTTGCTTTAATCAGTTTCAAAGCCTCTGCAATTGATTTACGGTTGCGACCAACATTGTGGCTATCCATCGCTTTAGTTAAATAATAATAACTATAAGCATTAAAACGGTTTATCAATTTCTCTCCCTGATAATTTTGGTATGATGAAGCCCTAAAATTATCCGTTTTATCGTTTACGCTTTCTACTTGCGTATTCCCATAGGCATGGTAAGTTCTATAGCTTAAAAGCGCAATGCTACGAGCCGTTTTAAGTCCTTTACTACCCCCATCTGGCTGGTTGGCGTAAAAAGTTCTATCGGTGGTAATCGCCAAACGCTGACTTTCATTAAAAGCAATTCCCCACGGAGAATGAACTGCATTTGTAGCGACCAAAATAAGATTTTCAATTCTGTTCGCCTCAATTATTCCCCATTCTACTGCCTGCTGACCGCCTAGAGAACCGCCAATTAATAATTTGATGTTTCCAATTCCTAAATGATCGGCCAATAGTTGGTGAGCAGATACAAAATCGCGGATAGTAAATTGCGGGAAAGATAGATAATAAGGTAAGCCGTTTACAGGATTAGTACTTAAAGGATTGGTTGTTCCGTAGTTCGAACCCAAAACATTCGCACAAACGATATAATGTTCTTCCGGATTAAACAAAGCATTTTGCCCAAATAAACCTTCCCACCACTCGAAAACATCGGCATTCGCGGTTAAAGCATGACAAACCCAAATTACATTGTCTTTATTGGCATTTAACTTTCCATAAGTTTGATAAGCGATTTGCAGGTTGCGGATTTTCTTTCCGTTTTCTAGTTTGAATTGTTTAGGATAACTATATGTTGATGACGTGCTCATTATAAGATTGTAAAATGCGGTAACTAAAATCTGGTTTAAGCTTGTAAACTTTCAGCAGTTGCTTGGGCGCTGATCGTAGCAAATGCCTGCTCAAAATCTGCTTTGATATCGTCGATATGCTCGATACCTACTGAAACCCTCAACGCATTTGGTTTTACACCTGCTGCTAATTGCTCTGCTTCACTTAATTGTTGGTGTGTAGTTGCTGATGGCTGAATAATTAAAGTTTTGGCATCGCCGACATTTGCCAGGTGAGAAACCAGCTTTAAATTATCGATAACTTGAGTCGCGTTTTCCTTTGTGCCGTTTAACTCGAAAGATAACACACCGCCAAAACCATTGCTTAAGTATTTTTTTGCCAAATTGTTATATTTACTGCTCGCTAAACCTGGATAATGAACTTCTTTAACAAGCGGATGATTTTCTAACCAGGTGGCCAACTCCAAAGCATTATCAACATGGCGTTGTACACGAAGGGATAAAGTTTCTAAACCTTGCAATAAAAGGAATGAATTGAAAGGCGAAAGGGCAGGACCCAAATCTCTTAAACCCTCAACCCGAGCACGAATAATGAATTGAATGTTACCAAATGGTCCAGCGATGCCAAAAACATCATTAAAAACCAATCCATGATAACCTTCAGATGGTTCGGTGAACTGAGGGAATTTTCCATTGCCCCAATTATAATTTCCACCATCAACAATTACGCCTCCGATGCTGGTTCCATGTCCGCCAATCCATTTTGTTGCCGATTCTACCACGATATTAGCGCCCTGTTCCAAAGGTTTAAATAAATATCCTCCTGCACCAAAAGTATTGTCCACTATAAAAGGAAGATCGTATTTCTTCGCTATTGCTGCAATCTTCTCAAAGTCAGGAATGCTGAAAGCAGGATTTCCAATCGTTTCTAAATAGATAGCTTTTGTTTTCTCTGTTATCTTTTGCTCGAACTCTTCTGGCACATCTGGACTTGCAAAATCTACATGGATACCTAGGCGCTTGAAAGCCACCTTAAATTGATTGTAAGTTCCGCCGTAAATATGTGATGAGGAAATAATGCTATCTCCCGCCTCTAAAATATTATGCAATGCAATAAACTGCGCCGCCTGACCAGATGCTGTGGCTAAAGCTGCAACTCCACCTTCCAATGCCGCGATTCTTTTTTCAAAAACGTCAGTCGTTGGGTTCATTAAACGCGTATAGATATTGCCAAATTCTTTTAATGCGAAAAGATTAGCACCATGTTCGGCATTTTTAAATCCATAAGAGGTAGTTTGGTAAATTGGAACTGCTCTTGATCCTGTGGTTGGGTCTATTTCTTGGCCAGCGTGTAACTGTAGTGTTTCAAATTTATATGAAGTTGACATAATTTCTAAATGAGTGATTAAATGAATGTTGAATATTGATTTCAAGCTTATGGTTATAAAATTTTATCACCATAAATCAAGATAATTTTGTAGGGCGTATCCCGATCTATCGGGACCTTCCAATTTGAAAAAGAAACAAAGGAGGAAGATTTTTAAATTACTGTATGCAACAGCACATACAAGTAATCGCCTGCATATCACAACAAATCAATAAAATAGAAGAATTTTCTACCTTTTTGAGGTTTAGCCTAAGTTCGCTTTGCGATTGAAGATTTAATATTTTCATCAGTTCTAATTTATATCTCCAAATAACACCCTGTTACTTGGTCAGGAATTGGCACCTTCTCTTTCTGAGGGTTGCCAGTGGGTCACGGAGCCAGTCTCTCGCCACTTCTTTATAAATCAATCCGATTAAAGATTGACTTTTATTTAGTTGTCTACCAAATAATATTTCAAATGTCTGAATTAATTTCGAAACAACAAAATTAAATTCTGATAATTTATCAAGTACTTGTAAATCAATTTCGTATTTTTAGTTTGAAATCATAAAATGAACTTAACCTTAAAAATTTTATGTTTGTGATACCTATCTAATCATGATGAAAAAAATAAAATCTATTTCCTTGGTACTACTAATTGCAATATCAGGATTAACAGCTCAAGCACAATTCGGGGGATTAAAAGACAAACTATTAAAAGTTGGAACTGCTCAAGGTGCTAAAGCTCTTGGTGTTGATAAATTTTTAAAGCAACCCGCTGCCATTACTACAGCATTTGAAGATGTAAACCGGGAGGGTGAAAAAATGCCAGATTTTAATGCCAAGGCAAAATTTCAGCCGCTATATTTATTGCCTAAAAACCCCGATGGAGGTTTCGTTTTATGTGAGGGTTTTTATGAAATGACGAATAAGAGCTACTGTTTAAAAGCTGGAACTTTTGCGCCCTCGAAAGGGGATGGCTACATGTTTGCGCCTGTTTTAGGTCCGAAAGAAGAGATTGTGGTTTCAATTTTAAAGAGCGCCGAGAAACATCCAGAGGTGGAACAGCATGATATTCAGATTTTGCTTTGGACGATTATTGCCAGAACAAAATTTGCAGATTATGCAGGAACAGTAAAGCTAACAGCATTGAAACTTTTAACACCGAAACAATTAACCCAACTGGAAGGCGGTGCCTTAGGTATTTTACCTTTCGATGTGATGGAAAAAGCTAAAGATCAGCTTCCCTCAGGAATTAAAGCGGTTTTCGAGGCTGAAAACAATATCCGTCAACTGGTTTCTTCTGGCAACTATACCTATGCCGATATGGAAAAATACGCCATTATTGCAGGTATGGCACCACCAAGAGCCGATGTGCCAAGTGGGATTTGGACCAAACACCCTGATGGTTATTACGTTCGCTATTTTCCATCTGGTTATTCGGTTACTAAAGTTCAGGTTTATGTGCCGAAAGAATTGCTGGCGAATGGAAACAAAATTGTTTATGATGCTGCAGGCGATATTGCTTGTCCTGCTAATACAGGTTCTCAGCGATTGGCACAAACAAATGAGCCATTAAACGCAAATTACTCCGCAAAATTGGTAACGGTTTGTAATCCTAAATAGATTTTGAAAATGAGCGGGATTGTAATTCTTATCGATTTGCAGCCCCGCTTTTTGCTCTAGCCCCGATGAAAAAATCTGGGGGCTGCCGCTACAATCGTGTTTAATAACAAAGGATTGTCCGCATGCCCTTTTCTGGCGTTCGTATGTGAGAGGCAATAAGCAATCTTATGTCATTTGCTATAACCCATAGTTTAAGATTGCTTCGTGCCTCGCAATGACGGGCTAAATTACCCCAATGCTTGTTCTAAATCAGCAATAATATCATCCACGTGCTCCAAGCCAACGGAAATTCTTAAAAGATTTTTTGGGGTTTTACTGTCTGGCCCCTCAACTGAATAACGGTGTTCAATTAAACTTTCTACACCACCTAAGCTCGTTGCCTGCGCAAATAACTTTACTTTATTAACCACTCTGCTAGTTTCTTCCACATCACTTTTAACTAGGAACGACATCATTCCGCCAAAATCTTTCATTTGTTTTTTTGCAATTTCGTGTTGAGGGTGCGTTTCTAGTCCAGGGAAGAAGACTGCCTCTACCTTTGGATGATTAACCAAATATTGCGCAACTAGTTTCCCGTTTTCGCAATGACCTTTCATGCGGTAAGCCAAGGTTTTTATACTTCTACAGAGTAGGTAACAATCAAACGGCGAAGGGACCGCCCCACCGGTTTGCTGTATGTTTTTGATTCTTTCCCAAAGCTCGTCTTTTTTGGCGGTTACCAAAATTCCACCTAAAACATCGCTGTGGCCACCCAAATATTTGGTGCTGCTATGCATCACAATATCAGCCCCTAATAAAATTGGATTCTGTAAAACAGGAGAGGCGAAGGTGCTATCGCAAGCGAAAGTAATGTTGTTTTGCTTTGCAATTTTCCCAATTTCTTCGATGTCTGTAATCTTTAATAATGGGTTTGATGGTGTTTCAATCCAGATTAATTTGGTGTTTGATTTTATACTCGATTTAATTAATTCCAAATCTGTTTGGTCAACAAAATCGAATTCTAAAACTTCGTTAAATATGGTTAGAAGCTGCTTTTTTATTCCCCAATACATATCATCAGGAGCGATAATATGGCTACCAGGTTTTAATGCCTGGAACAAACTCATTCCACAATTATTTCCAGAAGCAAAAGCCGCCGCATCTTCTCCGTATTCTAATTTAGCTACAGTGTTTTCTAAAGCAGACCTGTTTGGGTTGCTCACGCGACTATACATGTGTCCACCCGGATAACCTCCATGCTCATCACGAAAAAAAGTTGTTGATAAATTTATGGGCGGCGTAACATCGCCAGTAGCATTTTTAATAAGATTAGAGGCGTGAATAGCAAGGGTTTCTGGCTTCATGATGATATGATTTTTATGCAAGTTAATCGCAACGCAATTTAATAATTTGGCGCTAATTTAAGGTTCGTAATTGTTTTGGCAAGATTTATGTAATCAGTTTCGCGAAAATTAATTTAAACTGAAATGAAAAGATTATTTATAGCTATCGCAATAGCATGTTCTACCTTAATAATGTTACAAAGTTGTAATACGGCGAAAAGAGTAACAGCAGGTGTAACGGGTAGCAGAGGTACAGTTGTTCGCGAGTGGGTGGTAAGCAATGTTGCCTTAGAGGGTTTACCTGATGGCGCTGTTCAGGGTTTATTCGGAGAAAAATCATATAAGTGTTTCCAAGGTAGTACCTGGAATTTAACAAACAGCGGTAACGGTTCTTATACTTTACCTGCATCAAGTACATGTGGTTCGGTAATGCAGACTATTTTCTGGTCGGCTGCCCCAAAAGAAGAAACTTTTCAATTTAAGAAAATATACGAAGGCGATAAAGCTAAAAACGTTACAGAAGGTTACCGTTTAGTTTTAACGGAACTTTCGAGCACACAAATGGTTATGAAATCTCCTATTGAGTTTGGTGGTAAAACAGCAAACATCATTTTAACTTTCGTACCTGCGGCAAGATAATTCATCTACTTGCCAAATAATGCGAAGAGCACTTCTAAAAAGAGGTGCTTTTTTTGTTTAGTTACTTTGTTCAATAGTTCATTAGTATGGCGCCTAACCTAATGACTAATTAACCAATCGGCCAGTGAACTATTCGTTTGTTACAACAAAATGATTTTCAAATCGACCCAATATTGTACTTTTGTGCAAAATAAATCAGGAATGAATACAACTGAGCAAGTTGAAAAAATATTAGCTGATACTTCATTATCAACTGAACTACAAAACATAGCACATAAAGTTCTCCATAAAGAACGTATTACTTTTGATGAAGGCGTTTATCTTTACGAGCATGCAGAATTAGGTTATTTGGGTGTTTTGGCAAACTTCATCCGTGAGGAAAAGCATGGTGACAAGACTTATTTCAATCGCAATTTCCATTTAGAGCCCACAAATCTTTGTGTTTACGATTGTAAGTTTTGTTCTTATTCCCGTTTAATAAAGCAAAAGGAAGAAGGCTGGGCCTTAACGATGGAGCAAATGCTTGATATTGTAAAAAAGTATGATGATGAACCGGTAACCGAAGTGCATATTGTTGGAGGTGTTTTGCCTCAATATGATGTGGCTTTTTACTCTGCATTATTTACTGCAATTAGAGCGCATCGTCCTGATTTACACGTTAAAGCGTTAACGCCTGTTGAGTACCACTATATTTTCAAAAAAGCGAAGATTGATTATGCTACGGGCATGAAGCTGATGAAAGATGCTGGTTTACAATCTATGCCAGGCGGTGGTGCCGAGATTTTTCATCCTGAAATACGAGAGCAAATTGCTAAAGATAAGTGTACAGGCGAACAATGGCTGGCTATACATGAAGAATGGCATAAATTAGGGATGAGAAGTAATGCAACGATGCTTTATGGCCATGTAGAAGAGTTTAAACACCGTGTTGACCACATGGAAAAACTCCGTGATTTGCAGGATAGAACTGGCGGTTTTCAAACCTTTATTCCTCTAAAATTCAGGAACCAACACAATCAAATGAGCAATGTAGCCGAATCTTCAGTGATAGAAGATTTGAGGAATTATGCCATCGCCCGTATTTACATGGATAATTTTGACCATATCAAAGCTTATTGGGCAATGATTAGTCGCGAAACGGCCCAACTGTCGTTAAATTATGGTGTCGATGATATTGATGGAACCTTAGATGACACTACAAAAATTTATTCTATGGCTGGTGCTGAGGAGCAAACCCCTGCAATGAGTACCCGCGAATTAGTAGAATTGATTAAGCAGGTTGGGCGTAGAGCTATAGAACGTGATACCTTATATAACGTAGTTACCGACTTCGAAAATGTTGTTTTTGAAGAAGAAAAGAAACCAGCTTATTATAAGTTGCCAGTCGTAAATTAATGATAGAATGAGTGAATGACAGAATAAGTGAATTATGGCGATACGCTCAGTTTAATTCAAAAATTAATCATTCAATAAATTTAAAAAATGAAGAGTATTTATATTATCCGCCACGGCGAAACAGAACTTAACAGACAGGGAATAGTACAAGGCAGAGGTATAAATTCAGACTTAAACGATACAGGAAGGGCACAGGCTGAGGCTTTTTATCAAAAATATAAGGATATTCCTTTCGATAAAATTTATACTTCTGAATTAAAACGTACCTGGCAAACCGTTCAAAAATTTATTGATGCCGGATTACCGTGGGAAAAACTTTCTGGTTTAGATGAATTAGCTTGGGGAGTTTGGGAAGGCAAGCCGAATACGGAAGATTCTAGAGATGCTTTTCGTGAAATGTTGCAAGCATGGGAAGACGGTAATTACGCTGCCCATTTTGAAGGTGGCGAAAGTGTGCAGGATGTTTACGAACGCTTGAAACAACCGATGGAAGTGCTATCCACACGGCCTGAAGAAGAAACCGTTTTACTTTGTATGCATGGCAGGGCAATGCGTGTGTTTCTTTGCCTTCTTCTTGATAAACCGCTAAGCGAAATGACAGAGTTTCCGCATCAAAATACGGTTTTGTATAAAATGGGATTTGAAGATGGAAAGTTTACCGTTCTTGAATTTAATAGTGCCATTCATTTGGATGGTTTAGTGATTGGGTAACCTGCTTAACGCCAAACGCGTAGCGCAAAACATATATAAACCATTGAATAAGATTAAAATATCGGCTGTTGCCTATACCAACACCAAAGCTTTTATATACGGATTAGAGCATTCGGATATCATTAATAAGATAGAATTAAGTTTAGATATTCCTTCAGATTGCGCTGCCAAAGTAATTAGTGGTGAGGTAGATATGGGTTTAATGCCCGTGGCTGCAATCCCCTTAGTTCCAAATGCGAATATTGTTGCAGACTATTGTATCGGTAGCGATGGCGCAGTTAATTCTGTGTTTATTTTTAGTGATGTTCCAGTTGACGAAATCAAAACCTTAAGGCTAGATTCTCATTCAAGAACTTCTAATAATCTGGCTAAAGTGCTGTTGAAATTTTATTGGAAACAAGAAGTAGAATTTACAAAAGACCCTGCTGCAAAGACTGATGCCGTTGTTTTGATAGGTGATAGAACCTTTGGAAAAAAAGATGATTATGCTTTTGCTTATGATATGGGGCAGGAGTGGAAGAACTTTACCGGTCTCCCTTTTATGTATGCAGCCTGGGTAGCTAACAAAGAAATATCACCAGCCTTTAAACAAGAATTTAATGCTGCTCTAAAACTTGGTTTAGCAAACAGAAATGAAATTTTGAAAGACTTACCGCACACAAATAATTTCGATTTAGAAGATTACTTGTATCATAAACTCCAGTTTGAGGTTACCGAAGATAGAAAGAAAGCAATGAAATTGTTTTTAGGCTATATTGAGGAGTTGGAGAAAGAAAAAGTTTAAACCAGATTTTATATATTATTTAAATCGTCAAGCAGTTAGAAGAGTTTAAATCTTATCCGAAATATTTAGAAAACTTAAACGTGGCAAAACTAATAAAAAAAGGCAATCCCTATTTTTTGGAATTGCCTTTTAAATTTTAATGTGCTTTCATTTTTCCAGCAATGGTTTCCAGCTTACTTTTTAACTTTGACAATGCACCGGTAAGTGCCAAATCATAGTTATTTCCCAGGTTTGCTACAGCGATTGGTTCTTTTCCAGCAATTTTTGCCTCAATTAAGCAACGTTTGTCATCCAAGCCTTCTTTACTGCCGTTCTCATCAGATAGATGCACCTCTAAGCGGGTAATTAAATCGTCAAACCTTCCTAATGCGTCATTAATGGCTCCTTTAATTTTATCTTCGTATTCCTGGTGAATGGTTAAATTTTTGTCGGTATTCAGTTGAATCGTCATAGTAAAAAGATTAAGTTAAATATAATAGCTTAACAGTTCAGGTGAAGAAACGTTTTTAAAATACGATAAATAAATGCCCCTTTCTGCAAACACGCTAATATTTTATATCGGCTGGAATGTAATTGTCTAAGCCTCTTGCTGGACAAACTTTGTTTTTAAACCAGATAGAAACGACCACGGAGTGCAACGAAGTAAAGTGGATAGCGGGACTGCAGTATCCGATAGGTACAGAACTGTTCATTTTTCATAGGATAGATGATCATTTAAGTTTGCATCAATTAAACGTTACTAACGCTAATCTACACTAGGATATCAAGGTTAGTGACTTTTAAAAGTTCTTTAACAATCTTTCAACTTTTCAACAAAACTGCCGGAGAACGATGAATGATGTTATCTTTATAGCTTTTGCAAATTACTATTAGTTTTGGCTAAAGACACGAATAAAGAAACCCCGTTAATGCAACAATACAACGCTATTAAGGCGAAGTATCCAGGTGCACTTTTACTTTTTAGGGTTGGAGATTTTTACGAAACCTTCGGCGAAGATGCCATAAAAACTGCCCAGATTTTAGGGATTGTACTCACCAGAAGAGGCACAGGACCGAACGGTGGAGCCCTCGAATTAGCAGGTTTCCCTCACCATTCCTTAGATAATTATTTGTCGAAGCTGGTTAGGGCTGGGCAAAGGGTAGCTATCTGCGATCAATTGGAAGATCCGAAGGCAACAAAAACAATCGTGAGACGTGGTGTTACTGAATTGGTTACTCCTGGTGTTGCTTACGGCGATAATATTGTTAATCAGAAATCAAATAATTATCTGGCTTCTGTTTATTTTGATAAAACGCAGATAGGCATTTCGTTTTTAGATATCTCCACGGGAGAATTTATGATTGCTCAAGGTAACAGCGATTATATTGATAAGCTTTTACAAGGCTTTAAACCTACAGAAGTAATCTTTCAAAAATCTAAACGTCAGGCTTTTATAGAGCACTTTGGTGATCGGTTTTATACTTTCGGGTTGGATGAATGGCCCTACACATCAGATTATGCTGAAGAAACTTTAACTAAACATTTTGATGTCGCCTCGCTGAAAGGTTTCGGAGTTGAGCGATTACAAAGTGGAATCATCGCAGCAGGCGTTGTTTTACACTATCTGGGCGAAACGGAACATCGAAATTTACAGCACATCACTTCAATTAGTAGAATTGAGGAAGATCGATACATGTGGTTAGATAGGTTTACTATCCGGAATCTTGAATTGGTAAACTCTGCAAACGACAACGCAGTTACTTTATTCGATATACTTGATCACACTTGTACGCCAATGGGTGCTCGTTTGCTCCAGAAATGGATTATCATGCCTTTGAAGGAATTAAAGCCAATTGAAGAACGCTTGGGCATGGTCGATTTTTTTGTGAAAAATGAAGAAGTTCAACAGGAGTTTCTAACTCATATCAAACAAATCGGCGACATTGAGCGATTGATTTCAAAGGTCGGCTTACAACGTGTTGGACCACGTGAATTGGTCGCGTTGAAGCGGGCTTTGATTCATATTGAGGCAGTTAAGAACCTCGCTGCCAAGTCGAAAAACCCGTTCCTAATCAAAATCGCCGACCAACTAAATCCTTGTTTGGCAATTCGCGACCGGATTGAAAGAGAACTTCAGCCAGAACCGCCAGCATTATTGATTAAAGGAAATGTAATTAATGATGGTATTGATGAAGACTTAGATCGCTTGCGCAAAATCGCTTTTGGCGGTAAAGATTATTTGGTGCAAATACAGAAGCGTGAAGCTGAAGCAACAGGAATTCCCTCACTAAAAATTTCTTTTAATAACGTTTTTGGTTATTATTTAGAGGTTACGCATACCCATAAAGATAAAGTTCCTGAAGGTTGGATTAGGAAACAAACCCTGGTTAACGCCGAGCGATACATTACGCCAGAACTTAAGGAATACGAAGAGCAGATTTTAGGGGCTGAAGAGAAAATTCAAGCCATTGAAATTAGGTTGTATAACGAATTAATGTACGAAACGGCTAGTTATATCAAACCGATTCAACTCAATTCGTTTTTGATTGCGCAATTGGATTGCTTGTTGTGTTTTGCTCAACTGGCAGAGAAAAACCATTACACTAAACCGACTGTAAATAAAGAAAAAGTCCTTGATATTAAGGGTGGCCGACATCCTGTTATCGAAAAGCAATTGCCAGTTGGCCAAGAATACATCACCAACGATGTTTATTTAGATACTGATTCGCAACAGATTATTATGATTACCGGACCAAACATGGCGGGTAAATCAGCAATTTTGAGACAGACCGCTTTGATTGTTTTAATGGCCCAAATGGGAAGTTTTGTTCCTGCTAAAGCTGCTGACGTCGGTTTGGTAGATAAAATTTTCACTCGTGTTGGCGCATCTGATAACATCTCTTCTGGCGAGAGTACTTTCATGGTGGAGATGAATGAAACGGCCAGTATTTTAAATAACATTTCGGATAATAGTTTGATTCTGTTGGATGAAATAGGTCGCGGAACAAGTACCTACGATGGTATTTCGATTGCCTGGGCCATTGCAGAGTTTTTGCATCAACATCCAACCTCTCGTCCGAAAACTTTATTTGCAACACACTACCACGAATTAAACGAATTGGCTAACACGATGCCTCGTATTAAAAACTTCAACGTTTCAGTTAAGGAGATGACTAATAAAGTGATCTTCTTAAGAAAACTGGTCCCGGGTGGAAGTGAGCATAGTTTCGGTATCCATGTGGCGAAAATGGCCGGGATGCCACCGAAGTTAATTGGTAGAGCAAATGAGATTTTGAAGAAACTCGAAATCGATAGGACAGAGGGGCAAAGTATCAAAGACAGCATCAAAAAGGTTCAAAATCAAGCTTACCAACTACAAATGTTCGCTATTGACGATCCTGTTTTGGTTAAGATTCGCGATGCGCTGAATAATCTGGACGTAAATGCGTTGACACCAGTTGAGGCTTTGTTGAAGTTGGATGAGATACAAAGATTGATAAAAAATTAGGGATTATTTGATGCCTGCTGAAAAAATTAAAATCCTTTTTGTTTGCACTATCAATCGAATGAGAAGTGCTACTGCCCATAAGATATATGAGCGTGGCGATAGATTTGAAGTTAAATCTGCAGGAACAGATACATCTGCCAGTGTTGTAATTTCAAGTGATTTATTAGTATGGGCAGATAGTATAGTTGTTATGGAAAGACATCATCGGAATTTTATCCGAAAGAGCTATCCAGAAATTTACAACAACAAGAAAACATGCTGTTTATATATTCCAGACGATTATGATTACATGCAGCCTGAATTAATAAATATTTTGGAATATAAATTTGAAGATGTATTTAAGCGAGGATTAATATGATAAAAACGAGAAACTCCTTTTGGTTAATCTTAACACTCTCACTTGTCTTAACCGCCTGTGGTTCCAGAAAATATACCGTTAAAAACGACACGAAAGCAGCAAAAGCAGCTGATGCGATGTCGAATTTGAAGAGTAAACAACTTTACAAATTCATTACCGATTGGACTGGTGTGAAATATCGTTTCGGTGGATTAGATAAAAATGGAATCGATTGCTCAGGTTTTGCTTTTTTATTGGAGAAAGAAATTTATGGCGTAACCTTACCCCGAATTTCCCGCGACCAAGCCAAAGCTGTAAATAAAAAAAGTATCGATCGTTTACAAGAGGGCGATTTAGTGTTCTTTTCTTTCGGAGGCAATGAGGTAGATCATGTTGGCGTTTATCTGAATAATGGCTTTTTCGTACATGCAAGTACGAATAGAGGTGTTATTGTTGATGATTTGAATTTGCCAGCTTATCAAAGGGTTCTGGTAAAATCGGGTTCGGTTAATTAATAATCCTAATATCCGTTGGTTGAAACCAACGGAAATGACACTGTACAGGTTTATGCTGCATCCATTTCATTGCAGTCTGCTTTAGCTGACTGTAAAAGATAATTTTCAAACTAAAACTCTTCAATCTTCGTTATAAAACTATGCGAATATTTTTTATAATCTGCTTTTCTTTAATTACTTATTCGGTTAATGCACAGGTGAAATTACTTACGCTTGATGATTTGGATAAACGTATCGCTCAAGGAAAAGATACCACTTATGTGATTAATTTCTGGGCAACCTGGTGTTCGCCATGTGTGGCAGAGTTGCCTAATTTTGAAAAATTAAGATTAGCTAACCTTAAAAAGCCTGTAAAAGTCCTTTTGGTGAGTTTAGATTTTAAATCAAAATTGCAGAAAAAAGTTATTCCGTTTGCACAAAAGAATAATATTAAAGCTGAGGTTTTCCTTTTAAATGAGCCAGACCAGCAACAATACATCGAACGAATTGATAAAAAGTGGTCGGGAGCGATACCTGCAACGTTGTTTGTGAATATGAAAGTAAGGCGTTTTTACGAAAAGGAATTCACTGAGCAGGAACTGAAAAATACTTTGTTAAACTTAAAGTAGGATATTATGAAAAATTTATTTCTAATTGGTTTTATGTTGATTTCCAGCTTTGCCGTTGCGCAATCAGAGGGTTATAAAATTGGAGATTTAGTTAAAGATTTTGCATTAAAAAATGTTGATTCGAAAATGGTTTCGCTCGCTAATTACAAAGATGCGAAAGGATATATCGTAGTTTTCACCTGCAATACATGTCCTGTCGCTAAAGGATATCAGGAAAGAGTTTCTGCCTTGAATGCATCGTATGCAAGCAAAGGTTATCCTGTTGTGGCTATCAATCCTAACGATGCTGGTGCCGTTCCTGACGAAAGTTTTGAGAAAATGCAGGCTCTGGCTAAAGAAAAGAATTTTAGCTTTCCTTATCTGTTAGACCCGAATCATGTGGTAACCAAACAATTTGGCGCTTTAAAAACACCTCATGTTTTTGTGTTGAGTAAAACCGATAAAGGAAATGTAGTGGAATATATCGGTTCAATCGATAATGATGCAGAGGGTGAAAATCCAGATAAGGTTAATTATGTTCAGAACGCGATTAGCGAATTATCAGCTGGTAAAAAACCAACAATTTCAAGTACTAAGGCTGTTGGTTGCAGTATAAAATGGAAAAAGGGATAATCGCTTATCCCTTTTCTTAAAGCTCCATCATTGCGAGGCACGAAGCAATCCCATTCAATAAATAAGTTAAGATTGCTATCCCGAAAGGTCGGGAAAAGCTCTACTTCGCAATGACCAAAAGCTAATTAAGCCCCAACCTCATCAAAATTAGTTGCTGTTGCCAACGCTTTCCAGTCTTCCATATCTTTCTGTACATCAGCGATTTTTGTATTTGCAACTTGATAAGCATCCGGACCTAAGAATAAATGCAAGGGCGAATTTTCGCTTTCTGCTGCTGCAATAATTAAATCTGCTGCCTTGGCAGGATCGCCTGGTTGATTATTATTGATCTGTTCCTGATGGGCGATTTGAGATTCACGCACTTCCTTATAAGCATCAATCGGTTTTTTTGGAATAGCAAAGGATCCGGAACTTAAAAACTCCGTTCTAAAATAACCAGGTTCAACAACTGTAGCTTTAATACCAAGTGATTTTACCTCAGCAGCCAAAGATTCTGTGAAACCAGCTACAGCAAATTTTGTGGCGCAGTAAATCCCGAAGCCTGGGAAATTGCCAGAAAAGCCGCCAATTGATGATATGTTGAAAATATGACCAGATTGTTGTCTCCTCATTTGAGGCAGGGCTTTTCTAATTACGTTTAAAGAACCGAAAACGTTTACATCAAAATTCTCACGAGATTCTTTATCACTCAATTCTTCCAAAGCACCAAGCATTCCATAACCAGCATTATTTACTACAACATCCAAATTCCCGAACTTGCTAAGGGTTTGACTTATTGCCGATTCAACGCTTTCTTCATTCATCAAGTTAACTGAAATTGGTAAGAAATTTTCAAATTCTCCAACGGCGTTCGATAAGTCGTTTACGTTTCTAGAAGTTGCGGCAACGTTATATCCGCGGCTTAATAATTTTTTTACTAACGTTAGTCCGAGGCCTTTTGAAGCACCTGTTACGAACCATACTTTTTTATTTTCCATGATTTTTGTTTTTAAATATTTATAAATGATTTATACCATATAAGACATATAAGAGCATTTAATCTTGTTTTATCTTAAATTTCTTATATGGTGATAATAGCTGATTAGTCGAAATCAGTTGAAATGGTAATTGCTTTCCAATCTTGATATTCTTTTGTCAGTGCATCGGTTTTTATGATTGCTCTATGCAAAGCATCTTTACCTAAAAGCAAATGGATAGGAGGATTTGGCATACTTGCCAGAGAAATCATTGCTGCAGCAGCTTTTTCCGGATCGCCAGCTTGTGTGCCATCCATTTTTAAGTATCGTTCGTGTATCACCCTTACTTCTTGGTAAGCATCGATTGGATTTTTTGCCAGCGTTAAAGATTCTTCTTTAAGAAAACTTGTTCTAAATGCTCCAGGGGCTACAACCGTAACCTTAACCCCAAATTCTTTTAGGTCTTCAGCTAACACTTCAGATAATGCAATTACTGCTGCTTTTGCAGCCGAATAAACTGCCCAACCCGTAGCGCCAACGATACCAGCGATTGATGCAATGTTGATGATATGGCCTGAACGTTGTGTTCTTAAATGCAGGCTTACTTTTCTAATCACATTTAAGGTTCCAAAAACATTTACATCGAAAGCATCTTTGGTTTCTTTATCCGTTAGCTCTTCGATGCTGCCCCCAATACCATAGCCTGCGTTGTTAATTACCACATCAATTCTACCAAATTGAGCAACAGTAGCATTAATCGCATCTTCTACACTTAACTCATCAGCAAGATTTACTGCTATAGGGAGAAATTTTTCTGAATTTGAATTGACTGCCGAAATTAAGTCGTTTACGTTTCTTGATGTTGCTGCAACTGATTGACCTGCTTTTAACAATTGGTTTACCAAACTAAGTCCTAATCCTTTAGAAGCACCCGTTATAAACCAAACTTTTTTAATCCCCATAATTTTATCCTTTTTGTTAAGACAAAATTACGGCGCGAATTAAAATTTACTATTACGTCAATCAAACTGATGATTACTAAAATCAAACAATACGATAAGAACCAGGCGTATTGTTAGTGAGTTTTTTAAAAAAATTATTGAAGTGTGTCGGTTCTTCAAAGCCTAAACAATAACCAATTTCAGAGATATTCCAGTCTGTATGTTTAAGTAAAGCCATCGCCTCGCTTAATAAACGCTCTGTAATATAATGTGTTGTGGTTTTTCCTGTTGTTTCTTTTATCGCCCTATTTAAGTGATTTACATGTACAGAAAGCTGGGCCGCGAAGTCTTTTGCTGAACGCATGGTAAATCTTTGTCCAGGGTTTTCGATGGGAAACTGTCTTTCCAAAAGCTCTGTAAATACCGAGGTAATTCGAGAATTTGCATCGGGATGTTTGTATAACACTTCTGATGGCTCTGTTTTGAGTGCGAAGTGCGTTATTTCAGTAGTATAATTTCTTAGCAGGTCATACTTATACATATAATCGCTATTGATTTCTTCCAGCATCTTCTCGAAAAGTGAAGAGATGAGCTCATCTTGTTTCGCATCCAAAATATACGCTGGCTTACCTCCAACTGCAAACATGGGCAAGTCGCCAATATTTCCACGGATTTTCTCATTGAAAAATGCTTCGGTAAATATGCAAAAGTAGCCTCTCACATCATTCAATTTACCACTCGCCAATTCCCATTTGTAGGGCACTAAAGGATTGAAAAACATCAGTGCCGTTCCATTAATCTCAACACTTTTATCAGCATAATGGTAGATATTGTGACCTCTATTCAAAGCGATTTTATAGAAGTCTCTTCGGCTGTATTTTACTGGTGGTTTATCATCGCCAACACAGTCTTCCATCCTAAATACATTAAAATGGCCGATATCTTTTTGAAGGTTATCAGGCAAAAAATCAAACTTATTTTTATAAAACTCCTCTATAGATTCTGACTTACTCATGAACCAAAGTTACAAAATTCAAACTGATATAGAAATCTTCTTTAGACTTTAGCAGAGAAATAGTTCGTCGACTAAATTGACCAAATCGTCATGCTGAATTTATTTTAGCATCTTTTTCACATAAACACCATTATCCAGATCTTTAGAGACGGGATTGCGCCCAAAACAAAGAAATCCTTATAAAAGTAAGTTCTACAAAGATTTCTTTCGCTTCGCCTCAATCTAAATCGCGAATTATTAAAAATACATTACCATGATAAATAGATTTGCATTTAATATACCAATCGGTATATATTTGCTTTGTCAATTCAAATCAACATGACCAAGGCAGAAAAAACAAGAAATTTCATTATAGAGAAAACAGCACCCATTTTTAATATGAAAGGTTATGCTGGTACATCTTTAAATGATATCATTGCTGCAACGGGGCTAACAAAGGGAAGTATTTATGGCAATTTCGCTAATAAGGATGAAGTTGCGCTTGCTGCTTTCGATTATAATTTCAGTACGAATGTTTCAAAAATCGAGGCAGAAATAAGTCGGCAAAATACGACTGAAGGAAAATTACTTGCTTATATAAATATTTACCAAAGCCTTTTAATTAATGGGATTTCTCTGGGAGGTTGCCCAATTTTGAATACGGCTATCGATGCCGATGATACACATCCCGCTCTCCGGGATAAAGTTTTAAAAGCAGTCTTCTCCTGGAAGAATAGAATTATAAGCCTGGTAGAAGAGGGGATTTTAAAGAAAGAACTTAAAGCTGATAATAATCCCGAACAAATTGCGCTAACAATTATTGCAATGATAGAGGGCGGAGTGATGGTTTCTCGCCTCACCAACAACATGGAAAATTGGAAATTAATAATGAATTCTTTAAAAAAATATATTAAAAGCTTAGGCTAAAAAATTTTAAACAAAAATATACCGATTGGTATATAATAGAAACAGCAAATATGAAAACTTCACAAAACACAGTATTAATTATCGGCGGAACAGCTGGTATCGGATTAGAAATCGTAAAACAGCTAACAGCATTAAACAATCATGTGATTGTAACGGGTAGAAACAAAGAGCGCCTGGATTCCGCATTATCAGGGTTAAGCAATGTTACGTCCATCCAATTTGATGTAAGCAAGGCAGAAGAAGTTGATCAATTAGTTGAACGAATTGGAAAGGATTTCCCTAATTTAAATATGGTGATCAATAATGCCGGGAGAGCAATTGTTTACAATTTAGCTGATAACAATCAGGACGCTTTCGCAAATGCTGAAGATGAAATGTTAACTAATTATTTATCCATCATCAGAATTAATCAAAAACTTTTACCGATTCTAAAAGCGCTGCCAGAATCGGCAATTGTAAATGTTTCGTCGGTTGTAGCTTAGGTTCCTGGTATCACGTTGCCAACTTATGCAGCCAGTAAAGCCGCTTTACATTCTTATACAACTTCGTTAAGGTTAAGTCTTGAAGATAGTTCAGTTAAAGTTTTTGAGTTGATGCCTCCTTTGGTTGATACCGAATTTTCAAAAGAAATTGGTGGGCACAATGGTATTAAGCCATCAGTTGTTGCTGATGAATTTATTGCTGCTTTAGCAGAAGATGAATTCGAAATCAGGGTTGGTGATACCGCTAAAATTTATGAATTGTTCCGTCAATCTCCTGTAGATGCTTTAAATGTGATGAATGCGAACAGAAAAGCTTGGGTAGAATCGGTAAACTAATTAATCGAATCAGCAGGAATGAAAAAGAAATTAACTTTCGCCTTTATTATGGCAATTTTTACAACAGGAATTGTAACCTTTGCGGCGATAAGCGTAAATCTAGGTTTTAGCGAGAAATTTATTAAAGTCTGGGTCAAATCCTGGGCGATTTCTTATGTAGTGGCCATTCCCGCTATACTAATCATTGCTCCGAAAGTTCAGGCTTTCGTAGATTACCTGTACGCAGGAGAAAATAAAAACTAATAAAATGAAACGAGTAGTTGTAACTGGATTAGGCGCCATAACGCCACTTGGAAACACTGTAGAAGACTTCTGGAAAAATATTCTCGATGGTAAAAGTGGTGTCGGACCGATTACTAAATTTGATACCAGTAAGTTTAAGACACATTTTGCTGCTGAGGTAAGAAATTTCAATGCGGAGGAGTTTCTGGATAAAAAAGAAGCTAGAAAGTACGATACCTTTACCCAATATGCTATCGCATCAAGCGACCAGGCGATTAAAGATGCTGGATTGGACTTTACTGTGATGACGGATGCACAATTGGCTGAAGTTGGTGTAATTTGGGCTACTGGCAACGGAGGGATCTCTACTTTCGAAGAGCAGTTGGCCGAATTTCACCAAGGTGATGGAACACCAAGATTCAGTCCGTTTTTTATTCCGAAAATGATCGTAGATATTGCCGCCGGTGCCATTAGCATCCGCCACAAACTCCGCGGACCCAATTATTGTACGGTTTCGGCTTGTGCTTCTTCCAATACGGCTATTATAAATGCTTTCGATACGATTCGTTTGGGCAAGGCAAGTGTAATGGTTGCCGGAGGTTCTGAAGCTGCAATTACCGAAGCTTCTGTGGGCGGTTTCAACGCTGCACAAGCATTGTCTAAGAGAAATGACAGTCCTGAAACAGCTTCTAGACCATTTGATGAAACCCGTGATGGCTTTGTGATGGGTGAGGGCGCAGGTGCTTTAATTTTAGAAGAATTAGAACATGCGTTAAGCCGTGGCGCTCATATTTACGCAGAAATTGTTGGTGGCGGAATGGCTGCTGATGCTTACCACTTAACAGGAACGCCACCAGATGGAATCGGAGCAACTTTAGGGATGCAAAAAGCTTTAAGCGATGCTAATATTTCTGCAGATAAAATCGACTACATCAATGCTCACGCTACCTCGACAGGCTTAGGCGATTTGAGCGAATTAAATGCAATCAAAAATGTTTTCGACGGCTTGCCTGTGGTAATTGGGGCATCAAAATCCATGACAGGTCATTTGCTTGGTGCCGCCGGCGCTGTAGAAAGCCTGATTAGTATTTTAGCCATAAGAGATGGTATCATTCCACCAACAATCAACACTGAAAAGCTTGATGAAAAAATCCCGGAAGGATTAAATATTGTTTTAGGGCAGCCGATTAGAAAGGAAATCAACTACGTTTTAAACAATACATTCGGGTTCGGCGGACACGTAGCCAGCACCATTTTTAAGAAATTTGAGGGATAAGCTATTTGTCCATTAATAGGTTAACAAGTTCTTTTAACTCTTCGAGTTCCTGTTCCAATTTCGCAATACGATTTTCCAGCTCTTCATTGGGTTGGAAAATTGTAGTTTGTGCTACTTGTGGTTCTTCCTCTTGATTGTCTGCCTGTTCACCTAATAGGTGTACATATCTTGCCTCTTTCTGTCCTGGCTTTTTGGTCAACAGTTTTACGAACGCAGGCTCTCCCTCGGCAAGCTTCTGTAATTGTTCAGAAATTTCTTCGATACTTTCAAATTCGAATAGCCTTCCTGAATTGCTATTAATTTCGCCTGGTGTTAGTGGTCCTCTCAAAAGCAATAGGCAAAGAATAGAAAGTTCTGAAGGGATCAATGGATAAGCAATCGCTAAGTTATGCTTATATTTAATTACGTGGCTCGAACCTCCTGTAGCTGTTGATATTAAACCTTTTATTTTTAGTGAATTTAATGTTAGTGTTACGGTCTCCTCACTATAATTAACCACTGGATTTCTTGAGCTTTTTTGATTACAAGCTGCTGTTAAACTGTTCAGCGTCATCGGGTAATAGTCTGGCGTGGTTCGGCTTTTTTCTATTAATGAACCTAAAACGCGTTGTTCTTCTGCAGATAAATTGGGTAGCAATTTAATTTCTTCCATTTGCTAAAAATAGAAATTGAGTTGACATTATCGAAATTATTCTGTTGGTATCAGTTATTTCTTTGGCTAATGCCTCTCATATCTTATTAGAATTATTCTAAATTTCTAAATCGAGCTAATTTCAGCTTAAGATTAGCGAACTTAGGAGACATCTCAAAACATACTTTATGCAATCATCTGATAAGGAATCAAATCAGGGCGATAGCAGGAGAGACTTTTTAAAGAAAAGTTCACTCATTACTGCAATCGCTTTAACACCATCTGTTGCTGTTAAAGCAGCCGAAAACCAGGCTGATGAACGTTTCGCTGAACTTTTTGAAAAAATACCACTTAATATAACGGTAAACAATAAGGCTTATAAGACATCTATTGAGCCTCGTGTAACACTGTTAGATTATCTGCGTGAAGAGCTTCATTTAACAGGAACCAAAAAAGGCTGCGACCATGGTCAATGCGGTGCATGTACCGTCCACGTAAATGGAGAACGCGTAAACTCTTGTTTAAGCTTGGCAGTGATGAACGAAGGGAAGAAAATAACGACTATAGAAGGACTTGCAAAAGCAGAAGAGTTACATCCGATGCAGGCAGCATTTATTAAACATGATGGTTTTCAGTGTGGTTATTGTACACCCGGACAAATCATGTCGGCAGTGGCCTGCGTAAACGAAGGGCACACAAACTCGAGGGCAGAAATTAGTGAATATATGAGTGGAAACATTTGCAGATGTGGTGCTTATCCTAATATAGTTGACGCAATAGTTGAAGTTTCGAAGGGAGGAATGAAAGCATGATCAACTTCCAATACTTAAGAACAACCTCGACAAAATCAGCATTATCCTTGTTGATAAAAGATAAAAATTCCAAGTTTCTTGCTGGTGGTACAAACTTGATCGATCTAATGAAAAGAGGGGTAACAGCTCCTGAAAAATTGATCGACATTAACCACGTTCCTTTAAAGCAAATTGAACTTGTTGGCGATAAAATTATCATTGGTGCCTTAGCATCGAATACTGCCGTTGCAGAAAATACTTTGGTTAAAGAAAAATTGCCTCTGCTGGCAATGGCCTTAAATGCCGGTGCGTCTGCGCAGTTAAGAAATGTGGCTACAGTTGGTGGCAACATGATGCAACGGACACGTTGTGGCTATTTTTATGATACTGAAATGCCCTGCAACAAGCGCCAGCCGGGATCTGGTTGCGGCGCTATTGGTGGCTTTAACAGGATGCACGCCATCTTCGGAACATCAGATAAATGCATTGCCGTTCATCCGAGTGATATGTGCGTCGCTTTAGTCGCTTTAGATGCAGTTGCTGTGCTGGCAAGTACCAAAGGCGAACGCAAGGTTTTATTTCAAGATTTTCATCGCCTTGCGGGAGATACTCCTCAGTTAGACAATAACTTAAAAGCCGATGAGATGATCGTCCGCCTAGAAATTCCGGTAAATAATTTAGCTAAAAATTCTAACTACTTAAAGGTTAGAGACCGGGCATCTTACGCTTTTGCCTTAGTATCTGTAGCGGCCGCCTTAGAAATCTCTAACAATAAAATCAGCGATGTTCGCCTTGCAATGGGCGGCGTTGCACACAAACCATGGAGATTAACAGCGTCGGAAAATTTCTTAAAAGGCAAGGAACCAAGCCTTGAAAACTTTGAGCAAGCCGCCAAGTTGGCAATGACGGATGCAAAAGGATTTGGAGAGAATGATTTCAAACTCCAGATGGCTCCCAATACAATTATTGAAGCATTAACTGTTGCAAAATCTAAGGCATAATCATGGAAAATCGAATAATTAAAGATGAAAATGACCGCGTAGATGGCGTTTTCAAGGTTACGGGCAAAGCTAAATACTTTGCTGAATACGAATTACCTGGGTTAACTTATGGCGTTTTAGTTACCAGCACCATTACCAAAGGCAAAATTACTACGCTTGATACAAAAGCTGCTGAAAAAGCGCCTGGCGTACTTGCGGTGATCTCTCATTTAAATAAACCATCGGCTCCAGCATACGAACAGGAGGGTGGCTCACCTTTTAAAATTTTTTATACCGATAAGATATTTTTTAACGGACAACCAATCGCTATAGTGGTTGCAAATACTTTTGAGCGGGCAACATATGCTGCATCATTAGTAAAGGCAACTTATGCAAAAGAAGATTTTAATACTGATTTTGAGAAAGCAATTGCCGATTCAAAAGCTAAAAAACTTCAAGGTCAGCCTGATTATAAACGAGGCGTTGAGAATGCCTATAAAACTGCGGAGGTAAAAATTGAGGCTAAATATCATTTGCCGATTGAAACACATAACCCTATGGAATTACATGGGATCATTGCTGATTGGCGTCCGAATAGCCAGGTTACCGTTTACGCAAAAACCCAGGGTGTAAAAGCAACGCAGGGAACAATAGCTAATGTATTCAAAATTCCAATAGAAAATATCCAGGTAAATTCTGAGTTTGTGGGCGGTGGTTTTGGAATGGCCTTACGTACATGGCCTTTGGAAATTGCAACGGTAATGGCTTCCAAACATCTTAGTAAACCTGTTAAACTTGTAATTACCCGAATGCAGATGTTTACCATGGTGGGCAATCGTCCGGCAGCCGTTCAAACCATAGGTTTGGGCGCCAGTAAAGATGGAAAGTTAACTGGAATTACGCATCGTGCTTTTGGAGAAACCTCCGCCTACGAAAACTTTACTGAAGGGGTGGTTAACATGGCGAAATTCATGTATCAATGCGATAATGTGAATACGCAATACACAGTTGTTCCTGTAGATTTGGGTGTGCCCATCTGGATGCGTGGACCTGGAGAAGCGACCGGTGCATTTGCGCTGGAGAGTGCGATTGATGAAATGGCCCACGCTTTAGATATGGATCCACTTGATTTCAGAATTAAAAACGACCCGGAGCGGGATCAGCAGCGTGATAAGCCATTTTCGGATAAAAATATTAAAGAGGCTTATAAAATTGGCGCTCAGAAAATAGGATGGAATGAACGCAAAAATAAACCTGGAAGCTTAGTTGAAGGGCAATGGAAAACTGGTTTTGGCGTGAGTATTGGGGTTTTTAATGCCAATAGGGGTCGAGCCAGTGTTAAAGGTATTTTAAAAGCGGATGGATCTTTGGTTTTGCAAAGCGCAACCAGTGATATCGGTCCGGGAACTGGAACAGGAATGACTTTGATTGCCAGCAAGATAACAGGTATTCCCGTAGGTAAAATTACTTTCGAGTTGGGAGATTCTTCATTGCCACCAGCGCCAAGCCAGGGTGGTTCTGCAACGCTTTCTACGGTGGGTTCTGCGGTAAACGATGTATGCGTTAGCTTAAAATCTACCATAGCAGAATTAGCAGCCAATTCGAATATGGATGCAACATCCAATTTTGTCGACGTTTTAAAGAAGAATAACCTTCCATCTATCGAGGTCACTAAGCAAAGTTCTGCTGGTAAAGAACGGGAGGAATATTCCATGTATTCTTTCTCCATCCACTTTGTGAAGGTAAAAGTGCATAGCTTAACTGGTGTAGTTAAAGTTGATAAGATTATTTCAGTGGGTGATTCAGGAACGATTGTTAGTCCTAAAACCGCTCGGAGCCAGATGGTTGGTGGTGCAGTGGGTGGCGTAGGTATGGCACTGACAGAAGAGTCTGTTATCGATCACCGTTATGGACGCTATATCAACAATAATTTTGCTGATTATCATGTGCCGGTCAATGCAGATATACCTGAAATAGAAGTACATTTTATCAATAAGCCAGATCCATACATCAATCCAATGGGTGCAAAAGGAATGGGTGAAATTGCTTTAATCGGTTTTTCTGCAGCGGTTGCAAATGCTGTTTTTAATGCCACTGGTAAAAGGATTAGAACTTTACCGATCACCCCGGATAAGATTTTAGCAAGTGCCTGATAAAAGATAGTTGAGGAAAAACGAAGATTAAATATCAATTTAAGATAGTATAAGAAAATTTATATGATAGCTGCAAAAGGATATGCTGTTCACAGTAAAACAGATCAACTGGCGCCCTGGAATTTCGAGAGAAGGAATGTTGGCCCAAAAGATGTTTTAATAGAGATTTTGTTTAGTGGTATTTGCCATTCTGATATCCATCAGGTGCGCAGCGAATGGGGTCCGGCTCGTTATCCAATGGTTCCCGGACACGAGATTGTTGGTAGAATCACTGAAGTGGGATCGGAAGTAGCCAAGTTCAGCGTTGGCGATTTGGCAGGAATAGGTTGTATGGTAGATAGTTGTAAGGAATGTACAACCTGTAAAGGCGGCCAGGAGCAGTTTTGCGAAAGAGGCGAAACGGTGTGGACCTACAACAGTGTAGAACGTGATAAGAAAACGCCTACTTACGGTGGATATGCAAATAAAATTGTTTGCACAGAAGAATTTGTAGTAAGCGTTTCTGATCGTTTGCCTTTAGCAGGAGTAGCACCATTACTTTGTGCGGGAATTACCACTTATTCGCCGATTAAACGATGGGGCATAGCCAAAGGACATAAGGTGGCCGTTTTAGGCCTGGGTGGTCTTGGGCACATGGCGGTAAAATTTGCGGTTGCATTTGGTGCAGATGTTACGGTTTTAAGTACGTCGCCTTCTAAAGAGCAGGATGCTAAAAGTTTAGGAGCACATCATTTTGTAATCACCAGAGATCCTGAAGAGCTGAAAAAATATGCAAAGCATTTCGATTTTATCATTGATTCTGTTTCTGCTCCGCATGATTATGAAATGTACCTCAAACTCCTGAATGTAAATGGTGTGCATATTTGCGTAGGATTACCACCGGAACCTTTAAAATTTCCTGGCTCTGCCTTAATGCATGGAAACCGATCTTTAACGGCTTCGAGTATTGGCGGTATTGCAGAAACACAAGAAATGCTCGATTTCTGTGCAAAACATGATATTGTTTCCGAAGTGGAAGTTATTAATATCAATTACGTAAATGAAGCTTATGAACGTGTGTTGAACAGCGATGTCAAGTATCGTTTTGTTATTGATATGGATACTATTTAATTGTAGTTAGAATAGATCTGACTTTTATATTCAGTAGGTAAACTTTACGAAGTTAAGATCATAAAAAAGGCGAACTAACGTTCGCCTTTTTTATCTAAGCATTTACAGTATTATTTAGCAGTTGCTTTTCCATTATAGGTAGCAGCTAATTTTAAAGCTTCGTATGCATTAACAATACCCCCGCTGATGCATAAATCAGAGAAAGGTACTGACACCGATTCTGCATTTTCCTCTTCTCCTTTTTTGTAAGAAACATTATGATTTACTTTGCTAACTGACTTTACAATAATTTCTTTCACTTGTGCGGCAGTCAGTTTAGGATAATAAGAACGGATTAATCCTGCCAAACCGGCAACAACAGGTGAAGCCATACTTGTTCCGTTTAAATTTTTATATTTCGATCCCGGAACAGTAGAATAGATTTGCACACCTGGAGCAAAAACGTCTACCTGAGTTTTACCGAAGTTAGAGAAACTTGCTTTTAAAGTTTCATCATCTTTAGGACCTGAGGCGCCAACTGTAATCCACGATGCGATCGTTTTTTCATCCAAATCTTTATGATTAGGGAAGTTATTTTCCGTATCGATATCCTTATTTTCGTTACCTGCAGCCTGCACAATTAAAACATCTTTAGAAGCTGCGTATTTCATAGCTTCGTTCACTACAGCTTTGTCCCAGCTGTAAGCTTTACCAAAGCTCATATTAATTACTTTTGCGCCGTTATCAACAGCATAACGAATGCCGTTTGCCACGTCTTTATCACGCTCATCACCATTCGGGGTAACCCTAACGCCCATAATTACCACGTTATCGGCCACGCCTTTGATCCCTAAATTGTTTGTTCGGTCTGCTGCAATAATTCCGGCAACATGGGAACCATGCATGGCATCCGGACCAGCAACGTCATTATTCCCATAAAATTTTTCTTTAGGATCATTAGGATGATCACCTACAATGCTACGGGGATCATAATCAACATTTAGATTATATTCTGCCTGACGGGTGTAATAATCGAAACCTTCTTTAATTTGATCTTCGTAAAAATCTTTAAAACTTACATTCGCTAATTGTTCAACTAAAATGCTTTGAATACGGCCATCCATTTCTGCTGTTGGCTTGTAGGCTTTAATTTCGGCCAAAGTAGGATTCTCTTTTCCCAATTTCTTAATAAAGGCGTCTAACGCGTTTTTAAAACCAGAAATATTAGCTAAGCCAGCTTTAGCCTCACCTAACTGTTTTTCCAAATCTGCTCTTCTGGCCTTAAATGCTTCAAAATCTGCCTTATCTTTTGCCGAAACCGTTGCATCCGTAGTGTTTTCAAATCGTTTTAGATCTCGGCGTACTAAACGCGTTAATTCTAAAGTTTCGAAGTTAACAGACTCTTTTGGTCCACCAATAAAGTTCCAACCGTGAATATCATCCGCGTAACCATTCTTGTCGTCATCTTTTCCATTGCCTGAGATTTCTTTAGCGTTAACCCACATAATTCTTTTTAAGTCTTCATGTGTATTTTCAACGCCGCCATCGTTTACGGCTACAATAACCTTTGTCGATTTTTTTCCTTTCAAAAGTTCTTTGTATGCTTTTTCGGTGCTGATTCCAAATGTTGAATCAGTTTTAAGATCAAGATTTTGCCAATTTGCTTTTTGTGCATTGGCTATAAATGGTACTGCACTAACTACAGCAGCGCTCAGCAACGCTCTAAAAATTCTACTCTTATTCATTTATGTATTTTTGTATTTAACGCGGAAAGATAATTTTAATTTCTCGTATTTCTGAAAATGTAATTAAAATGATGAATCTATATAAACAGAAGATCCCATTCAAATTAATGAACAGGATCTTAAATAATTAATGGTTCCTTATTTTAGGTTGGATACAATTTCTTTAGCTGACTGATCATGACCTTCTATAACAGTTAGGGTTTTACCTGCCCATTCTTTTAGTTTTGCATCTTTGTTTTCCATGCCATCTTTAAACAAAGAAATTGTTTTTTGATGATCGGTAACCATCATATCCATATAATGTTTATCAAAGCTTGCGCCAGTCATTTTCTTCATTTCATCCAGATGGATCTGATCTTCGGCTGGAAGCGCATCGGGAGTAATTATTTTTTTATCTGTCGCCAATGCTTTTAGTTCTTTGTTGGCCTGAGTATGGTCTGTCAGCATTTTAGAGGCGAAATCTTTCACTTTCTGATTGGAAGCGTTCTTCATCGCAATTTTTGCTGCTTCAACTTCCATAATACCACCTACAGCTGCTTTTCTCAAAAATGTTGCGCCAGCTTCATCCAAACCTGTTTCTATCACTTCACTTCCTGCAACGTGATTGCCGTTTACCATATTGGTATCGCCAGCTACGCTATCTTTTGTAGTAGATGATTTTTTATCTGCCGTTTGGCAAGCGGTTAAACTTACTGCTAATGCAATTGCGGTTACATATAAAAATTTATTGCTCATTTTATTTTCGTTTTGTACGTAAACAAAACACCAATAAGCACAAAAGGTTTTTTTGATGTTAGTCTTTATTGTAAGGATTTGAAATGGAGATTGCCATCTGGTTTTCGGGATTTTTTATCTGCGAAAATCCGAATTGCTCATAGAGCTCATGTGCATCATGGGTAGCCAGCTGGTATCTTCTCAGATTTTGTAAATCAGGGTGGAAAATCATAAACGATATTAATTTTTTAGCCAGGCCATTACCACGATGACCCTCTTCAACGTAGACATCACACAGCCAGCCGAAAGTCGCTTTATCGGTTACCCACCGGGCGAAGCCTATCTGAAGGCCACTCTTGTAGATGCCGAAACAAAGCGAATTTTGAATCGAAGCAGCAACGGTTTCTGAAGGGATATCCTTAGCCCAATATGATTCTTTACTTAAATAGCTATGAATCCGATCTATCTGCAATAGTTCTTTCTGATCTGAAAAAAGAAATCCATCTTCAATTACCTGCATTTTTTAATCCTTTATTTTGATAAGCATTAACAGATTAAATTGACTAATTTCTCATGTTAATGAACTGCAATGGCTGGTCGAAATCTTCACCACGGCATAGAGAAATTACAGCTTGGAGGTCATCAATTTTTTTGGCGGTTACCCGAACCTGGTCATCCATGATTGATGGTTGTACTTTTAAACCACTCGCTTTAATTTTAGCAACAACCTTTTTGGCTGCCTCTTTATCCAATCCTTCTTTAATGGTAATTTCCTTGCGAATCATATTGCCGGATGCGATGGTTTCTTTGCCAAAGTCAAGACTTTTTGGATCCAGATTTTGTTTCATCATCCTCGATATGATCGAACCTTCTATGGCTTTTAATCGCATGTCATCTTCCGTAACAATGGTTACAACGTTGGTTTTTTTATCCAAATCTACAGTACTTTTCGATCCATTGAAATCAAATCTATTGAGGATTTCTTTCTTGGCATTATTGATCGCATTATCAAGGGTTTGCGCATCAACTTTACTTACAATATCAAAAGAAGGCATGGTTTTAGCTTTTAAATTAAAAAATTAAGTAGATTTATTAGAAAATAATCGATCTCACAAAAAAACGAAAAATAATATGAAAACCACTAAAGCTAAGTCTCAAAAAAAAGCAACAAAAAAAGAAGCTGCAAAACAGTTAGAGCAATCAATTACTTCGCAGTTTTTAGATGTAATTAAAAGCTTGGGCCATGATGCATCAGAAATCAGTTCAGAAGTTGCAAAAGCAAGCAAACGCGTAGCTAAAAAACTGACTAAAAAGTTTACGGTGATCAAATCAGATGTGGGTCATAAGATTGATGATTTATTAAAGTCGTCAAAATCAAAGGCTGATAAAAAGCCGGTTACAAAGGTTGTTAATAAAGCAGAAAAATCTGCGGCTAAGGTGGTTAAAAAAGCAGTTTCTAAAGCTAAACCGATTGTTCAAAGTGTTAAAGTTGCAGCAATTGCATCAGAAGAAAAAGTAGAAAAAGCATTAGCTAAGCCAGTAGAAGCCATTAAAAAAACGGCAAGTAAAGCGACTGAAACGAAAGAGAATACCCCTGCTAAAAAAGAAATAAGCGAGCTTGCTGCAACTGTCGTACCAAAATTAACAGAAAAAGCTGTTAGTAAAACAACATCTGCGGCTAAGCAAAAAGTAGCAACAGCCAAGAACGACGCTACCGATACTAAAAAAGCAGTTCAAGATAGGGCAAAACCGTTAGCAAAAGACGTTTCCAAAGCAGCTGAAGAAACAGCAAAGCCAAAAAGTGTTAAAACGGCCGCTAAAAAATTGCTTTAGTTTCGGATTCTTGTATTAACGATTAAACAATTCGTTAACGTTAACACTTTGATTTATTAACATCAATTTAACAAATTATTTTGCAGCTTTGAGCATCCCTGTACCCACGGGGATTTTTTATTTTTTTAGATGAGCAAGAAGAAAATACCATTTTTAAACCGGGAGATAAGTTGGTTGTATTTTAACGATCGTGTGTTACAAGAAGCGGCCGATGAAACCGTTCCACTCATCGAAAGGATTAAGTTTCTATCTATATTTTCTTCCAATCTGGAAGAGTTTTATCGGGTGCGGGTCGCTACAATGTCGCGGTTAACCAATTTAAACGATAAAGCAAAAGCCCTTTTGGGTTTCAATCCGAAAAAAATCCTAAATGAGATTAAGAATATCGTAGTGAAACAAGAGCGCAAGTTCGATCAATTGTTTCAGGCTACGCTTATCAATGAGCTTGCACAAAATAGAATCTTTATTTTGAATGATACCCAGCTCAATGTGAGTAGAGGAGAGTTTGTGAAGAACCACTTTCGTGATAAAATTTTATCAAATCTGGTTCCGATCATGTTGGATATGGATAAACCTTTTCCAGAACTAAAAGATCGGTTTTTGTATTTCTTTGTGAAATTATCCAAAAAAGATACGAAAGTTAGAGAGAAGTATGCGCTAATCGAGATTCCGCCGAGTTTGCCACGTTTCCTGGTCTTACCAGAAACCAACGATTTAAAGTTTATTATTCTTGCTGAAGATATTATTCGTTATTGCCTGGATGATATTTTCTATGTTTTTACTTACGATCATTTAGAAGCTTACTCTATTCAGCTAACACGAGATGCTGAGTTGGATATAGATAAAAATATCGATGATAAGTTTATTGAAGACTTAAAAAGCAGTTTAGAGAAACGGAAAAAAGGTAAACCCATGCGTTTATTGTACGATTCGGCAATGCCTTTGAACATGCTTACTGTTTTGGTAAACAAACTCAAACTCGATGCCGACAGTTTAATACCGGGTAATAGTTATCATAAATTTGGAGATTTTATCTCTTTTCCTAACGTTGGGAAGAAAGAATTGGAGTATGCACCAAACGTACCCTTAAAAGTGCATGATTTGCCACGTACGCAGAGTGTTTTTAGTAGAATTGCTCGCCGCGATTATCTGGTGAACTTACCATATCAATCTTATGACTATATCATATTGTTTCTGCGGGAAGCGGCAATTGATCCTAAGGTTACTGAAATTCAAATCACGCTATATCGCCTTGCTGAAAACTCGAAGGTAATTAACGCCTTAATTAATGCGGCAAAGAACGGCAAATCAGTTTCTGTAGTATTGGAACTAAAGGCCCGGTTTGATGAACAAGCCAATATATTCTGGACATCGAGGTTGATGGAAGAAGGCGTAAAAGTTAATTATGGCTTAACAGACTATAAGGTTCATTCCAAAATTTGCCTTGTTAAAAGAATAGAAAAGGATAAGCCTGTTTATTATGCAAATTTAGCGACAGGAAATTTCAATGAGAAAACCGCTGGGTTATATTGCGATCACAGTATTTTCACAGCTAAAAAGGAAATTACAAATGATCTGGTAAAACTATTTGATGCGTTAAATAAAAGAACAGTAACCAAAGGGTTTAAACATTTAATCGTTTCTCCATTGGAAAGTCGCTCAAAGCTGATCAATTTCATTAATAGAGAAATAAGAAATGCCAAAGCCGGAAAACTGGCTTACATTATGTTAAAAGTGAATAGTTTAGCTGATGAAGGCATCATTTCAAAACTATACGATGCCAGTAATGCTGGTGTTAAAATTCAACTCATTGTACGGGGAATTTGTTGCTTAGTTCCCGGTGTTAAAGGCTTTAGTGAAAACATAACTGCCATCAGTATTATCGATAAGTTTCTGGAGCATGCAAGGATTTACATTTTCAGCAATAATGGCAAAAATGATATGTACTTATCTTCTGCAGATTTAATGAGCAGAAACTTTGAGCATAGGGTAGAAGTAGGCTTTCCGGTTCTTGATCCCGAAGTAAAGCAAGAAATTCAAGATATCATTGATCTTCAGTTGCAAGACAATACAAAATCACGACAAATTAACGCATCCAATAATAATAAATATCATAAAAATAGATTGAGCAAAAAGATTAGAGCTCAGGTTGATATTTATAACTACTTAAAAACCAAGCACCAATAATGTTAAGATATGCAGCTATAGATGTTGGCTCGAACGCAGTAAGATTGCTCATTGCCGACATCAGCAAAAGCGACGGAAAATATAAATATAAAAAGAACACTTTAATTAGAGTGCCCTTACGCTTGGGCGATGATGCTTTCTTGGATCATCATATTTCTGAAAGAAAAGCAGGAGATTTGGTGAAAACGATGTCAGCCTTTAAAAGTCTGATGGATGTTTATCATGTTTCCGAATATTTGGCCTGTGCCACTTCAGCCATGCGTGAGGCTAGCAACGGAGAGGATATCGTTAAAATGATTAAAGCACAAACGGATTTGAATCTTGAAATTATTGAAGGTCAGAGAGAAGCCAATATCATTTATGCTAACCACATAGAGGCCGATTTAGATGAAAATAAAACGTATTTATACATCGACGTTGGTGGTGGTAGCACCGAATTATCGGTATTTGTAAAAGGTGTACCAGAAGCTTCACGTTCGTTTAATATTGGCACGATAAGAATGTTGGATAACCAGGATAAAGAAGAAACCTGGGACGAAATGAAAGAATGGGTGAAGGAGCACACCAAGAACTACAAACAGTTGGCAGCAATTGGAACTGGAGGTAATATTAATAAATTATTCAGAATGAGTGATGAAAAGGATGGTGCCCCGCTATCAATTCAAAAACTAAATGCACTTTACAATAAGTTAACAAGCTATTCTCTAAAAGAGCGTATACATGAATTGGGTTTAAATCCTGATCGTGCTGACGTAATCATTCCTGCAAGTGAAATTTATTTGACCCTAATGAAATGGACAGGTATTAAACAAATTTTTGTTCCAAAAGTGGGCATGGCTGATGGAATTATTAAACTTTTAATTGAGGAAAAACTTGATTAGGAATGGAAACTTCCAGCGCTAGCGAGTTTAAGAAAATGCATTACTTCTTCATTTAAATCTCTTGTGGCGTAAATTCTTAAATGATGGTTTAATATCACTTATCAGTGCCATAAAAAAAACGGAATAAACCTAAGGTATATTCCGTTTTCCCATTTAAAAAATCATCTGGTTGACCAGACACTATTCTTCTAATAGTTTAGTGGCAGCCTCATCAGTAAAGAAAGTAAGCTTACCATCAATAGGATCAATGAGTTGAGATGGATATAAATCAAAATCTTTTTGTTCGTCACCAATTACGTGTTTAATGGCTTCGGCTTTATTTTCTCCAAAAACAAGAAATGCTATATTTTCGGCTTTGTTAATTAACGGGGCTGTAAAACTAACGCGATAAGTGTTTAGCTTTTCTACAAAAACAGAAGCTACGTTTACTTCTTCATCTTTAACTAATGAAGTATGAGGGAAGATTGATGCGGTATGTGCATCATCACCCATTCCCAATAAAATTAGATCGAAAACTAAATCTTCGCCTTTGAAATGAGCATCGATTGATTTTTTATACTCAATTGCAGCTTTCTCTGGAGCCAGTGTTGTATCAACATAAAAAATATGATCGTCTTTAATGTTTAATGGATCGAGTAGTGCCTTTTTTGCCAATAACCCATTGTAATTTTCATCATTTGCCGGAACATTCCGCTCATCGCCAAAAAAGAAATATACTTTTTCCCAATCAATTCTATGTTCGCATTCTTTAGCCAGAAAATGATAAAGTGCTTTGGGTGAACTACCTCCGGTTAAAACAAAATTAAAACAATCATTTTCCTCAATAGAAACCTCAGCAATTTTAATAATGTAATCTGCTAAATCTTCAGTGAGTTCTTCAATCGTTTTATATATTAATAAATTCATATTGCTAAATATTAAACATTATTGCAAGGCAAAAAGTAATCTCAATCACGTTAGTTGATTATTACTTTCTGCCCGGCTATGAGGAGTTTTTACTCTTTATTTTTTAATGGTAAATTGAACCAATGGAAGCCATCTCTTGCAATAAGTGCCTCTGCTTCTTCAGGTCCCCAGCTATCGGCTGGATAGTTTGGAAAATTTATTGATTTTTTACTTTCCCAGGTGTTTAAAATTGGCATCACCAATTCCCAGGCAGCTTCTACCTGATCGCCACGCATAAATAACGTTTGATCACCCATCATGGCATCCAATAATAGAGTTTCATAAGCTTCCGGTGTGTCGCCTTCGTAAGTACCTTTATAGTCAAAAACCATATCAACAGGATTTAAAACCATATCCAAACCAGGTCTTTTCGCTTGCACCTGCATGCGAATACTCATTTCTGGCTGAATACTAATTACCAGGCGGTTTTGTTGCCAACTCTCTGTAACATCAGAAGAGAAAATTTGATGAGGAACATCTCTGAACTGAATTGTAATCAGAGATGAAGTTTGATTTAACCGTTTACCAGTTCTTAAATAAAACGGAATTCCCTGCCATCTCCAGTTATCAATATGAAATTTTACAGCGGCGAAGGTTTCTGTATTGGAGTGTGGATCCACACCTTTTTCCTGGCGATAGCCCGGAACCTCTTTACCTTCAACCCAACCTTTGCTGTATTGGCCACGTACGGTGTGGAAACGGATATCTTCAGCAGAGAACGGACGCATGGCTCTCAAAACCTCCACCTTACGGTTTCTAATTTCGTCGGCATCAAAGTTAATTGGCGCTTCCATGCCTATTAAGCACAACAACTGTAGAAGGTGGTTTTGAATCATATCACGCAAGGCACCAGCACCTTCATAATAACCACCCCGATCGGCAACCCCCAACTGTTCGGTAACCGAAATCTGAACGTGATCGATGTAAGATCTATTCCATAATGGTTCAAATAGTGCATTTGCAAACCTAAATGCCATCATGTTTTGCACCGTTTCTTTACCCAAATAATGATCAATGCGGTAGATTTGTTTCTCGGTGAAAATTGTACTTAGTAATGCATTAAGTTCTTTTGCAGACTCTAAATCATGACCAAATGGCTTCTCAATTACGATACGGCTATTGTCTTCATCTTCGGTAAGTTTATATTTTTGCAGGTATTCGGCAATCACAGGGAAGAAGTTTGGCGCCACGGCCAGGTAAAAAATCACCTGCGTATCTTTACCATATTCTTTTTGGTATTTTTCTACCGCCGCTTTTAAATTTTCGAAGGTTTTCGGTTGAGCAAAATCAGTAGGACAATATTGGATGGTATCTCCAAACGTGTCCCATTTTTCTTTTTTAACTTTACCAGAGCGAGAAAACTCATTTACGGCTTCTTCTAGAGCGGTTTTGTAACTCTCATCGGTATACTCGGTTCTACCGGTGCCAATGATAGCAAATTGATCAGGCATGTAACCCTCAATAAATAAGTTGTATAGCGCAGGTGCTAGTTTTCTTTTATTTAAATCACCTGTACCACCAAATATTACAAATATTGTGGGGTTTAATGCGGTTTTGGTTTTCATTATATTTTCAGATTCTTAATCAAATTTATTATGATAATTTGTTCCAATCAGCATGGAATACGCCATCTTTATCTATACGTTCGAAGGTATGAGCTCCGAAGAAATCTCTTTGTGCCTGTATTAAGTTCGAAGGCATTCGGGCAGTGGTAATGGTATCGAAATAGGTTAGGGTTGAGGCAAAGGCTGGAATTCCGATACCGGCATTGATGCATGCGCAAATGCTCTTACGAGTACCTGCAAGTGTAGATTTAATAATCTCCTGAATACCGCTATCACCGAACAAGTGTTCCAACGAATTATTTTTCTCGTAAGCCTGATAAATATCTTCTAAAAATTTAGCCCGGATGATACAACCACCCCTCCAAATTTTTGCAATTTCCTGCAGTTGAAGATCGTATTGATATTCTTTAGAGGCTTGCACTAGCAGGTGCATCCCTTGTGCATAGGCGCTAATCATAGAAAAATAAAAGGCATTTTCTAAGTCATCAACAGTGACATCAATTTTGTTTTCTTTTTTACCAAAAGCATCCTCAAGTGAAACCCTTAATGCTTTAAATTTTGATAAATCGCGATTTGAAACTGCTTCATTGATGGTAGGTACCGGCAACTGAAGTTCCATTGAAACTTCTGAAGTCCATTTACCTGTTCCTTTTGAGCGGGCTTCATCTTTAATTTGATCCAATAGATCATTTTGTGTTTCTGTATCTTTAAACAAAAATATTTCTGCAGTAATTTCTAAAAGGAAAGACTGTAGTCTGCCTTCATTCCATTTCTTAAAAACATTGTAAATTCCTTTGTTAGAATAACCCATCCCGTTTTTAAGTACACCATAAATTTCTGCTATAAGTTCCATGATAGCGTACTCAATGCCGTTGTGTACCATTTTTACAAAGTGACCGGAAGCACCTGGACCAATGTAAGTAACACATGGATCGCTACCTACTTTAGCAGCAACTGCGTCAAAAACATCTTTAACCACGTTGTATGCTTGTTTGTCTCCTCCTGGCATCATACTTGGTCCAAACCTTGCACCCTCTTCGCCACCAGAAATCCCCATTCCAAAGAAATGTAAACCATCTTTTTCCAACTCGTCAACACGGCGGTTGGTATCGGTAAAATGCGAATTTCCACTATCGATAATGATGTCGCCTTTACTCAATAAAGGTTTAAGTTCATTAATAACGCTATCCACTATTGGGCCGGCTGGCACTAACAAAATCAGGGTTCTTGGCGTTTGTAAACTACTGATAAAGGCTTTGATATCGTTGTATCCCTTAAGATTGTGCTCTTTTCCTTCATCTTCAAGTTTTGAGATCATCTTCTGATCTTTATCGTAACCCGTAACGGAAAAACCTTTATCTGCCATGTTTAATAATAAGTTTCGGCCCATTGTGCCCAAACCTATCATTCCTAATTTGTAATTTTTAGAATCGTTATTTGACATTTCTTGCTCTTTTGCTTGTTACCCAAAATTAGGGTTTAGAAATTAATATTATTAATTGTGTTGTTATTTGATTGTAATAAAAAAACCAATTAGTGTATATTTTACACTTTTGGATTAACTGTAAATATATTGTATTTATCGGCCAATTTCCAAAGTTTGGCGCCGCCTTTAATTCCATCTCTATTGGTTACCAGTTTCATGTTTTCATCTAGCTTAATGTCTATTTGTTTCGAGTTGCCTCCGCCGATATAAAGAAAATCATAATTGAATACCGTTTTATAAGTTTCGATTACTTTTTTAAGGCGTTTGTTCCAACGTTCGGCACCTATCTTTTCAAAAGCTTTGTTCCCGATATAATCGTCGTAATCCTCTTCTTTGTTTAACGGAAAATGTGCAAGTTCCAAATGAGGTAATAGCTCGCCATCAAACAAAAGGGCGGTTCCAAAACCGGTTCCAACAGTGAACACAATTTCAAATCCTTTTCCGTCAACTACGCCCAAACCTTGTTGATCGGCATCATTTACTAGTCTTACTGGTTTATTAAGAGCATCTGCTACACGTTGGGCCAAATCGACATCAGCCCATTTGTTTTTTGCCAGATTAGGTGCAGTTTTTACAATCCCATTTTTTACATAACCTGGAAAACCAATTGAAACCCTATTGAAAGTATTAGGGATAGGCTTAATTAACGCTTCAATACCGGATACAATATCTTTTGGTGTTGCACCTTCGGGAGTTTTACTTTTTAAATATTCTGATAACATATTCCCATCCTCATCTAGCAATACTGTTTTAATACTTGTACCGCCTATATCGATAGATAAAATATTGGATTGATCGTTATTTGTCTTTGTTGCCATGTTGCAATTATTTATTTTGAAACTGATTGATGCAAATTAATAGAATCAAAAAACATAAAACGAATAGAAAGGTATTTAATTTAAAATAGTAAACTACTAAGTCTATATATTTAATAGAATATTATTATGTTTGTCGCGTTTAAAATTGAAACAGAACTTTCATAATATGGGCTTAAATTATCTTGCATTTGCAATTCCAGCGTTTTTTATTTTTGTATTTATTGAATATCAAATCGCTCAAAAGCAAAAAAGAGAGGAGGTTTTTAAATATGAAAGTACCGTAGCCAACTTAAGTATAGGTATAGCAGAGCGCCTATTAAATCTGTTTATTGCAGCTAGTTTTTATCAGGTTTACGATTGGGTATTTCGAAATTATGCATTGTTTGATATCTCTACGAAATGGTACGTTTGGATTTTACTATTGCTAGCCACCGATTTAGTTTGGTATTGGTACCATAGATTAGGCCACGAAATAAATTTCTTGTGGGCTGCACACATCGTTCATCACCAAAGTGAAGAATTCAACTTGTCTGCAGCAGCGAGAATTACCACTTTCCAGGCAATTTTTAGAAATATATTCTGGTGCATATTGCCCTTCATAGGGTTTCATCCTACTATGATCATTAGCATATTGTTGATACATGGGGCCTACTCATTTTTTACACATACGCAAATGGTAGGGAAACTGGGTTGGTTAGAAAACATTTTCATCACGCCGTCGCTTCATGGAGTGCATCATGCAAGTGATGAAAAGTATTTGGATAAAAATTATGGAGATGTTTTTGTTTTTTGGGATAAACTTTTTGGTACTTTTCAGCAGGAGGAGGAGGCCCCAAAATATGGCCTCACGCACCCATTAAAAAGTTATAGTTTTTTGTGGCAGCATTTTCATTATTATTTGGAGATAGGAGAGGCTTATAAACGAGCAAATGGTTTTAGGGCAAAATGGGATGCACTGTTTGGAAGTCCTGCATTAATGGACCAAAATATTAGGCCAATTCTAGAACAGAGATTTGAGCAAAATAAGATTAAGGAAAACACCAGGTTAAATTTTAGGCTTTATTTAAACATACAACTTATTTTGGTTGTAGCCATGCTTACGGGATTAACCCTATTTTTTAATGCCGTTGGTTCCTGGGAGAAAACTGCCATCTCGGCTTTTATTTTAATCACTTTAATTAATATTGGTGCACTGCTAGAGCAACGAAAATGGATTTACTATCTTGAATGCTTTCGTTTGATTCTAATTATGGCCTATTTGTTTTATAGCTTGCATATTTTCAGCCTAGTCATTTTGCCAATATCCGCACTTGTTATTCTTGAGAGAACAATTTCTTTAAGTAAAATTTACATTAAATATGTTTTTGCTACGCATAATAGTAAAATATAATGTTTCTTTATCTTTCATTTACGCTGATATGCAAATGTTACATTTTAGTTTTGTTTTGTTAAAAATGTTTAAATAACATTTCAGTAATCTTTGAATATTTATCCTGTAACCAAATTATTACGGGTTCGTTTTTTACTTTCCTATTATTTCCGGCGCCAATTTTTACTGTTAATATATTGCTTTAGGTCTTGCTATGATGATTTCTAGGAAGGTATGGAGAATTATCTTGTCTGATAATATTCTTTACTATAAAATTATCTATTTTAAAAAGATAATTATTTTCAGATATTCATAAATTGTTTTTAGTTTCGATTTGTTTTGTTAATTTTATTTATCGAAACCATTGATAAGATAAAAAAGAACAATTCGTAATTTTATGTGCGTTTATTCTGTTTTCTTAATCGTTGCTTAACATATCCTTAATCTCGAAGGACTTATTTTGCAGCTATTCCGAAAGCGTAACAAAACGAAGATTACTAATTAAAAGCTAATAACCGGATATAAATATGAATAAACTTTTTACTAAAACTAGTTCCATGTCTTGGCGTGGATCGAAAACTGTTGATGAAATCCCTAAGCATCTTCAGCATGATGAGCAGAAGTCTTTTTTAACCGTAGTAAGTCATCCCTTTTCATTTTATTTCACAATTTTACTTATCGGGCTATTTCTTTTGCCGACTGTTAGCCTGTTTGCGCAGCAGCCGGCACAACGCTTTGTAGTTAAAGGAAAAGTACTTGATGACGGAGATGGACAGCCTTTAGTGGGCACAACCATAAGCGATGGCGCTAGAAAGGTGTTGGGCGTAACAAACGATAATGGAGATTTTTCGGTTACGCTTCAGAGTGCCGGAACCATTTCATTCAACATGGTTGGATACACGGTTGCAAGCAGAAATATTACTGGGAATTTGACTGGGATAACCATCAGGTTAAAATCATCAAACAGCCAATTAAATGAAGTGGTAGTAACCGCTCTCGGCATCAAGCGAGAAGAAAAATCACTAGGTTATGCGGTTTCGAAATTGGATAGCACTGCATTCACCAATGCGGTATCGAGCAACTGGACAGATGCCTTATCTGGTAAAGTTGCTGGTTTAAATTTGGTTAGAAATAGCGGTCCCGCCGGATCAAATAAAATAATTTTGCGTGGTGAAAATAATTTAACCGGTGACAACGAAGCGTTGATTGTAATCGATGGCGTGGTGGCAAGTAGCTCGGCTAGGCGTACTGGTGGGACAGGCGGTGGGGTGTACGGTACGTCAGGAGATATCATGCCGGCCGATTTTGGTAGTGGTTTAAACGATTTGAGTCCCGATGATATCGAGAATGTAACTATCTTAAAAGGGCCTGCGGCATCGGCATTATATGGTCAACGTGGTGCAAATGGGGCAATTATTATTACGACCAAATCTGCAGGCCTAAACCGAAAGAAAGTTAATATTTCATTTACGTCAAATAGTGCATGGGAAGAAATAAACCGAAGTCCTGATAGACAAACACAATACGGGGCAGGTGTTGCCGGAAATTCATACTTTTCTTATTCTGCGAGTGCTGATGGTGCAAACACAAGTGCCACAAGTTCTACCTACGGGCCAGAGTTTGCTCCAGGTATGATGTTTTTTCAGTACGACCCTGCGACCAAAAATCAAGGCTTAACCAGAACTCCTTGGGTGGCTGCGCCCGATCCTGTCGATGCATTTTTCAAAACAGGATTTGAATCATCCAACTCGTTCAGTATAGATGGTACTTTTAAAAAAGTCGGTTTGCGTTTATCAGCAAGTCATGGAAATAATGAGTGGATTGTACCCAATACCGGCTTAGATAGAACAACAGTGGCGTTAAATGCGACAACCAACATCACTAAAAAGTTAAATATTAATGCAAAAGTACAATACAGTAATCGCAATAGTGATAATCTGCCTGCAACAGGATATGGTAATCAATCGTTAATGTATTGGTTTATGTTTGCGCAACCTAATGTGAATATAGATTGGTATAAAGACTACTGGGCACCAGGACAAATTTTTAGACAGTTTACGAACCTAACCACAACTTTTCCTGAAGGGCCTTATGCAATTTCAGAACAATATTTAAATGGGCAGAGACGCAATGGCTGGTTAGGAAATATTCAGGCTACCTATAAATTTACTGATGAGCTTAGTCTGATGTTAAGAGCATCTGGCGATTTAAATAATGATGTTCGCGAAACCCGCCGTCCTTGGGATGCTGCCGGGAATAAATTTGCACAGGGCTCGTTTCGTGTAGCCGACATCCGTTCGTATGAAATCAGTGCTGACTTTTTATTAAGATACAATAAGAAGATCTCTAAAGATTTTCAAGTGACCGCTAGTGTAGGCGGTAGCCAAATGAGAAACCAATACAATAAATTAGAGAGAAGAGCCGATGGACTAATTATTCCAAACATTTATGATTTAACAAACAATCAGAATCCAGTGGTATATGTTCCAGATACAGCGCAATTCAGACTGAACAGTTTTTATGCGCTAGCCTCTTTAAGCTTTAAGAATTATCTTTTCTTAGATATAACGGCCCGTCAAGATTGGAACAGTACTTTAGCTACAATCACCAGAACGGATAATGTTGGTTTTTTCTATCCGTCAGCAAGTTTGGCTTTTATTGCCTCGGATTATTGGAAGCTGCCTAAGCTGGTAAGCTTTGCCAAGTTAAGAGCTTCAATTGCACAAGTAGGTAGTGGAAGCACTGTTCCCTACAGAACCGCCTATAATTATTTGTATGCCAGTGACGGAATTTATCCGGATAGTGCGACGAACAATCCCCGTGTATTGCCAAATCCTGATTTAAAACCGCTTATCACGACGACGGTTGAAGTGGGTATGGAAGTAAAACTATTTAATAATAGATTAAATTTTGATTTTGCTGCATACAGCGGAAATACTAAAAACCAAATACTCAATAGAATTATCGACAAATCTACAGGTTACAACTTGCAGGTTATAAATATAGGTAGGGTAGATAATAAAGGTATAGAGTTGGCTATTAATGGAACACCATTGAAATCAAGAGTTTTTAAATGGGAAGTAAATGCAAATTTTTCGGCCAATAGAAATAAAATCAGAGAGTTAGCGGATAGTTCAGTTGTATTACGCACTGGTGCCCTAGGTGGTGGCCAGGTGGTAGCCAACGTTGGCGGAAGCATGGGAGATATGTACGGAAGAGGTTATTTAAGATCTCCAGACGGTCAAATCGTATTTAACCCCCAAACTGGTGTTGCGCTTGAGAATCCAAACTTATTGTATTTGGGTAATACGTTACCACAATTTAGATTTGGTTTTGGATCAAATATCTCTTACAAGAATTTAAGTTTGGGTGCCCTGTTCGATGCACAGTTAGGTGCAGTTGGGCATTCATTAACATTTTCTAGAATGGCATCATTGGGTAAGCATACTATCACTTTACCAGGAAGATACAACGGCGTTGTTGGCGACGGCGTTCTTTTAAATCCAGATGGTACTTATAGAAAAAATGATGTAGTGGCTACTGATATGAACGCTTATTACGAATCTCTCTATGGTAGTGGCCAAGCGGAGGGAAGCGTTTTTAGAACTGATTATTTGAAATTCAGGGAAGCCAATTTAACCTATAATTTCGGACAAAAAGTGCTTAAAGGTCTTGGTTTCACTAAACTAAGCTTAGGTGTTTATGGCCGTAACTTATTTATTTGGTCGCCTTGGCCTGCATTTGATCCAGAGTTTGGAACTTTAGCCGGATCAGATATTGTTCAGGGATTTGAAACTGGGCAGTTGCCTTCAACCCGTACTTTTGGTGCCCGTTTAGTTGTTGGACTTTAACTCTATTTATCATGAAAAATTATAAACTTAAAATAACATATACATTTTTGGCCATTATTGGTTTGGCGGTATCATCTTGTACAAAAGATTTTACGGAGGTAAATACCGATCCTATAGGCAAAAGTACAACAAGTGCAAACCAATTACTTGCGCCGGCGCTGGTAGGCGTATTAAATACCAATATGGTCAGAAACTGGAATTTCAATAACCAGTTAATGCAAGTTACCGTTGAGATTAATGATTCTGAAGGTAGGGTTTTTAGGTATGATGTACGCAGAACGCTTGCAGATTATACCTGGAACAATTGGTATCTGTATCTTACTGATTTAAAGGATATTTACAATATTGCGAGCAAACCAGAATCACTTAATAAATCTTATCAAGGCATATCACTGGTAGCACAAACCTGGGTATATCAATTACTCACTGATACTTATGGCGATATTCCTTTCAGCCAGGCGAATATGGGGAAAGAAGGTAATGTACAACCTGCATTTGATAGGCAAAAAGATATTTATACTGCGATGTTCGCTCAATTGGAGCAAGCAAATCAACTTTTAAAAGAAGGAACTCCTATTGTTGCTACCAGTGATCCTGTTTTTCAGGGAGATGTTTCTAAATGGAGGAGGTTCTGCAATTCTCTATATCTACGACTATTATTAAGAGTATCGGCCAAAAGCGAGGTTTCAACAAGTGTAATTGCGAAGATTAAACAAATTGTAGATACTAATCCGGCAGAATACCCGATTATGCAAGACAATACGCATACCGCCAAAATACTATGGAATGGAACCAATAGCAGCACAGCAGTTTATTCATCGCCGTTTATGGTAAATATACGCGCCGCCGACTTTAGAGGTATCCCTATTTGTGATTTCTTCTTAAGTAAATTAGTTAGTTGGGGTGATCCAAGAATGAATGGAAGTTTGGGAACAGGAAATGTTAATCGCTTTTGCATAGATCAAGCTCCAAATGGAGGTTTTGTAGGTGTTCCAAGTGGTTACGCACCTGGTTCTGGTGTTACTGTTTTATCACATTTTAATTCAGATGCTGATTCGAATAAACCGACATTACAAACCGATCGTTTTACAGGAATTATCATGAACACGGCGGAAGTTGATTTCATTTTAGCAGAAGCCGCTGCTAAAGGGTGGATTAGCGGGCCTACTGAAAAATATTACTATAAAGGAATGGTTGATGCCATTAACTATTGGCTGCCAAACTATATCAGTACCCCAACTGATAGTAGATTTATCGATTATATTACAGCTGCCGATTTGGAATGGGACCCAACATTGCCGCTAGATAATACAACTCTCGGCAATACGAGCCAACTGGAAATGATCCACATTCAAAAATACTACGCCTTGTTTTTGGTAGATATGCAACAGTGGTTTGAGTTTCGTAGAACTGGCCATCCAATTTTACCTAAAGGACCAGGTTTAGTAAATAACCAAAAAATGCCAGCCAGGTTAAATTATCCGTTGGTTACCCAATCTACAAACCCAACAAGCTACAATAATGCAATAGCCATACAGGGGCCTGATGATATTAATACGTTAATGTGGTGGCAAAAGCCATAATCATAAAAAATTCATTTGAAAATTATGAAAAAGATATTAAAAAATGCGCTGTATGCATTAGTTTGCATGGCCTTTATAATAAGTTGCAAAAGAGATTCCGATTACGTAATTTCTACTCCAAGTTCTTTTATTCCGAACTTCGATTTGCGGAAGATATATACGAATGCTGATGTAAGTTTAAACCTCGAAAATATGCGTGGAGCGAGTATGATTAAGGGGCAGGTAATCTCCGATCATTCCACTAGAAATTTACCTGCAGGTTTGCTAATTATTCAAAATACCAGAATTGTTGGAGGAGCAGATTCTTTAAGAGGAATAGCCATTAATATTGGTGCCGATGCGGCTAAATATGTTCCAGGAGATTCGGTTCACGTTAAAATTGATGGTGGTGTTTTAAAGCGTGTAAATGGCTCAATGCAAATTACCGGAAAATCGGGTGCAGATGTAACTAAAATCGCTTCAGGAAAAACATTGTTCAATACGCGTGGATTTGGAAACTTAATTACCACCTATCCTGATCGGTATGACTGTACGTTACTTACCATCTACAAATGTACGTTTAACCCTACTTTACCAAGTTCTGAAACGCTGTCAGGTGAAAAAACAATTAATGATGGTACCGCAGATTTGACACTAGCAACCGATCCAAGCGCAACATTTGCGAATGTGAAACCGCCTTATTCTGGCAATTATAGGGGCATTATCATTAATAAAATGGTTAATGATAAGATCGTTCCACAACATCGTTTGATCAATCCTAATGACATAAACCCTTTAAGTTCAACTGTAGATGCGCCCGAGTGTATCATTAGTGGTTTTATCAGCGATGTTAATGGAGGCGATGGTAATAATGAATATGTCCAACTTCGGGCAACTAAAGATATTAATTTTGCAGTTACACCTTTCTCGTTAGTTGTAAGTAATAATGCTGGTGCATCTGTTCCTACTGGCGTACCGGCACAAGGTTGGGCAACTGGGCAACAAAGAACTTACAAAATTAATCTTACATCTGGAACAGTTGTAAAAGGAGAATTCTTCTATGTTGGCGGTATTAATAAACTTATAAATGGTGCAAATTCAACTTCTATTGCATCCTCAAAATGGATAAGAGCTTTAGATTATAATAAGGTAAGCGATAGATTCAATTCATCGAGCACTGTAACAGGCAATGCAACCACGGGACTATTTGCAAACAGTGGAAACGCGTTTGGCATGGCATTGTTTAGAGGAATTGAAGTTACCCAAGCCACCGCACCTATTGATGTGCTATGGGTCCATAGTGGTGGAAGTTTGTATCAAATTGGCGCAGCGCCAAATTATGGTGCCGGTTATAGAATTGGAAACACTGATATTTACGATATCATCAACCCACAAACCTTAGTGCCGCAACCGTATTACAGAGCAGGAACGAATACTCAGTCTTTAACTTATGCATTACCTGCAGATGCAGGCTACTTTTATGTTTTGGGTGGTGCTTATGATACGAAATTGAATAAATGGGTAAAAGCACGTACACAAACCACAATTATTTTAAGCAAAACTTCTACTATAACTGAAATAGAAGGCGCAAATGCCACTGAGATTAGGTAGCTGATTTATATCATCTAAATGAAAGTCAAAATGTTAGGAAAAAATTTCTTTGAATTTTCTCCTAACATTTAAAAAAAAAAGCAACTTCAAATTCTAAACATCTCCCATTAAATTATCAATCACCAATACATATTCATCCTAAATGAACAGAAGATCGTTTATCCAAAAAACTGGATTACTTACCACAACTTTATTTGTAAGCTTAAAATCATACTCAGCTTTTTCTCTTCTAGATGTTGGTAATAAAATTAGCGGCCGGGTAACCGCTAAAGGAAAAGGTATTGCAAATGTGGTGGTATCAGATGGTTTTAATGTAATCCAAACTGATAAAAATGGCAAGTATACTATCGAAGTAAATCCTTTAGCAAGGTTTATTTGGATTAGCACACCATCAGGTTACGAGTTTACCACCGATAGCCATTTAGCAAAGTATTATGAACAGCTTAATGCCAAAACAGATTTAAATTTCGAGTTGAAGGCGATGAGACAAGATGATAATCGCCATAATTTTATCATTTGGGCCGATCCGCAGGTGAAGAATAAAAAAGATGTCGAGAAAATGATGACAACATCGGTTCCTGATACTAAAAAGGTAATTCAATCGATGGGAAATATTCCGATACACGGAATAACCGTTGGCGATATTGTTTGGGATAACCATGAATTATTTGTCGATTATAATCAAGCAGTGAAAGAAATGGGTATTCCATTTTTTCAATGTTTAGGTAACCATGATATGGATTACAGAATGGGTGGCGATGAGACTTCGGATAAGACATTTCAAGAGCATTACGGACCAACTTATTATTCTTTCAATCGCGGTAAAGCACACTATGTAGTAATGGATGATGTACGTTATCTAGGAGAAGAACGTAAATACGACGGCTATATCTCTCAAGCTCAACTAGATTGGTTGGCGAAAGATTTAAAGTTCGTAGATAAAGATGCGCTGGTTATCATCAATTTGCATATTCCAGTGCATAATTCGGTGAAAAACAATACAGATTTATATGCAGTTTTAAATGGATTTACCAATGTTCACATCATGTCTGGCCATACGCATTACATGCGTAATGTTATTACCGATGGAATTTTCGAACACAATCATGGTGCAGTTTGTGGTGCATGGTGGACTGGGCCAGTTTGTGAAGATGGAACACCAAGAGGTTACGGCGTTTACGAAGTAGATGGAAAAAATTTAAAGTGGTATTATAAATCAACAGGTTTAGATCGGAAAGAGCAGGTACATATTTATGTAGATGAATTGACCAATCAAAAAAGATTGATCGCCAATGTATGGAACTGGGATCCGAAATGGAAGGTGGAGTATTTTCTTGATGGAAAAGCGATGGGAGAGATGGAGAACCAAAAAGGTTATGATCCACAAACGGTAACTTTATACAAAGGTGCGACGCTACCTGCAGGCAGAACTTTTCCTGAACCTCATTCTACCGAACATTTATTTCTTGCTCATTTTCCACCAGCTGTAAAAGAAGTAAAGGTGGTAGCAACAGATCGCTTCGGCGAAAAATTCGAAGCTGAATTCAAAGCTTAAATCTAGAAGGCAGATAACTTATAGCATTCAAAATAATTAATATGAAGTTTAAAGTAGCAGTATCAGTTTTTTGCGGCGTAACATTATTTGCGTCAGTTGGATTTTCTCAGCAAGCTAAATTTCCAGCATTCAGCGCAGAAGCCCACCGGGGAGGTCGCGGCCTTTACCCTGAAAACACCATTACAGCCATGTTGCAAACCATGAAAATTGATGGAATAACCACTTTGGAGATGGATACGCACATTACTAAAGATGGCAAAGTGGTGGTCACGCATGACGATTATTTAAGTCCGGCATTTATGCTTACGCCTGAGGGAAAGGAGATTCCTGTTACAGATGCGAAAAAATATCCTGTTTTCGGAATGAATTATGATGAGCTACGAAAATTCGATCTTGGAACCAAATATTTTGATCAGTTTCCAAAGCAGCAAAAATCAAAGCAATATATTCCATTATTAAATAGTTTGATCGATTCTGTTCAAGCCAAAACCAAGAAAACTAAAAGCAAGCAATTTTTCTACAACATCGAAACAAAATGTAGTGAAAAAGGCGATGGAGTGACCAATCCAGAGCCTGAGGTTTTTGTTAAACTATTAATGGATGTTATTGAGAAAAAGAAAATCATGCCTTATGTTGTTATTCAATCCTTCGACAAACGAACTATTCAAATCATCAATCAGAAATATCCGAAGGTGAAGACTTCATTTCTGGTAGCCAATAAAAAAAGTTACGAAGAAAATATAGCTGATTTAGGTTATAAACCGTTTATCTTGAGTCCGGTTTGGCAGATGGTTAACGAAGAAATGGTTGCCAAGGCACATGCTGATGGCGTTAAAATTGTGCCATGGACAGCCAATACAGCAGAAGATATTAAAAAGTTGAAAGCCCTTAAAGTTGATGGAATTATTTCTGATTATCCAGATGTTTTAGTGCAGACAAAGTTGTAGCTTCAAGCCTTTAAAAATCATTCACTATGAGAAGAAACTATCTCACATTATTAGTTAGCGTTATTATAGCCGCTCTACAAGGATTTAATGTTGCCAATGCCCAAAGCGTCAAATGGGACAGTACTTATCGGCCGGGCAAATATGTAGAAATTGTAAACAGGTTTAAAGCAGATAGTAAATCAAAGAAAGATTTTGTTTTCTTAGGCAATAGCATTACAGCCGGTACCGATTGGGCAAAACTGTTAGATCTACCTCAAGCAAAAAACAGAGGTATTTCTGGTGACATTACCTTCGGTGTATTAGAGCGTCTGGAAGATGTTATAGATGGTAAACCAGCAAAAATCTTTATCCTAATCGGAATAAATGATATTTCAAGAAATATCCCAGATAGCGTGATTTTAAGGAATTATAAAACAATGATTTCGCGGATTAGAAAAGGATCGAAAAGAACTCAAATTTATTTTAATACGCTGCTACCTGTAAATAGCTCTTTTGCCAAGTTCAAAAATCATTATGGTAAGGATGAACAAATTCTATGGTTAAACGAGGAAATTAAAAAGCTTAGCGCTAAAAATGTAACGGTTATTGATTTGTATTCAAATTTTACGGATCAAGATAAACATTTACGTGCCGAGCTTACTAAAGATGGACTTCATTTGATACCAGAAGGTTATAAGGTATGGGCAGACTTTTTGAAAAGTACAGGCTACCTCAATTAATGAGATGTCGATTTTTAAAGGA
>NZ_JAPIVT010000016.1 GCF_026239735.1 Pedobacter sp. MC2016-05
CCTTTTACAATTATTTTCCAAATTATATTTACCTGAATCCGACTTCTGGTCATGATTATTCTTATGGTGCGGGCAATCAGATATTCGAGTATGAAGAGAGTCGCGTACAGCGCTTTGGTGGAGAGATTCAACTGAAATATGAGATTTTTCAAAATCTAAGCACCCAATTTTTAGGAGAAATATTGCAGGCGAAGCAATTATCTGGAGATAAAAAGGGATTTACGCTGCCATTTTCTCCACCAGCTTCTGCCTTGTTTAACCTCACCTATTCTCCTAAACTTAATACCAAGTTGAGCAATACCTATTTCTCGGTGGACTACCGCATTACCAGTAAACAGGAAAATATTGTTCCTCCAGAGAAAAAAACGCCTGGCTACCAACTGATGAATATCCAGATTGGAACTAAAATATCACTTTTCGAAAATCCAATTCAAGTCAGTATTCAGGCACAGAATTTATTCGACACAAAATATCTCAACCATACCAGTTTTTATCGCCTTATCGAGCTTCCTGAAGCAGGACGAAACCTCATTCTCTCGGTAAAAATCCCCTTTTCAAAATAAATAATCAGTTATAACCCTTAAAAACACCCATTATGAACAAATTTACAAAGCCCTTTTTAGGACTGTTGATGATTGCAGCAACTTTTACAGCCTGTAAAAAAGAAGAAGTAATTCCAGATGCGCCTTCTATCACAAACTTAGAAATTGGCACCAATAACAACAAAACCGCTTACCCAGGAACGGACATTCACCTGGAGGCCGATCTTTTTTCGGCTAGCAATTTAGCCGGCGTTCAGTTAACCATCAAGCCCAAATCTGGCTCGGGCTGGAACTTTAGCCAAAACTATACAGACGGTTTTGTCAATATCAAAAATGCAATTTTTCATAAACACATTGATGTACCAACCACGGCTGCTTTGGGTAGCTACCTAGTAACGATTACCGTCACCGACGTATTAGGTAAATCGACAGTAATTGTGAATGATTTAGAAATCAAATACGACCCAACACTACCCAATGCCACAGGTTTTGAAGTGGTTTTAAATACTGCTGGCAATGATTTGCATGTAGAAGCATCAGTTTCTGCCATTAATAAAATCGCCAAAATTGAAGTTGAAGTGGATGGATCGGCTTGGCTTGGGAGAAGGACTTTTCGTTCACCTATATTTCGATGGTTGGTTTAACCAACTACAATTTCCATAAACACCTCGATGTTACCGCAGCACCAAAAGGCCATTACCATGTACACCTTAAAATAGTCGATCAGCTGGGGAAAGAAAATGAATTTGAAGAACATTTTGATAAATAAAACATGATGAAAAATAAATTTAATCCGAAAAGAACGGGCTATCTGATTTTAGGCCTCGCAATGGTGTTCCTCCTCAGCAATTGCAAAAAAGAAACTGAAGAAATTGATACCAGCTATCCCGAAATTGTTGCGAGTGCAAGCGCTTTTCCACAACAGTGTAGCATTGTTAAACGTGGCGAATCTTTCACCTTTAAAGCTCAGGTAAGTGATAACGTAGAACTTGGTTCCATGAGCATTGATATCCACCACAACTTCGACCATCATTCGCACAGTACTGAGGTAAACAGCTGCAATATGGAAGCAATTAAAACTCCCGTAAAACCCTATCTACTCATCCGAGAAATCAATATTCCGGCAGGGCAAAAAAATTATGAAGCCACAGCAACCATCAATGTCCCGGCAGATATAGATCCAGGTGATTACCATTTTTTGATCAGAATCACCGATAAAGCCGGATGGCAAACAATTAAAGGAATCAGCATAAAAATTAATTAATCAATTAAAATCAAACCCAATGTTATCCAAAAACAATTTTAAGAAAGCTGCCCTGCTTATTGCCGTTGCTGCAGCATTTACCGCTTGTAAAAAAGACAATCAACAACCTGAAGAGGAACCTACAAATGTTGTAAAGGAGTTTAAATATGTACGTTTACTTACATCAGATGAAACTTCAAATAAGCTAACTTTAGTTGACCCATTTTCGTCAGCTATTTCATCTTTCGATGCGAAATATCCAGTGGCAAATCTTTATGCTACTTCTTCCGGCAGGTATGCTGCAGTGCTTTATGGTACTCAAAATCTAGCGGAGGTTTTTGATAGCGGTTTGTCATCACATGTAGATCATATCGATGTATTGCACAATCCAAAATGGGCCAGTATTACTGCAAATGGCATAAAGCCAACCCACTTCAAATCAAAAGCTAATGAAAGTTTAATTTTTAATGATGGCGACGGAACTTTGAGCAGGGCTATGGAAAGTGATTTTAATACTGAAGGAGCAAGATTTTCCATTGTGAACGCCGGTTTATTGCCTCATCATGGTGCAATGGCACAATTTACAAACGGAACCTATGCGGTAACTTCTACAACAGCAGCTGGAGCATCGCCCAACAGGGTTTTAATCATTGGTAAAGGCGGCAAAACCGTATTTGCTTCAACCTTAGCCCTTGGGGCGATCCATGGTAACGCAACTGATGGTACACACGCTGTTTTCGGTGGTTTTACCAATGCCGCTGCAACTGCAGGTGGCGTTTTGGTGGTGAAATCTAACGGTGAGCAACGGTTGATTCCAAATCCCGATGGATTTGGCGCATTTAGGTTGGGCAGCATTTACTATGCAGAATCGGCAAAGAAATTTATTGGTTATGTGGCTACCAAAGGGGCTTATTTAATTGATCTGGCTGGGGATAAGATCACCCCTATTTACAGCGGTGCTGATGCATTTCAATGCAAAGTTGATTATGCCGGAAAAAATTTGTTAGTGTTAACTTTGGATGGAAAACTTCGTGTTTATGATTTAGCGACTGGAGCTTTGAAAAAAGAAGGTGCTGTAATTTCAGCAACCTTAAGCACTGACACCTATAAGCCTGTTTTAGAAGCGACGGCAAAATTCGCTTACATCGCTTTACCAGGATCTGGTGAAGTACATCAGATTGACCTCGACACTTTCAGCGTTTCCGCAAAGTACAAAGTATCTTCAAAACCAGTTCGATTAACGATTTTCGGTTTTGAGAGTAACGCTTCGCATTAATTTTACAGGAGGTAGCTATTTTCATCGCTACCTCTTTATTTTTATTTCATCATCGCACTTAACTGAGCTAAATGTGCTTTAAGTTTCGATAAATATTTAAGGGCATATTTTTTCACATCTTTATCCGATGATTTAGACCCTGCCTCGAAAAGTGCAACAACATTTTGATGATCCTTTAAGCTAGCTGCAAGATAAGCGTTGTCAAAATTTTCGCCTTTCAATTGGTTAAGTTTCGTGATTGATTGTTGCATATCAGCATCACTAAGCATCGCAAAGCCTTCAACCATAACACCTTTTGGCTGACCTGTATTTCCTGCTTCACCTTGATTTTGATTTCGCGAGGTATCCAACAAATTTGTAGGAGCCGAATCCACTCTGCCATCGGGCCTTTGTCCTTCCGGCAATTTACTCGTTGGTAAACTTATGTTTTTTGTTTTTGCCAGGCTTAAAAGCTCCTGGTTTGCTTTTGTATGCAAGTCGAGAACGCTTGTTGAAAAACTCCTAATTTTTTGATCTTTAGAAATTTCAGCGGCTAATCCGCTCATCTGTAAACTCTTTATTCCATACCGCATGGCTTGGGCCATGAAAACTTCAGGCGGAAGAACATTTTGTTTTCGTTCGTGGCTGATCACATTTACTGAATGCGTAATACGTTCTGATGCGGTAGCGCTTGCGGCAATTGATAAGCCGATAACGAATGCAAAGCTTGATTTAAGATTTCTCATAATTTTACTAGCTGATGTAGTTAATCAACTTAAAAAAGCATAAAAAAGTTTGCGAAAAATTTGATTTGAAATAGACGGTGAATAAAAGAAGTTAATAACTCAGGCAATGTGAACAAATAACTTAAACATCTGAAAATGAAAGACGTTAAGCACATATTACTCAACATAAAGCTTATGAAAAAGTGCATATTTGTAGTAGAAGATAATCCCAACATCAGAGAGATTATCGAGTTCTTGCTCACGGAGGAATTGTATGAAGTTAAAGCTTGTCGCAATACTAGCGATTTTTGGAAACAAATGCGGCTAAACATTCCAGACATGGTGATTTTGGATATCGTGTTGCCTGATGGAAATGGCATTGAAATTTGTACACAATTGAAAGCCAATGTTAAAACCCATCACATTCCGGTGATGATGATGTCGGCAAATAATCACTTAAACGCGGTAAAAGCGAAATGTACGGCAGAAGATTTTATTAACAAACCATTCGACTTGAATGATTTTGCAGGTCGTGTAGAACGTTATTTACCGAATTAGTTTATCGAAAAAGCGATGAGCCACAATGCTTACAAAAAAGCGCATCAGAATCGTGCCCTTCAAGGCTGCAACTTGGGCAAGATTCGGGCATTTCCTTTTTAGATTTTGCAGCAACAGCAATATCGTGAGTAATAATTCCTGTCGGTACAGCGATAATGGCGTAACCAATAAGCATAACCACTGAGGCAACAAATTTTCCCATTGGGGTAATTGGAGAAATATCGCCGTAGCCAACCGTGGTAATGGTTACTATTGCCCAATAAATACTTTCCGGAATATTCGAAAAACCATTTTCCCGCTGCTCTACCAGATACATGATCGAACCTAAAATTACGGTGATCGTTAATACGGTAAGCAGGAAGATGCTAATTTTTCTAAAACTGTTTTTCAGCGCCTGCGTAAGGAAATTAATTTCGCTTAGAAATTCTCCGAGTTTAAAAATCCTAAAAACCCTTAATAATCTTAATGCTCTGAAAGCCAAAAGCGATTGTGCACCAATAAAAAATATACTTAAATAAGAGGGCAATAATGAGATAAGATCTATAATCCCCAGCAAACTAAATACATACCTCACTGGCTTTTTAATGCTGATCAACCTTAAGATGTATTCTATGGTAAACAGGCCGGTAAACACCCACTCCACATGATAAAATAAGTTACCGTATTTATTGTGGATGCTAACAACACTATCAAGCATTACTACTATGATACTGGTAAATATAGCAATGAGTAAACCCACATCAAAAGCTTTGCCTGCAGGGGTATTCGACTCGTAGATCACCTCGTGCAAACGGAAACGCCAATGCTTAGATGTTGTTGGTTTCATGCAGTAAAAATAATCATTTGGTCTAATAATAGAGACATTTTCCGAGATAGCAATTGAGCGAAGCAAGTTATCGGATCAGGATCTGGAGCGGAAAAAAACTGTTTGTAAATTGCTTACTAAACATTAATCATTGTAAATCTGTTAACCTGAGTATGGAGAAACTTTTACTTATTTTCAATTTCATCTTCGTATTTCTTAATGCATCGGCACAATATAGCGACAGTACGAATTACCATCTTTTGCTTTCCTCTACAGGTTCAATTAACAGAACAGATGATCAGCGTGCCTATTTATTAAACAATGGTTTAAATTTTGGAATGAAGAAGGAAACCTTCGTTTTAAACTCTAACACCAGTTGGCTTTATGGAAAACAAAACAACAACTTAAGCAATAATGATTTCTCGAGTACGCTTAACTTCAACCTGTTTAAAGGACCAGAACATTTTTATTATTGGGGTTTAATCAATTACAACACCAGCTATTCGTTAAAGCTAAAAAATCAATTACTTGCCGGCGGTGGTATTGCCTACAGTTTTCTTGATGAACCGAATTCCTACATCAATTTGAGTAACGGCATTCTTTTCGATCAAAGTAGTTTAGTGGTTGGCGAGCGTTATAATACCTTACGTAATTCGCTCCGGTTACAATTCCATTTCGCAATTAAAGAAATTATAACCCTAGATGGAAGCCATTTTTTACAAAATTCTTTTTCAAGAGGTGGCGACTATATTATCAGATCATCTACAACAATAGGCTTAAAGCTAAGAAAGTGGATTAGCCTAACTACTACGCTGAACTATAATAGATTGAATATCACAGAAAGAGAGAATTTAAATTTCACCTACGGTTTAAGTTTAGACAAATATTTTTGACCTCAAATCAACTGACCCATCTCATTTATAAGGAAAAGCAAAATTTAATTGAATGATAGAAGATGTTGAAAATTTTTACCCGATTTAAATAATTGATAAACAGATGAAAAGCTCGTGATTTTATCTTTATCGAAATTTGGATACTTCAATTTCACATTCAAATTATAATTTTGCGTTATGGCAAACACGAACGTTAGAAAATCTATACAAAGTAAAATAGAATCTTTAGGCAAAGAAATCGAAAGCCTTCAACAAGAGTTAGCGAAATGGGAAAAAATCGCTGCTGATTACGAAACGAATTCGGAAAGTATTGATCTCATCCTTTCTATACAAATACCAGAAAAAAACGAGACAAAAGCAAAAAAGATTAGACTTTAGATAGGCGTTTCATTATTCCAATTCGATACTCTTAAAACTTAATCTGGAGGCTATACATTCTTAACTGTTTTTTTTTAAAAAGAGACAAAACCTTTGGAATAACGGCGCTGTTTTACAAGTAGTTAAAACAAAAATTATTCCTATGAAAAAGTTAATGATTGTAATGCTACTTGCTAGTTTTAGCTTGGGCACTATTGCGCAAACCCGGCCAGATACCGTTAAAAAGAAAACTGAATGGCCTAAAAAGAAACCCGATAGAAAAGATCCCTCAAAGAGAGATACCATGAAAAGGGATACAATGAAAAGAGATACGACAAGGAAATTACCACCGAGGTAAATAAACTGAAAGCCCAGATGATTTGTCTGGGCTTTTTTTTTAATATCGTTGCTGAAATCAATAAATTTCTGAAACATATTTTCCAATCAGAACAATAACAAGTTCTGAATGTTAACTTTATCATAAAAACCAATTTGAAAAATTATGAGTTTAACATTAGAAGTAGTAGAAAAAATATCAGCCGCCGCTAAAGCAAAGGCAACTGAAATTGGTGTTCCCATGAACATTGCTGTTGTAGATGAAGGTGCAAACTTAAAAGCATTTCATAGAATGGATAATGCTTGGCTTGGATCTATTGATATTTCCATAAAAAAAGCAAAAACGTCAAGATTTTTTGACATGGATTCTGGCGAAATCGGCAAGTTATCACAGCCTGGTCAACCACTTTACAATATAGAACACTCAAACGGAGGATTAATTAGCTTTCCAGGTGGGGTAGTTTTGAAAGATGAATCAGGTAAGGTAATTGGCGCCATCGGCGTTTCTGGAGGAAGCGTTGAGCAAGACCATGAAGTAGCAAGTGCAGGAGCTGCAGCGCTTAAAAGTTAAAAATCCATAAATGTTAGATGCACTTATGCATCTAACATTTTTTCAAATACATCTTTAAAAATCCCAAAATCATTTCTTCTCTAACTGCCCTAATCTATTGCCGCATATTACTATGATCTTAAACATCGACTGGAAAAATTTCTTCATTGGAGAGGAGAACTGGGAGTTTATGTTAGAAATAGCACTCCGAACTTTTATTATGTATTTTATAATTTTAGTTGGGTTAAGGCTTTTAGGAAAACGTGGCGTAAGGCAGCTTTCCGTTTTTGAACTGGTAGTGATTATCAGTTTAGGTTCTGCTGCCGGAGATCCGATGTTTTATAAAGAGGTTGGGCTATTGATCCCTGTAATCATATTTTTTATTATTGTTGGCGCTTATCGGCTCACCACATTTTTAACTGCAAAAAGCGAAAAACTAGATGATCTGATAGAAGGCAAACCTGTTTATCTAATCAAAAACGGGCAGTTCAATATTGAAGAGTTTAAGAAAGAAACACTTGCACAAGATGAGTTTTTCTCAGAACTGAGGCAGCAGAGCATTTCCCATTTAGGGCAAATAGATACTGCTATCCTTGAAACATCTGGTACACTGAGCGTATTCTTTTACACAGATGATCAAGTAAAACCTGGCTTGCCCATCTTGCCAGAGTTATTTGCTAAAAAAACCAAAATACTTCAACCAAATACCAACTATGCCTGTACATTTTGTGGACATGTAGCAACAGTGAATGAAGAGTCAACCTTTCTTTGCCCAAATTGTAACCATGAGGAATGGGCAGTTGCGCTGCATAATTGCAGGATTAAATAACATCAAGTTTATTCAAAAATACTGGCGAACAATTTGTTTGAATAAAGCTTCGCCTGATGATCGTAAATATGAGAAGTACTCATAATTTCATTCACTCCGAATTTGGAAACAAATGCGGCTAAGTTTAATTTAATGGTCTCTTTACTGCCAATAAAAGAATAATATAACATTTGCTCAACAGCTTCTTTTTCCAGCTGATCCCAAATGGCATTGATATTTTCTACAGGTGGCTTAAGTCTCTCTCTCCTACCTGTGATCACACCTAAAAACATTTTTTTAACCGAACTTGATAAGAATTCAGCCTGCTCATCTGTATCGGCCGCAACCACATTAACGCAGGCGATAACATAAGGTTCGGCAAGAACAGCAGAAGGTTTAAAATTATTTTTATAAATAGCTACTGCCTGTTCAAATAATGCTGGTGCAAAATGACTGGCAAAAGCGTACGGTAATCCTTTCTCGGCTGCTAATCTTGCACTATCGGTACTAGAGCCTAATACCCAAATTGGAATATCTAGTCCTTCGCCTGGAATGGCACGAACTTTTGAATGAAGATTATCGGCAGAGAACAGTTGCTGTAACCGCTCAATATCTTTTGGAAAGTTATGTGCAGCATGCATATTTTCTCCTCTAATCGCCATTGCAGTAATTTGATCTGTTCCTGGCGCTCTGCCCAATCCTAAATCTATTCGATTTGGATAAAGTGAAGCCAGCGTTCCAAATTGCTCTGCTACAATTAACGGAGAATGATTTGGCAACATAATCCCGCCCGACCCAACACGAATAGTTTTGGTACCTCCTGCAATAAAACCTATCAATACCGCTGTTGCCGAACTTGCTACGCCTGCCATATTGTGGTGTTCGGCAAACCAATAACGAGTATAGCCAAGAGCTTCTGATTGTTGGGCAATTTCTAAACTTGTTTTAAACGTATCGGCTGCAGTATAGCCATCTAATACGGTTGCTAAATCGAGAACGGAATAAGGAATATGTTTTAATGAAGTGATATTCATGTGCGCTTTTTGTAATTAAAGCACAAAAATATCTTTAAAAAACATGGCTTGCATCTTCTCAATTGTTATATGACCTTCAAGATACAAATGCGTCATTTAGCCGAAAATTCAGCAAAAATTATACATTGACGGCAACAACTTGTGTATTTTTTCATCAGTTTATGTAGTGTGCTACAGTCACCATGAAAGTTATCATCTTGTATATCAAATCCTTTACAATCACTGATTTTCCAGTATTTATCCAATTAAAAGTACTTTTAATGGAACTAGTGGTAGTGTAATGCAAATAAGCTATTATTAATAAAAATGCATTTAGCGAAATCATCATGAGTAGTTATACGCGAATAAATAACAGGTAATGTTAGCGGTATGAAGTTTGTCATTTGATAGACAATCACCTTAAAACATTATCCCATGAATAAAACAGAATTTAGCAGCATTGTTAATAGCAATGCAAGCTCGCTCCGCTCTCATGCGTTACAATTTACCAAAGACCTGGACGACGCCAATGATCTTGTTCAAGATACATTGATGAAAGCTATCCGGTTTTTTCACAAATTTGAGGAAGGATCGAATTTAAAAGGCTGGCTCTTCGTAATCATGCGTAATACTTTTATCAATGATTATCGTAAAACAGCTAAGAAAAATGCACTGATTACCACAGAGGAAGAAATCACGTATGCAAATTTAAGTCATAGCGCAACCAGAAATGTGGCTGAGAACAAGTTTATGATGAACGACATTCAAGGTGCATTGGATAGATTGCCAAAAGCTTACCGCGATCCATTTGTGCGCTACTTCGAAGGTTACAAATACCATGAAATAGCAGAAGAATTGGGTTTACCCATTGGTACTGTTAAAACACATATCCATCAGGCCAGAATTGAATTAAAGAAAAACCTCAAAAATTATAAAACAGATGCCTACTATAGGCCATAATAAAAAGCCCCGACTCAAAATCGGGGTTTTTTATTTAGGTTGATTTTTCGTCGGCATCAGCATCAGAACCACTTTGATCCGTGCTAACATCTCCTAACTGGTTAAAATCACCATTCTCATCATAAGCTTTATCAGCATCACTGCCATCTAACTCCTCATTAGGTATCACTCCTAATTTATCTTTTTTGTCTTCATCCTTTTCTTGATGATTCTTTTTTTGATTGTCCATGTTCATAAGCTTGATATTTCTTATTAAACAATCAATCTAATAGCTAAAAGTTTGAAGTTTTTGATTTTTATTAGCTGTAATCTTATCTTCCTGCTCGTTTTAAAACATTATCGCAGAGCAACAAGCAGCTTAATCAGTGTTAATTGTTTTTGTCTAACGGCAGTTCCTTTGCTTTCAATAAGAACTAGCATCAATGCATCAGCTTTAGTCAACACAGCCGATACCAATCAATTTCTACTTTCGGAAGCCCACCATTTTCAAATTCTCAAAACATTAAAATATTAACGGTGTTGATTTTTTAAAGGATTAACATGAGAGATACCCATTATATACTAGCGGCATTGTGTTTTACGGTTGTAGCAAGCTGTACAAGTTCAGAAAATAAATCCGAGAGCGGTCAAAAACTAGCTTCTGATACTATAGTTGCCGATACCGGAATTAGCCAGATTAGCAAATCAATCACGTTAGACAGTACCGATACAAAGTTTTTAAAGAATGTTGCACTAAGTAATTTAACAACAATCGAATTCGCAAATAAGATTATTCAACTGGGAGCGAAAAGTGATCTAATTTCATTGGCAAAAAAACTAGTTTCCGATCATAAAGCCTATCAGGTTTCATTGGAAAATTTAGCGAAGAAGAAAGGCTATCAATTGCCACAAACGCTGCCTCAAACCCCAATTCAAAATGTAAAAAAACTAGAGACTTATGAAAAGGAAGATAGAAATGAATATTTTCTTCAGTCGGTTATTGAAGAATATCAAAAGACAATAGATCGTTTTGGACAGGCAACAACTGCCAAAGATGCAGATATCGCGGCCTTCGCTACACTTACTAAACCTAAGTGGGAAGTTACATATGGACAAAGTAAGAAACTTGAGAAAGAGCTAAGAGCGCAGAAAATTGGTCAAGGAAATGACCCAAGGCAATAAAATACTCCTTAACGATTTTTAAAAATCATGCTCATTTCTGGAAAGCCTTTTTTCAAAGCAGGCTGAATAACGGAGAAAATTATTGCCAATACAAATGCTGCTAAAATACAATAGAAACTAGCTTTGGAGCTAAATTCCATTTGATCAGGTCTTCTGCTTGTTCCATGTTAAATCAAGAATAAATTATAGGGATAGTAGATCAAAGACAATTAAAACCAGAGAATGTTTTACAAACAGAAAAATATTCTAATATTATTTTAATACTAAGTTAATAATGATGACAAAACGCAATACACACAAACCCTACAATCTCCTTATTGATGGTCTTAGTGCAATAGGCATGGGTTTAGGAATTTATTTGCCGCGACCAACAATAGAAAAAAGAATAGCGAAAAGTGTAAATTTAGCTGACTCAAGCATTAATAAAACGCTATCACATTCGCCTGAAAAGGCATTTTCCAGTCCGCTAACTTTCGAGCTGGCTGGTTTAGGTGGAATAGCGGTTTATCGCTTCTACCAAGGCTTGAAAAAAAGCAAAAAAGCAAATATTGTGGAAGGATTTTTTCTAACCTCTATATTGACGGCAGCCATAATTTACCAGGCTAGCTTGCCGAAAAATCGATCAGTAAAATAGACTAGATACTGAAGAAATATCATCAATTCGATTTCTCTATGATAGAAGAAATAGTTACTAAGTGATGCCCAGCTTAACTGGGCATTGAGGTAATGCCAAGGAAATTTCGGGAGCATTTTAACTCCAGTTTCATTTTTATTGAATATAAATTTAACTGAAGGAGCTGTCTATTCGCTATGCCTTTTCGATAGTGGAATACCAATTAATAGGATGAGATCGAAGACTCATTCCGTCGCGTTCTACGTGGTATAAAATGATTGGAATAGAAAAATCGATCATTCTTTCTACCTTCTTTGATAGTCGCCCCAAAAAGTCTATACTTGAGATGCCTTCTTTCAAGTGAACGTAAATCACTGTTGGTGTTTTAAACTCGAAACGATCAATCATTCCTGGCCATTCGTTCCTAATACGATCGAGGAAATTAGGAATTTTAATGTACTCTAAATTTCTTTCCATAATTAAGAATTTGATTGTCTTAAAATAGCAAATCTATCCCGCTTTACCTAGAAAACACTACATCTCCACAACTTTTTTACAAAGGCTTTTGCTCATTAGAACGCCATTAAAGACCTATTAAACGTAATTTTTAACGTATTTATTCGGGTTCGTTTGAACTGTGAATGGTTAACTTTATCGTTTTAACCAGTTAAGTTTATGCACAATCGAATTTTAGTATTGGATGATGACCCCTCTAATGGAGATGTGCTCTGCATGATTTTAGAACAAGAAGGTTACCAAACTAAATGCATTTATTCAGCATTGAACATTTTCGAAATCATAAATACCTTCAATCCTCATATTCTCTTTTTAGATATTCATTTAGGTGATGATGACGGGAGATTATTATGCAATAAAATTAAAGATCGGTTAGGCGCTAAAAAGTTACCCATCATATTAATTTCTGCGATGTCGCCCAATCAAATCGATACGATCCAATCTAAAGCAGATGGTATAATTTATAAGCCATTTGAAATTGATGAAGTAATTGCTACAGCTAAAAAATTCACTCAAAACCAATAAACGTTTGATTTGATAAAGGGCTAACAGACTAACCCCTAAAAGTATTAGTACGCGATAATATACTCATTTTAAAAAAGGCCAAATTTTCGCTCCAAAATTTGGCCTTTTGATTAGATAGCGTAGCCATTCAGAATAGAAAAACGTACTAAAGCTGCCGTATTTTTGCAACCTGTTCTATCAATTAACGCTTGCCTTAAACCTTCAACTGTTCTTCTACTTAGAAAGAGTTTATCAGCCATTTCCTGATTGGTCATTCCCTCTCCTATCAACTTTAAAACACTTAATTCCCTTTCTGAAAACTGAAGACGATGGTTTTGTTCAGGAGATAACATAACTAGCTGACTATTATATCTTTCCAATATAGAAATACATAAACTAGACGAGATATATTTATGCCCTTTCATTACATGTTGAAGGCAAAACATCAATTCATCGGCGCCTACACTTTTTAATAAATAGCCGTTCGCTCCAGCTAAAAAAGCGTTAGAAGGATATTTTTCATCCTCCAGAACACTAAGCAATACAATTTTTAGGTTTTTAGATTTCTTTTTTACCAGCGGAATCATTTCGATACCGTCCATTTCGGGCATCATTACGTCCGATAAAATGATATCAGCCTGAATGCCAGTATCAATTAAATTAAGTAGTTCTCTTCCATTGGCAACATCGGCTACAACTTCAACCGATTCGTATTTATCCATAAGTGCGGTAAGCGACTCACGCATCAAGTGATGGTCATCTACCAGGATTATTTTGATCATAAATCAAATATAAATGAAGGAAATTGATTCAGAAAATGGGGCATTTCGCTTAGTAGCGAATATGGCTCGAAAAGCAGCGATTCAAGTATTTATTTAGGTAATTCTACAAAAAAAGTGGTCCCTTTTCCCGTTTCAGTCTCGAACCAAATTCGTCCGTTGTGCAACTTTACAATATTGTAAATAATGCCCATTCCTAAGCCACCAGAATCCCGGCCAACTAAGCCAGCTCGAAATCCTTGCTCTGCCCTTTCAAACAAATCTGCCCTCATGTCTTCAGGTATTCCCCTGCCATTATCATAAACAGAAATCACTACTGCATTCCCTACATCATTTACGGTTACGCCAATGGTGCCATTTTCATCAGTAAACTTTATCGAATTTGAAATTAAATTATTGATCACTTGCAGAAATTTCATTCCATCAATCGATAGGTAAATTTTATCCTGATTGCTGCTGAACTTAAAATTGCGAACATTGCTCAACCTTGATCGTCTATAGTAACGTAGGGCATCTTTTAGCTCCCACACCAATTCCAACCTGTCTTTATTAATTTCTATGATGTTGCTCTTTATAAATTCGTGATTGATAACGCTCCGCACTAATCGCGTATTCCGATCACACATATCTACGATAAAGCTTAATGACTTTTGAAGATTTTTATCACCAATTTTGGCTACATCTTTCTCCATTGATGATGCGGTTAACTTCATCATGCCAAGAGGTTCCTTTAAATCATGTGATAAAACTTCTAGTGTAATATTTTTCCTATAATTGATTTGATCGACAAGCAACTTGTTATGACGTTCTACAGTGATATCTTCGGCTATTCCACAAATGATTATTTCCTCATTTTTAATTGGATATAAACTCACTTTTACATATTTCTCTCTGGAATTTTCAAAACCTAGTCGAAATTCATATTTCTTAGGTTCCATGTCTTCCAAACATTCTTCGTAACAGGAAATAACATGTTCTACATCATCACTGTAAACTTTGCCTAGAAATAATTTTGGTTTCTGCAGCAGAAATTCTTTATCGACTTCCCAAATATGGGCCAATGCAGTATTAATGTAAATAAAATCTTCAGTTTGCAAATTGTAGATGAAGTATCCATCATTAGCACTTTCCCCAATTTTATAAAATAATTCAGTACTTATCTCCTTCATTTGGTGGTGTATTAATTAGGCATCAAAAGCAATTCATGAACACAAAATAATGCGATATGGTTTTGTTTATTTTATTAACGGCGTTTTGAGGCCATATGATAGCTTTTGAAAACATGGCCGTAAAATAAAAGGTATTGAGTGATAGCTAAATAATAAAATGAACCAGTGATATTGAAATCTATTAAATTTTCATTTGTAACTTAGTGGCATGACAATGCAGGAGCTTCAGGAGCTAGAAGATTTTTTTACAAAAGCAGGAAAACAACCTGTGCCTATTTTTTTGAACCAAGCAACAGAGATTACAGATTACGATCATTTTTTGCAAAGTCATTTCCAGCCGTTAAAGGCCAACCTCACATCCAAAGTAAATCAGCCGCTTATTTATAGGCTTAAGACCCTTAAATTGATTATCGAATCGAATGCTTAGCAATTATTTACGATCGGTATGTCCTAAATCCTTATGCGGACTTACATGATCTCGAACTAATTTTTTAAGCTCCTTGATTTCAGGGAAACGTTCCATTACGCTTCGATCAAAAATGACTTGGCTATCAATAGTGATGGTAAATTTACCACCGGTTTCGCTTGGAATTAGCATTACGCCCCTAATTTCATCTGTAAAAGTGTTCAAAATTTCTTGCGCCATATAGGCCGATCGCAACATCCATCCGCATTTCGGGCAATATTCAATGGTGATTGTAGGTTTCATTTTACCAATATATCAATATCTTTTTGTTAGCCTTTTTAATTTCAAATTTTCAGCTGCAATTAGGTCGGCTACTTTTTTAATATAGATTTAAAAAATTTCCAACTATATTGGCAAAAGTTAGTTATTCTAATCAGCCTTATCCTTTTTTTATGACGAAGAACATCTTTATAGCATCTGCAGAGCCTTATACCGGAAAATCAGTGATTGCATTTGGCATGATAAACATGCTGCTGGCTAAAACCCAAAAAGTAGGTTATTTTAAGCCAATCATTGCTCAAGAAGATCCAAATCAAAAAGACGAACACGTAGAAGCAATGCTTGATTACTTCGCATTACCGATTCGTTACGAAGATGCTTTTGCCTTTACCCGACAAGATATGCTTCACCAGGCTGAAGATAGCGGCACAATTATCAATACGATCATCAGTAAATATAAAAAATTAGAAGATAATTATGATTTCACTGTAATTGAAGGAAGCGATTTTTTAGGCGAAGGCAGCGCCTTTGAATTTGAATCGAATGCTTTAATGGCCAAAAACCTGGGCGCTCCGGTTTTGATCGTGGTATCAGGAAAGGGAAAAACGGCAAGTCAGTTATTTAAAAGTGCCATCAATATTTACCGCAACTTTTTGTTAAGAGATGTGCAGGTTTTGGGTGTGGTGGCCAATATGGTCAACCCTGAAGAAGCAGAACGTATTAAACAGGCCTTAACCAATCAATTACCGCCAGAATTATTAATAGCCGTAATTCCCATCGAAAGTGGTTTGCAAAGCCCAACTATGAAAGAAATTGCGGCTGCGCTTGATGCTGATATTTTATTCGGTGCCGATTTGCTAGATAATCAGGTTGATAATTTTGTAACCGGTGCGATGATGCTGCCAAACTTTTTGAGGCACATTAAAGATAATCTGCTCATTGTAACCCCTGGTGACCGGGGCGATATTATCATCGGATCGTTGCAAGCCAACTTATCCGCCAACTACCCTAAAATTGCCGGAATTGTACTTACTGCCGGAAGTTTGCCCGATGAACCAATGATTAAGCTGATTGAAGGTTTGCAAACCATTATCCCCATTATTGCAGTTCAAAAGGGGACATTTGAAACCACTACAACTATTGGTTCAATTCATTCTAAAATCACGATAGATAACAAGAAAAAAATTGAGTTAGCCATAGATATTTTTGAAAAACATGTCGATTTAAAAGCGCTTGATGATAAAATTATCACATTCAGTTATCAGGGCATCACCCCGCACATGTTTCAATATCAACTGGTAAAATGGGCCAAAAGAGAAAAGAAACACATTGTTCTTCCCGAAGGAAATGATGAGCGAATTTTGAAAGCAGTTGAGAAATTGATTGCCCAGGATATTGTTGACATTACGTTGTTGGGCGATCCATTGGAGATTAGTAATTCTATCAAACGACTTGGCTTAAACCTAGACCTGAATACCATTCATATCCATAATCCTGCGCTTTCCGAGCACTATGATTCTTATGTAGAAACTTTGCACGAGTTAAGAAAGGCCAAAAATGTAAATCTGGAAATGGCTCGGGATATGATGACAGATGTTTCTTATTTTGGCACGATGATGGTTTACAAGGGCGATGCCGATGGAATGGTTTCTGGCGCAGTGCACACCACTCAACATACCATCCGCCCGGCATTACAGTTTGTAAAAACCAGACCAGGCGTTTCCGTTGTGTCATCGATATTTTTTATGTGTTTACCCGAACGGGTAGCCATCTTTGGGGATTGCGCTGTAAACCCCAATCCAACCGCACAACAACTTGCAGAAATCGCTATTTCATCAGCAGAAAGTAGTGCCAAATTTGGCATTGAACCAAGAATTGCTATGTTATCTTATTCATCCGGTACCTCAGGAGAAGGTGAAGATGTAGAACGCGTGAGGGAAGCTACCGCAATTGTTAGGGAAAGATATCCTGAGCTTAAAATCGAAGGACCGATCCAATATGATGCTGCTGTAGATCCTATAGTTGGTAAGCAAAAAATGCCGAATTCGGAAGTTGCGGGCCGGGCAAGTGTTTTGATTTTCCCAGATTTAAATACAGGGAACAACACATACAAAGCTGTACAACGCGAAACTGGCGCATTAGCCATTGGCCCAATGTTGCAGGGATTAAATAAACCTATTAACGACCTTAGTCGGGGTTGTACTGTTGATGATATTTTTAATACGGTAGTGATTACCGCGATACAATGTCAAGACCTATAAAAAAATAACATGAATATTTTAGTCATAAATTCTGGGAGCAGTTCCCTAAAGTATCAACTTTTTAAAATGCCTGAACAAGCGCCAATTTGTAGCGGATTGGTTGAACGCATTGGCATTGAAGGCTCTTACATTAAACATACGGTTTACGCAGGCGGAGAGAAATTTGTAACCGAAAAAAATGGTTTCATAATCGATCACGGCGAAGGTTTGAATCAAGTTTTAACTTTGCTAAGCGAGGGCGAACGAGCGGTTATTGCTAGTCCGGATGATATTGCTGCCGTTGGCCACCGTGTGGTGCATGGAGGTGAACACTTTTCGGGACCTACTTTGATAACGGAAGAAGTGAAGGCGCAGATTAGAAAGCTTTTTTCTCTGGCCCCACTCCATAATCCTGTTAATTTGAAATGCATAGAAGTTGCCGAACAAACATTTAAAAAGGCTAAACAAATTGCGGTTTTTGATACCGCTTTTCACCAAACCATTCCACAGGAAGCATTTAGGTACGCTATTCCAAATCGGTACTACAAGGAACATGGAATTCGTGTATATGGATTCCATGGAACCAGCCACAAGTATGTGAGTGAGCAAGCGATTAAATGGCTGGATAAAAAAGATTCAAAAATCATCACTATCCATCTGGGAAATGGCTGCAGCATGACTGCCGTTGAAAATGGAAAATCGATAGATACCAGTATGGGTTTTGGCCCTTTAAGTGGATTAATGATGGGTACGCGTTCCGGCGATATCGACCCTTCGGTGATCTTTCATTTAATAGAGCATGCGGGTTATAGCCTCGATCAGTTGAGTACATTGTTTAATAAACAGTCGGGATTGTTAGGCGTAGGCGGTTCGAGCGATATGCGTGACATTGGAAAGCTGGCTGCTGAAGGTAGTGATGGTGCAATTTTAGCACTCCAGCTTTATGCTTACAGAATTAAAAAATTTATTGGTGCTTATGCAGCAATTTTGAATGGCCTTGATGCTATAGTATTTACAGCCGGTGTTGGAGAAAACGACAAATTAATGCGTGCTTCGGTTTGCGATGAGCTAAATTATCTCGGTATCGAAATGGATGCCGAAAGTAACTTAAACTATTCGGGCGGAATTGCAGATGTAAGTACAGATGAATCCAGAGTAAAAATTCTGGTGATTCCAACCAATGAAGAATACGAAATTGCCTACCAATGTTTTGGACTATTGGCTTAATTAAAAATTCATCAATCAGCTGAAAGGAGCTGATTGATGAATTCAATTTTACCCTTCAAAAACCGATAGAATATTTCCGGATGGATCTTTAAACCAGGCAATCTTCGGCCCTTGCTCGCCTCTCGAGATACCTTTCTCATCAGTTTTAAGATATTCTGAATCGTATTGTTCGAATTTTATTCCTTTGGAAATCAGCTCATCCACAGCTTCCTCAATATTGTTTACAGGAAAGTTTAATACCGTAAAAGTTGCCGGTTCATGATTATCTTTCGGGTAGAGCATGATGTTTTCACTCCCTTCCAGTGCCAACTCCAAAATGCCCATCTCTCCCACTTTGGTTTTCAAACCAATTGATTCATAAAATGCTTTTGCCTCTTCAATGTCCTTTACAGAGAATGAACTAAATGCTTTGCTTGTTTGTAACATCATGATATAAAAATTAGTGAAACAATATTTGGGGCGCTTGTATCAGTTAACTCTTCCAGGCACCGATTAATCTTCTTATTAATACTATTTCCGCAGTGTGATAAGCATTGTGATCGGCAATTTGCAGCGCTTCGCGAAGCAGTGTTTGTCCCTGCCCATGCGGAATTTGGAGATAAAGATCTTTCGATTTCATCAATGAGATAAACTCTTTTAGGTCAGTTTCTATACTGGCGATGGTTTTATTCCAGGCTTCTTCGCTTTCTGGAGCAACCTCTTTCGGCCAATACTGCTCCGGCCATTTCGGAGACTGATGATTGCCATCTTTACTAAATTCAAGCATATCCCATTGGGCTATACGAATATGTTCTGCCAATTGCCAGATGCTGTAAGGTAGGAAATCAGGCTTTTTTGAAACCTGCTCAATCGTTAAATCTGCAAGTGCTTCTTTCAAACCTACATGCGCTCCTCCGCCACCCAATAATTTTTTAAGTTCGTTAAGTAAAATTGAAGTATTATTTTCCATTTGGTTAAGGGTATAGTAAAGAATTAACAAAATAGAAAGCTTATGGTTTGGGTAGTTATTTTCTATTACTTTTGATGATGAACTTTCAAGATCTATTTCCGGTTTTAAATCACAGCACCTACCTAAATACTGCGTACTCTGGCATTTTAAGTAAACCGCTATTAGAATGGCGCAACAAACACGATGTTGAGTACCTTAATGAAGGAAGCAATTTTAGGGTAAACCAGGCTACGATAATCGAAGATTTAAGAAAGAAAGTCGCGGAAATTTACCAGGCAGAAAATATCTTTTTAACCCCAAACTTTTCTTTTGGATTTAATACCTTGCTGAATGGACTCGATGAAAACCATCGATTTTTGCTTTTAAAAGAAGATTATCCTTCCCTTGCCTATCCGGTAAAAACTCTAGGCTTTGAATTTACAGAAGTTGATATTGATGTAAACCTGGAGGAGAATATTATTAAAGCAATTGAAGATTTTAAACCGACAGCTTTTGCATTCAGTATGGTGCAATATATTAGCGGTTATAAATTATCAGAAGATTTCATCAAGAAAATCAAGCAAACCTATCCGCAGATTTTGTTGATGGCCGATGGAACCCAGTTTTGTGGCACAACGCCATTTAACTTTAAACAATCAGGCTTAGATGCACTCATTTCGAGTGGCTATAAATGGTTACTTTCTGGATTTGGAAATGGATTCATTTTGTTATCAGAACAATTAATTGGCGAACTCTATCAAGATCGAGTGCATAAAAAACTTCCAACAGCGCCATTTTTAATTGGAAAAAGTCATTTGGATATGTGTTTTGAACCTGGCCATTTAGATACCTTAAATTTCGGCTCGCTTTATCATAGCCTTAATTTCTTACAATCTACCGGGTTTGAGCACATCGAAAAAAGCAACCAATTCCTTTGCCAAAAGGCGAGATTAGAATTTCACAATAAAGGTTTACTCCCAGTTTGGATCACAGAGAGAGAAAGCCAATCAACCATTATCAGCCTACCTTTGGAAGAAAAATTGGTGCAAAAACTGGCTGAAGCTAACATTATATGTTCAGCAAGGGGCGCTGGAACGAGATTTTCGTTCCATTTTTATAATACTGAGGATGATTTACAGAAACTGCTTGATGTGCTTGATGGCAAAAGTTAATCGACTTTCCAAACGGCATCTGTAAAATATTTCTGATGATCGAAAAATCGATGTATCGGATTGAAGCCAGATTTTTTAGCCAACGCATCTACATCTTCAAGAGAATATTTTTGTGAGATCTCCATGTAGATAAATTCATTTGCTTCGAAGTGAATAATTTCATCGCCTACATTTACCCACTGCTCTTGCAAACTGATTAAATAACTTTTGCAAGCTCCGGTTTCAGGATCGTATGATGCGTAATGATCGAACTTTGAAACATCGAAATCACCATCTAATTCATTGTTTATCCGATCCAGAAGATTCAAATTGAATGAGCGGGTAATCCCCGCAGGATCATTATAGGCTGCCAAAATCTGTTTCGGATTTTTCTTTAAATCAAATCCGATAATCAGTAAATCATTTGGGGAAAGCTCACTCCGTAAATCACAGCAAAACTGTTCGGCATCCTTCAAGTTCATATTACCGATATTGGCTCCCATAAATAAAACCACTTTCCGGCGACTAGAAATCTCCTTTGCTTTTTTAAGCATTTTGAAGTAATCGCCATTAAGTCCCTCCATTTTCAACTGAGGAAGTTTTTTAGGTAGATTTTCTTCCAGATCGTTGATTACATGCGTTGAAATATCAATAGGAAAATAGGTAAAGTTAAGCTGTTGTTTTAACAAGGCATTTAAGAGATGAATAGATTTTGTCGCATCGCCGGCGCCAAGCTCAATCAAATCAAAAGGTTGATCATCAACAGCAATAAATCTTGCTAATTCTGAAGATTGTTGCTCCATAATCTCCATCTCTGCATCAGTAAGGTAGTATTCATCCATATCCATGATTTGTTGAAATATGCGATCGCCTTTTTCATCATAGAAATATTTTGAGCTTAAAAACTTAGGTTTACTTTGCAATCCTTGTAAAACATCAGTTAAAAATGATGTACCAACTGACGCAATCTGATTGGTAATAATAGAATCCATAGGTTACTTTGCTAATCTTATGCCTGTAAATTGCCACCTTAAATGTGGATGAAAAAAATTGCGGTAAGTGCTGCGTTCATGTCCTAGAGGTGTGGCAACCGATGCACCACGAAGCACTTTTTGGTTTACCATAAATTTGCCATTATATTCTCCGAGCGCACCTGGCGCTTTACTAAAACCTGGATACGGCAAATAAGCACTTTCAGTCCACTCCCATCTTGAACCCCAATTCAATTGCTGTGCTGCTATTTCCCACTCAAATTCAGTAGGCAAACGCAAACCCTTCCAACTGGCAAAGGCATAAGCCTCATAATAACTTACATGCGTTGCGGGCGCTTTAAGGTCGATCGATTGCAAACCATTAAGCGTGTAGTTAAACCAGGCATCATCCATCTTGCTCCAGTACATGGGTGCTACAATTTGATTGTTGTTTACCCAATCCCAACCTTCTGAATGCCACAGGCTAAAATTTTTATAACCACCGGCTTCAATAAAATCCAAATATTCTCCGTTCGTTACCAAAGCGGTACTTATGGCGAAATTCTGAAGATATACTTTGTGTCTCGATAGTTCATTATCAAAGCAAAAGCCATTACCGCTGTATCCAACTTCATAAACGCCTTCCGCAATAGCTATCATTTGTGTTTCAGATGCCGGTAAGCTTTTATCTTTCCAATTTATATCGTACACTGGAAACAACGGATTATTACCTAAAATATATTTGATATCGGTTAGCAGGAGTTCCTGATGTTGTTGCTCATGATTGAAACCCAAATGCAGCAATTCTGTTAACTTCTCATCTACAGGGCAAGAAAGTAATTTAGCCATGGCTTCATCTACATAAGCACGATATTGATAAACTTCATTCACACTTGGCCGGCTTAAATTACCACGATCGGTACGGATTACCCTTGCACCAACGGTTTCATAATAGCTGTTAAAAACGTAGTTATAGTCTGGATTAAACTCTTGGTATTCTGGCGAAAAGGGTTTCAAAATAAAGGTTTCGAAAAACCAGGTGGTATGGCCCAAATGCCATTTTGGAGGGCTAACGTCAACTATCGGTTGAACTACATAATCCTCCGTTTGCAGAGGCTCACATATTTCTTCAGAATGCTTTCTAATTAGCAAGTATTCTTCGCTTAAATTCATTTGTTGTTGTCTAGATATTGCTTCAGATCTGTGATAGAATAAACACCAAGTTCTTTTGATTGTTTTCGGCGCATCATTAAAGCATAAGAATTATTAAAACCAATTGGAGTTAACCATTTAATTCCGAATTTCTTGATGAATTCATCTTTAACGTAGTTGTAGGTTTCATCTTTATCATGAGCAATTTTCCTTGCAAAATCTGCATCTGGTTGTAGCAAAACCAACAATCCGGTTCCTGTATATTCAGGATAAAAATCTATCTGATCGTTAACCAATGCATCGAAGCAAATTTTTGTGCCGCCCAAACCCGTTTTAGTAGCCACCTGATAATTGGTATTTCCCTGAATAAGCATTTTATACATTTCTGCTAAAATGTACTGTTCGCCGAAAATTTTAGAACCAATGCGTACCGTTTCTCCCTTACCATTTAGCGCCGACTTATACAACTTCTGACTTTCCAGAAACTCCTTTGCAACCCGCTCAGGACTTTGGTGTAGCTGATCCGTTTTGTAATTAAGATCAGTCATTATAGAATCGTTAATTTTGCCTTCAAGAAGATTTAGTGTTTTTTCTAATTCAGGAAACTTTTTTAGGGAAGATGTTCTAACAATTGGTGCTGCATAATAAGGTGGAAAAATACCTTTGTCATCCTTTAAGATGATTAGGTCGAATGCCTTCAATCTTCCATCGGTAGAATATCCGCTAATTACATCCAATTCCTTCTCAAAAGCAGCTTTGTACATTACCGCATCACTAATTACAATCGTATGGATTTTTAAACCGTAAACGGATTTCAACCCTAAATCGCCATCTTGCCTACCCATAAACTCTGGCGTAAAACCAGCAGTCAGCGAACTTCCGTAAGCTTTCGGCAGCAAATAAAAGCCACCCAAAATTAAAATCACAATAGGAAGAATGATCAATACCCGCTTTAGTTTCTTGATATTGAGGTTTTGAAGGAGCGCCAGTAAAGCATCTAATAAAATGGCCAACACTGCTGCCGGGATTGCACCAGCGAGAATCATGTTGGTATTGTTCAATGATATTCCCCCGAAAATAAATTCACCCAAACCACCCGCAGCGATGTAGGATGCCAGCGTTGCGACCCCCACATTGATGACGGTAGCGGTTCGTATTCCAGCTAAAATTACAGGCATGGCTAGCGGAAGCTCTACTTTGAAAAGAATTTGCTTTGCACTCATTCCCATCGCCTTCGCCGCCTCGCGTACATTAGCATCTATGCCAACAATGCCCGTATAAGTGTTTCGGATAATGGGCAAAAGCGCATAAATGAGCAACGCCACAATCGCGGGTTTCGCACCAATTCCTAATAATGGAATCATAAATCCCAATAGTGCAATGCTCGGAATAGTTTGCAAAACACCTGCAAAAGCCAAAACCGATCCTGATAACTTGCGCTTTCTGGCTATTAAAATGCCCAAAGGCAAACCAACCAAAACCGCAAAAAATAGTGAAATAAATGTTAAACCTAAATGTTGGAGGGTTTGATTGAACAGCTTATCTGACTGTTCTGCCATGAATTGCCACAGGCTTTGCTGGTTCTCATTCATGACGATTCCTTTTTTGGTATAAACTAAATGCCGCGGTTAATTTATCGAATTCAATATTTTTATAACTACCAGATTGATTTTTAACCTCAATACTATTTTGCATTTGCAGCTTTTCCATTGTATCCCATACGCTTTCGGTAGATGGCATAGCGTTGGGTGTTCGTGTCTCAGATGATGGTAAAAAATCCCATAAATCATCTAATGAAACAACTTTAAAAGCTAATGATAACTTTTCGCCTGCCAAAAAATCCTTTGCAAACTTATTTACGGGCTTAAAAAGCAATTCTTTTGGTGTTCCAATCTGGATAATTTTTCCTTTATCCATCAAACAAATGCGGTCTGCAAGTTCAAAAGCTTCGTGAATATCATGCGTCACCATCACCATTGTTTTCCGTTTAAGTTCTTCTAAAGCCTTAAATTCTTTTCTGATGCTGGTTCGGGTTACATTATCCAGAGCGCCAAAGGGTTCATCCATCAATAAAATAGATGGATCGGTTACTAATGCCCTGGCTAAGCCAACGCGTTGTTGTTGTCCACCACTTAATGCATTTGGAAACATAGATAAATACTGTTCTGATAGATGGAGCTTTTCTAAAATTTCCTGAGTTCTTAATATCGTTTTTTTATTATCCCAGCCCAGAAGCTTGGGTACAATGGCAATGTTTTCTGCCACCGTGTAATGTGGAAATAAGCCATTATTCTGCAACACATAACCAATGCTTCGACGCAAAATCTCTGGCTTTTCTCCCGCAATATTTTTGCCGTTAATGTTTATCTGTCCCGAATCTGGTGCAATCAGTCGGTTAATCATTTTAAGGGTAGTTGTTTTACCACAGCCACTTGTGCCCAGAAGAATCAAGCTTTCTCCTGGCAATACGTCAAAAGAAATCTTTTTAACGGCTTCATTGCCGCCAAAACTTTTACTTATTCCATTAACGCTAATCATCCAATTTCATGAAAAGATTGTTCAATGATTCTGTATAAGTTGGGTGAGCAAAAATGCCATATCGAATTTTATCATAGGTAATACCACCTTGCATAGCCATTTGCAAAACCGACATAATTTCGCCCCCATCCGCAGCAATTACTGTAGCTCCTAAAATTTTCTTGGTTTTAGCGTCAACTACGGCTTTCATCAAACCAAATGTTTCTCCGGTTTCAATACCTCGGGCAACATTAGCCATTGGCAACACGGCAACTTTGTAATTTAAACCTCGCTCCTTTGCTTCGTTTTCCGAAATTCCTATCCTTGCGAGTTGCGGATCAGTAAACATGCAGTATGGAACCGGACGCCCCTTTGTAGAAAGGTTTTCATTTTTTACCAGATTTTGGTAAATAATTACATGGTCGTTATAAGCAATATGTGTAAATGCCGGACCGCCGTTAACATCGCCCAAAGCATAAATACCTTTAACATTAGTCTCTAACTTCGTATTCACGATCACGTGACCTTTCTCATTGGTTTTTACCCCACAATAGTTTAGCCCCAGATTCTCGGTTTGCGGTTTTCTACCAGCCGCAACCAGTAAATGAGTACAATTGATGGTTTTATTTTCTGATTTTTGCTTCAGATCAATTGTTAACCCACTTTTCACTTTCTTAATTTCAGACACTTCTACTGAGGTCAAGAACTTAATATCTTCGTTCCCTAAAACTTTGCAAAGTTCATCAGAAACATCATGATCTTCTCTTGCTAAAACATGGGATGATTTTTCGAGAATAGTTACTTTGCTGCCAAAGCGGCTAAACATTTGGCCAAACTCCAAACCAATATAATTGCCACCAATGATAACAAGATGCTCTGGAATTTCAGTTAAATCTAGTATAGAAGTTGAAGTGAGATATTCCACTTCATTCAAACCTTTAATATCTGGAATTACCGTACTCGCACCGGTATTGATGAAAATTAAATCTGCTGATAAGTTTTCGCTTCCTCCATCATTCATTTCCACTTTGAGTTCCTTTTTCCCTGTGAAAGTAGCGGCTCCCATATATAGCTTCAAGCCCTTAGTTGATTCAATTCCTTTTTGAGCCGACTCTTGAAATAATTTTACAATTCCATCTTTCCGCTTTTTGATTTCTTTAAGATCAACTTTAATGTCTCCAATTACAACACCAAGTTTTCCGGCATTTTTGGCTTGGAATGCTGCCCGGGCTGAGGCAATCATTGTTTTGGTTGGTGTACAACCGTCGTTAATACAGGTACCACCCACAATTCTTTTCTCAACAAGCGCTGTTTTCATCCCTGCATTTGCTAATTTTTTAGCAAGCGGAATCCCCGCCTGTCCGGCTCCAATGATAATGACGTCGTAGTGTTTCATGTTAAGTTATTACAGAAGTAAAACGAGGAAAACGGTTCATTGTTTGAACGGCTTCGCCTTTAGCTGGTAAATGAATCATCACTTTTAGAAAGAAAATGATCTGGAGTGGTTTGCTGTTCGGCAAAGGTTCCTGTTTTAACATCATAACCAAAAGGATCTACATTGGGTTCATTGCCTTCACCTTTGGGGTTGTCGCCGTATTCGTTAGCGCCGTAATTACCAGCACCAAACAGCATTACGAAAATATAAAATGGGATAAGCAAATACCAACCAGAACTTCCTAAATCATGACATGTTTTCGCTCCCTGCGAGATTAAAATAAAAACCGGCAAAAGAACAAATATACCTGCCCATTCCATTCCTGGGCTTTCAGCCAGAGCACTAATGATAAAAAGACAAAGCCAATAGGCAAGAAAAGTAATGCAGTATTCGGTACGGCGAATTCGACCGTAAAAAGAGAAAATGTCTTTAAACATGGAGCGTGAGTTTTATTTTCAAAATAAGATTGAAAATAAAAATATTCATCGACATTACAAAGCCGCTAACCGCTTTTGTTTTGTACTTTTTATTGCCCAAAAAATAAGTACAGGTTGAAAAAATAATCGCATCAACCGTTTTTGATCAGTATCCAAACCAAAGCCATCACGTTTGTTTAAGTATTGAGAAACATTACCGGGGAAAACTGCAACAAATAACGAGGCAGCTAAAATGCCAACTGTACTTCTGTATTTTACTGGAGCAAAAACCAGTGCGGTTCCCATTGCAATTTCAACTAAGCCCGAATAAATAACAGTGTCATCCTTTTTCAGCGGAACCCAATCTGGTACTTGTGCCTGAAATTCTTTCCTGGCAAAAGTAAAATGACCAACGCCGGCAATTATCAGTCCGGTGCCTAACATGATCCTGGCGATATTTTTTGCAGTATTGTTTTTCATCTTTCCATAACAAACTCCTGTCGTAAAGGTTTCTGAGTTAAACCTATTGATAAAAAAAGTTCGATGCTATAAGCCTGTTGCTTATTAATATTTATCTAAAACTTTTTGTCCTGATGTCTTGTTATCATCCGGAATTAGCCACTCAATATATATCAAATGATCAAAATAAATAACGACCAAGACTACAAGAAAGTTATAGCAAGACTTAAACAACTCTCTGAAAACACCAATATCCAGTCGATATTTCTATCATCAGAGATAAATGATCTTCGAAAAACGGCTATAGCTTACGAATATAAAAGATACGATTTAACAGCCATTGAAAATAATCATCAACAGCTTTCAGCTACAGGTTAGTTCCAGGTATTTACCATTCCTTGCTTCTACTTTTACTTGCGTCAATTCAGCTTTTAAACCAATAAATAGAGAATCAGTTGTATTAACCACAAAATTTAACCGTATTTATTACGTAATTAATATCAATACGGCTGTTTCTGGTACCAAGTTGCAAACCATGTTCTAGCATTCATGTTATAATATTTGATAAAGAAAATTATCAATCATGTGATTGATAAAGATATTTAACCAAATCCCTATAATATGGATCAAATAGAATTTAGCCACAATGCCGATCGGCACGCTACATCCCTATATTCGCATGCGATACGTTTTACCAAAGATGAAGATGAAGCCAAAGATCTGGTGCAAGACACGCTGATGAAGGGCATTAGATTCTGCCATAATTTTGACGAAGGCACCAATATTAAAGGTTGGCTATACGTAATCATGCGGAATACTTTTATCAATAATTACAGAAAAGACCAGAAAAGGAACGAACTAATTACGACAGAAGAAGATATTTCGAGCGCACATTTACTAAAAAGTGCTTCTAAAAACGCATCTGAAGGGAAGTTTATCATGGGTGATATTCAAAAAGCACTCGCCAGTATTCCACAAAATTACAGCATTCCTTTCCAACGTTACTTTGAGGGATATAAATACCACGAAATCGCAGAAGAGTTAGGGATACCTATCGGAACGGTGAAGACCCACATCCATCAGGCACGTATAGAACTAAAAAAGTACTTGAAAAATTATAAAGGAAGTTATGGGATCTGATACCCTTTAACTTAGCAATTTTATTGTCGGTTGACTAATTATGTTGACCGACAAACCCTCCTACTCTTTGCAATAGATCAAATATATCGAATGGTTTTGAAATAAAATCCTCCGCCCCACATTTTTTCTTCATTTCGCTAAGCGCAGCATGTGCACTCATCATCATAATGGGAATATTCTTAGTTTCCGGATCTTTTTTAAGCATTTCGCACACATCAATTCCATTGCCATCAGGAAGTTTTACATCTAACAAATATAAATCTTGAGAACCTTTATCATCAAAGGCCATGAACTCTTTTACATTCGAAAATCCAAAAACTTCATAATTCTCTTCAGTTAAAATCAATTCAATAATCTCTTTAATACCCTGATCATCCTCGAGCAGGCATATTTTCTTACCCATATAATTCTAAGTCAAAAATTAGTTTGCAAATGCTTATTCACTGTGTGAAACCACCAATATGCAAAATTGTTTTAGTTATAGAGTAGAAAATTGACATATGTAAACAAAAATCGAAAGATACAAGTTGGTAAATCTTATTTTGCTTAGAGTTTTCTATGGCATGAAAGTGTTTAGCAGTGCTGAAGATCAATCTTAAAACAGTTTTTGCATCAACATTTCCTTTTTTTGAACCGAGACCTCTATTTCTGCACCATCTGATAATTCTAGTGTCCCTCCATCTCCTTTTCGATATTTTACCACGTAATCTAAATTAACAATCACCGAACGGTTTACCCTCATAAATTGGGCATCATCCAAAACAGGTTCATATTCTTTCAATGTTTTCGAGACCACAATTTTTTTGGCATCTGCAAGTATAAAAACACTATAATTACTCATAGCCTCAACCCGCACTATATTTACCTTATCGATTAAATAAATCCCCTCGGCAGTGGGCAAGGCTAGTTTATTCTTAGGTTTTTTTTCTGGTATAATAACTTTGCTATAAGCTTTTTCGAATACTCTTTTCTTAAGTCGGTTAATGGCCGTTTTCAACTCGTCCTCATCTACAGGTTTCATTAAATAATCAACAGCGCTTAAACGGAGTGCCTCCAAAGTGTAACTGTCATAAGCAGTGGTAAAAATTACTTCAAAGTTGAATGTGCCCAGGCGTCCCAAAACCTGGAAGCCGTTCATTCCTGGCATTTCAACATCTAAAAAGAGCACATCTAAATCTAGTTTAGCAATAGCATCAACAGCTAATGTAGCATCATTAAATACGCCAACCACCTGTAATTCATTTTCAAAAACATCAAGCTTGTGCGCAAGCAATTTGCTTCCTCTAATTTCATCGTCTAAAATTGCTGCTCTTAACATCGATTCATCATTTTTACTAAATTTCGGGTATTTATTTTTTGGAAGCAACTTGAAACAAAATTTAATAGAAAGGTAGTTAAACATATTCGGATAAATCTGACCGAGATTGATCCGCTAGATGCCTTTCCTCTGTAAATTTATAACCCATATTCTTCACATTTTCTGGTAATGATTGCAGGCGTAGTGTTTATGAGTGAATACAGGCTTACAATGAGTAAAAAAATTGAATAGAGTTACCTATGCGAGGAGGAAGCATGGAACGCAAAAAGTATGAGATTTGAGATTTATGTGAAAACCTAAGTAGAAAATCGTTTAATCCTAATTGATTCATTAATTAAGCCAGTGGCAAACTAAATTCCACTTTTTACTTGGGCTATATTTCCTCATCATAAAACATAGAAATAATATCCTACCACCGCATAATTAGCTTCTTTATCGGAACATCAATACTAACCTACTGATAGAAGGGCATTTAAAATGATTGGAATACTAGAATTAATGATTGAACATTCATTCCTTTTTACATTTATTATTCTAATTTAGGTATAAATAAATCTGCACAGTTTTATACGTATAAACTTGCAGAGATATGTAACAATAATTTACTCCAAAATTTAACCAAATTCAGATGAACGCACCTAAAAAAAACGCCAACATCGGCAAATCTTCAGTGGCTGGCAAAACTGCAAAACCAAAATTATTCGAGAAATTAAATCCGGCAAAAAAAATCCAGTTTGTAGTAGGAAAAGATGTAGATTTTAATGATTGTGAAATTAGAATCACCTTCGAGGGGAATAATATTGTCACTAAGTTTCTTTTAAAAGGTGTACCTATAAGCGAGCAGGTAATTCTAGTGAAACCAAAACCAACTCCACCTCCTATCCCTACGATTGAATTTAAACAGGCTAATCAGATAAAACTTTAGCTATCGATGCTTTCCCCGAGATATTGCTTAGTTGCCAGTTTATTATTAATTCATTTCTTGGGGTTTTCCCAAAGTAAGTACAAGCTATTGGTAGATTCTGCAAGGCTCTATACCAAAAGTGGCAAATATCAAGATGCAATTAACCTCTTATTTAAAGCCAAAGCACTTAAAGGAATAGATAAAAACTACTCGGAGAGAATTAACATGCATTTGGGAAACAATTATGAATCGCTAAGCAAAATAGATTCGAGCATATTTTATTATGGTGAAGCGATTAAATTTTGTGAAAGCAAAAAAGATTATCCTGCCCTATCGTTTTTATTCAGTCGGCTAGGCAACATCGAATTAAGCTTTACAAAGCGTTATCCTACTGCAATTAGCTACTTTAAGAAACAGCTCTATTTTGACAAAATCCTAAAAGATAGCACCTACTTATTTGATAACTTAAATAATATTGGCCTGTCATTCAAAAGCTTAAATAAACTCGATAGTGCACTTTTTTACTTTAACAAAGTAACGCAAGATCCGTCGAAATTTAACAATTCTAAAAATACGGCATTACTATTTACTGCAGATATTTATTCTTTAAAAAAGAACTATAATAGTGCTTTAGCCAATTACAAACAAGCCATTAAAGGCTTAGCATTGGCTAAAGATAGTATTGGTCTATATGCAGCCTACGCAAATATTGGCGATTGCCTTATGCAACAGAATAAATTTGATGAGAGTATTGAAAATTTAAGAAAGGCAGAGAAATATCTATCACCTTACATTACCGACGCAAACAAAGCTGTTTTATACCACAATTTTGCTTACGTCTATGGCCAACAACAACAATTCGATAAGGCATATTACTTCAAAAATTTAGAAAATATCACGAAGGATAAAATCAATACCGAAAGTATTGGTAACGCCATTGCTGAAATGGGTGCAAAATACGAGCTACGCCAGAAGCAAGACAGTTTATTTATAAATAAGCAAAAATTGGTACTTGCGAACGTAAAAACCAGCCAAAAAGAACGAAATTTTGTCATTTTATTAATTGCTTCAATAGCTATTATAATTTTTATTTTCAGCATCTACCGCATTAGGCAGTTGAGGTATAAAAACACCTTACAACAAAAACAAGCCGAACAAAATGCGCTCAATTTAATGCACCAATACCAACTTTCAGAGAGCGAACTTAAATCAATTCGTTCGCAAATGAACCCGCATTTTATTTTCAATGTATTAAATTCCATAGAGTCTTATATCATGGAAAATGATAAAAGAACAGCTTCCCGCCTAATTCAAAAATTTGCTGCATTAAGTAGATTGATATTGGAAAATTCAACCAAAAGCTTAGTCACGGCAGATAAGGAATGGAAAGCCTTGATGTTATATACCGAATTGGAAGCCATGAGGTATGCTGGTGCGTTTACTTATGCTTTTGAAGTAGATGAGAATATTCAGTTAAAAACAACTTACCTCCCACCTATGCTTATTCAGCCTTTGATAGAGAATGCTATTTTACATGGGTTAATACAAAGTGATAAAAAAGATGGCCATTTATCTGTAAACATTAAAAAGATTGAAAACGGGATTTGCATTACGGTAGCCGATAATGGAGTAGGATTGAATCACAAAGAAAAACCTTCGAGATTTGCTGATATAAAAGAACAATCATTAGGACTGGCATCTATAAAAGAAAGAATCAAAATGATTAATAAACAATATAATGACTGTGCAAGCTTTACGCTGCAATCTGGAGCAGATTCAAAAGGTGCAATTGCCGTTTTATGCCTACCGGTTTTCGAAGAGCAAGAGTTGCGAGGCAGATTAAGTTTAGATGGATAATGATTACAAATTGATAATAAGATTGTTGCGTTTCTACGCTATTGCTGATGGTGAGTTTATCTATCTTTGTGATACAAATGAATATCCCCATCAAGCCCAATTGCATACTTAAAGTAAGTATCGTCCTGCTCATTTTCTTCACTACGTTAAATAAATCTTTTGCGCAGTCTTCACCTTCATCTGTTGCATATGTAACTGTTAATGAAGGAAAATTACAAGGCAGAATTGAAAACGATGTATTTGTTTTTAAAGGTGTGCCTTATGCTGCGCCACCCCTTGGGCCATTACGTTGGAAAGCACCTCAACGGCTAGCCCACTGGTCTGGCATACGCAAAGCGACAGATTTTAGTGCCCGTCCAGTTCAAAAATCTGGTATCTTATACGAGTTTCGATCAGAAACCATGAGTGAGGATTGCCTTTATCTTAATATCTGGTCCACTGCAAGACGTGACGATAAGCCACATCCGGTTTATGTGTTTATTCATGGCGGCTCATTTATTCATGGAGATGGATCTCAACCCGCTTATGATGGCGAAAGCATGGCGAAAAAGGGTATTATTTATATTTCCATCAATTACCGATTAGGTGTTTTTGGCTTTTTAGCGCATCCTGATTTGGGTAAAGAGAATCAATTTGGTGCATCGGGTAATTATGGCTTGTTAGATCAGGTTGCTGCATTGAAGTGGATAAAGGAAAATATTAGTGCTTTTGGTGGAGATCCGAAACACATCACTATTGGTGGCGAATCTGTTGGCGCTCAATCTATAAGCGCTCATATGGCCTCGCCGTTATCTAAAGGGTTATTTTCTGCGGCCATCGCACAAAGCAGTTCTTTACTCGATTCAAGAAGACTAATCAGATCAAAACAAGCATCAGAAAAACTGGGAACTGACTTTGCCCTTTTCACCAAAAGCACTTCCATTGAAGAAATGAGATCCATTGATGAAAAAACTTTGCTGAAGCTTGCATCTAAAGGAGATCCACGGCGCTTTAAGCCAACGGTTGATGGTTACTTTTTACCAAAATTCCCAACGGAGGTTTTCGAAGCTGGTGAACAAGCTAAAGTTCCGTTACTTGTTGGCTGGAATGCTGATGAAGTACCTTCCCTGGCTTTTTACAGGTTAAAAAGGGCGACACCAGAAAACTTTTATAAGAGAGTGCGAAAAATTTATGGAGAAGATGCAGCCGAGGTACTAAAATATTATCCAGTAAAAACGAAGAAGGAGGCAAAAATAGCAGGTGCAAAAGTAGGTAGCGATTGGCTTATTAATTTTGGTACCTGGCGGTTGGCAGAACTTCATGCAAAGAGCTCAGCACCTGTTTATCGATACTTATTTGATCAACCCCACCCTGGTTTAACACCAAAAACCATTAAAGATGGCAACGTTTTTCAGGTGCTGCTTAAGAAAATGATTAATAGAGCTATTACAGGTTCTGCTTTTCACGCAGCTGAAATTGAGTATGCTTTAGGGAATTTAGAAGTACAAAAAAATTATGCATGGAAGCCGGCAGACTATCAGGTTTCGGAACAAATGCAGGCTTATTTCTCAAATTTTATTCACAATAGTAATCCAAATATAGGAAGCAACAAGGTAACGCTTGTGAATTGGCCGCAACAAACAGCAGGGGCAAAACAAGAATATCTTCGAATTGGTTTGCCGAGTAAAGTAGAAATAGAACGCGACACCACGAGAGATAGATTTTTGTTATTACAGCGAATCAAGTTCGCTGAGTAAACTTAGAAAACCTCATCCAAAAAAGATGACAAAAAAAAGCCCGCTGGAGATCTTTCGGCGGGCTTTCAGGTTAAATTTTATAATGCTTTATGTGCATCTCTTAATGCTTTAATCGCATCATGGCTAATATTAATTCCATCTTGTTGTTTTAACAAAACAGTTCTTACATTTTCGCCCAATTCGTTTTCTTGAAGTGCATCTCTGTAAGCTTTTTTGATTGCATCTTCACCTCTTTCGCATTCTGCTAAAATGCTATGGCGATCATCACCACCAAAACTTGCTTTGATATCGATCCAAGCTCTGTGCAATGTACCTAATATCGTGTTTCCAGTATCTGGATCTTCGTTATTCCTACCCACAAGACCTGCAAGTTCGGTCACGTTGTCTCTACTGTCTGAAGAAAGTTTCTCAAAAGTCGCTTTTAAATCGATGTTCTCATCGCTTAAATCTTTCGATGCTTTATCAAAACCATCTGCTCTGTCGTTGTTAATTTGAATAAGGTCATTTAATACCTCAACTGTTTTTTCTTGATTTTCCATAGTAAATTATGATTCTATAATTGGTAGATGGATTTACAACAACATCGTTCATTTAATGTTTTATTAATTGAAAAATACTTCCATACTTTTAAACCGTGAGATGTAAATCTTAAATCCTTCGATCATTTATCCATTAGGTTTTATAAAACACTTTCTGCTGACAAACATAAAGTTTAGAGAACCGTTACTTCTGTATAATAATAACAAATAATATGGCAAGTCTAAAAAACAAGGTGGCTTTGGTATCAGGCGCCGGCTCAGGAATTGGCAGAGCAATTGCCATTACCTATGCACAAGAAGGTGCGAAAGTTGTGGTGGCTGATATCAATGAAGAACATGCAGTTGAAACAGTCAAATTAATTACAGACACTGGCGGCGAAGCAATTGCAGTAAAAGCAGATTCTTCCAAAGCTGAAGAAAACAAAAGGCTGATAGATGAGGTCGTTCAAAGGTATGGTCGCCTGGATATTGCGTGTAACAATGCAGGCATGGGCGGACCAGCTAAACCAACAGCTGAATACGAGCCAGAGGAATGGGATCGGGTAATTGATCTTAATTTAAATGGTGTATTTTATGCCTGTAAATATCAACTGGCTCAAATGGAAAAGAATGGAGGTGGTTCCATTGTTAATATCGCTTCCATTCACGGACAGGTAGCTGCACCAAATAGTCCAGCTTACACGGCTTCCAAACATGCTGTAGTAGGTTTAACTAAAAATATTGCAGTAGAATATGCCCAGAAAAACATTCGATGTAACGCTGTAGGCCCTGGCTATATCGAAACCCCTTTACTTACTGCAAATTTGAATGAAGAAGGCTTAAAAGCGATAGCTGCAAAAAGTGCCATTAATAGATTGGGAACCGTTCAGGAAGTCGCTGATTTAGTTGCATTTTTAAGTTCTGATAAATCATCATTTACAACAGGTGCATACATTATTACTGATGGTGGATACACCGCAGTATAAATTGATATCAACCTACAGCAAAAGATCAGGACACCCCAAGCCTGATCTTTTTTTTGTGAAAATAGCTTACTATATATACCGGCTAGTGGAGTTTTTAAATATTTGCAAACCAATTAGTTATTGCTCTGTTAATCATAATAGGAAACTAAATACATACCTATGAGATTCACAATTAACTCCATTTTTATAGGATTTTTCCTATTGATCTTATCTAGTTGCTCGAAAAATGAAAATTTAAAAGAAGTTGACCCTGGTATTAGCGATGGGCCAGGTGTTGAAACTACTGCTCCAAATACCAGTTACTCTCCTGCTTTTGCAGGCCAAACCAGAGTAAGAGCTGTGCGGACAACAGTTGCATTTCAAGGTACGGCTATTAGTACAGGATTGAATGCACCTTGGGGAGTGGCATCACTTCCTGACGGCAGATTGTTAATAACCCAAAAGGCTGGAACAATGCGCATCGCAACTACAACTGGTACGCTTAGTGGCCCCATCACGGGTATACCAGCAGTTAATCCAGCTGGGCAAGGTGGATTGCTTGGTTTATGTATCGATCCTCAATTTGCCAGCAACAGAATGGTATACTGGGTATTTTCAGAAAATGTTACCGGTGGCACACAAACATCGGTTGCAAAAGGAAGTTTGGCACAGAATGAACTGTCAATAGAAAACGCAACAGTAATTTATCGGGCTGGGCCAGCCTATAATGGAACTCTTCATTATGGCGGCAGAATCCTTTTCGATAAAACAGGGAATTTGATTGTAAGTACGGGTGAACGGTCAGACCTGGCAACAAGACCACTTGCACAGTCTGTAACTGCAGGACTTGGTAAAATTATCCGTATTAATACTAGTGGGCAACCTGCATCTGCAAACCCGACATTTTCTAATAGTGCAGCATTGCCAGAGCTGTACAGCATTGGACATAGAAATCCTCAAGGGTTGGCCCTTCATCCGACTACCGGAGAAATTTGGCAAAGCGAACATGGCCCGCGTGGTGGTGATGAAATTAATAGGCTGCAAGCTGGACGAAATTACGGCTGGCCAACAATTACTTATGGAATAGAATACAGTGGAGCCGCTATTGGCGGTGCCATACAACAGCAAAATGGCCTGGAACAACCCACCTATTATTGGGATCCAGTTATTTCTCCAAGCGGTATGGTTTTTTATACTGGCAATAGAATTGCTGAATGGCAAAATAATTTGTTCATTGCTGCCCTAAGCGGTACGCATATCGTCCGTCTAGTCATCGAAAATAATAGGGTAATTGGCGAAGAGCGATTGCTGGCAAGCGAGAATCAAAGGTTTAGGGATATTACGCAGGGTAGCGATAATTGTTTATATGCAATAACTGACGGTGGAAGATTGTATCGCATAGATAAATCTTAATATCAAAAAATACGAAAACTTATTTATTCGGTGCAGCAGAAAATATTCAGGTGCACCTTTTTTTTTTGCGACAAAGCTTTGGATCTTAGATGAAATTCAGATACAACAGTGAAAATTCTCAAAAACAGCCTAAAATGTAGCTAAATAACTGGCTATCAATAAAATATATTATTAAATATTTGGGGAAAAAAAGTCAATTTGCTATATTCACGATAATTAACAGCAACTAAATCAGATCATTATGAAAAATTTCCTATTTTTCCTATTTTCTTCTCTGGTATCTGCTGCTGCAGTATTCGTTTCACAAAAGATTTCAGATTTTGAGTTGGGAATTAGTACAGTAATTTGTATTTGGACTCTATTTGCCTGGAGCCTGATTAATAAAGCTAGCCAGGGCACCGATAGCCATAGCTAACTTTTATTATCTTACTACTAAAGTTGTAAAAGTGGAAGATTAAATTTAGTCTTCAGGGTTTCCGGCTGCATTGCCAGCTAAATCTCCAGCTACATCTTCATCCTCATCCATCTCGCCTGTTAGCCCCTCCTGAACATCGTTGTCTTCGTTTGTCTCTTGCTTATAGCCTGTTTCTTTATGCTGATCATCCTGATCATCATTCTGAATTTTGTGTTTTGGATCCGTATTCATAACAAATTAGATTTTTAACAAAACAACAGTGTCTAGAAGAATAAGGTTTTCAAAAATTAAAATCGAAAGAATATAATTAAATAAATCACAGGTAATCAAGCACATCCTTATCAAAATGTTAAAAACCCGATGATGTTGAAAAAATCAATCAAACAAATGTTAAGGTAAGTCCTTTAACTGTTATCTAAAAACGAATAATATGCAAAAGACAACTACTCCACCAAACGATCTTCAACAGTTTATTGAAAAATTTCAGCCAAGTAAGTTTAAGTTATTGAGCAGAGGGATAGAAATAAGAGGCAATAACGATGTTTACAGAAGTATTACCGCAGCTAAAGAATTGATAGAACAAATGAAACTAAGATTAACCGTTAAACATTCTGCAGAGATGGCCATGTACGGTGGCTTCGAAGTAGTACATGCTGCATAGATTTTATATCCCCAAATGCAATTATGTTTTTGGGGATATATTATATTATAGGTAAAAAGGTAATTTTAAAATTGACTCATCCCAACCTGCCCTGATATTCTCTTAGTAATATGATATTTTTCGAATTTTAGTTTCAATAACTACATTGCTTTTATCGTAGGTGACACATTTAATCATGTCGCCATTTTTGTCATATTGATAAACTAGTCTGCCATTGGGCACTTTTTCTTCAGGATAGTAGTAAACCAAGGTTTCGACATTGTCCTTTTTCGCATCGTAATTGTATTTTTTTCTCAAGTACCACTCACCGTTCTGCTGATACTCTACTTCCTCGGCTATTTTATGGAAACTATTATACTTAAATTTCTTTTTGACATTACTGACTTTATCAAATTCTTCAACTTTATTTCCTGAGGCTTCATACTTAAAGTCGATTTCAGAAACAATCTTTCCAGAATTGTATTTAATAGTTTTTATTACGCGTTTCTTATCATCAAATCTCTCAATGAATTCCCACCCTTTGTCGTCGTTTTTTTCGCTCGCCCGCCAAGGTTCAGTGCTTTTAAATTTACCATTCTCGTACATCTTGGTTTCCTTTGGCGCTCCGTTTTTGTAAAACGTTGTAGCTGTAGTAAACTGTCTTTTACCCAGCGTTGTTAAGGCTTCTATGCTAGTACTTACTTCCTTCACATTTTCTTTTACGCCAAAAAAGTCCTGAAGTTCCTTTTTTTCGGCTGGAGTAAGTTTAGGCCCTTCCTGGGCATTGCAAGAGGTAAGTAGATGTAAGGCAATAATCAAAATATAGTTTTTCATCTGTTGTAAATGAATTCGGCTCTTATAATTTCTGCAGCATCCTATTCCGCAAACATATAGGTATTATCCACCCTGTGTTCGGGATCTATATTAATGCCTTTGTAAAAAACCGCTTCATGCTGCAAGCCTGCATCAATGCTATACATTACCCCGTTTTGGCAAGTATAGTAATAGTTGTTATTGGCAAGATAAAGGATGCCATAAGCTTCGTTAGACAGTTTTTTACGAGCTACAATTTTGCCATCGTCATCTAACTTTAATAACTCTTTTCGGGTGCTCACCATCACGCCATCATCACATTTGGCCACACTAAGCAATGCATTGTCATCTTTATACAATTCGGTTTTCCAAAGCAACTCCCCCTTTTCTTTATCTACGGCAAATAAGGTGGAGCCGCCAAAATACAGGGCTTTGTCTGTAATAAGCATGTTGTGGGTAGAACTTTGCGAAGTATTGTCTGCTTTATAATCCCAAATAGAATTATATTCAGGTGTAAAGGATGATAACAAATTGTTCTGACTAAGTGTAAAAATATTACCACCATCGATCACCATTTCATTGGTAACAGGTTCGTTTTCATCATAATTAACAGAGGAAACTTTTTTGCCAGTTTTGATATCAATCGCAATCATACTTCCGTTTAAGCTGACCATTACCAGGTTTTGTAACACTTTAGGACTCGAATAAATGATGTTGGGATTGTAATAAATCCAATTCACTTTTTTAGTCGCTATGTTTATCGATTTTATTTCACCGTGGCTGTTGGCAAAAATAAGATTGCCGTTTACCAATAATGGGTATTGGTAAAACAATCGAAATGCTACCTCATTGAAATCAAAATTATAGAGCTTTGCCTCTGGCCCATCAGTATCTTTTATTTCCCACACCTTATTGCCCGTTTTTTTATCGTGTTGTATAATTGAGCCATCGATATAAGCTTTGGTCAAATGTTTTTCGTCAACGGTAAAAAAGTTAACCTCATCATTTTCTGCCTTATTAAACGCTTCAACATGCCACAACAACTTCTTGTCTGCCAGGTTAAATGCATATACATCATTTGCGCTGGTGGTTAAATACAGGGTTTTCTTGGCTTGATCTTGCTCTTTTTTAGTGCAAGAAAGCAGTGACAAAATCAGCAAAGAAAGGATTGAAAATCTTACCATGGTTTTTTATTTAATACATAATCATATGGAATGATTTGGCTAAAATCGGCCAGGTGCCAGGTTGTAGCGTCTGATTGATACTTTACAAAATCATAAATTACATTTAAAGGCGCCTGAATATTACCCAGGTTTCCATGCTCTTTATTAAATGCCGAAACCATTGCCGTTACTCTGGCTATTTCTGTATCTCCATCCAGTTTTTGTAAAGGGGCAGCATAACAGGCTCCAATTTTTATATGGGCTTTATATTTTAAAAGCAAGCTTGTCACTTCATTCTGATAATTTCTAACAATTGCCTGTTGTGCTTCATCGTCACTTGGTTTATCCTGGTCAATTTTGAGCTTAGAGAAATCTCGCTTTTTATATCTATTGATATCCTCCAATACACTCTCAGGAATGAAATCCTTATTTTTGATGGCATTCGTCCACATCGTTGTATCTACAGGACTTTGAGGTGCCTCTATCAACACATCTACCATATTCGGCCTTGTATTTGTTTCGGCCTGCATACGCTTCATACTTTCGTAATTAGCCCAATCTTCTTTGCTATAGGTTAAATATTGCTGTACCTTATACATCGGACTTTCTAAACTATCTTTGTACATATATTCTATCCCAATAATGATAATAACTAGACCTATGATAGATAGGCCAACAATTTTCAATATTTTTTTTGATTTCGATTTTCTTCCAGGAACTGATTGCATTTTTTTAGTCGCTAAGTTCAATATAACTCTAAAAATAAAGTTTCAGCATTAAAGTATTTTAGCTGATGTGAATTCGCTGGAGTTGAATGATAATTCGCTGGCTTTTTACTGTTTTTCGGAAAGAAACTAATGCATCGATGCATGAACTGAAAAGAACTGGTTAAGGTTTGCTTTTAAATATCTCACAACCTTTGTAAACCTTTTTTGCAATCACTTTTCCATCATGATCCCAAGTACTTTCTGTGCCACAGGGAAAGGTTTCGCAATCATCGCATGCCGCATTGTACGAATACTCTTTAACCAATGCCCCTTTGTCAAATTCTAAAGCATGCATAAAATACGGCGTAAAATCGCAAGTGCTATTTGGTGATTGAAAATAACGCTTTGTCCAGCTGGAGATCTTATTACCCGTATCATCGAATGCTTGATAACTTAATGGTTTCCAGCAAGAACTGATGGATTTAAGAATGGTGATAGACTGTATTTTATCAAATGAACTATATTCCTTCACTGTTTTTATGTTATCCTGCTCTTCAGTTTTGGTGTAAGGCATTTTTATGGCACGTGGCAAAAGCCAGGGATTTGATATGGTCGGAGCGTCTTCGCCAACAAAATAGGCTTTATCTTCCTCCCACTGGATATCGGTGATCGTCCACATGATAGCTACAGATGCACTGTTAATTACCTGATGTTTTATCTCATCGTATAAGTAAACCTTGCCTGAAGCATCGCCAGAGCCGCCAGGCATCTTGAATAAAAAACGTTCGTAAAAGTATTTGGAGGCATAAACAGAATACTGCCTATCCGGACTGAAAGTTTTATAATATTTACCGCTGGTGGAAAACATCAGAACAACGGCTACAATAAAACAGAGCAAGGAAACCGCTAATGTTACAATGATCTTTTTATGCATTGGATCTCGATTAATCGTATTTATCTGCCAGCATTACAATATAACAAATAGTAAGCAGCAAAACCACAATAAAAGCCAGCGTTGCTGGCATTAACCATATTGTCGATTTCTGCTTCGACTTATTGGCATAAATCAAAGCCATAATTAATATAGGTAGATTAACCAATGCCAAAATATTGAGCTCGATAAATGCTACTGGGAATTGACTGCTGCCGTACTTATAACTATAATATAAATGTGCCAAACTCAACAGCTGTAATATTGCGATTGATACAGGCAAGACTTTAGAGCTCATCATATCATTTAAAATTTTCTCTGTGTTGGTCTTTCCTAATTATAATTATTACAATGGAAGAAGATAAATGTTTTACCCAATTTTTTCACTTTTTGCGGGCGATGTATTTGTTTTAAATCTCTAAAATCATTGTTTTCAATACCGAAATCAATTCTACCAATATAACTTTTTACTTCTGGGGCATCATCCCAATGGGGATCTAACAAAGTGTAAGCCAGGAAAATTTCGCCCTTTTTATTTGTGCGTACATTTACCATAAAAAACAGGTTAATACTGAAATCTTCTTGATACTCTTTCGCATCATCATAAAGCGTTTTGTATCGCTCAAAACTGTGCAATTCGCCATCTTTGCCAATGCCAACCAGTTGTGGCCTTGCCCTATAATTTCTATATAACCCTGTTAACGAAAACCTTAACTACATTAAATAAAATTGAGCGACTTCCTTTTGTACTTTATTTAATTTGTAATAATTAGCCACCAATTTTGTTTTTATGCTATCTGTTTTTTGAGCAAAAACCTTTGATGCACAAATAATTAAAAAGAAAGCTGTGTAAATTAGTTTTTTCATCGCCCTGCTTTGTTTTTAAAATATTCTGAAATCTCGAAAATCCAATCGCCACCTTTTGCAAATAGTACAGAAATGATAATTAGAAGAACCGAATAGGTTGAAAGTCTTTTAATAAAGCGTTTATATTTATTATCATCAGCTAAAAAATTAGCATCTGTAATTAGAAAAAGTAACCCAGCAACTACGCCTGATGGAATGCCTCCATAAATAGCAGGTACTATCCCCCAAAAATCATTGTAAAAAACTATATACCAACTAATAAAACTGATGATCACGCTCATTAGAAGGACTAATAACCCACCGAGAAATTTTTTTCCCATTAAGCCATACATGCCTAGAAGCGTTGCGATACCTAATGTTATGAATGTGTAAACCAGATCTGAAATAAACTCACTCTTTTTTTCTATTCGAAAAATAACGCAAAGGCTCACTAACAAGGTTATCCCAGAAGCAATTAAAAACTATTTTCTGTTTTCCATTCTGGTTAAAAATTAAGGAACATTAATGATGAAATTGCGAATAACACCAAGATGCAGAAATTGCAAACTGCCAATGTTTTTTTGTTTTTCACGAAAAGCAAAACCATTTCTACTGCCAAATAAAGAACATAAAAAAATGCCAATAAATTGAGTATTAGACTTGGATTGGAAGGCACAAGTTCATGTTTATGTATGGGGCTTACATCGAAAAGATTTGGATTTAAAATCAAAATAAAAACAAGCAAAATCCCGAGAATTATGATCGGAATCAGAATGCGTTTTAGCAGGTGAAATATGCTGTTTCTATTCATTTTAATGAGTATCTCTTCTTTTAAAGATATAAACTCCAATTCCTAACACTAACATCACGCAGGTAGCAATTAAATAATAGTTCAAAGGTTCGCTAACTTTTTTTTTAATCGAACCTTTCACATCCTTAATTTTATAAAGTGACTGGAGGGTTTCGTAGTCATCTATTTTTGTATTTTCTACATCGGCAGTCTGTATAATTTGCAAGTGATGTTTCTCATTGTCGAAATAATAAACATGATTGGCATCTTTAAAAAAATTATAATAGTTAACCTTAACCGATGGTGAATTGGGCATACTGTCAGCGCACTCATTTATAACTTCGACAAATGAACCTAAATAAGTTAAGGTTTCCTCATCAGCGGTAATTGGATACAATTTTTCTCCATCATATAGCGAGTAATTAAACAAATAAAACATTCCCAACTGCTTTACAATTTTACTGGTTAGCGCCTTTTTATTTTCTATGTGGATATTAAACCTGTCGCCAATAAAATAGATGTATTTATCATCAATCAAAGCTTTTGGCAAATAACTAAGGTAGCTTCCAATACTTGGAAAAAATTTTGCATCTGCTGAGATATTGGTACTGATGATTTTGAAATCATCATCCCCTTCGATATAATAAAAGTCATCCCCTCGAAATAGTTTCCCTTCAATTAGTTTTAAGCTCTTTGCATTAGTTTTCACATCATAAGGCTGACTAAAATGATCATCCCAAATAGGATAGATTTTACCACGAAAGAGCGTGTAATTACTGTTACCATAAAGTGGCTGCAAAATTTTGCCTGAAGAAAAACTGTAATCGATATCGATTTCCTCACCTGATACTGGATCTCTACCTGTGGTTGATGTACCTTCTCGTTTTTTTAGCAGTTGACCATTTAAATACCACGATGGCAAATTAGTATCGATAATTGTAAGTTTATTCATATCGGTTTTCAGTCCCAAAGCCAGCATTTGAGGCGTTAGGTTATCTGCAGATCCCTCTCTCCTGATCGAATAAAGATGGCTCGCATCAGCAAGAAAATCTTCATTATTTAATGGGTTAAAAGCATAATAAATCGTTGTTGCAGGGTTTAAATCAGGAACAATAGCCACCTTGTATTTTGGCGACGAGGCTTGATCAACACTGACTACAAAAACATTTTTATCACTTTTAACATAAAAACCATAGGCATAACTTTTAATATTAGTGATGTTTTGCGGTAATTCGTTTAGCACAACTTTAGTGATGCTATTTTCCCATGCATCCAGGTAAGTCCATTTTCCATTTAATAAAAATAGCCTGCCATTTATATGTTTCTGATTGGGGTTTGCACCAAGAATTTTAAAATAAACCGATGTGTTTTTATCGTATTGTTCTCTCTTCGGAAGAATATAGAAACCATTTTTATCGCCAAACATCAGCGTTTGTTCATCTTCGCCCGTAGCCTTGTATGTTGAAGCATCAATCCCTTTTAGCAGCACACTTTGCTGTTTTACATAGCTGAATCCATTTTGATCTTTTTGCGTAAACTGATAGTAAATACCATCACGTTTTTTCAAAATTTTAAAGGTGAGGCTGGTACCATTGTTATAACATTCGCTAGCCAAAGCCATTGTTGAAAGCGAGAGTAGCAACATTAATCCGCTGAAATATTTTAAGAGTAAGTTCATCACCAATTTGTTAGTTTTTAGAAGTTGGAACAGCATATACTGGCGTGTTATTATCCACTTCTCTAGTCAGGTTAAAGCTGCTCCCTTTCCCCCATTTAACTTCATAATCAAAGGAACTAAGCCAATATCTAAAATAATTTGTTGTATTTTTTGGAGCGCTTTCGACCATACCTACCAACTCAAACACTTTATAACAAGGTTTGGTTGGTTTTTGAAATGCAGGTGCCATTTCAAACTGAACTTTGTTTTCGTAAAGGCCATGACCAATCGAGTTTCTATAAAAATGATAAGTACCCAGGAGATACTGTTTTTTTTGAGGAGGCCCATAGGTTAGTTTCATATTAAAATCATCCAGAAAATCGAGTTTAACATCAGTAGTTTTATTTTTTGTAAGTGAGATTACGTACTTGCTTATATCTTCATTTTTATTTCTAACCTCAGTTTTTTTGGTGTCTAAATACCATAGGGTGTTCTGGAACGGATAACTCTCAACATATTCAAACCTTTTTTAGGCTCTTGATTTTTATCTAGATTTGCAGAATCTAACTCATTACGCTGTGTAAAACTGATTAAATTGTATGTTTTATTTTCGAAAGAAACTGCTCTTTTAATCTCAATTTTATAATAAATTCCTTTATAGGTTTTTTCGAATTTATCTACACCAGTTTTATCTAGGCCACTGTTTGCGGCACGTTTTATAAAGCGGTCCAAATTGTTGTTTGTGAGGTAATAATTTATCTGAACTTATAAAGATTTATCGCTGTTTTTCGATGTCACTTGTATCACTACAGACAAATCTTTTTTAGCATACGTGCTATCATTTGGCATAAAAAGCCTTTGTGGTTAATGTAGTTGTCATTGATCTTAATTACATTTTGTCATCGGTATAAATGATAGCCGTCAGATTTGTTGGATAAAAATCTTGTGCACTAAGTTTGCTGATCAAACCCGAAAATAATAAAACTGCCCACAGAAATATTTTTGTCCTCATAAAATGCTATGTTCTATATAAACATACCATTTAGCCGAGAAATAATCTTCGCCAATTATAATTCGCTGGGTTTGGGTTATAATTCGTTGAGAAATAGGTTAAATTAGCGTCGCCTGCTATTGGCAACGAAGCAATCTATGCGCAAACTTTGGTAGGTTGGAGTTAAGTTCTTGGAGCATGCCCCAATTGAGAAGAAAAAATCGGGATTGGGCAGCTGTTTACTCAAGCACCTTTGCATATTCGACTGTTTTGAACTGATCTACAGCTCTGCCCAAGCTATTTGAGTAGGCAATGTGTGATTCGTAAATCGAATTATCACAAAATTTTTGATAATCATTGGTAATGATTGGTTGCCCACATGGTAACGTAAAATCAATTTTTCCAATCTTACTGAAACGGTCAAAAAATTTTTCCAACTCGTTTCTTTCAACTTGGTTTACCCAAACGGATAGTTTGGTAGTCATTGCACCTAAATCATCCACTGTTGGTGTTCCTGATGCATAAAATGTACTCTGCAAAAAATCTTGCATGGTTGGCTTATGTACTGTTGTATCGCAGGTTCGGCAAATGGAGTAAAGACTGAAGCCAGACATTTTATAAATATCTACTATAAAAGCTGTTCCATAATTTCTGTCAGGGTACTGAAACGATAACACGTCGCCGATATTGAACAGATTGGGTTTCGGCTGCTTTTTTACTCTTTTAATTGGATTAAGATTGGGCTTACTTATTTTTTCAAGAAGCTCATCTAGTTCTTTTTGTCTTGATTCCGCAGTTTCTTTTCCAACTCCTTTTGCCCAATAATTAACCGTATTCTTTTGGTTGATGACCGTTTCCACTTCTTGCAGCATAATTTCTGTTAAAGCGCCAATTTCCCAAAAAGCTAATCCATAAACGGTAACACAAATCTCATACTCTTTTGTGTTCTCAGAAAACTGAGCTTTGCTATCCAAAAATTGATTGTTCAATTGGGTAAAATTTCTACCTTCTTGAAAACTATCCATAAAGTGAGCATATAGGTCTTCGGCCAAATCGCTATTAATAATTTTTACTCCGTCTGTTGCAATTTTTTTTTGTTTTGAGGTATCTAGATTTATTTATCACAAGTCCTTTCTTGTATTTGTGCAAATTCAATGAGAGGTTTTCTCATAATCCTCCATTTCCTCATAGCTTTCTGGTTCATAAGTAACACGGGCAAAATTTTTCATTATCAATTCTGTTTCAACAATTTTACCGCCTTCAAACTTCATCAGTTTATCTCTCCAGATTTCATTTTTCCGGTAAAATTGACCATCGATTTTCAAAAATCGATGGTCTTTTTCCACGACATGATAAGCATAGTTTAATTCGGAATTAATGCGTAACTCGCCCTCCAAACACTTATCGCTAAACCATAAGTTAATTTGAAAAATATGTTCTGTGTTGTTGATAAACTGGTAATCTATATAATTGTAAAAAACTGTGGCTCCGCTGCCAAAAGGTAAAACTCTCCCATCATCTGGAAATGGGTCGAAAGAATGGTGGCGGCGCTCTGTAACCGTAAGCGGACTATGGATAACCAGCCAGTGGATGAGGTTGGAAATCTGGCAAATTCCACCGCCAATGCCTGCTTTTGCTTCACCAAATGAAAGTTCCATTCCTGGTAAATACCCTTTACTTTTTGTAGGTAAACCCACCAGCTTGCAAAAAGAAAACGTTTCGCCAGGCTTAATAACAATTCCGTTGATTTGCGCAGCAGCAATTTTGAGGTTGGTAATTTTGTTCAATTGCAACTGCTCATTATTTTCACCTAGCTTTTTGAGCAATACCGATTGATGCTTTTTGATCCTGAATTGCAATTTATCTTCAGTTTTCGTCTTCGCATATTTTTTGCCATCGAAAGTCCATTCCAGCCGGCGTTTTAATCGCCTTGTCCAGATTGCCAAAAAGTACAAACATGGGTGCCTCTGACTTAGTAATTTTCTTTGTTTTGCAGGAGACGACTTGCTAATCAGTAGTTTCTTTTTCGCTTTTGAGTAGAAATACCAACCAATAATTAGAATTAAAAATCCCACAGTTAAAACCAGTAAAGATACCTGAAACATAGCTTCACCAACGTCTTGATTTTCACCTGAGCAGTCAACCTGATCTCCAAAAATGGTTAAACCTTGCTCACCTTCAAACATTGTTTTCTCGCATGCGAAATATTCTGGTGCAATCAGCCAACAAAACAATCCCAGCAAAAGAAACAGGAAGGTTGCATAAGATATGAGCAGAATTTTAAACGCTTTCATTACCAGTTTTATTTAATTAGTTCTGCCGCAAACTCTTTGAAAGTTTGTTGTGCACCACCAATTAGGTTATCCAAAACATTCTCATTTTCACCCTCACGGGTAATTTTTTCTATGCTATGTTCACTGTTATAGTCGAAAATGTAGGTCTCAACTAAATTTTCAGTCTGCTCCTCATCAATATAGGTATCAACTTCAAATACCACCCTAATTGATGTTGTATTAAGTTGATTGATATCTTTTACATTATAAGTCATTGCACAACCAGAGCCACAACTAATCGCAAAAGATTGTTTTTTGATGCGGCTAAAATCTTTCTTCGAATTTACAGCTCCCTTCTCCTTTACTCTCGGCCTATTTTCTATAGTATCTATAACAGGCTTTTGCTCTGATTTCTTTCTTTCATTACACGAAATAATTACGACTGCCGCAACAATCAATACATATAATTTCCAATTTAACATCCTTAATTTCATTTTATTTGCATTAAAACAATCTCAATTGACCTTTACATAATTCAAACTACTCTCCTGCCGAAACAGTAACCACCAATCATTATTTAACTTTGCTGCATACTGCAAGTGGATCATGTTGGTATATTCAGGCTCTTCTAGCGGAAGAAATTGATAAACACACTGCTTATTTGTAATTTCCAAATCACTGCTTAAGGTTAGTAATTGGATACCAGAATGTTGTTCGAGCTGAAATGGCGCAAACAATTTATAGTTCGAACCATCATAAACCACTAAGCCATCTTCATCATAATACCAATTTTCTATCAACTTGTGTTGCTCGCTTAATTGCTTTATTAAAGCTTTATCAAAGGATATCTTCGACAGATGATTGTTATCTAATTTCAATACATCAATGGTTTTATCATGAACAAACAAAGTAGAATGGCGCAAGGCTTTCATCGTTTTAATGCACTTTACATTTTCCAGTTTTTCATCGGTTTTTACCAGATAATAATCATCGCCCTGCTTAATACCGAAAACAAAGTCTTTACTACTTTTTAACCCATATTTCAGATCAACTAGCTCAAAATTTTTCCGGTAGTCAATTGCCGTACTAAATAATATATCTTTCAAAGACTTCGTTATCAAGTTTTCTCCGGTTTGTGTTTTTAAAACAAGGGCATAAAATTCCTTTGTTTTGTCATTTTTTGTGATGGTATAAGTTAACTTCTCACTAGTTTGTAGCTTTTCGACGTAACTATCGGCTCTTCTGCCAGCACTTTCTGGAATGGAGATTTCTTTTTTCGCTTTAAATTTATATTGATTTTCAGCGGTATCGAACTCAAAAAGGCTCCAATTCCCGTAATAGTCAAAAAAGTATAAGTTTTTATCTACGCTTTCAAAGGCTCTGATGTTAAAAACCTGCTTCTGTAGCCCTGTGTAATAGTCATATTTAGCATACTTTGAACTATCAATCGCCACGATTTGTCTACCTTGATATTGATCTACGTTATATGATAACATTTGTGCCCCAATAATTTTACCACTACTATAATCTGTACCAAATATCATGGTATTGCCATCATCATATTTATAAATTTGGCTGATACTATGTTGGTTCGGGTTGCAGTCTTTAAGCGCTGGTTCCTGATAGTTAATGGTTTTCTGAAACCAGACTTGCCATTGTTTTTTAGTCCATTCTCTGCTATCTCCATTAAATAAATTATTAACACGATGCAGGCGTTCTTCCGCTAATTCTTTCATCATTATTTTCGAGAATTGTACCGATGAACCGCTGCCCTTATCGGTATCGTAAAGGATATAACTTTTTAGCGTTACCTGCTTCTCATTATCTAAATTATCAATCCATTGTTTGGTATATAGCAAATCAGATCGGGTAATCTTATTCCAATCCACAGTATCTTTTAGCGAAGGATTTTCAAATATTTTAGTCCCGTAAGTTGCTTCGCTATCAGCCTTACTTTGTTTGGTATAAAAAACCGAGGGTTCATTTTCACTTAACTGCACCAAATCTAGCTTCACCAAATTTTTATCGCTTTGATAAATTTCTGATCTTAAAGGAATGACCAAAATATCATCGAAACCGACTCTAGCCGCATCTTCTTTGGTGAGATTAAGAAAATAACCGTTACCATATTCTGGAAGTTTTAAATGGCCTTTAGTTTTGATAAAGAGTAACCTATTTACTTCATTGCTAAGCCTAACTGCCCGATAATTTTCTTTAAAAACACCACTAACTGTGATGGTATTTTGAGCGAAAACCAATTTACTTAAAATCATGAATACGGTAAAAATTAGAACCTTCATCCCTAAATATGAGTAAAAAGTAACATATAAATCGTTCCGATTGATATTCGCTGGAGATAAATTATAATTCGTTTAAAAACAACTGATCAAATTAAAAAACACGCATTCTCACCAACTAAAAAAGCCCATTGTAATTACAACTAATATGATTAATAGATAGATAATGATTAGCGACGAAATCACTATTCCAATAATAGATAACCGTTTAGCCGTTTTTAGATTTTGAAAGTCTTGTGGCGTAAAACGCTCCACCGGCATTTTTAACTCTTTGGTACTTAGCACCAAAATAAGAATGGATAAGGTTAAACTGAAAGCTGAAAGCTCCGTAAAGTAAGGCATGATAAAATTACCGCGGCTATTGATAGTATGAGGTAAAGTTTAGGATTTCCCATTGTTTCTAAGCTGCTTTGTTTTTTTTCTGGCAAACTCAAATAATTCGCTACACTTATCTGCATAACTATAATATCTGGCATCACTAAAATCTTCCAGAAAAATTTTATTGTAACTCATTTTCGTTTTAATGGCTGGTAATTTAACTAACGCTCCACGTTCATTATTAGCTAAAGGGTCAAAATAATTCCACTCACCAATGTAATCTCCAGTAAGCAGGTTCACACTGCTTTCGCCGCTCCCATCATTAGCAGCATTACCCAATGCGTATCGGCTCATGCCAATCAATTGTACCCTTTTTAGGCTTTTATTGTATATAAATTGATTGGCATAACCGGCACGAATCCAATCGACCCGGTACTCAAAACCATTTTTTGTAGGTTCAATAATAGAATTTTCTGTGGATGTCTCGCTGCCTTTACTTGAAATTTTCTTGAATTTCAAAGTGGATAATCGACAAACGATTTTTGAAGTTTTCAAATCCACATAAACAGTATCCCTAATGCCATCAAAATCGATGTCTTTAACCAATTTCTGCTGTGAAAAAGCTGAATTATAAGAAATTAGAATCGCGAATATGATGAGGTATTTTTTCATAACAACTAATTTTGTTTACTGATCGCAATTTCCTTATGCTTAACAAAGAGGGCCGAAGATTTGCTCAAAAAGCTATCATAAATACGCTCGCTGAAATCGGTTAAATATATTTTCTTAAAAGGCATTTTTGTCTTAAATGTTGGAATCTCGATCAGATAGTTTTCTTTTTTTACATCATTATATGCCCAGTTACCAATGTAATTTCCAAGAAGCAAATTTACACTTGCCTCTCCGTTGGCATCGTATTCTGTTAAACCGCTTTCGCGATGCTGCATACCGATAAGTCTAATTGTATTTGTCTTCTTTTCGAATTTAAACTGACTTACACTACCGTAGCGGCTATAATTGATAAAAAACTCGAAGCCATTTCTATTGTTGCGAATGCCGTATTCTGATGAATATTCAATATTTATCGGCTTGCTTGAAATAGCTTTAAATTTCGTGGACGAAAGTTTGGCTATAATTACCTTTTTCTCCGTGTCAAAATAAACGTTATCCTGAATGCCATCAAAATCTAGATCCTTGACTAATTTTTCTTGTGCATATGAAGCTGATGATGCAAGAAATAAAAAACACATTAAAATTAGTCTGTTCATTTTTTAATTTTAATCTTTAAAACTGTATTTTTTTTGAGCCTTTTACTAAAAATCCGCTAAACTGAACATTTATCGACCTACTACACCGCCAAGAATCATGTTCAATCCAATGAGTGATATCCCGGTAAAGACTAATAAACTCATGTACAAATAGTTGAAAAAATCGGTTCGTTCTCTTTTAAAGATAATGGTAAGCAAGACTGAAAAAATCAGCTGGAAAGTTAAAATGTAAAGCCCAAAATAGTGCATCCAAATTGGATTTAAAATTTTATAAACGGCATTTAACCAGTTGGTATCTAAACCTCCCAACTGTAAACCAGTGCAAACCAAACTTAAAAATATATAAAAACTGATGGCATAGTTAATACGCCAAAACCATTTCCATTTATTTGCTTGCTTCATCGTTTATCAATAAACATCACGACATTCTATTATCAATTTCCGAACTGAGGCTATCTCATTCAATAATCAATACGTTACTTTTTTGAATTAAAAACTTGATGGGTTTTGAACTTTATCTTTGAGCTTTAGTCTTAACAGTTCCCTCATTAACAATCGCCTTGTAGCCTTCTAATTCATTTTTGTTTAAATTAAAAATCATATAGTCAGGTGCCACTTCATTCCAAGGCATTCTTTCTTCAACTTTTATTTTGTTCCCAGCTTTGTCATAATCGGTCACAATTATTTTATCTAAATCATTACTATTTGGCTTATTAATAAAATCAAAAGTTCGGCTCAATTTACCAGACCGATATTCTTCTGTTCTATTTTTAAGAAGTATTTTCTTGAAATAAACCTCGCCATTGCTTAGGTATTTTTCTTCAACATCGCCGAAATGCTTTTCTTCCAAGTTGCCATATTTATCATAAATGTTTACCGTTTCCTTTTTACGATCATTCCTTAAAATCAATGTTCCATCACTAAATTTTTCTTTAAGCAAAGGCTTTTCATTTAGGTATACCATAATGATACTATCGTTTCGTTTCTCTCGTCTAAAAGTTTGGGTTATGGTAATCAGGTAATCGTTTTTCTCCTTTTTTACATCAACCTTTTTGCTTTCTGTACAATAAGAATTAATCGCGATAGATGAAGTTAAGATGCCATTTTTATAAGTTTCTTTATAAGAGTTGCTATTTTTATAAACTCTCAACGAAGGCCCATCAACATAAAAGTTTTTATTCAGCGTAAAGCTAAAATCGCCATCGATAGTGCTCACCTTGTAGTTACCTGCTTTTTTAAGTTGTACATTGTTTTGACTATACACAATTGCGTTACCAAAAGCAGTGGTAGACATTTTATAGAAATCCTTTTCGGCAAGTTTTACGGTATCTTGTGCGCTAACTTTGCCCACCATTGCCAATAGCAGTAAAATGCTGATGTATATTTTCATTTAGTTATATTTTGATTGATAATAAGCAATCCGAAAAACCCTTGAATTTTTTCTTAGATGAAATTTTCTGTTTAATTGTTTGATCTGCAATTATATCGCTAGCGAATAACATTAAAGTGAACCAATTATAATTCGCTGGGGATGAATTATAATTCGTAGATGAAGAACCACTTTTTGCGATTTTGGAAGGAAGAATATAATTGGTTTCGGCAGCTTTTGAGAAAGGTTTTCTTGAGATGCTTGTCTAGCCGGAGCCATGTGAGGAACCCGTAATTGTAAATTTTGTCTTGATAAATTATGGAATCAACGCAGATTGAAACTAATTCTGATTAAAAATGCTAAGGCTAACTAGCAAAAAATGAAAGGCAACTAGATTGATTAATGTTTATCGAAAGCACCTTCTAACTTTCTGTAATTTAGTACCATCGTTAAGGTAGTACAGATAAAAATACTTGCCCAAACTCGAATGATGGTAGATTGGTTAGTTTCGACCATGTATAAAAGGCAAAGCAAGGGGAAGCTTAATAATGCAACAAAGAAGCAAATGCCACCAAGGCAAAAGAAAAAATCTTTGCCAAAACCTGAAAGTTTGGCGCCAATAACGCCAAACAAAACGCCTAAAATGGGTACCCCAAAAAAGCTCGAAATTGCAAATGCTGTATTTTGTTCTTCACGAGGTCTCCCGGGTGCTAAAAACAAAAAATAATTTACAGACAGGTACATCAGAACCAAATAAGGCATCAAATATTTAAAAACCCTGAAGGATTTGATGGTTTTATCTTCAAAATCGGGCGTGGCAATAACTAAGGGTTGATTGGCTTGCGCTGTAAGTTCGTAAGCATAGTTACTGTTCTTTACAGCATAACCTAAAACACTAATTAAATCGCCGTTTTTTAGGGTTCTCTCTGTATAGCGAATATCATCAACAGCATATTTGATGCTATGTTTTGTATCCGATTTAGCTTCTAAAAGCGTTAAATTTAAGTCCTTTATTATGATTTTGATTTTACCCGTCCCGTTGCTTAAATGGAAATCCTGAAATTCTTTTCTTGACGAAGTTTTGCTAACATGCTCCGAGCCACTTTCACTGTCGTAAGTTATATTTCCTTCTTCATAAGTATAGGCAATACACTCTTGTTTAAAATATGGGGTTACGAAAGTTTTGAGTGCGCTCACGTTGCCTTGTATTTTAACCCAACCTTCGGCAATCTGATAAATGGGCGTTGTTTCCGTTCGTACTAATTTGCGCTGCGTTTTGGTAACGTACCATATTAAAATACCCATCACTGGAGGTAATATACGAACAAGAATTAGACTAAAAGCCAAACCTAGAAACAACACCAAGCCAATACCCATTATTAAAAGACAGCCAATATTTAATCCTATTTCTTTAGCTTTCATGCTGTGTTAGGCTTGTTAATTTGTTTACAAGAAGGCTGATCATCAGCAAACATCTATTTGTAATTCCCATTATTCCACAATTTTTCAACAACTTCATCTGGACTGTGTTCGAAGTACTCACCTTTGCGATCTTGCTGTCTTTGAAAAAATTTGTGGGTATACGTCTTAAAATTCAACGCTAAAAAATCAGTAAAATAGTATTCGATATGATAATGAAACTGTGCTTTCAAGCTTTCATCATCTTCATCTTTAATAACAAAAATTTTCTTTCGGTTTACAATTTCTGTTAACTCTTCTTTTGTGAGTTGATCGATGATTTTTGGATCAGGAAGTGAAATTTTAAAAGCCAATACTTCGGCGCCCTCCTCGTCCCACCACTCCCAAAGGTTAAATTTGGAAATATCTTTTCCTGTTATTTCATGAAGTGTATTTTCAAGTTTTAGATATTCAGCATGGTCTTTATCTCCATGCTTCTCGCAATATTTAGTATATTCCAAAATGAGTTTTAAAACTTCGGCATAACATTTCTCTGCAGTATCAAAATCAGGTTCAATTTCTTTTCTTAACTCCATTGCTTTATCAGTTTGATGAGTGTGAAGCTGTTAAGCACCTATTCATTTATTTCCCAAATTAATTATTAACCTTTCCCTAACGAAATTGATCAGCCATAAATCACCAAGCTATTCATAACAAGTCAAAATGCCAATTCGCCATTCTATTTTATGATTTGGATGAGGTTGAAATAGTATTATTCTCAAGTTTCATGGCTTCTTGTCTATTTATTCGATGGCTTTTTCTTTTTCAACTTTGGCTTTTCAACTTTTGTAGGCGCTACTATTGTGGGTTGCTGTCCTTGAACTTCAGTAGTTTGCATCAGTTTAGGCGTCGAAAAGTTTTCATCCAATCCATTTCCATCTGTTTGTTTGTTTTGATCAGCAATTTTAAAAAGTGCTTGCGTACCTACTTTTACTTCACCAAAATCGGTCAATGTTTGTTCATCTACATCGATATTGTCATATTTCAAGATGTAACTTTCGTCATGATAATCGCTGACCAAAGCTTTGCTGTAATCCGTTCCTTTTTTATAAATATCCTTACGGATAAATTTATTCGAAGCCTCATCTAAAACATAATTATTAATATCGAAGATGGAAAATTCTTCTGAGAGGTGATTGAAACCTTTAGCTGTTTTTAGCTGATCGTTAAAGTAAAACACCTTAACATCCTTATCTTTAAGGGCTTGCTTTTTATAGTTATTTAAAAACGTTTCGAACTCTGTATCCTTACCCGATTCATATTTTCTAAATTCATCCCAATGAGATTCAAGTACAGTTTTACCCTTTTCGGTTTTAATGGTTGCCGAAAAAGGCCTTTGCTCGCTAATCGTTCGGTGGTAAAAAAGCAGAAAATCGTTGTAAGCACTATCCAGCTTGAAGCTATTGGTGTTGTATCTGTACAAGTGGTTTACCGTGTTGTGTGCTAAGCTTATCGTCTCCGGATGGTAAGGTAAGTTGCTTACATAATCTGAAGCTCCACCATCGTAATTTTCCTCAAAAGTATTCATCAAACTATCATTATCGAGTTTGAGGTAAGTTGGGCCATCATCTAGAAACGCTCGGGTAAAAGTAAACTTTACACCTCCTTTAATCTTCGGATTTTTTCTACCCAAAATGGTGAATGCTTGTTTTGGAATATCGGGGATGAAGTTGATATGGTTATCAGTTAGCGTATATTTTCCCAAAACGAGGGTGGCATAACCGAATAGCGCAAAAGTACCATCATCGTAAACGTAAATGCCGCCTTGACTCCCTTGTCCGTACATGCCAGAAGTATTTTTTTTGATACTATTTTCGATTTGTGCGAACGCTGGTGTTGCAGTTAAAAAGATTAAAATCAATAGATAATTTTTCATTGTGTATGGTTCTTTCTCTGTGATATTTGAATTTGCAACGACTGATTTTACAATATCTTTTATTGATACTGAAAGTACTTTTGTTAAATTAAACGCTATAAATGAATTTGCAAGTCGCTGGGTTTGAATGATCGTTTATTTATACCAATAAGCACGGTTACGCCGCTAAAAATTCCAACTGTTGTAGGAATTGGTGGCTATTCTTGGATTTGCCAAACAAGCCTCATCAATCAAACTTCTGGTTAACATTAAATCGCCAAACCTGTAATTGAGCGTTCCAGATACGGTTTCAATGGCAATTACATAACTAATTCCTTTATAACTTGCTCGGGTGATATTTATGTGGTTGATATCAAAAAAAGAAACTGTGTGTGCTTTAAAGAGCGTGAAAAAAGTAACTGTATTTTTTTTGAAAATACAAGAGGGATTATATTTTTCCATCATACCAACCTTAGCCGTAAGTGCTTTAAGCCTATCTACATCTTTAGCCTCAAGTGAGTTTAAAATTATATGATATCGATTAAAAAACTGATGGAGCAAAAGTGCAAATGGAAAAATCACAACCAAAAGAGCAATGAACATTACTGCAGCATATAGGTAGCTATCTTTCATGCGGTCGTTATATCTTTCAGCGCCCAATAAATCTTTTCCGAAACCATTGGTTTCGTTAACGCTATAAATAAAAAATACCAATGGAATAATTATACAAATTGCCAAGCAGCAACTTAATATGAGCTTTTTAACAAATTGGTTCTTCCTCATAAAATGCGCTAAAAAAGCAAGTTGTTCTGTATTCATTGGTTCATCTTTTTAAAACTGATCGAATCATTGATAGATCATAAATTCTAAATTTCTCAAGAATAATCTGACCAATTATTAAGCTATGCATTAAAAAACTACTTGCCATTATCCTGAAAAGCTTTTATTATAATTTCCCTTGAATCGCTGTCAGCAAACAAAACTTTACCAAGCTTATATTTTTGTGTGGTTGTTTTGCTGGGCATATCCTCTTTCATGGTATTGATATCCGTTTGTTCAAAAATACCCTTAAGCAAATCTAATTTGAGTGCTGTTTGCCCACCAGCACCCATGGCAAAACTACTAACCTCGGTTAAAACCAGCTCGTTATTGACATATTTAAACGTGCTATTTAAAGTTCCGTTAGGTCCAGTGGCTTGTTGAGAGAAAAGAAGATTTCCGTTTTTATCAATGGTTACGTCTTCAAAATCGTAATTCTGATAACCATCTTCCCGATACTTTGGCTCCATCACCGCAAAAGATTTCGCATCAACACTGTAAGCGTCACCTACTTTTAACACCACCAAAGTTGGGCGGAGAGCGGTGGTATCTCTCGTATTGATTAAGACAAGAACCTTATCTTCCAATCCATCATGATTTAAATCGCCACTTGCTTCCATATCGATATCGAAATATTGCGGAATTAACTCTTCGATTTTATTCCCGCTTGTAGGAAAATCGGGTTCCGGATATTCTAGCTTAGTATCAGGTTTAGTATTTACGCTTACCGTGTCAACCTTAGTTTTAACGACCGAAACGGTATCGATAGTTTGCTGTTTTTTTTCGTTTCGGCAAGCGCAAATTGAACACAAAGCCAAAGCCAAAACTCCGGTTATCGTTATTGCTTTATTTATCATGTCCTAAATTGTTTAATCAGTCCTGAGGTTAAAAAATATAATGAGCCTAATATTAAGATCCCACACGTACTTATCTCTAGAAATTTATTGTCGCTCCAATGTTTTTCATTTATAAATTCATCGTAGATGGCTTCTTTTACTGCTAATTCTTTAGGGTAGTTTTCAGGCATATCTTGCATACCCAAAGGCGATTCGAAATAATATTGAAAAGTTGGCCGATACTTTAAAAACAAGCTGTATTCATAAAACTCATCACCACATTTTATGCCCGTAAATAACCAGGTAGCTATTAAAAAACAAATGCCTACTTTCAATTTATTGTTCATCCACACCTTTTTCAACCTTTTCTTTAATTATTTTGTTAGAAGCGGATCATTCAGGAAACCTTGTTCCTTTGTCAGCATAGCAGAATTATCCTTTTTGCCATTGATGATTTCGAAATTCCCCATCTCACAATCGCAGCTGCCAACCGGACCAAACATTCCGTAATTGAAGGATGCATAGTGCCTAATGCCAGATAAGACAAAATATCGATCACCTACATTTACGATCACCCGATCTTTTTTGTTAAAATATTTAAAAGGAAGCAATACATCTTGTGCAGCATATTTCGGATTAAAATCTACCTTCATTATGGTATCTTTTTGTAATAACTTTCCCTGCTGCAAATAAAAATGAACCTTTTTTAATTCCTTTTCTTTAAAGCCAAATATCTTCAACTGAACCGTTTCATTTACAGTCGTAATGGTATCGCAAACCTCTTTTTGATAACGATTTTTTTCCTTTGTTTTGGTATATCTATTCCATTCCATCGAAGCCCAGATTATCCCGAACAATAACAAACAAATTGCTATCACAATCGCGACGAGAATAAGTACAACTTTAAGAATCTTCTTAACCATAGTATTCGGGTTGATGTTACTGCAAAGCAAATGTTACCGGGATACTAAAGCGGTAATTTACCGCTTTGCCATCTAACTTGGCAGGTATCCATTTTGGCATTCTCTTCAATACCCTAATCACTTCTTCATCACATCCATGACCTAATTTCCTATCGATTTGAATATTGGTAACTACGCCATCTTTAGTCACAACAAATGAGGCAAATACCTTTCCCTCAATTCCCTCTTCTCTTGCATCGTCAGGATACTGCAAATTGTTAGCAATATAAGCCCGTAAGGCGTTTATCCCCCCAGGAAATTCTGCAGGAAAATCAACATTGCCCGACTCATTAGAAGCAACACGAATACGGCCGGAATCAGATGCGGATAAGGCGGCTGGTAGGAATCGCTCTTCCCTAATGGTTTTTATAAAATTATTTTTAAAGGTTATTGACCCACTTTTTTGCTGGGTATAAATTCTATGATAAAATGCGTTTGATGCCGATTGATAAAAAACAATAGAATTTGGATTGATTTTAAAGCTTGCTGACGCGATGGTATCACCACTGTTTTTATCATATACCGATTTAATCTCTTTAACTATTGGCTTCAATTTTCCCACCCGAAGAAGTTGGTAAAATGTAGTATCTCTTTCACGCTTCGCTGCCCCTTTACTTTCAAACAACTCATAACTTACCGTACCAAGCTTAAAACACTTAACCAGCTTTTTCGTTTGGGCAAACGAAATATTAGAAACGAGAACGAAACTTAGGATGAGGGCTGTTTTTAATTTGATGTGCATATTTTATGATTTATTTAAACTAAACATTCTGTTTTTAACGATTTCTAAACTTTTCAGTGGCACTCCTTCGAAACCATTCGCTTAACTCAGTAAATCTAATTTGGGGTTCGCTGCTTTTAGGTTTTATTGATCCTTAAACAAAACCGTAAAAGTTACTCAGGGCTTCTTTAAAAATTCTTTTGCGTCGATGGTTATGAATTCCTTTTCTTCTTCATCCCATAAATACGATTTGTAATAAACAGCCTCGTCATCCATTTTCTCCTTACAAATACCAGCAATAAATAGTTGGCTGGTAGATTTGCAAACTACACGATCTTCGGCAAAAAGGCATGAGTTTTCTTCGCCCAAAGGCAAATCGTAAATTTTCCCATCCCGAACATCCATCATAAAACCCATAATACAACTGGCACCACAACCAAAAGTTGCTAAAATATAATGTCCTGCGAAATCAACTTCATCTCGCTCGTACGCTTCGGTAATTTTGGTTTTAAAATCTTTCGCTTCTGGGTTATCTGCCCAATTTAAGGGTGCTTTTGTAAAGTTTTTGTCTTCCTCTACAGCATATTTTTCAAAATTTATAGCATCCCAATAGTTTGGCTCAACTTCAACTGTTTCGTTATCCGTTACTGGCGTATCCATAGTAGTTTTATCTACCATTTTCTTGGGTTCATCAACCGGTGCCGCAATTGATGTTAGCGTATCCGCTCTTAACTGTTCGGCATCTTGTGTTTTAGGCTTATTATTGCAACCAACAGCAATAAAAATTATTACCAAAAAAGCTATCAATCGTGTCATATTGCTTGCCTACAATTAGTTGGTTTTATATTTATTTACCGTTGCCTGATTATAGAAAGTAATACCGAATTTTGTTTCTCCTTTTATGGGGTCGTCTTCTAAAACTTTTTCTTTGGTAATCACAAAATTTTGACCGTTTTTTTCCAGTTCTATCCGTTCTGGAGTATCATCAATAACTTTTGCACCATGCTTATAAAAAGAATAAACTTTACTGACATCATCAGATGTAAAAGAATAGATATCTCCTTCCAATTCATTGTTCTTATCGGTTGATACATTAATATAAGTAGCCTGGCTACCTGGATACATTTGTAATAGTTTGGCCACCGGTTCGGGATATTTATCGGCCCCCGAACCTTCGCGGTAATAATAATTCATACCACCTTTATCATTGGCTTCCCCTTTTTCTGCTTCGTTATCCTCAAATGAATTTATAGCCCAGGCTGATAAAAGTAGAATTGGCATACCAATAGCAATGCATTTAAGCAAGAATTTTAATCGCTCCTTATTGGTTAAAAAGAATGTAACGTTTGACATCGTTCTTGATTTTTATTTATAAAATGATTTCAACAATTATTTTTCAGCTTTTTCAACATCGATCAGTTTTCGATCGCTAATCATCTGCTCTAATTCACTCTTTGTAAATTTGGTTTCATTCTTTGAATAATTATCAGCTTCATTCTTCATTAATTGATCAAGCTGACTTGGCTTACGTGCAACTTCATTGTGCTTTACAACAGTAACCGTATCGCCGTTTACGGCAATTACTTTATACAAAGCATAGTTTCTATTTCCGTCTTTTACTTGATAAACATCATTAACAATGGGTGTTTTAATATCAGCTTTGCTAGCCCCACCAAAAACAACAACGCCAATAACGAATGCCATAAACAAACCAATTAAAATTAAGCCGGTGCGGTATACCCATGGTGTTTTTGCTTGGGACTTTTCTTGCTCGTAAACCGTTTTCAATCCATCAGGCATTTCGTTATTATATAAAACCTGTTTGCAATGGCTGCACTGGCTCGCCCCAACTTTGCTATATGGAAACATGGGAATCCAAAAGATGTGAAAATATTTAACCGCAAAAACTAAGCTCACAGTTTGCGTAGATCCACAATTGTGGCAATTCGCCTTGGCTCCACTACCTGTTAAAATTTTTGATCTTGTTCCGAAGATTATCATATCCTATTATGTAAAATGATTGAATAGTTTAAGGATTAAACATATCCATAATCTGCTGTTTTAACTAGCGCCAATTATAATTCGCTGGGTTTCGATTACAATTCGTAGTCATTTGATTGTTTTTTAAAATCCATTGTTGAACATTAATGCTTACAAATGACCCGTTATAATTAATCTTCATGCCTCAAATTTGATTTTCTAATTTGCTTTGCATAAATTGAGAACAGTCTTAAAGTATTATAACCCATGAAAAGATTTCTGCTAATCATTTTTTTAGCCAGCACATTATCCTTGCAGGCACAAACCATCATGAACAATTATAAATATATCATTGTGCCTGAAAGGTTTAGCTTCTTAAAAAAGGTTAATCAATACAATTTAAATACACTTACGAAAAGCTTGTTCGAAGAACGAGGTTTCACCGTTTATTACGATAATTTAGAATTACCAACTGAAATTGCCAGCGATAAATGCAAGGCTTTAACTGTTGATATTGAAGAGAATAACAGCATGTTCTCTACCAACCTCACCCTTTTACTAAAAGATTGTAAAGGCGCTTTAGTATTAAAAAGTAAGCAAGGAAAAAGCAGAGAAAAAGATTACCAGGCTTCTTACAATGAAGCGCTGAATGCAGCTTTTGCATCGCTCCCTGATTTTAGCAAAACGCCAATAACTGAGGCAAAACCCATTGCCACAGCACCTCAAACCGAACCTGTAAAAGCAGCGGTAATAACGGAACCTGTAAAGGCAGTAAAACAGGAAGCCTCGCCAGCTACAGCCAAAGAAAACAAACCGTCGGCGGCCACGCTAATTCCTCAAGCCAATGCGCTTGGCTTCGATTTATTAGATGCCACATCAAAAAAAATATTTACCCTATTAAAAACTTCTTTAACAGATGTTTTTATTGCCAATACAATTAATAAAACGGGCATTGTTTTCAAGAAAAAAGGAAATTGGTTTTACGAATATTATAAAGATGGGGCCGTAACGACAGAACAGCTTTCTATTAACCTCGACAAATAAGGCGGAAGGATCTGAGCAGCGAAAATACGATGGTGAGGTTTTAAAGAGAGGATCCAATAGGTTTGAGAAATTTGACCCATTGGATCCGACTTATGTTTAGCGTTGCTCAATTTCTTTTAAGCTACTCATCTTTTTGTTGGCTAAAAATCCTTTGATATCTTCGAAATGCTCTCTTACCCGCTTATTTCCGAATTCGAAAACTTTTGTCGCCAATCCGTCTAAGAAATCACGATCATGGGAAACTAAGATTAAAGTGCCATCAAAATCTTTCAAAGCATCTTTAATAATGTCTTTTGTTTTCATATCCAAATGATTGGTAGGCTCATCCAGAATTAATACATTTACAGGCTCGAGCAATAACTTAATCATGGCTAAACGTGTTTTCTCCCCACCACTAAGCACTTTTACTTTTTTAGTGGTATCATCTCCGCTAAACATAAATGCGCCTAATAAATCTTTAATTTTAATGGTTCCATCCGTTAGCGGAATCTGGTCAATGGTTTCAAAAACAGTTAAGCTTTCATCAAGCAAAGCGGCCTGGTTTTGAGCGAAGTAACCGATTTTGGCATTGTGCCCAACTTTTAAAGAACCTTCAAAGTCAATTTCGCCCATAATTGCTTTAATCATCGTGGATTTACCTTCGCCGTTCTTTCCTACAAAAGCTACCTTTTCACCTCTTTCAATCACCATCGATGCTTTTTCAAACACCACATGATCACCATATTTCTTAGTCAGCTCTTCTACCATTACAGGGTATTGGCCCGAACGCGGTGAAGGTGGAAACTTCAATCGCAAAGCTGATGTATCTACTTCATCAATTTCAATAACATCCAGTTTTTCGAGCATTTTAACCCTTGACTGAACTTGGAGCGTTTTCGAATAGGTGCCTCTAAACCGATCAATAAATTCCTGATTATCTGCAATAAAACGCTGCTGTTCTTCATGAGCTTTCAACTGATGAATCCTTCTATCAGCCCTTAATTGGAGATAGTGACTATATTTAGCTTTATAATCATAAATCCTGCCCATGGTTACTTCGATGGTGCGATTGGCAATGTTATCTACAAAGGCCCTATCGTGCGAAATAACCATTACCGCTTTGGCCGAATTGATTAAAAAATCTTCCAACCATTGAATACTTTCTATATCCATGTGGTTGGTAGGCTCATCAAGCAAAATCAAATCTGGCTTCTTCAAAAGTATTTTCGCCAGTTCGATCCGCATGCGCCAGCCTCCAGAAAATTCCGAAGTTTGCCGCGTAAAATCCTTACGCTCAAAGCCCAATCCTTTTAAAACTTTCTCTACTTCTGCATCATAATTAACCTCTTCAATGGAATAGAATTTTTCGCTTAATTCTGATACCCTTTCAATAAGCTTCATGTAATCATCGCTCTCATAATCGGTGCGAATAGTGAGTTGCTCGTTTAACTCGTCCAATTCTTTTTGCATCTGATTTACCTCTTGAAAGGCTTTCATTGTTTCTTCAAAAACAGTTACCTTATCTTGTGTAAGCAAATGTTGAGGTAAATAGGCGATTACCGCTTCTTTCGGACCAGTCACATTGCCAGTGGTAGGTTTAGAAACATCTGCAATGATTTTTAAAATGGTCGATTTACCTGCGCCATTTTTACCCATTAGGGCAATTTTATCGTTTTCGTTGATGGAAAAAGTAACGTCGCTAAAAAGAGTTGTTCCGCCAAAGGAAACGGAAATGTTATTTACATTAATCACAATTATAATTTTAAATGATTTTGCAAATATAAACGAAAGCAGATAAATGCAACCTTTTTATTGAAAGATCACGTTTTACACTTTCGATCTTAGGCAATCGACTAACAGCCCGAAATGAGCTTTGGCTATGAATAGAATTGACCCAGATATCAATTCCCTATCGTTCTGTCTTCAACCACAGCTGAGCATAAGGAGTGAGTTGAATTTTGTCTTTGTTGACCACCTTTAATTTACCAATCAATGCCTTTTCATTGCCTTGCAATGGAAAAGAAGCGGTTGTTGGCTTGTTACTAAAATTATGCAAAACAATGATTTCTTTTTTCGGAGTAACATATTTTATGCCGAGTACCGAATTGTTTTTTGCTTCCAACAGTTCCCAATCGGCAGTGCCAGTTTCGGGTAGCGAACGCCTTAACGTGATTAGTTTTCTAATGAAGTTTAAAAGCGAGTTTGGGTCTTTAGATTGATCTTCGACATTTACCTTTTGAAAGGCATAATCTCCATAGGAAATTACCTGTCTTATTGTTTTCGATGCGGTGCTAAATCCTGAATTTTTCGCTCTGTTCCATTGCATAGGTGTTCTAACCGAAAGGCGCTCGGCAAGGGTAAGATCATCGCCCATGCCTATCTCCTCTCCCGAGCGGATAACTGGCGCCCCCGGAAGCGAGTACAATACACTATATGCCATTTTTATTTGTTCTGGCTTGCCTAACATCGGCGCCAGTCGTCGCCTGATGCCTCTGTTATAAAGCTGCATATTGGGTTCGGGCCCGAATTTTTCATATACTTTGTTCCGTTCCGCTTTACTTAATCTGCCCAAGTCAATTTCATCATGATTACGAAGAAAATAAGCCCATTGTGAAGGCTCGGGCTTTATGCGGGTTTCATGTAAGGCATCTTTAAACGTCGAAACATTTTCATCGGCCATTGCATAAAACAAATGTTGGTTGGCATAAAAATGAAACATCATTTGTAAACGGTCGCCTTTCTCACCGAAATATTCAATGTTTTCTTTAGGCGAAACATTCGCCTCACCTAATAATACAGTTTCCTTGTCTATAGATTTTGCAGCTGTTACAATCGAATCTAATACACCAAACATTTTTGCTGGCTTTGCGGCACCAGATTCAGGTACGTCGATTAAAGGGGACGGCATCTAACCTGAAACCCTTTATGCCTTTTGCCGACCAATAACGAAGAATTTTAATTGCTTCTTGTTGAACCTGCTTATTTTGATAGTTTAAATCTGGTTGAAAATCATAAAAACGATGGAAGTAGTACTTTTTTGCAATCTCATCATAAGTCCAGGTTTGAGATTGAAACCTTCGAACACCATATCCTTGTCAAAGTCTTTGGGCTTGGTTGCAGACCATACATATCTAGATTGAAAATTACCTGTGCTATCGGTGCGGGCTTTTATATACCAGGGATGTTCAATTGAGGTATGATTCAAGACCATATCCATCACGATTTTGATATTGCGTTGCTTGGCGGCAACCATAAAAGCTTCGAAATCGGCCATGGTTCCGAGTCTCGGGTCAATTCCATAATAATCTGTAACGTCGTAGCCATCATCATGATCCGGAGTAGGCTGAAATGGCGAAAGCCAGATGACTTCTACTCCTAAAGAATCGAGATAAGGCAATTTTTGTGTGAGGCCTTTGAAATCTCCAATACCATCCCCATCACTATCTTTAAAAATATCTATATCCAGATTGTAAATGATACTGTTTCTGTACCATGCTGGTGCTACTTTAGCTGAGATTTTTTTGGGATCTTGTTTACAGGCGCCCAAGAGCAAAATAATAGCCCAGACGAACGACGTGAATTTTAGTAAGATAAGGTGCTTAAGATGTTTTCCTCCACTCATCAGCATTAATTTTTAATAGGACGTTTTTTAGTTGAATCTTTTTTGGCCACTTTACGTTTCAAAGAGTCCTGCCGTTTATCTATTGCTTTTAAGCTGTCGCGTTTTGGCCACTTCGTCGCTTTGGGATTATACTTACCTGCTTTAGGCACAGGTTTCTTTATCAAAGTATCATTCGTGCTTCGTTGCCTGGTTCCTGTAGGTACCTGCGCCAGTAAAGTGAAATGTACCGATGTGATTAATGTAAAAATGAGTATGACTTGTTTCATAAAATGATCTTCTTTAGCTGAGGTGTTTCATCAATTCTACTTAAAAACAACCCTCCTATTTTAGAGAATGTTTTAGCTAATTCATTTTTGCGATAGCAGATATGATGTCATCCCATGCAAAAAACGGCTAAAGGTTGAGTGCCAAAAAATTCAATAATTTTAAAAAAACAAAACAAAATTTTAACCAATAGGATTTTATAAAGACAACTTATACGACTATGAAAACGAAAATAAAATCGACAGTAGCTTTGTGTTTAGTAGCAATATTAACAGCCTGCACGAACTACAAGCCTGAGAAAGGAAATCACTATAAAGATACAGAGGATACGGTTAAGAAAGATTCGGTTCAAAAGCCTACCAATTTAGATAATCGTGATTCTGTAAGAAATACTAATTTTTAATTTGGAAGAATATTTTCAGACTTAAAAATGGACAATAAAAATTTATACGAGAAGATTGGCGAACTGTTAATAGCGCATGATTTTACCATTGCATTTGCTGAAAGCGCCACTGCCGGAAGATTATCAGCTGATTTTTCTCTAATTGAAGATGCTGGAAAATTTTTAAAAGGTGGTGTAGTTTGTTATGACGCCTGCATTAAAGAAGACATGCTTCACGTTGACCATGAACTTATTGAAAAGTATACACCAGAAAGTATGGAGGTTACGGAAGCGATAACCTTTGGCTTAAGTAAAATTATCAAAGCCGACATTCATATTGGGGTAACAGGACTAACTTGTCCTGGTGGTAGCGAAAGTGAAAGTAAACCGGTAGGCACGATGTTTATATATGGCAGCTTTCAGGGTGCGCCTATCTTTGCAGAGCGAATAAAATTCGACGGCAATAAATCAGAAATCGTCGCTGCAACAGTGAGCCATTGTGCCACGCTTCTCTATCGGTACTTACAATCTATTAGTCGGTAAACCAATTGTTAACCGTAAACCAAAAACCAAGGTTGGGCTTATAGAGGCTTGTACTTTTTCCAGCTGCATAAGGATAAAATTGATTTCTTTTCAGCTGGTAAACTTCATTAAAATTTTCGTTTACACGAGTTAAAACGTAAATATTAACTCCTTTCAAATGTGAATTCTCCACATCCAAAGCTTCTATGAAACTAACCCCTTGGGCCATTTTCTCCACTTTTGAAATGGGTTCTTTAGAAAGGTAAATCAACGAAGTGCCAACCAACTCGGGTGGAGATTCTAAAATGAAGCTATTGCTAGCCGAGATAATCTGCAAGTTATTGATCTTTACATATCTTTTTAGGGCGCCTGCAATAGCATAATCATCAGTCAAAATATATTTGGCAGGTTGATTTTCGATTTCATTTACGGCTAAACCAACTTTATTTGCAGCGATTTCCCAGCCAGACATATCAGCAAAAAACTGTGGTATCGAGCCCTGAGAACCATCTTCCCAAGTCATAGGCCGAGAAAAACTGGTTAATGCCACCATTTGCCTGATATATGTTCGGCAATTCCCCATCGATAATATCGGAATGACCAAAGGCAAACTTAATATTCCAAATAATGAGATCATCAACAGAAAGATGGTCTTCTTCACTCGGCTCAACCTGGTTAGCATGATTTCCCAGCAATATCCACCCGCAGCAAATAGAAAAGGAAACATGCCTAAGCCATAATACAGTTTGCCTTTCAACAAGGCCAAAACCACCACCAAAAGCAACGTTGATATAGGCCAGATTAATAAATACCGGCCACCCTTTTTGGATAGCAACAAGTATAGAAAACCCGCCATCCACACAGAAACGCCGGCACCATGAAAAAATACGAGCTGAAATAAATAATCGGGGATGTTTAAAACAAAAGCTTGTTGACCAACTAAACCTAAAAAATTAAAAACAGGAAAACCATGTTGTGCCTGCCATAAAATGTTGGGCATCATCATTACTAGGAAAAGGATCGTCGCACCACTCAGAGCAGGAAACCCCACCTTTAAACGTCCTTTAAAGACGATAAGCGAGGCCAAGCCAAGCGTCACTAAATACATGAAGATGGTGTACTTATTTAACATCCCAATGCCAAGTACCGCACCAGAGAGCAATAAGTAAGTCGGTTTTTGAGTTTGAAAAGAACGTAATAGCACAAACGCAAAAAGCGTCCACAAAAATTCATCAAAAACTACGGGTTGTAACAGATAAGAGGTTGCTAAAAAAGACGGCGACCAGATTATTGCCAAACAAGCGATAATGATCCCTAACCTTTTAGCACCTAAATAATGTGCTATTAAACCAGTGAGCACTACCGTGAAACTAGAAAACAACGTGGGAATAATGCGCAATGCCGCAACACTATCGCCAAATAATTTTGCCGATAGGCCCGCTACCCAGGTGACCAATGGCGAAATATCTGGGAATCCCCATTGAAAATCTTTCCCTAAATGGATGTAGTACAACTCATCGGCATGTAATCCGTACCGCGGAAGAAAGAATACATGAAGCGTAAATTTTAGTAAGCCAAAAAAAACCAATAATCCAACCGTGGCTTTGGTGAGTTTAAGATTATTGGTGTTTGATTTTAGAGCAGTATTGACGGATGTTTCCCAATTTGGATTCGAATCTGCTTTCTCCAACTGATAAATAGGCGAATCAATTAACATGCGCATTCTTCTCCCCTAAAAATAAGTGGTTTTGGGAAGATAAGTATCGAAATCATAAACCGAATCACCAAAATTATTAATTGAAAACTGAAAACGAAAAACCTCCGCCTGGTAAATAGCGAAAGTAAAGTTATTTGTTGCCTTCAACTGCATGTCGAAGACATTTTTTTTTATTCGCTCATCAACTCCTTGTGCTATCAGGAATCTGAAATGGAGCGAAATAAGGTTAGGCAATTGAAACCGGATGGAATTGATTTCCCCTCCATATTGATAAAAAAGCTCTTCCAGTATAGCTAAGCCTGGTTGAAATTGCAAATTGCGGTTATTTTGCGAAATCATCGGGTTCATCATAGCGTTATAACATCGTTTATGGCCAAATTGATTTGCAGTTAGCAAAATACACCATAATTATTGCAAACAAGCAATTTCAAATATTCCTTAAATGTTTGTACCGAAGATATTGTGGCAAATGGAAAACTTTCTTCTTTTATTCATGTAGTCTTTATACAAAACATTAACTGTGTCCTGTATTTATGAAAATTGGAATCATAGCGCATCTCAAGCATCCTATTGTTGCGCCCTTTGCTGGCGGCCTTGAAGTTTTCACTCATCAGGTTACTAAAAGCTTGCAAGCCCTGGGGCACGAAGTTATACTTTTTGCCAGCGATGCATCAGATCAAACCTTGCCTTTAGAACCCATCTATTCTGATGAACATTACGATAAAAAAACTAAGGTTAGAAAAAAGCAAAAGGATCTTCCATCAGAATATATAGCAGAGCACCATGCTTATTTTAACCTGATGATGCATATTGATGATTATGAACTCGACGTTATTTTTAATAATAGCCTCCACTACATTCCCATCACCATGGCTGCTACGCTGGAAACGCCGATGATAACGGTATTACACACGCCACCTTTTTACGAACTTAAAATGGCAATCGAAGCAGAGCGCCGCCAGCCAGTAATTGACTACATCACCGTATCGCAGCAAAATGCCCGAAACTGGAGTGATGTAGTATCAGACTGTGCCGTCATATTAAACGGAATTAAGTTAGCTGAGTGGCCTTTTAATCCGAGCACCACTATAGCAAAACATGCACTTTGGTTCGGAAGAATTCATCCTGATAAAGGATTGCACCTAGCTATTGCAGCGGCGAGAACTGCCGGAATACCATTACATGTTGCAGGCGGCATCGCCGATCAAAAATACTTCGACAAAGAAATTAAACCGCTTTTAGGTGATGATATCAAATTGCTTGGGCTATTGAATCATGAGCAATTAAGTAAAGAAATTTGCCAGGCCAGCGCTTGCCTGATTACGCCATGTTGGGAAGAACCCTTTGGTTTTGTAGTTGCAGAAGCGATGGCCTGTGGTACTCCTATTTCCGGTTTTAAAATGGGCGCATTGCCTGAGTTGGTTGCTCCAGAAACGGGCATCTTGGTCGATTTTGGCGATACTGAGGGATTAGGTGAAGCCCTAAAAAACGTGACGAAGCTAGATAGAAAATACATTCATGAGTATGCCAATGAAAAATTTAGTTTCGATAAAATGATAGCAAATTATGTGTGCTTTATGGAAGAAGTAGCCGAAAAAAGGAAAAACCTAAAATACGCCGGATGAAACTTGAGAATGATACCCTAGCAGAACCTACAACTTTTGATTGGTTTCGGTTTAGACAAGTTCTCATCGAAATTGAAGCCATGGCGGCTGAAACTGAAAATGACCCCAACGGCCCTGTAAAAGAATTTGAATTGTTACATAACTGCGGTGCACTGGAGCTGGTTTTACCAGATCATGCCCTGGATTTCAGCCGTCCAAATACGCCAGCCTTATTGCAACTGCTAAAGGATATTGGCAAAGCAAACCTTTCCGTAGGTCGAATTTTTGAGGGTCATATCAATACCTTGTACCTTATTCATTTATATGCAACTCCTCATCAACGCCATAAATGGTACAATGGGGTAATAGAAAACGGCGATATTTTTGGCATTTGGAATACGCAAAATCAGAATGGAATCCAGTACACAGAAACAAGTAGCCAGCTGGAAATAGCCGGGAGTAAGACATTTTGTTCCGGTGCAATGCTGGTTAATAAAGCACTTATTACCGGCAACATTAAGACTGTTGAAAGAGATGGTTGGCAGATGGCTATTATTGATATGGATCGAATTTCCAAGGATCAGATAGATAAAGAGAGTTGGAAACCCCTTGGAATGAAGGCTTCTGGGAGTTATACCGTAGATTTTAGTGGATACCAGTTAGATGATTCGGAACTATTGGGCGAACCTGGTATCTATTTAAAACAGCCTTATTTTAATGGAGGAGCTATTCGTTTTGCTGCCGTACAACTTGGTGGAGCAGAAGCCATCGCGGAACATACCGCTAATTACCTCAAAGAGTTAAATCGAACCGACGATCCTTTCCAGCAATTGCGGCTGTCGTGTATCATGTCGGCGGTAATGTCAGGTCGTTTGTGGCTGGAGCAGGCTGGTAAATATTTCGATAGTTGGGTAAACGAAGGTAATCATGATGAAGACCTGATTGCCTTTGCCAATATGACAAGGGTAAATATTGAGGAAATTTGCCTCACCGTGATGGATAACAGCAACAGATGTGTTGGGGCAAGGGGGTTGATGGAAACTGGAAATCTGGGTCGAATTTTCCGCGACCTGACCTTTTATTTAAGGCAGCCAGCACCAGATGCAACCCGACTTAATGTTGCAAAATTTTTTATCAATAATCCATCAGCTTTTCATGAATAATCCTTTCGATAAACAAAAATTTTGGAAAACTGCCATTTCCGTAGCCCCACAAGATTTAAAAAAATATAGCACTTGCCTGGTCATGGTCCCTCATCCCGATGATGAATCTTTGGCTTGTGCCGGACTTATTGCTACCTTGATTAGCCTGAATGTGGAAGTTTTTATTATTCTCACCACAGATGGAAGCAAATCTCATCCAAATTCGCGAAAATATCCAGCAGAAAAACTGGCTGAACTTAGGTTATCAGAGCTTAAAAATGCCTTAAATTTATTGGGTACAAAAGAAGAAAACTGGCGATTTTATGGTGCTGAAGATGCAGCAATGCCCGGAAAAGGAACGCCAGGATTTATAGAATTAGTTGATCGGCTATGTGCAGATTTGACACAAATTAAACCCGACCTGATCCTGGTCCCCTATGAGTTGGATCCACATTGTGATCATAGAGCAACGCATCAACTGCTTATTTCTGCGCTTGAACAATCGAAAATTGGTCGCCCCAAAATCTGGGAATATCCCATTTGGCTTTATGAAAATGCCATAGAAGAAGATATACCGAAGCTCGATGAAGAGGAATTGTTAGCGCTTGAGGTGAGCAATTATTTACCGCTTAAGGTAAAATGTATTAATGCGCACCAATCGCAGGTAAGCCACTTAATCGATGATGATACAAATGGTTTTATCTTGTTACCAGATGTAATTGACAATTTTTTAACGGAGCGAGAGTATTTCATGGAGCGAAAAAAAATCAATCCGGAGGCCACCTTATCCGAAAATTATTTTGAAGAGATGTATTCGAAAAATCGGGATCCATGGAATTTTGAAACAAGTAAATATGAAGAAGAAAAATATAATGCTACCATTGCAGCTATCCCAGCCGGCAGTTATAATAAAGCATTAGAAATTGGCTGCTCTATTGGCGTTTTAACCGAGAAGATTGCAACACTTTCCGACCATCTTGTGGCAATTGATATCAGCAATACGGCTTTAACTCAAGCAAAAGAACGCCTTAAATCTGCTTCGAATGTCGAATTTCGATTGGGCGGCATTCCTACAGCTTTTCCAGAAGGGAATTTCGATCTAATCTTAATGAGTGAGGTAGGTTATTATCTCTCTAAGGAGGATCTTCTCTTGACAAGAGCAAAAATATCAAATGCCCTAAATCAGAATGGGATCCTGGTTTTGGTCCACTGGACCCATTTTGTGGCCGACTATCCCTTAACTGGAGATGAAGTACACAATTGCTTTACAGATCAGGGGTTTTCTCGCCTACACCACAGCGCCACTACAGACTATCGATTAGACGTGTTACAAAAATTAAACTGATGCCTTTCACCATCGCATTTTATGTTCACCATCATGGCTCAGGCCATTGGATGCGCACCATACAAATAGTAAAAGCACTTCCTGATTATAAAATCATTTTGTTTGGAAGCGCTCTACAAACGGTAGATCTTGCTAGTTTACCAAATGTAACACTCATTCATTTACCGCTAGATTTCGATGATGCAAGTCTTGACGAAGGGCCAAACGATACACTTCCCGGAACCTTTCACTATGCGCCACTGAATGTACCTGGCATAAGAAATAGAATGGCAATAATGTCCAACGTTTTTAAGAAAGAATCATCGATGATTTTAGTGGTGGATGTTTCAGTAGAAATTACTTTATTCGCCCGTTTGTGCGGCATCCCTACCATCGTAATGGCGCAGCATGGAAAGCGAAATGATTTGCCACACTTAATGGCATTTCAAAGTGCAGGGTTGATCCTCGCACCATTTTCTGAATCACTTTATGTTGGCGAGCGCAATTGGGTATACGATAAAACATTTTTCACTGGCGGATTTTCCAGGTTCATTCCTGATGGAAGACATGAAGTGAAGGAAAATGAAATCGCCATTCTCATCGGTGCTGGCGGCACTTCTATAAATGCCAGTTTAATCAAACACATTGCTCAACAATCTCCGACTCTTATTTTCCATGTTATTGGGGAGGAGATAAAAGATGATGAAAACGCCAACATTTTCTGGCATGGAAGAGTTGATCATCCGCAAGCGTTATTGGAATCTGTCAGTATTATTATTGGCAATACCGGTCACAACACTGTGATGGAAGTGGCTACCTTAAATAAACGGTTTATCGGCATTCCTGAATCGAGGCCTTTTGCCGAACAAGAACAAAAAGCAGAAGCAGTAGCCGGGCGGCGAGGAATTTATATTGTTAGTATAGATGACTTGTGGCGTACCAAATGGCAAGATATTTTTGATCAAATTATTCGAGAGGAACCAGATTGGAGCGATGTAATTTTACCAAACGCCATCGATAATATGGCCAAAGCCATTGTGAACACCGGCAACAAATTCTTTAAATCTTAAACTTTTCTGGCTTTTAATATTTCTTGTTGATTAGGCTTTCTGAGGATACGAAGTTGATCGTTATCCCAGGTGATAAGACCCAAATTAACAAAGCTTTTCAACCACCCTTCCATGGGCCATTTTTTCCATTTTTTGAAAAATACTTTGGCATTACGTACGATATCATCGAAATGATTAAGCGGTGGTTTGTACTGCTCGTGATATTGGTGATAGGCTACTGCAGCTATTAATTTCATACCGACTGCCTGTTCCCTGGCGGTAAAGGCGAAGTCAGTATCTTCTGCTCCATAACCTGCAAACATTTCATCAAAACCTTCAATTTTCCTGTAATCTTCTGCAAAACATCCAAAATTAAGCGACCAAAATAGTTCGTGTGGTAGTGTTGTCATTCCAAACCTGATGGGGTCTGGTTCACTGCTTGCCTCCAGCTCCGAAAACCAATCTGCATGTCTATCAAAGCCAATTTGTAGATAACGAACTTCACCATTTACTAAAAAGCCCACTTGAAAATTATTGAGATACGTTTCTACGAGGAGCGATGAGGGAATGCAATCCACATCCAAAAAAATCAACCTATCTCCTGCTGCATTTTTAGCCGCAAAATTTCTGGCCGCGGCCAATGGCAAATCTTCACGATGTGAAAAAGAAAACTGCTTAATAATAAACGGCGTATCTGGAAGGTTACGCTCAGGCTCATTCATAAATACAACAACAAGCTCGTCAGGCAAAATAGTATTCGCAGCCAAGGCTTTAATTAAATTGTTCAAGGCACCGGCTCGACCTTTTACTATGGTTAAAACAGATATGCTCATTTTAAACTGCCATGGCTATATCATTCAATTCAGTTTCCTCGCTATCAACAGTCGTTTGTGCTGCAAAATAATTTCTGAAATCTGCTATTGCTTCTGATATCGGGATCAACACTAATAAATCGGGAAAATTTTCGGTTAAATGCTGTTCCATTAGCTCCCAGAGTGATTCGAAATATTGATGTTCATTAATCAATGCCAGTAATGCGTCGCTATCGAAATGAAGTTTAAAAGCCATTAAATTAATATCACGAATAACCTGCCTATCCGCTTTGGCACTTTCCCACAATTGCCTTAATTCCTTTTTGAAGGAGAACTTAGTCATAACCGTTTCCAACGATTCTACCATTTGTTCTTCTCTTTTCAAACTCATATTTTCCCATTGCTGAAGCTGAACGGAAAACCCAAAATCTACTCTCCCTTGCAAGCGTGAAGAAGTATAAACGCGAACCTTTGGCGAATGGCGCATAATGGCATCTACCCTTTTAAGTGCCTTTCTAAACTCTTCATCTTCCAAAAAAGGAATAGCCGGAATTCTGCCAGCCCTTTCATAAATATCGCAGGTAACGGCCAGGCTCGGACCATAACACTGGAAGTGCCTTGGCCAGGGATTTTTCACACAAGGATCAGTTTCTGACTCCATCCTCGTTTTCAAAAACCGATAGGTTACATCTCTCAAGTGATGAATTTTTGATAAGTTGGGTGTATCGCTTGGAATAATTCGTCCTCCTACAACATCTACTCCTTGCTCCATTTCGGTCAGGATATGATGTATCCAGCAGCCGTCAACTTCACTATCGGCATCAGTTGATACGATGATGCCTTTATTTCCGGCAACCTGGTTCAAACGAGAAAATGCAGCATCCATCAGGAGCCGTCTGGCCGTACCAATATGAGCTACATCCTTATTCAATTTTAAACATTGAACATATAAGTTAAACCCTGGAAATTCCTGCTGATAACTTTTGCAAATCTCGAATGTTTCGTCACTGCAATTATTAGCCAACACTAAAACTTCATAAAGCTGATGCGAAACAGGATTTCCAAAATCGTCGAATTGTTTTCGAAGCGCATGAAGCGTCGAGACAATAAACTGTGCTTCGTTTTTTGCCGGAACGATTACGGATAATCGCAAAAACGGGTTTGGAGATTCGGGAAAGCAGAGTTCGGACTTTAGATGAAGTGTGGAATCCATAAAGGGTGTAAATTCTTAGTATCAGATTTACAACATGATGGAAACAATAAAGTTCTGCGTATTTCTATCCTGATTAATACGGTTCCCTACTCTAAATGATGATGATGCATCTATCAACAATATCTAAGGAACAATGGTATAAAATAAATAGGAAGCAAAGATTACCAAAAGCACTACACCCTGCTGGGCATTGGTTTTGCCGGTAGCCAACGAAAACATAATGGTAATCATGGCCAGTAAAAGCAATACCGTCGAACTCATGTCGATACCGAGGGTAATGGGCATGCCGAATACAATAGAAACGGTAGCTACTGCAGGGATGGTCAAGCCAATACTTGCCAAAGCAGATCCCAAAGCGAGGTTTAAACTGGTTTGCAAACGATCAGATTTTACTGCCCGATAAGCAGCCATTCCTTCTGGCAAAAGCACAATTGCCGCAATAATTACGCCCACGACCGATTGAGGAGCACCTAAACTAATCACCATCACTTCTATATCTTTCGATAGATATTTAGCCAGCAACACAACGGCGACCAGACTTATCACCAGTAAAACCATACTGCTACCTGAAGTGATCCCATTGGGCGCTTCCACATGCTCGTCTTCCGAGCTGGTATCTTTGGGTAAAAAATAATCCCGATGTCTCACGGTTTGCATAAAAATAAAACCGCCGTATAAAACGAGCGAAACAATGGAAACAAACACGAGCTGACTTACCGTATATTCTCCTACTGCACCACTAATGGTATAATTTGGAAGAATTAAAGTAAGCACTAAAATAGCCGCCAGCGTAATTAAAGCAGCATTTACACCCTGTAATTTATAAAGTTGTTCTTTGAATTTGATTCCTCCCCGCAGTAAGCAGATGCCCACGATAGCGGTAAGGATAATCATTACGGCGGCAAAAACGGTATCTCTCGCTAAAGAGCGGGTTTGTTCGCCACCGGCAAGCATTAAAGAAACAATTAAGCCAACCTCAATGGTAGTAATGGCCAGGGCAAGTATGATGGTACCAAAGGGCTCGCCAACTTTATGGGCGATTACTTCTGCATGATGAACTGATGCTAAAACACTACCTATTAACAATGCGGCCAAAGCAACTTTTAGATAGACACTTGAATCGTTACCGCTAAATAAATATACGATGACACTAATTATTGGGAGCGCAATTGTCCATTTGGGTAGGTCGATTTTCTTCATAAGTAATTTTGGTAACAAACAAATAAGACCTTCTATGGTTTGCGTAAAAATTATCATTAACGTTAAATCAGGCTGCCCCAACTCTTCAATGAACAACGTTAATCTGAATCTGCAAATGGATAAAAGCTTCCTATACTCCAACCAAGAATGAATTACAGCCTCATTTATAAAACCTTTTTCAATTGGTCGGTGTCATTAATGTAAGATCCATTGCAATGAGATTTTAAAAATCAAGTGTACAGAAATCTATTTGAAAACATAAACATCTACCTAAAATATATCACATGAAAAACGAATTAATAACAAGGCGGCAGGCGGTAACAGGCCTCGGCGTTGGGTTAGCGGGACTGGCCGTTTCGCCAGTTTTCGGTGCCGATGAGGTGCCTTTAACAGGCACTGCAGCAGCTGCACTTCAAGATCCGACAACAAAGTATCCGCGTCCGCCTTTTAAACCGCAACAGCAACCTTTTCCAGGTTTAGCCAGCAAAATGGATCCAAGGCCAGATCATGGCGAGGAATCATACAAAGGTTCAGGACGTTTAGCTGGAAGAAAAGCACTCATTACCGGTGGCGATTCGGGGATGGGTAGAGCCGCAGCCATTGCTTTTGCCCGCGAGGGTGCAGATATAGTGATTAATTATTTGCCCGCAGAGGAAGAAGATGCTAAAGAGGTAATTGCGCTGATCACCAAAGCTGGCAGAAAAGGATTTGCCATTCCTGGCGATTTAAGAGAAGAATCTTTCTGTAAAAAGTTGGTGGATGACAGTGTAAAACGCTTAGGCGGATTAGACATTGTAGTAAGTAACGCCGCCCGACAGCAAACAAAACCATCAATCCTGGATATTAGCACCGAAGATTTTGATGCCACAATGAAAACAAATATTTATGGTCCTTTCTGGTTGCTTAAGGCTTCAATTCCACATCTTAAACCCGGATCGAGCATTATCGTTACTACTTCAGAACAGGCAAATGATCCGTCACCAGAATTATTTGACTATGCTCAAACCAAAGCAGCAAACACCAGTACAGTACGTTCATTAGCAAAATTTTTAACTCCAAAAGGCGTGCGGGTAAATGGTGTAGCACCCGGACCAATATGGACACCATTACAGGTTGGAGGCGGCGCCACCAACGAAAAATTAAAGGAATTTGGAAAAGCAACCCCAATGGGCAGACCTGGGCAACCGGCGGAGCTTGCTTCAATTTATGTTCAGTTGGCTGATAATAGCGCAAGTTATTCGACAGGCCAAATTTATGGCGCTATGGGCGGCGGAGGACAACCTTAAGCCCAATAAAATTTTTAAGTTTCGAACCTCTTCTTGCAACCGTTAAATTTAAGGTTGTGAGAAGAGGTTTTTTTGAGTTGTTATAAAGTAATCCGGAAAGAATAAAACCTGACTTCATTCCGTTATGGCGTTGAATCATTCTATTGTATCGCTTGCTTATTATCAGCATTTCCCACCATCGCTAATTACTTCACAGGATGAGTCATCAACATGACTTCAGCCTTAAGAGTATTGAACATTTTTTATCGGAAGTAAAACCATAATCCAACACTGCTGTTTAAACTTCATTGGTGTTGTCTAATAAACGCTATATCAACTGTTTCAACATGAAAACAGCAACATGAAAAACAACAAAACAAAGCTAACCCCCGAAGAGCACCGACTTTTTGGCGACCTCATGCCCGAAGAGTTAGAAGATGTACTTCACTCCGGATTTAACCGCCGTCACTTTGTAAAACTAATGGGCCTGGCCACTGCTGGTTTATTGGCAAGTTATGCCCTCGGAGCCGAACAACTTTTTGCCAGGGCTGTAGAAATGGAAGATATTCCTAACTTGATACCCGAAGCAATTGAAAATGGCGTTACGGTAAATTTCAAGGTAAACTCCACTCCCCGCAATGTACTTGTCGATTCGCGAATGACCTTGCTGGATACACTTCGGGAAAGAATAGGTTTAACCGGCTCAAAAAAAGGCTGCGATCATGGCCAGTGTGGTGCATGTACGGTAATTGTAGATGGCCACCGCGTTTTATCGTGCCTCACTTTAGCTGCAACCTGCCAGGGAAAATCCGTAATTACCATTGAAGGCCTTGCAAAAGATAACGAACTCAACCCCATGCAAGCGGCCTTTCTTAAACACGATGGTTTTCAATGTGGCTTTTGTACACCAGGACAAATTTGCTCTGCAGTAGCATTGATGAAAGAAGCTAAAGAAGGACAGGCAAGCTTTGCAACAAAAAAATTAAGTACTGATCCAAAATCTATTATACTCTCCGAGGAAGAAATTGCAGAGCGTATGTCGGGGAATATTTGCCGATGTGGTGCTTATCCAAACATTGTTGCCGCAATAAAGGAAGCACAAACAGGCAAGAATGTTCCGCAAAACTGGCTATTTACCGATTAACCCGACGCAGTTATGAAACCATTTAAATTTAGTGCAGTAAATAACCCAGCTGAGGCAATTACCTTAATCAACAAAAATACCGATGCTGCTTTTTTGGGTGGAGGAACCAATCTGCTCGATTTAATGAAAGAGCATGTTGCCCTTCCAAATGAAATTATTGATATTGGAAACCTCTCGCTAAAAGAGATTAAAGCAACCGCTTCAGGCATTTCTTTGGGTGCTTTAGCCAAAAATACCGAAACAGCAAACCATCCGCTTATCCGTAAAAACTTTCCCGTGCTTAGTAAGGCGATACTTGCTGGTGCTTCTGCCCAAATTAGAAATATGGCTACGAATGGTGGGAATCTATTACAAAGAACCCGCTGCAGCTATTTTTATGATATCGCTATGCCATGTAACAAGAGGAATCCAGGAAGCGGCTGTGCTGCACTTGAGGGATTTAACAGGATGCATGCCATTTTTGGCTGGACACGAGATTGTGTAGCAGTCTATCCCTCAGATATGGCCATTGCCCTTTCCGCTTTAAACGCCAGTGTTAAAGTGCTAAGCAGTGAAAGGGAACGCATTATTCCTTTCAGAGATTTCCATATCCTTCCAGGGGCCCACCCCGAAAAAGACAATAGCCTCCAACATGGTGAACTGATTACAGCTATTGAAGTGCCGAAGAATGATTTCGCAGAACACTCTGCTTACGTTAAAATACGTGATCGAAATTCATATGCTTTTGCTTTGGTTTCCGTTGCTGCAGGTTTAACGTTAAACGGAAATACCATTCAAACAGCAAGTATTGCAATGGGTGGCGTAGCACATAAACCCTGGAGAGCACTAAATGCTGAAGCCTATTTAAAAGACAAAGCTGCAACTGCCGCCAACTTTGCAAAAGCTGCCGAAGCCGAAATGGCATTGGCACAGCCTTTAGCACACAACAAGTTTAAAATAGAAATGGGTAAAAAAGCTTTGATCAATGCGCTGGAAACAGCTTTCAAAGGAAATATTTAATTGTAGAATATGGAAGACAGCAACAAATCCATTGGCAAAGGGATAAACCGCATCGACGGGATTTTGAAAATTACAGGTAAAGCCACTTATGCCACAGATTATCCCGCAAAAAATATGGCCTACGCGGTATTGTTTAAAAGCACCATTGCTGCAGGCAAAATAAAAAGTATCGAGAGTACAGAGGCGCAGAAATATCCTGGCGTGATCAAAATAATTACCCATGAGAATATTCTGCCCTTAAATACCAAAGGAGGTTTGCGGGGCGGTGCGCTGTTGCAGAGTCCAGAAGTTACTTTTCATGGCCAGCACATTGGAATAGTGGTAGCCGAAACTTTTGAACAGGCTACTGCAGCTGCTCATTTAATTACAGTAGAATACAATCAGAAAGAAGAAAAAATCGACTTTGACAACCTCGCCAAAACACCTGAAATGCCTAAGGGAAAGGAATTGGCCGATTTAGTACGGGGGGCAGGAAAATCAGCACTTGCAGATGCCGAAGTCAAAATAGAGGCAAGCTACGAAACGCCAATTGAACACCACCATCCAATGGAGCCACATGCTACAGTAGCGGTATGGGAAGGCGACCAACTAACACTATACAATGGATCACAAATTATAAATGGTGCCCAAACCGCTGCGGCAGCTACATTAAATATCAAACCAGAACAGGTCAGAATCATTTCTCCATTTATTGGTGGCGGCTTTGGATCGAAAGGCGGACAGTGGGCAAACTTAGTGCTGACAGCTGTAGCCGCTAAAATGGTTGGCCGACCAGTAAAATTGGCACTTACCAGGCAACAAATGTTCAATTCGGTAGGTTTACGCCAAAGAAACATACAACAACTAAGCATAGGCGCAACCAAAGAAGGCAAGCTGCTCACGCTCGCCCACGAAACAATTTCGCACACTGCGGTAGATAGTGAATATATCGAGCCCTGCGGAGATTGTACAAAAGTGATGTATGAAGTTCCGAACAGCTTAATCAGTTACCGCGTGGTTCCCATGAACCTCATCTTGCCTACTTATACCCGTGGCCCGGGAAAATCGACAGGAAGTTTTGCGCTCGAATCGGCAATGGACGAATTGGCGTACACGTTAAAGATGGATCCCATTGAATTGAGAATAAAAAATGAACCCGCAAAAGATACTTCCAACGGAAAACCATGGTCATCCAGAACAACCGTTAAATGTTTGCAGGAAGGTGCAAAAGCTTTTGGATGGGCGAAAAGAAAACCTGAACCAGGTACAAATAAAATTGGCGATGATTTGATCGGTTATGGCGTAGCCTGTGGCACCTACCCGGCCAGGCAAAGGGATAGCTCAGCCGTAATCAAACTCAGTTTAAAAAATAAAGTAGTGTATGCAACCATAGAAATTGCCGCCTCAGATTTAGGAACCGGAACCAATACCATATTGGCACAAACCGCCGCCGATGGATTGGGTTTGCCGGTAAAGCAGATCAATGTTAAACTTGGTGATTCTGATTTGCCACCCGCAGCAGGCTCAGTAGGTTCTGTAGGAGCATCGAGTTTTGCAAACGCTGTTAACGATGCCTGCATTAAAATTACCGATGAATTATTGGCGAAATCTGGCAAACAGTTTTTTGTAAGACCGACAGCAGCACAGCTGATGATTTCAGAATATATAGCCGATTTCCAAACCCGGTCAGACTCTAAAGCACCAGCCGAAGCAGAGAAATATTCTGCACATAGCTTTAATGCCAACTTCGCAGAGGTAAGGGTAAACAGCGTGACTGGGATGGTGAAGGTTACGCGTTTCTTAGCCGTAACGGGTGCTGGAAAAATCCTGAACCCTAAAACTGCCCGATCGCAAATTATAGGCGGTATTGTTTGGGGTATTGGTATGGCATTAACTGAAGAATCCATTATCGATCCACGATATGGGAATTTTGCAACACGTTCTTTTGCCGATTACCACGTGCCTACTAACCTCGATATTGGTGATCTCGACGCTATGTTTATCAATGAGAAGGATTTCATTCCAAATAAAATGGGCGTAAAAGGAATTGGCGAAGTAGGGATTGTGGGGGTAGCCGCCGCAGTAGCAAATGCTGTTTTTAATGCCACTGGCAAACGAGTTCGTTCACTTCCGATTACTCCAGATAAATTGCTTTAGACAATCTTTACGTCTGCAGAATTTACCTGGTACTGCTCAAATTAATCGAAAAAAGATTTGCAAGGATAAAATTGTTAAAGAAACTTAAAAAGCTCAAACTTATCCGCGTTTTTGAATGTTAGCAAATGAGTACCTACCACTAACAATTCAGCATGATGCGAAGCGAAACGCAAAACCTCAACCATTTAAAGCAGGGCGACTGTACGGTAAACCTGACCGTAAACGGTGAACAAAAAATTCTTCAGGTGCAACCTTGGGTTAGCCTTTTGGATGGTTTACGAGACCATTTAAATTTAACAGGGACTAAAAAAGGTTGCGATCACGGCCAATGCGGGGCATGTACAATTATATGCGATGATAAGCGAATCTTAAGCTGCCTCACTCTCGCTGTAATGAAAAACGGCTCCGAGATTACTACTGTGGAAGGCATCGCCCATGGCAACGAATTGCATCCGATACAACAGGCATTTATCGATCATGATGCTTTTCAATGTGGTTACTGTACTCCCGGCCAACTTTGCAGTGCTATTGGACTAATTAAAGAAGGAAAAGCGCAAACCAGAGAGGAAGTAAAAGAGCTGATGAGTGGAAATCTCTGTCGCTGTGGCGCTAACATTGGCATCATCGATGCCATTATGGAGGTAAAAGCAGGAGGCGGCCATGAATAACTTCGAATACAAGCAAGCTGAAGATATTGCTACAGCCATTAACCTCATCAGTGAACAAGATAACACAAAGTTTTTAGCTGGTGGTACCAATTTACTAGACCTTTGGAAATATAACCTCACCAACCCAAGCGGACTGGTAGACATCAACCGCATTCACGGTCTCGCAGAGATTAAAGAACTGTCGAATGGAGGAGTTAGACTTGGCGCCAATTTCAAAAATGCCGATACTGCCTATCATCCCATTATTGAGAACAAGTATCCCCTACTCTCTAAAGCCATTCTTGCCGGCGCATCTGCTCAGATCAGAAACATGGCAAGTAATGGTGGCAACTTATTGCAACGCACCCGTTGTTACTATTTTTACGATCCTGATGTGCCTTGTAACAAAAGAAATCCGGGTTCGGGCTGCCCGGCCAAAGAGGGATACAACAGAATCCATGCAATATTAGGAACGAGTGATCATTGTATTGCGGTTTTCCCATCGGATATGTGTGTGGCGCTGGCCGCCTTAAATGCGCTGGTTAATGTAGAAGGGGCCGAAGGAAAAAGAACCATTGCTTTCGCAGATTTCCATCGCCTGCCAGGTGATCGGCCGGATTTGGATAATAATCTTAAACCTGGCGAACTCATCACATCAATAGATCTCCCAGATAAAGGTTTCGCCCAAAACTATTCTTACCTCAAACTTCGCGACAGACATTCTTATGCCTTTGCACTCGTTTCAGTTGCTACTGCATTAGAATTGGATGGAGAAATGATAAAAGACGCAAGAATCGCACTTGGTGGTGTAGCACATAAACCCTGGCGTTCAACAGAAGCAGAAAATTTCCTGAGGGGTAAAAGTGCAAATGAATCCAATTTTGCCGCCGCGGCTGATATTATTTTACAAGATGCAAAAGGTTATGGCCATAACGACTTTAAAATCGCCCTCGCTAAAAAAGCGATTATTCGCAATGGCCTCATGGCGTTAAACCCTCAATCGCAGCTTCCGGGAGCGAAACCATCTGCTTAAACTACAAATGAACAAAAATGGATTTTAACAAAAATGTTGGTCAACCCGTTAGCCGCTTAGAAGGAAAGCTAAAAGTAACAGGTCAGGCAAAATATGCCGCAGAATATGAAGCAGATAACTTGCTTCATGGTTATGTAGTGAGCAGCCCGATAACCAAAGGGAAAATTATCAATATCAATATTGCTCAAGCAATGGCTATCCCTGGGGTGGTAGATGTGCTTTCACATAAAAACCGTACAAAACTGGCCTGGTTCGATTTACAATATACCGATATGGATGCGCCGCCAGGAACGGTTTTTAAGCCATTGGCCGATGAAAATATTCTTTACAACGGGCAACCCATCGCCCTGGTAGTAGCCGAGAGCTACGAAACGGCTAGATACGCCGCCACGCAAGTTATTTTTGAGTATGAGCAGGAAACTTTCCAAACCGATCTGGAAAGCAACATTCCAAATGGCCGTTCCGCAAAAAAAGGATTTGCCACAGCTTTGAAACCGCCTCCACCCCCACCAACAGGCGATTTCCTGAATTCTTTTGAACAGGCACCTGTAAAAGTTGCTGCAACCTTCCAGCATGGTACAGAGCACCACAACCCCATCGAACTGTTTGCCACAACAACGATATACGAAGGAAAAGGGAAATTAACGATCTACGATAAAACACAAGGTACCATTAATAACCAGCTCTATGTGGCCAACATTTTCGGTTTACACTATAAAGACGTAAGGGTATTGGCTCCGTTCGTTGGTGGTGGTTTTGGTTCTGGCCTCCGTCCGCAATACCAGCTCTTCCTCTGTGTGATGGCTGCTCTTCACCTTAAAAGAAATGTTCGTGTGGTATTAGAGCGTAAACAAATGTTCTTTTTTAGCCATCGCCCCCCGGTGAAACAAAACCTGCGCTTCGCCAGTGATGTAGAAGGTAACGTTACCGCCCTGGGCCATAGCGTTTTTTCTGAAACTTCCAATTTTGAAGACTATACAGAAGCGATTGCCAACTGGAGCCATAAACTTTACCCTGCTCCAAATACGCTTTTCAATCATAAAGTGGTTCCCCTTGACGTGTATACGCCGCTTGACATGCGGGCACCGGGTGGAAGCACAGGCATGCATGCCATTGAATGCACTATGGACGAACTGGCCCACAAGCTTAAAATTGATCCTTTAGAACTTCGCCTGATTAATTATTCGGAGATCGATCCATCGAGCAACAAACCATACACCAGCAAAGCCCTTCGCAATTGTTATCTTCAGGCCGCAGATAAATTTGGATGGAGCAACCGAAATCCTGAACCTCGATCTACGAAGCGTGGAAATAAATGGGTAGGTTACGGGATGGCTACAGGAATCTGGGATGCCTTTCAGTTTCCTGCACGGGTGGAAGCCATGATTACCAAAGACGGACGGATGGTATTAAACAACGCCACAACCGATATTGGTACAGGTACACTAACTGTGATGACTCAGATTGCAGCAGACGAGCTTGGTCTTTCGCTCGAAGAGGTAGATTTCAACTATGGCGACAGCAAAAAGCCGTTCTCCATGTTTCAGGGCGGTTCGTCCATTACTTCATCTACCGGAGTAGCCATCGTGGTAGCGGCAAAAGCACTGCGTAAAAAACTATTGAAAAAAGCGGCAAAAATGCCAGATTCTCCGTTTAAAAATTCGGAAGATGCGGAGGTATTTTTCAGCGCGGGAAACATGCATTTAAAAGATCAGCCCAATGTGTTCGTGTCCCTAAAAAACATTATCGCCTCTAACAATGGCAAACCCATCAAGACCACCAATATGGGCAAACCGCACATGTTAAAACTTCGAAAATACAGTTTGGCTACCCACAGTGCTTCTTTTGTCGAGGTAGAGGTAGATCAGGATCTTGGCACCGTTATGGTCACCAGAGCGGTAACCGCAGTAGCCGCTGGAAAAATAATTAACCCTAAAACTGCTGCCGGTCAAATTTCTGGATCAATGATTTGGGGCATTAGTAAAGCACTGCACGAAGAAACCTTTATGGACCATAATCTCGGCAAGTATATGAACACCAATCTCGGCGAATACCATATTCCTGTACATGCCGATATCGGCCAGTTGGAGGTTATTTTCGTAGAAGAAAAAGACGAATTAATTAACGAAATCGGTACTAAGGGTGTGGGTGAGATTGGTCTGGTGGGAATGCCCGCAGCCATTTCGAATGCAATTTTTAATGCAACTGGCAAAAGAATCTATAAGTTACCCATTCACTTTGATGAATTAATGCAATAGGTTTTGCTTAAAAGACTGATTACCAACATATTTTCAACCAGTAAAAGCTTCTCCAAAAGGACGAAGCTTTTGCTTTTTGCAGTAATTAATCTCACACATTATTCGCTTCTATTTTCGCTCTGGCTAATTTTGATGCGGACAGGGCCCTTGATATGATCCACATCAACAGGTATTCCTTTCTGTGTAATCACTACCTTACCTTCCCGATGCAAACCAATGGCCACGTCACGCACCTTTCCCATCTCCTTTCGCCACTTATCACCAAAAAGCATCCGGGCAATTTCCGAAGGACAGGTACTTTTATCTAGTCCACGTTTATCCGCCTCAGCTAAGATGGTTTTCGATATTTCTGATAGCATCACCATAAATGGATAACAAATGTATGAGGCTATTGCTTTGGAATACACACAATATTTCCTGAACTCCAAATAGACTAAGCTAATTTCCCCTCATCAGAAGCTTTCAATTGAACAAAGTAGTTTTGCTTTTTGATGCCGTAGCAGCCATTTTCTAAACAATTTATATTGGCCACTGGTTGTAATGATATGACCGATAAAAAAAGAACTGTTGTCATTACCGGCGCATCAAGTGGTGTGGGAAGAGCCATTGCACTTGCTTTCGCGGCGAATGGCGATCAACTCATCCTGGCTTCGAGAAATATGGCTGCCTTACAAGAGCTTGCCCAAGAATGTGAAACTCTTGGGGCGGAAGTTAACTGTATCCAAACTGATACCGCTCAATATCATGAAGTGATTAATCTGGCAGCGGCAGCGGCCGATTTTGGAAATACGATCGACGTATGGATCAATAATGCAGGCGTGCTTGCGGTGGGCGAATTCGACAAAACACCCATGGAAGTAACCGAGCAGGTGATAAAAACAAACTTGTTAGGCTACATGAATGGCGCACATGCCATCCTCCCTTACTTCAAAAAACAAGGCTACGGCATCTTGATCAATAATATATCCATAGGTGGGTTTTTACCCGTTCCTTTTGGGGTGGGTTACTCTGCCAGTAAATTCGGCCTGCGTGGATTTAGCGCCGCACTCAAAGCGGAACTTTCTGCTTTCAAAAACATCCACATATGTGATGCCTTCCCTGCCTTTCTTGATACTCCAGGCATCCAGCATGCCGCAAATTATACAGGCAAACAGCTTAAACCCGCACCACCAGTGTACGATCCCAACCGGATTGCTGCAGACATTTTAAAAATTTCACGCCACCCGAAACCTTCAACAATGATGGGCAGTACAGCCGTTTTTTTGCGTTATGCCTACGCACTCGCCCCAGGCTTAACAAGGGGAATAGCTGGTTATGTAATATCAGGATATTTAAAAAATGCGGCTGAGCTTCCCGCTACTAATGGAAATATTTTCAATACCGTAAAATATGGCAACGCTGTACATGGCGGCTGGGGAATACCTGGTAAACCACGAGCCCATCATAAATTTCTCTCTCTCGGTGTACTGGCCCTTGCTGCCGGAATTATGCTACTGAATAAATCTAAACGTTAAACAATGCCTATAATTTTATTTTTTGGCGATAGCTTAACTGCTGGATACGGCTTGAAAGATCCGCTGCGGGAATCTTTACCCGCACGGATCAGCGAGAAAATTGCCGCAGAGAACTGGAACTTTCAGGTCATCAATGCCGGACTGAGTGGCGATACCTCCACCACTGGTTTAAACCGGATTGATGCCGCATTGAATCAGGAAATCGACATTTTTGTATTAGAGCTTGGCGCTAACGATTTACTCAGAGGTCACCAGGCCAATATCCTGAAAACCAATATGCAGCAAATCTTAACTAAAGTAAAAACTAAATATCCCAAAGCAGATGTTTTAATTTTAGGCATGAGGCTTCCTGTATGGATTCCAGAGAACCGTGCTCCAGGTTACCGCACCATCTACCAGGAGCTTGCCCAAGAAAATAACTGCGAGCTGGTCCCATTTTTATTGGAAGGAGTAGAAGGGAAAAAGCACCTGAATATGTTTGATGGAGTTCATCCATTGGCAGCGGGTTATCAAATCATAGCAGATAACATTTGGCCAAAACTAAAATCAATGATTGTCAGACACCATGTGGTTAAAACATTATAGGTTTATTTCACATTTCTTCTGAGTTACGGGTTTAAATCACATTTCAAATTAAGTGTTACTCCAAGTTTTACCGATCGATGCTACCGACATTGATCTCCACAAAAAAACCGATAAAACTTTTTTTTATTTCACCATGTTGAAATAATACCAACAATTGAGACATGGAAAACATAAAACTTTTCACACTAATTACCGGAGCCAGTAGCGGCATCGGTTTAGAATTGGCAAAACTATTCGCTCAGGATAGCCACAACTTGATTATCGTAGCAAGAGAGGAAGAAAAATTAGCAGAAGCTGAAAGCCTGCTAAAACAAAATGGTATCGAAGTCTGGAGCATCAGTAAAGATTTTTTTCAGCCAGATGCAGCGAGTAATCTATACGAAGAAATTAAACAAAAAGGATATGAGGTGGATGTATTGGTCAATGATGCCGGCCAGGGAGTTTATGGAAAGTTCATTGAGAATGATCTGGAACGTGAATTGGACATTGTCCAGCTCAACATTTCATCGCTGGTTACCCTAACCAAATATTATGCAAAAGACATGGTTGCTCGTGGGACTGGCAAAATCCTGAATGTAGCCTCCATTGCAAGTAAAGCACCTGGACCATATCAAGCGGTTTATCATGGTACAAAAGCATTTGTCCACTCCTTTAGTGAATCTATAAGAAGAGAATTAAAAGACACTGGAGTAACAGTAACCTCGCTACTCCCTGGCCCAACCGATACAGATTTCTTTAATAAAGCCGACATGCTTGAATCAAAAATTGTGCAAGAAAGCAATCTAGATGATGCTGCAAAAGTGGCAAAAGATGGTTACGAAGCTTTACTTGCAGGTGAGGATATGGTGGTTTCAGGTTTAAAAAACAAAATGACAGTAGCCATGGGTAATATTACTCCCGACAGTATTCAAGCGGCGCAAATGGAAAAAATGCAGGAACCTGTAGAGCAGAAGAAAGATTAAATGATAATGGGCAACACAAACGCCATAAACAACGAAACAGTTTAGGTCAAAGAGTTATCAGTTGTATAGCTAATAATACCTGTAAATTATACTATTTTAGGTGTCATTAGTAAAAAGTTCATCCCGCCTCAATTAAAAGCTTTATCTAATAGGATAAGGCTTTTTTATTAACACGCTATAGACAAAGTACAACCACTTTCTGAACCGAACAGATGGAAAAGAGTATAAAAAACTGTTTATAATCTTACCTATCAGTGGTTGTAATTGAAATTAAATCGTTCCCATCAAATTGTTAAAATATAGCTATCTATTGTCAATTATCATTAACCCGTTTACTCAGAAACAAATTATTTTAGTGTAGTGAAACTACAGGCTCACTTAAGCCAATCGCATAGCATTTTAAAATGAAAATAACGTGCAGTGTCATAGGCATGTTGTCAGAAACCAGCAATATTAATAGTCTTACCGATTAGATAAAACTACCTAACTAATAATGAAAAAAAAACCGGAAAAAGCAATTATCACCCTGTTATTCATTCTTTTAATGGGATTAAATCTTTCTGCTCAGAGAAAAGATTATCCTATACAACCTGTAGCGTTTACAAAAGTTCACGTACATGATCATTTTTGGCAACCAAAAATGGAGGTAAATGCTAATGTTACCATTCCTTATGTAATTGCGCAATGCAGGGCAAATGGCCGTATGGATAATTTTTTAAGGGCAGGAAAAAAGTTAAGCGGGGATAGAATGAGTGAATTTCCGTTTGATGATACTGATGTTTACAAAGCAATTGAAGGTGCGTCATATGCGATACAGAATAAACCTAACCCTAAACTAGAAGCCTATATTGATACCCTAATTACCATTATCGGTGAAGCACAAGAACCAGATGGATATTTATTCACCTTCAGAACTGTAAATGCCAAGAAACCGCATGAATGGATCGGTGCTAAACGTTGGGAGAAGGAAGAAATTTTAAGCCACGAACTTTATAATGCCGGGCATTTATATGAAGCTGCAGTGGCCCATTATCAGGCAACCGGAAAAAAGAATTTCTTAAATATTGCCATAAAAAATGCTGATTTATTGGTTAAAACCTTTGGCAAAGGCAAAATTGCAGCTTATTCAGGTCACCAAATTGTGGAGATTGGTTTATCAAAGATGTATCGGATCACCAATAATCAAAAATATCTGGAACTGGCTAAATTCTTTCTTGATATAAGGGGGCCAAAAGGCGATCCATATAATCAGGCACATAAGAAGGTTATTGAGCAACACGAAGCTGTTGGCCATGCCGTAAGAGCTGCTTATATGTACACAGGAATGGCTGATATAGCAGCCTTGACCGGCGACACTCAATATCTTTCTGCTATTGATGACATTTGGGGAGATGTAGTTAACAAAAAACTCTACATTACAGGTGGTATTGGTGCTACTGGCGCTGGCGAAGCTTTCGGCGAAGCATACCAATTGCCAAACATGTCTGCCTATGCAGAAACATGCGCAGCCATTGGCAATGTTTATTGGAACGAACGGATGTTCCTGTTGCACGGTGATTCAAAATATATTGATGTATTAGAAAAAACGCTTTATAATGGTCTTTTATCAGGCGTTTCCTTAAGTGGCGATCGTTTCTTTTATCCCAATCCGCTGGCATCTATGTTTCAACATCAGCGTAGTGCATGGATTAGTTGTGCCTGTTGCATTAGCAACATGGCAAGATTTTTACCCTCATTACCTGGTTATGTATATGCACAAAACAAGAATGAACTTTATGTAAACCTTTACATGGGAAATACCAGTAAAATTGGACTTGAGTCAACTGATGTGGAAGTTGTTCAAGAAACAGATTATCCCTGGAAAGGCAATGTTGACTTAACGATTAACCCGGAAAAAACGGCTGATTTTACCTTAAGGTTAAGATTACCCGGATGGGCGAATCGAGAGGCCGCTCCTGGTGATCTATATTCATTTTTAGATAAAAAGGATACACCTATAACCATAGCGCTTAACGGTAAATCAATTACTTTCATCGCTGAGAAAGGTTATGCCATCATCAGCAGAAAATGGAAAAAAGGAGACCGCATTTCTTTGGTTCTTCCTATGGAGACTAATAAAGTGGTTGCCAACCGAAATGTTAAAGATGATGCCTCGCGATTTGTGTTGCAACGTGGCCCGATTGTTTACTGTCTTGAAGGGCCTGATAACAGGGATAGTGTGGTGCAAAATATTATGATCGATAAAAATGCAGTAGCTACTACAGCATACCAGGCAAACCTTTTAAACGGTGTTGATGTGATTAGTATTCCGGGGCAAAGCACTAAAAGACAGCTCAACAGTGATCGTTTGCTGATTTCAAATCAAAATGTGAATGCCATACCCTATTATGCCTGGGCAAACCGAGGCCCAAGTGAGATGACCGTTTGGATTCCTTATGAACAATCGGCCGCAAAACCAAAACCTGCACCAACTGTGGCAAGCATGAGTAAAGTGTCATCATCAGTTAAAAACAGCAGAATGTTCGCTGCAATTAAGGATCAGTATGAGCCGGCAGATTCAAAAGATACCAATTATCCTTACCTGCATTGGTGGCCTGCAAAAAATACCAAAGAGTTTATCCAATACGATTTTGCTTCAACACAAAATGTCAGCGAATCAAAAATATATTGGTATGATGATAGTCCGTGGGGCGGATGCAGAATTCCAGCATCTTATAAACTGTTTTACAAAAATGGAGATCAATGGATTCCAGTAGAAATGATTTCCCCTCTAGAAATTAGTAAAGATAAATTTAATATCGCAAAATTTAAACCTGTGAATACAACTGCTTTGAGGATGGAGATACAACTGCCGGCAGAGCATGCAGCTGGTGTCCACGAGTGGGCAGTTAAATAGTGTTGTTTAAATCTCATTTCTAACTCCCTGTTTCTTATATAAGGCAGGGAGTTTTTTGGTTCTTGTAGTATTGGTTAATACTTATCTGATAATATTAATCCTTCACCCGCTAAAGGGCTTCTAAAGATAACTACCGAAACCCCACTACTTATCTTTCCTTATAAGTAATTCATACAAAAGACATTAGAAAGGTTAAAAAACGATTTGAATCAGGTAAAATATTCGAAATTTCCACTGCTTTACAACGGTAAATTTATAAACGTTAAACTAACATTTAAACTAACCGATAAGCTAATGAAATTAAAATTTACTTTGAGCCGAAGTAGGTTATTGGGTATCATCATTTTTCTGCTGATACCTTTTCTCACCTTCGCGCAAACCAAAATTACCGGTACGGTAACTGATGGCAACAAGCAAGCCATACCAGGCGCTTCCATCAAACAAAAGGGCACAACCAACGGAACATCCTCTAATAACAAGGGCAATTTCTCCCTTACTTTGAGAGAGGGATCGCCCCTTCTGGTTATTTCCATTGTGGGTTATAAACCCAGAGAAGTTTCTACTACAGGTAAAACGAGTATTAACATTGAACTTGCGGAAGATGATAACTCCCTACAGGAGGTGGTAGCCATTGGTTACCAGAATATTCAGCGGAAAAACACAGCGGGAGCCATTTCTTCAGTAAAAGGTAAAGATTTTGAAAACACTCCTTATTCTACGTTCGATGCCATGCTTCAGGGGAGAGTAGCGGGATTAACAGTATTAAGTACCTCAGGCGAACCTGGCGGAAATAATATTGTAAATATCAGGGGGGCCAGTAATGTAAACCTGGGACAAACCAGCTCTCCGCTATATGTTATTGATGGCGTAATTTATGATGTAAACGATATTAGTTCAGCTTATGGCAGCAGTCCGCTTCAGGCCATCAACCCCAATGATATCGAATCGGTTGATGTACTTAAAGATGCTTCAGCTTCTGCTGTTTATGGCGCAAGGGCTGCAAATGGAGTTATTATCGTTAAAACCAAACGTGCTGTTGTAGGGGCACCCCCCCAAATCAGGCTTTCCAGTTATTTTGGTATTGCGAATAAGCCTGCATTAAAACCGATCCAAACGGGTGCCGCAGAAAGACAACTTAAAATGGATTTGCTATATGGCGGCAACGGCAGTTACGACAGGTTAAAAAACCTGAACATGATGCTTACCGATAGTTTAAACAGCGCATTTAACAACAACACCGATTGGCAAGGTCTGTTTCTTCAGACCGGAAACATCAGTAACATTGATGCAAGTGTGGCTGGAGCAACCGATAAATATCAATATAGATTCTCATTTAACCGCTACTATGAAGAAGGCGTAATGAAAGGTTATGATATTACCAGAATCACTCCGAGTTTATTCTTTCAGGTATCGCCTACTAAAAATTTATTGGTACAAACCAATTTGTTTGTGGGGCTTACTAAAGCTAAACACGGCCAGGGTGATGGAACGAAATATCCTTTTACTACCTGGGGATTCCCTTCTTCATTCTGGAGCATTGGAGAAGTAGAACAGGCATTATATTCAGGCCGGTACGATGAACTTCGGGATGATGATCGAACGACAAGTTTAAATGGAAATACAATGGCACAATACACCATTTTACCTGGCCTCAATTTAAAAAGTACAATTTCCTACAATGTGATTAACAATACCAGAAGCTATTTTACACCAAGTTTGTTGAGCGGAAGCGGCCAGAACGAGGCTTCTGGAGCGATAGAGCAAACCAACAGGTGGGAATTGGAAAACACGCTTAATTATTCCAAATCGTTAAAAAGCGGTCATAATTTCAACGCAATCCTGCTTCAGGGTATGGAGCGCAATGTGGCCAACAGTACATTTAGCAGAAGTATAGGAAACCCTGATGCGGTAAAAACAGTAACAGGTATTGCTGCTGGCCCTAATTTATCTGTAAGCAATGTGGTACAGCAACGCTCTCGCCTATCGTGGATGGGAAGTTTTGTTTATGACTACAAAGGTCGCTACCTGTTTCAGGCGGTTTATCGTGCCGATGCTTCCTCACGGTATAGCGAAAATAACAGATGGGGTTCTTTTCCATCGGTATCAGCCGGATGGAATGCCTCTGAAGAAAGTTTTTTCAGCCCTGCAAAAGACATTGTTTCCTACTTAAAGTTGAGGGCTAGTTACGGTATTACAGGTAACGATCCCGGTGCTTATTATGCCCAGTATCAATCGTTAATTTCAAATGCCAACTACGGCACCTCGGTGCTTGGCAATGGCGTCTTCGGCGCTCAAACTACCTATAATGGTACTCAGGTTTTATATCCCGATTATTACGGAGCAGCTTCTGCCACTTCCATTAGCTGGGAAAGAAGTCCCCAGTTTAATGCAGGTATTGATCTTGGATTTTTTAAAGATCGGATTAGTTTAACTGCTGATTACTACATCAGAGATTCTAAAAGTAAGGTTTTCGATGTTGGAGTTCCCTTAACTACTGGCTATTCTTTAATTTCCAATAACTACGTAGATCTGAGAAACACAGGGATAGAATTTACTTTAACAACCAGAAATTTAGGACCCAGATCTAAACTACAATGGACCACTAATTTTAATATTGCTTACAATGATAATTACATTATAAAGCTACCAAATGGAGGCAGAGATTTTACTTTCGGTCCGCCTTGGTTACAACAAACCTTAAGCGTAGGAGAACCACTTTTTACCTATAAAGTTTGGGATGTGAATGGTATTTATTCCCGAGATTCGGATGTTCCTGTAGATCCAAAAACCGGAAGAAGAGTTACGCAATTTGGTGGCGCACAATTTAGTGCCGGAGATCCTGCAAGAGTTGATCAGAATGGAGATTATAATATCGATTATCTGGATTATGTTTCTTACGGAAACCCAAATCCCGATATCACCGGAGGGATGAACAACTCATTCTCCTATAAGGGATTCTCTTTAGATGTGCTGGTTACCTTTATTTCAGGCAGAAGCCTGCGTAACGGTTACCTGTCGGATAAATTTCAGGATGCAGGCACTTCAGACCCCTACTTTCTTTGGGGCCCACGTTCAGGTCCAGCTTCTAACTTTAATGTAAGCGATTTCTGGAACAAACCAGGCGATGTAGCCAAATATCCAGGTTTGATTACCAACAATGTCGATAAATGGCACATTGGCCAGAGCATGTTTATTGAGGATGCTAGTTTTCTTCGCATCAAAAATATCAGGTTAGGTTACGCTTTACCTCAAAAACTGACTAAAAAGCTTGGACTGAATATGGTGAGGTTTTATGGGGTGATGGATAACGTTAAAGTTTGGTCTAAATCTACTGTCCCAGATCCGGAAGCGGTAGGTGCCGATGGATATTCCGGAGGAAATGATTATCCAATTCCTAAAAAGTACACATTTGGTATCGATTTAACTTTCTAATTCTACAACAATGAAAAAATTAACTATATATATATGCTGTGTAATCGGATTGACCACGGCAAGCTCCTGCCAAAAGTTTTTGGATGAAAAGCCCATCAGTGTATCCACCGATCTTACCTTTTGGAAAAATGAGGCAGATGCCGATAAAGGGGTGGCAGCAGGTTATGCCTTATTAAGAAAAACATTAAATAAAGCAGATGGAAATGCTTTCTATGCGTACGGCGATTTTCCAACTGATGAATTTTCGGCAATAGGCTCGTACCGATTTGATAACATAATGAGAATGGAATTGGGCATTTCCGTTCCGGCAGCCGATGTAAATGATAGAATGCAGGTAATGAGACGGTATGATACTTTCTACAGTGCAATTGACCAGGCCAACCGTTGTATCAAATTCATCCCTACTATTCCTGATAATAAATTTGCATCAACGAATATTAAAAATAACCTGCTGGGCGAAGCTTATTTTTTAAGGGCTTTCAATTATTTTTACATGACCAGAATCTGGGGTGATATCCCTGTAATAACCGAAACAGGGGCCATTGCAGATGCGGTAGATCTTCCACGAACAAAAGCAGCTGATGTACAAGCGCAATGTTTAGCTGATGTTAATCAGGCTATCTCGCTCTTAAGCTGGGATTATGCCAACTCCTCAAACCGTGCTGTCAGGGCAAATAAAGGATCAGCTTATGCGCTACTTGCCCACCTGTATGCCTGGCAGGGAGATTATCAAAATGCCAACCTTACTACAGATAAAATTATCAGTCAAAATTTTTATCAATATGTTAACAGGGATAATTATTTAAATATCTACAAAGGCAAATCAACTGAAGGCATTTTTGAAATTGCTCAAAGTGATGAAAATGAAGGCTATATAGATGGAATTACATTACTTACTTTGAAAAGCCCTTACATTACAAGTGTAACAGGCACTTCTATCGCTCAGCTTAATGCCACTACTTTGGCAAGCCTTTACAATACTCCAAATGATAAGCGTTACTCGAACGCATTTGCACTTACCAATACCACCAACCCCTTATGCATCAAGTACTCGAACATTACGTTCGTTACGGGACAAAACGTTGTCAGATCGGTAGCGCACAATAACATCATCATTTTCCGATTGGCAGACATTAAATTGCTAAAAGCAGAATCGCTCGCAGCTCTCAATCAGTTTTCGCAGGCTAGAACTGTACTTAACGAGGTTCGTAGCCAGGCCGGTATAGGCGACTGGGTAGGAACTGATGCCAACTTATTTGAAGGAATTATTGATGAACGTGGAAGAGAACTCTTTTTAGAAGGACAGCGGTTTTATGATTTGGTAAGATTGGGAAGAAAGACCGGCATCATGAAGTTTGGTGCAGAAAAAATGACCAAAAGCGATTTCGATGCCGGTAAATATTATTGGCCTCTTGATCCTGCATTGATGAATATTAACAAGAAACTCACCCAGACACCATTTTGGAGTTCAAAGATATAAGCACCATGAAAAATAAAATTTTGTGTTTTATAATATGCAGCCTGGGGCTGGCATATTTTGCAAGCTGTAAAAAGAGTGATTACCTGACTGATGGAGGTTTGAGCCAGGCTAAGTCGCCTTTAACTACTTATGAATACCTCAAACAGCATAAATATCATTTGTTTGATACCTTGATTATGGTGATTGATCATTATAACATGAAGGATGAGGTAAATGGAGCTGCAACTTTTTTCGCACCCACCAACCACTCCATTAATAACTATTTAAAAATAAAAAGAGATTCCGTAAGGCGAATCAACGAAAACAATACCTATACGCTTAGCGATATGTATCAACAGATCAATGCAGATTCGTTGCGTATTTACTTATCAAAATCGCGTATTGAGTTAACCTCAACCCCGCTTACACCTACTATTTTAGCCAATAATGCGAATACCAAAACTGCTGTTCAACGTATTTTGCAGCCAAAACCTGTCGAATCCTGGTCGTCGGCACCGATTTACTATCTGTTTTTTATTAAGGTAAGAGGTGATCTGGATCCGCCGAATTCAACTATTCAGCCTAATGATCCGAATACAGATTTAAAAGCACAGTGTCAAACTACAGGCATTGAGCCTTCATCGGGAGGAATGCTCCATGTGCTTAGTAATACCCATACGTTCATCAGATTCTAGTTTGGAATCGCAACAGCAAAAATCATGAATAAAAGATGTATAATCACGTCACTTTCTGCCCTGCTTTTGGCAGGCTGTTTATCCGGGTGCAAGAAGATAGAAAAGGGCTTCATTAGCGACTTTATGTATTACAGTCCTAATCCGCTTATTGCCACACAGGGAAACGTAACCAACTCCAAAGCCATCGAACTTGATGGAACCACTGGCCCCGTTACCGTTAAACTGCTGGCAGTAAGAAACTCTGATACGGGGCAGCCAGCACCCGATATGCTTAAAGAATTTAGCATTAAACAATTTCTAGCTCAGGTTACCAGTGCCGATTCTACAGTGGCTTTGGTAAATAAAAAAATTGTAATGAAACCCGCCTTTCCGCTCGAAGTGAGTGAAATTGGTGGCAGAATTTCACTTTCTCAGGCTACAGCCTTTGTACCTACAGGAAATTACGTAATTGATGTGCAGGTATCAAATATAAAAGGCACACGCGAAATTTTGAATGCTTGCAAAATCCAGTTGTTACCAAAAACACATTTCACACTTGATTCTGGCCCGTTTTTCACCACTTCTGATGCGACAGCAGAAACCGGTTTTAGCGGACAAGCGCCCCTACCTATTACCATCACCTACGATAACAAAGGCCCTAATAAAATCCGTTTTGTCTTCTTAGATAAAAACGGAACTGCATTCGATCCATCGGCGGGCCAGGTAACGACCAGGGGTGATAGAGGAAACTTTTCACAAATGAATCCTTACTACCCATTGGTAAGAACAAGTACTGCTTTGGAATGGGAATTTATTGATTTACCAAATGGGTTTCCAATAAAAGATGGTGCCAATGGAACAGGCAATTATTATAGAATTCCGGCAAGGTTTACCGAAGAAAATAGAAATGCAAACCCTGTTTTTTTCGGCTTTAAAGCATTGTCGCCAGGAAGTTATACAGTAACGATCCAAATCCCTGCTATAACAAAAAAACTTTAATAACTCACTCAACGGTTAAACCCAGGTCGGATAATAACGATTCTGGGTTTTATATTCACGCTAAACGCAATCTATAAGCTTCACATTAACAATCTCTTATGTACCACACCTCGTCCTTCGCGTTCCGAATAAAACCATTTTTAGCTAAACTAAAAACCAACCTTCAAGTGTTAAGCATATTCCTGACAAGCTTTACAGTTAATCAAAAAGTATTAAGCCAGCAAGTTAAACCGCAGCCATATAAAGTTGATTTTAAAAAGCAGCGATATATTCCAGCCAAAGTATGGATGGTTCCTAAAGGGAATGATTTTAATAATGAAGAAAGTGAATTTAGTTACAAAAGAATGGCTGAATCTGATGATATTGCTATTTTCTGGTCAAAGGAATTTGGATCGGATCTATCCAAAAACCCCGATTCTTCACTCCGTTTAGACATCAATCAGATTTTAAGGGAATGCGATCGATTTTATAATTTTTATGTAGATAGTTTGAGTTTTGTGAATAAGGGAAAATCGGTAACTGATAGATATAAACTGTTGATTTTTGTTTTTAAGGGAAAAGAAGGTACCGCTTTCGGTGGCGGTGAGGATAAGAAAGTGGGCATTGCCTGGACTCCCCTTTCGAGGATCAGCAAAGCGCCGTTTGGAGCACTGGCTCATGAAATTGGGCACTCTTTTCAATATCTGGTGCACGGCGATGGTGCCTGGGCATTTACTTCATCACCGAAAGGCAGCCAAGGCCAGTCCATTTTTGAAATGACATCGCAATTTATGCTTTGGCATGTTTATCCCGAATGGAGAACCTTTGAAAACTACCATTTAGAGGCTTACCTTAAAAAAACACACTATGCTTTTTTGCATGAAACCAATCAATATCATTCTCCTTATGTGTTGGAATACTGGGCAAACAAACATAGCGTTAAGTTCATTGGTAAATTGTGGCAAAATGCGCTAAAAGGTGAAGATGCTGTAATGGCTTATAAGCGACTAACAAATATCAGTCAGTCGAAATTTAATAATGAAATGCATGAAGCAGCAACAAAATTTCTTACCTGGGATTTGGATCAGGCTAAAAAATCAACTCAATCGTACACCAATCAACATAAAACGGTTTTAGATTCTCTACCGAATAAATGGCTCAGAATATCGCCTGTTAATTGTCCACAAAATTACGGCTTCAATGGTATACCGCTAAGTATTCCGGCAAAAGGCACACAAATTAAGCTTAATTTTCAAGGAATAGCCGGAGCAGATGGTTTTAGAAAGATCAATACCGAAAATGCTGGTTGGCGATATAGTTTCGTTGCTTTGAAAAAAGATGGAACCCCTGTTTATGGAAAAACCCATGAAGATACAAAAGGTTCGATAAACTTTACTATTCCAGATCAAACACAATTTTTATGGCTGGTAGTAAGCGGAGCGCCAACCAAACATTGGGAGCATATTACCGACGGTAAAGATGAAAATGATGAACAATGGCCATATCAGATTAAACTAAGGGGTACCACCCTTTTAAAATAAGTTTTAAAAAATTACGGGGATTTTTTTCTCTATCATTATACCGGATGAACGGATCATTAAATCGCTTTACACTTTCCAGCTAACCAAGTCAATTCATCAGCATTCAGGTATGATTTCAATCCATCATAAACTTTTTGATTATACCGATTAAGCCATTCAATTTGCTGAGGAAGAAGCAAATGAGATAATACAATTGAAGTATCTATATAACAGAGTGTAGCGGTATCAAATTGTAAAAAATCACCGAAATCGGTGCTTTCAGCAGGAACAGTAATCACTAAATTTTCTATTCTAACACCGTGCTTTCCTGGCCGGTAAATACCGGGTTCTATTGAAGTGAGCATCCCTAAATCAACCGAAAATGCGGCATTTGATGGACCAATGTTTTGAGGACCTTCATGAACATTCAGGTAATAACCAACGCCATGACCAGTGCCATGACCATAATTAATGCCCTGCTGCCACATCTGCTGCCGAACAATGCCATCAAGTTGGTATCCTCTGGTTCCCTGCGGAAATTTAGCCGCTGAACCAAATATCATTGCCGAGAGCACAAGCGTATAATCCCGCTGTTCTTCTGCTGTTGTTTTGCCCAGTGGCACCGTTCTGGTTACATCAGTTGTGCCATAAAAATAATGCCCGCCAGAATCCAGCAGAAAAAGACCCTCAGGCTTGAGTTCAATATCGCTATCTTCATTGGGGCAATAATGTGGCAAAGCAGCATGCAAACCATAACCCGCAATGGAGGCAAAACTTAAACCTGCAAAACCTTCTCCACTTTCCCTAAAAGCCTTTATCTTTTCTGAAGCAGATATTTCTGTGATCTTAATTTTTCCGATATTTTCTTCCAGCCACTTAAAAAAACGCGTTAAGGCTACGCCATCCTGAATCATGGCAAGTTTGATGTTTTCAATTTCTACACTATTTTTCACTGATTTCAAATACACCGTTGGATTGATGCTTTTAATCACATTAACTGAAGACGAAAAAATTGATAAAAACTGGTAACAAGTCCTTTTTTCATCAATGAGTACTGAGCAATTGCTCAGTGTGGATAAATCGGTTTTGATCTCGTGATAGCTTTTGATTTCCACACCTCTGTTTTGTAATATCTTTAAATCGGTTAATGATAATTTATTTTCGTCAATATAGAGGGTTATCTCATTAGGTGTGATTAAGGCATAACACAGCACCACTGGATTGTAATTTACATCATTTCCGCGAAGATTGAAAAGCCAGGCGAGGTCATCCAGACTGGAAATGATATGAACATCTGAACGTTGTTTGACCAATACTGTTCTTATATCCGAAAGTTTGCTTTCGAAGCTTTGTCCGCAATCCTTTTCAGGCAATAAAAATGCCTTTTTCTGCGGTAATGCGGGTCTGTCAGTCCAAATCTCATCAATAATATCCAAATCTCTAACAGCAATCCGGCTGATGGCCAAGGCGTTTTCAATCTCCTCTCCTAATGCTGCAGACATCAACTGATAATCGAAACCTACCTGAGCGCCGGCTGGCAACACGTCTATTAACCAATCAATATATTCTGGCGTGTGCTGAACTTTTAACTTAACTAAATCGTACCCGCTGCCATTAAGCTGCGCTTCGGCCTGTTCGAAATAGCGAAAATCAGCCCACAGGCCTGCAAAATCCGCAGTAATTACCAAGGTACCTGCAGAGCCGGTAAAGCCCGATGCGAAATGGATACATTTGTACCGGTCTGGCACGTATTCGCTCATGTGTGGGTCGGAAGATGGGATGATGTAGGCATCGACATTCGCTTCTAGCATTTTTGCCCTTATGGCATTCAATTGATCTTGATAAGTCATAAATTAATAGGCATTGTTTCTAATTTCTTCTACATCTTTTTGATCAATAGCCAGCGGCTTACCTAAAAGCTGATAACCATCGTTCGTCATTGTATAATTATTTTCCAATCTGATCCCGGTAAAGTCTTTGAATTTTTCGACCGCTGAATAATTGATAAAATCCCCAAATCGATTTTCAGATTTCCATAAATCAATTAACTCAGGAATCAAATAAATACCTGGTTCAATTGTAAATACATACCCTGGCTGAAGTGATTTACCCAGGCGAAGTGATTTTAAACCAAAAAGAGCAGTTTCTTTTTTCAAGTCATCATCATAACCAACATATTGTTCGCCTAAATCCTCCATATCGTGCACGTCAAGCCCCATCATGTGTCCGGTACCACATTGAAAAAAAAGTGCATGTGCACCTGCAGCTACTGCCTCATCGATATCACCTTTCATCAATCCCAATGCTTTCATTCCTTCGGCAAGGGTTTTGCAAGCTTCAAAATGTACATCAATAAAACGCCTGCCAGGGCTAAGTATCCCTTCTGCACGATTTAAGGCATTTTGTACAACATTGTAAATTTCACTTTGCCTGGTATCAAATTTTTTTCCAACAGGAAATGTGCGTGTTAAATCGCCGCAATAACCCATCTCCGTTTCCATACCCGAATCGTTCAATACCATCTGCCCATCGTTCATGGTATTGCCGTGAAAATGATTGTGTAAAATTTCTCCCTGAACCGTGAGTATGATAGGATAAGCAATATTGCCTCCGGTTTTTAAAGCTGCACCATGTATTACGGCTGCAATTTCTGCTTCCTTCATTCCCGGCCTTGTACTATGCATGGCCAGCAAATGCATATCTACACTTCGGTTAACAGCTTTCTCAATTTCACTAATCTCCAAATTAGATTTTACAGCACGCTGTGCAACAACGGCTTTAATCAAATTAACCGATGCCCTGTCTTGTAGTTCATTTACGCTTAAATTTAGCAGTTCGGCCAATAATAGTTTATTTTCGCTGCGATAGGGAGGCAGGAAATGAATCATTCGTTTCAGATTGTTAGCAACCTTACAATAGTTTTCCGAAGCATTAAAAGGTTGAAGATTTTCCACACCAATTTCTAAAGCCTTATCACGAAGAGTTTGTTGCCTACCCATCCAAACGATATCATCTATACTCATCTCATTACCAAAGATGGTCTCTGTACCCTGATCAACATCTATAATGGCAGCCAGGCCAGGTGCAGCTATGCCAAAGTAATACAAAAAAGTACTATCCTGCCTAAAGCTGTAGGTATTATCAGCATAATTCATCGGACTTTCTGCATTGCCTAAAAAAAGCAGCACACCAGATTTCAACTGTTTAGCTAACGCTGCTCTTCTTGCTACATAAACATGGGTAGGAAACATTTTTAAGTATTTTATATTGATGATAATTATAATTATCCAAAAGTAGTAAAAGCGATAAAAAACGAGGTGATAATATCAAATTGGATAAAATACTGCATTAGAGGGGGAATATTCGTAAAGATTGATCGCACCATTTAAGGCAACTTTATAAAATGCAAAGAACAGATACAAAATCAAGTAGCTATCCGAAAAGCATTGGATATATCATTGCAAACGAAGGCGCAGAACGATTTAGTTTCTACGGAATGCGTTCAATACTAGCCACATTTTTAGTGGTGCATTTTTTTAATCCCACCTTAAACCCGGCTTTACAAATTACCGCTGAAGCTAAAGCGAACGAAACCACACATTTTTTTGTATCACTGGCTTATGCTATGCCCTTTGTGGGCGGCCTGCTAGCCGATTGGTTTTTCGGGAAATTCAGGGTGATTTTATATGTATCGCTGGTGTATTGCATTGGCCATCTGTGCCTGGCAATTTTTGATGATGATCTGGAGAAATTCACCTATGGATTAATCCTGATTGCTGTGGGTGCAGGATGCATTAAATCCTGCGTTTCGGCCAACCTTGGTGATCAGTTTACAGAAAAAAATAGTCATTTAATGTCGAAAGTATATGGCTGGTTTTATTTTAGCATTAACGCCGGTTCTGTACTGGCAACCATTCTAATTCCGCTGATTTATGATCGTTATGGCGCAAAATGGGCATTTGGTATTCCGGGAATATTGATGGCACTTGCAACCTTTATATTTGTTGCTGGCAGAAAAACATATGTTAATGTTCCTCCTTCTGGTGTAAATAAGAATAATTTTGTCTTTATTTCTGTGTATGCCCTGATTAATTGGCGAAAGAAACAAAAAAACGAATCGCTATTGGATGTAGCCAAGGCGAAATTCGATCATCAAAAGGTTGATGATGTAAAATCGGTTTATAATGTTTTGGCTGTATTTGCTTTTATCCCTATTTTCTGGGCACTCTGGGATCAAAGCCTTTCTGAATGGATATTACAGGCCACAAAAATGGATCGGCATATTCTTGGCATTAATCTCTTACCCGAGCAAATCCAGACTGTTAACCCGTTCTTTTTGCTTGTTTGCATCCCGATTTTCAACTATTGGCTATATCCTTTTCTGGATAAAAAAGGACTGAAAACCACGCCTTTAAGAAGAATTGGTGCAGGACTCATTCTGCTGGCCGTATCCTTCGTCATCATTGCGTTCATTCAAACCCGTATTGATGCTGGAGCACAGCCAACAATATGGTGGCAAATTCTGGCTTACGCCATTCTTGCTGCAGCTGAGGTGCTGGTTTCTATCACGGGGCTGGAATATGCTTACAGGCAGGCTAGCAAATCGATGAAAAGTACCATGATTGCCATTTGGCTACTCACTACGGCTATTGGTAATTTATTCACTGCACTGGTAAACAGAAGCATATCTAATGGTGGTTTTTTTGCACAATTCAAAGGAGCAGATTATTATTGGTTCTTTATTGGCTTGCTCTCGCTATTTATTTTGGTTTACCTATTTGTATCACCTAAAATAAAACAGCGACAGGTTTTGATTTAACACGACTAAACATTGTTATCGATATAACTTATCGATAATTCTGGTCAAAGAGAGCATTTCAATGGCCTAAAACTTCTGCTACTTCCTTTGGATAATTTTAAAATCGCTAAACGCTGCATAACCTGAAATGTCTCCGTAAGTGGCATGATAAACGCCAACTTGTACTGCATCTTGAAAATCGGCCCGTTGAACAGGACTACCTGGCAGATTCTTCCAATCTTTTCCTTCTGCGCTTCCCCTTAAAAAAAAAGTATTTCCAATTCGTTGCAATTGAAGGTATTGATAAAAACCCCATCCCGAAAGATTATTGGTCTGTTTACGACCTCTGGAATTAAGGTCGGTAACGATATTACCTATTCCCCAGCCCGGCATAATGCCATTCTGAATAATTCTTTTGCCATTTTGCATGTCCTTGATCATTATACCTGCTTCGTTGGCTCCATAAGCTTTCTTTTGGTTCAGTCCCAGCATATCCGAAAGTTTTACTTCTGCGGTAAAATCGCCCTTAACTTTAAAATAAGCAAAAGGCCCCGTAGAATCAGATCCATCCCAAAAAGTATTATGTGAAATCATTTTCAATACTCCCGATTGCTGTACCAAGGTATCTACAGTACCCAAGAAACCATCCCAGGATGTTCCAGACAAGTTATGCGTTGGGTTTGAGATCGAGTAAGAGGATCCCGATTGTTTCCTGATGAGAAAAAGTGAGGTATCAGTTTTAGCTAAAACGGGTACACATGCTAACGTTACATTTCCGAAATTATCTTTAACCTTTACCTGATAACTGTATTCGCTTTCTTGTTTGGCAAAAAAATCAATGTAAGCTGCAGATTTTGACCATTTGGCTTTCAATTGCTGATCAACCCTGGAGAAAAGATATTCCAGATTGGTTCCAGGTAACTCAGGTTTATCAGCTACCATATAAATCATTTCTGGAGTTAATGCCAATGGTTTTGTAGTAAAAAATGCTTTTAATTGACTAGTAATTGTGTTTCTTTTCCAGAAATCAAATTCATCTAAACATGCTTTTTCGCTTAGGCCGTAATTATAAATTGAAATGTTTGATATGGCTGTATATTTTATCGTTGTTTCGCCAGCATTCTGCATTAAAAGATTTGGTTCTGCCTGTTGATGGGGAACCAATACATGATTCATCTGTTTCCCATTGATGTAAATATTCAGTTTTCCCTGGCGATAAGCGCAAATTACCTGTTGCCATTTGCCGTTACCATCAATTTTAACTGTTTGAAGATTTTTACCAAAAAATAACCTGGTTTGTGCACCCAATGTTGGTTGAATGGAAAAAATAGCTGTAAATGGTTTCGAAAAATTTAAGTTTTTTTGCAATCTTTCATCTAATAAAACTTCACCGTCGTTGGCGAGGATTACAGCAATTTTACCGTTCACATCTTCCACTTTCCCATTGATTTTAAATTCACCCAAGGCGGCGCCATTATTCGCCCAGCTCTTGAGCTTGCCATATTCAAGGTTTTTTGCATCGGCGTAAGCCAAAGTGTTATTTTTAATTCCTTCTGCAAAAGCCGATTTTATGGTTTCCTCATCTAAAGGAATATCATAAATCTTCAGCGATGCCAAAGCCCCCGTAAATCCTGCACTGCCATCTGAATTTCCCCCGATAACGAAACGGCTGAGGTTTTTGATAAAAAGCATTCTTCGTTCTGCCCGATCCAATTTTCCATCAACATAAATCCGCTCCATTGTACCATCAAAAACCATCACAATGTGATGCCATTGGTTTGCTTTTGGCAACTGTTTATAGCCTAAATCTGCCCAACCTAAATGGCTGGCAGCACCAGCGTTTTTATGGTTACCATAACCCACAGCAACATGAGTTAGATTGTCTCCACTTTTAGCTGTCCACGAAACGATGGTTTCTTCTTTCTCAATATCAGGATTTAAAACCCACATACTTACACTATAACTGCTGTTCCCAAGCAAGGATGAAGGTGCCACATGAGTTGATAACAGCCGTTCATCACCAGAAAAAACCAGTACTTTTTTGCCATCAATGATCGATGTAACGGGTTTATTTGCATCAATAGGGCTAAATACACCACCTAACTTTCCTTTATTCGGAACCTGATTAACTATTGCACCAATGCGGAGGCTATCCAGATCCAAATTGACAACCAGACCTTTTGATTCAAACCGTTGCAATGATTCCCAAGGCTTTATTTTTGTATTCATCACAGGCTTATAGGCATCATTGCTATAAACTTTGATATTCCAAATTGCTTTGTTTAAACCGGGATATTCAGTGCGTAAAATTGTAGTACGGAGGTATTTTGCCTTTACATTCCCAAAATCAACCATCGGGCTACCATGCTGGGTGTTCTTACTGCGGTCGGCGTATAATTTCCACAATTTACCGTCGGTAGAATATTCGATTTTATATTGATAGTACCAGGTGGCATATTCAAATTGCGTATGCACACTTTTTATAGCTTGAATCTGGCCTAAATCCACCTGTAACCATGCCGAACCAATATTGTTCTTAGCTTTCCAAAGCGTTCCGTTATTGTCATCAACGGCATAATCTGCTTTAAAATCATCATCATAGAACGACGAAGCTGTTGTGGCTTTTGCTAAAGCTAAATTTGGATAAGGATTGACATTTTTTGCCAGATAACCAACGCCCGTATGTGTGGGCACAAGCTTGAGGATGTTTCCCTGCTCATCAAAAACAATCTTATCGGCAGCAACCTGTCTGTGGTAACCGCCATCGTTATGCGGATTGTTGTGTCGGTGATAAATCAAATAAAAATCATCGCCCTGCTGTAAAACCGATTGATGGCCGGGGCCATGTACGGTGCCATCTTCATTTGTAGCCAGAATTGGATTTTGGCTAGCATATTTAAATGGTCCCATGGGATGGTTTGATGTGGCATATTGCACCCTGTAGGTTCCATCCTCACAATATCCGGATGAATAAGTTAGGTGATAGATACCTTTTCTTTTAAACACAAAAGGTGCTTCAAAAAAATCTTTCGCATCAGTATTAGGAATTTGTGCAAGCTTAGAAAACGATTTCATATCATCGTTTAATAAACCTACGCCGCAACCATGATTGGGATAAATACCCCAGGTTCCCCAGTACATGTAATTTTTGTCATCGTCATCTTTGAAAGTTTGTCCATCGAGGGTAATCACATTAGGCACCAAAAAGTTAGGAACAATGGGCTTTCCGGGTGGCAACAGTGGCATCCACGGGCCTACTGGTGAGTTTGAAGATGCACCAAATATTTCGACCGGCTGGCAGTAATATAAATAATATTTGCCATCGGCACCCTGCATGGCATCTGGCGCCCAGTAATGATGAGTGGTTGGCCAATTCATATCTTGCATGGTCCAATTCACAAAATCTTTTGAGCTCCATACTTGCGAAGGACCAAAACCACCTCCATTTCCATCGGTGGTGGCGTAAATGTAATACGTATCACCAAATTTTTTCACTGTCGGATCTGCGAAATAACCAGGAATAATCGGGTTGCCCTGCGATTTACTTAAATGTGCTTTTTGCGCATGAAGCATTTCACAAAGACAGCAAAACATCAACAATAGTGAAAGCTTTAAATGGAGGTTATTTATCATAAATTTTGCTATTTCTAATTTTGATCCTGTAATGCTCAGGATTTCCTGTTGCGAGATGCCGCTTACTTATCAATTGAAGCAAACTGATTCAAAAAAAACAATGCCTCTGTGCGGAAATTCCGTTTCAATAACGAATACGTTAGAGTAATTTACTTTACCTGAGTAACCGAGTTGACGTTTGGAGGCTCGGCATTTAAGAGATGTTTAACAAAAAAATCTCTTTTTCGGCGGCGGCCATAAATGCCTCCATCGCTATGTCCCATCCCTGGAATACTCAGAATATCAAAATCTTTATTGGCTTTAATCAGTGCATCGGCCAGGCGATAGGTAGATTCTGGTGGAACGTTTTCATCGGCCTCACCAACAATTAAAAATAAATTCCCCTGCAGTTTGGCTGCGTTGGTAATGTTGGATTGTTCTCCATAGTGTGGTCCAACGGGATATCCCATCCATTGCTCATTCCACCATTGTTTATCAATTCGATTATCATGGCATCCACATGCAGAAACTGCAGCTTTATAAAATTCGGGGTGAAAGAGCAACGCTCCTGTAGAATTTTGCCCACCAGCTGAAGTTCCATAGATCCCAACCTTATCAAGGTCGGCATTCTGATATTTTGCGGCCATTGCTTTCATCCACAAAATACGATCAGCAAAACCAGCGTCGGCCAGATTTTGCCAGCAAACATCATGAAAGGCTTTTGATCGGTTGGCTGTGCCCATGCCATCCATTTGTACTACAATAAAACCCAATTCTGCCATACTTTGCATTTCGCTAAATGGCAGGAAGTTTTTCGGCACAAAACTATCCTGCGGACCGGCATAAATATATTCGATAACCGGGTAGGATTTACTGGAATCGATCTTGGATGGCAGACATACCAGCCCCCATATGTCCGTTTTTCCATCTCTGCCCTTCGCCACAAAAACCTCCGGCAATTTCACACCAGTGTTTAAGAAAACCTGAACATCTCCGTGTTCAATTTCCTGCAACGCCTTGGTACTAGCCGTTAATTTCAATTTTGTTATCGGCGCAACATTAACCTGCGAATAAGTATCAAGATAATACTTCCTGTCGGGTGAGAAAGTTAACGCATGATTTCCAATTTCCGGGGTTAAATTGATTAGTCCTTTCCCATCAAAACCAATCCGGTAGTAGTGGATAAAGTATGGATCTTCACCAGGATTCATTCCGCTCGCTTTGAACCATACCTGTCGTTTCACCACATCAACGCTATCAATATCACGTACAACATAGTTTCCCCTGGTAATTAATTGTTGTTTTTTGGTGATTTCATTTACCAAATACAGGTGTTGCCAACCATCCTGCTCACTGCTCCAAAGTATTTCATTTGTTTTTGGCAGATAACGGGTGTAAATCCTGCTTTCATAAATAAATGTTTTTGTTTTTTCATCAATAACATTTCTGATTTTACCTGTTTGCACATCAACCTCAATCACCCGAAACCGCTGATGGCCACGATCTGCTTTTTCGTAAGTATAATATCGGCTACTGTTATTTCGCCAGTGCAAAGGCTGCGGACCAAAAAAATCAGTGGGTTCCACATCAACTTTTATAACTGTTTTAGTGGCTACATTAAAAATATAAGGCTGATAAGTGGTAAAATCATCGCCTGGCTGTGCATATTCACGAGATTTTAATTCTCCTCTTGTTGTTCCTGGCACCGAACTCAACACGTAGTAAACTTTTTTGGTTTCCTTTGGATCAATTTTATAAGCGATAATATTTTTCCCGTCAGGCGACCACTCAAAGTTACCGTAAGGCTTTTCAACCGAGCCATCGGTACTTAATGTGGTTTCCACCTTCGAATCCAGGTTTTTAACCACGATGTTTCCACCAACAATCTGAATTTCATTCTTACCATCAGGAGATTTACTGATAGACCGGTTCCACTCCCAGCGTGAGCGTTTTTGCTGCAATGGCCGCTTAGCATTATATTTAAAAGTAGCGGTATCAGTAGCATTGATGAGGCCATAATCATTTAAATTCACCCCATACCATTTGTTCGAAACTTTAACTTTAATATTGTTTTGGTCTATAAAATATAAATCACTAAGCTGCAAACGGGCAGAACTTTGCTTTTTACCCGTGGTTTTCTCAATGCTTTCAGCAAGCTTTACAGCATCAAAAGCAGGCTTTCTCTGACCGGAAAGAAGGTCTACGTAAATATATTCCCAGTTTTTGTTTGGAAGATTTTTCTTATACCAGAAAGCTGACCCATCTTTTTTCCAGAAAGGGATAATTTCATTATTAGTGGGAATGTTGCGTAAAGTGCTATCTAAGTCACTGGCTTTTTTATAGGCATTTACAACCTGCAACTGATTAGGTGCATAAGGCACTTTTTGTGCATTTACTACAGAAAAGGATACAGATAAAAAGGTAAGGGCAATTGCCTTTTGAAACAGGGAATTAGTTTTCATTACAGCTATATTAAGTTGTAAATATAACAGATACGCTAAAGCGATTACCTTTAGATATTGATATATAACATGAATATTTTAACCAACCTGTTCTAATCATTACCATCAAAAAATTTATCGCTGCACGTTGATGCGTTTGATTAAATAATATACCGGAATTCCAACCAGTGTAATAATCAATCCTGGCCAGGTGAATTTTGGCTTGAAAATAATCAGCAGAATGCAAAAAGCAAGTCCCATTAAAATATAAATAACTGGCAATACCGGATAGCCAAAAGCCTTGTATGGGCGGGCAGCATTGGGGCGTTTTCTGCGCAGTATAAAAATTCCAAAGATGGTTAACATATAAAAGCCAACCACAACAAAAGATATCATATCGAGCAGATCGCCATATTTGCCGCTAAGACACCATAAACAGGCAAAAACACATTGAATCCAAAGTCCAAAACCTGGCACTGCATTTTTATTTAACTCCGCAACTTTTTTAAAAAACAAACCGTCTTTCCCCATTGAGTAATAAACCCGGGCTCCGGCCATAATCAAGCCATTGTTGCAACCGAACGTTGAAACCATAATCATTACAGCGATAGTAATGGTACCGGCGGTGCCGAAAATATGGTTTGCGGCAGATACTGCTACCCGATCTTTGTCGGCGTAGGCAATATCATGCAAAGTTAAAACTCCGGTATACATCATATTAGTCAATACATAAAGTTCTGTAACAATGATGGTTCCAAGGACTAAGCTCAATCCGATGTTACGGGCAGGGTTTTTAATTTCTCCTGCAATAAAAGTTACATTGTGCCATGAATCGCTACTAAATATAGAGCCCACCATCGCAGCTGCAATTGCACCAAAAGCTGCAAGTGTGGTGTATGAGCTAATGTTTCCATCGGCAAATAATGCACCTAAAGTCCACAAATTATCCCAGTTTTGTTTCCAAATTGTTTTATCAAGGAAAAATAACCCAAAAACGATCAAACCAAATAAACTGAGCAGTTTGGCCACTGTAAAAGTAGTTTGAATGGCTTTACCTGCACTAACCCCCCTGCTGTTGATGTAGGTGAGCAACACGATAATTCCAATGGCAAGTAGCTGAGCCGGGGAAATAGTAATGAATCCTAAATCTAACGCAACTAAATCTTCGCTCAGTGCGGGAATTAAATAAGCAGTAAATTTGGCAAAGGCAACCCCCACTGCGGCAATTGTTGCCGTTTGGATGACAGTAAAAAAACTCCATCCATACAAAAAGCTAACCAAAGGATTATATGCCTCTTTTAGATAGATATACTGACCGCCGGCTTTTGGAAACATAGAACTAAGCTCGCCATAACTTAAAGCAGCAGTTAAAGTCATAAAACCCGTAATCAGCCAAACCACTAACAACCAACCAGAACTGCCTACATTTCGGGTAATATCTGCACTTACAATAAAAATCCCCGATCCAATCATGCTCCCTGCAACAAGCATTGTCGCATCCATTAATGTTAACGTGGGCTTAAATTCCGTGGCTTCTTCTTTCATCAGTTGTTGGTTTAGGTTACAGTTTAGCAATTAAGGTATGTTCATTTAACGCAGCGTTTCATAAAATTTCCAGCTGGTGGTGAAATCCCTGGTAATGGTCTGGTTAGTTAAAGTGGCCCGGATTAATTCAACAGGAATCAGGTTTTGTTTAATAATTTGATCATGAAAATCTTTAAAAGTCATCTTACCACTATCAACCAGTTGTGCTTTTAAAGCATAAAGCTGTAGTCCTCCGGTTAAATAGGCTACCTGGTATAGCGGACTATAATCTCCTTTGAAAGATCGCCTTACTTCGCCTTCAGCATTTGCCCGTTCATGCCCAACCCGATCAACTAAAAAGTCAACACATTTTTGTGGGTTCCATTTCCCAAGGTGAAAATTGAGCGAGAAGAGAATCCTGGCGCATCGGTGCATTCTCCAAAACAACATGCCCATCTTCTCTTCAGGTGTTTTGGCAAAACCTTTTTCATAAAGCAGAAGTTCCCAATATAATGGCCAACCTTCTACACTAAATGGCGTTTTAAAAATGTTACGGTAACTTTTGTACCGGCTATTAATGTAATATTGATAGTGGTGGCCAGGCAGTAACTCATGCTGTACCGTTCCCCGGGAAAAGTAAGGATTATTACCCCGCATGCTCATAAGCTTATCTTCCTCCTGCATATTGCTTGTAGGGTAACTGATGCTGATTTCTCTGCCACCGGTAAAAAATGGATTAACCAGTTGCCTTTCTTCCGACATCATTACCATGCCCCAGGTTTCTTCTGCCAGGGGTGGAATATCAATTAAGTTATTGGCTTTGATGAAACGAAGCGCATCATCCTGTAGTTTCACTATTAATTCTGCCTGCCTACCCAATGGCACGTAACTGTTCTTGATTTTCTCTTGTGCAGCTTTCCAGTTTTTTCCAAATCCCATTTCTGCTGATGCTTTTAAAAGCTCCTGATCGCAGTATGCGAATTCTTCTTCAGCCAGCTGGATAAGTTGTTCAGGCGTGTAAGGGATAAACTCTTCCTTAAGTTGCCTGATTAATTCTGCTCTTCCAATTGGATCGCCTTTGATGTTAAGCTTATCAACTTTAACATTTGCATTGGAGTCTATTTTTGAGGTAAACAGATTTTGATAACTTGTTAGCAACGAGTCAGCTCGTTGATAGGGTTTTGGAACCCACCAGCTAAAACCAGGTTCGTAACCATTGTAAAACTGATAGAAACTGGCTAATCTGGCTTTTAATCCTGAGCTCACCATGGCTGCAGTTTTAAGCTGACCGGCATTTACAATTCCATTCTTTTTGAGTGATATTGTTGCCGTATCAATTTGTTTGCAAAGTACATTAATTTGTGATGCGAGTAGCGATCCTTCCTGATAGATCCCCCGCTTTCTTCCTTTCTCCAGGCCATATATCACATCAGCAAAGGGAAAATACTTTTGTATAGTTTTATATTCTTCTTCCTCCTCGTTAAGCTTGAAAATAGAACTTTCAATTTCCTTCTTTAATAAAATGTAATCTACCTTTCCATAAATGCTATATGAATCAAACTTAGCTAACACAAGTTTTGCTAAATACTCTTTATTAACTTCGAGCAAACGCTTGCGTTGGTCAGGGCTGTTATAAGTTTTGCTCGGCCTGGCATAATAGCCACTCTGGGCATAAGGAAAATAGTAATCATTTAATGCATTGATATCTTGTTGATAACCAATTATTAGCGTACCCATTTCACTGGTTTGCTCAAACATTTCTGGTGTTACAGTCTGGGATTTGGCATCAACAAAAAAGGAGCATAAACAGATCAGAAAAAAGATTAATTTTTGGGTTACGCTGAACATAATTATTAAAAAAAAGATATAGCAAATGCCTCCATCAAAAAAAGATAGCCATAGCATTCAATAAAAAATTGACGTTTATTTTGTTTTAAGCACTAACGTAAGTAACTCTGCTCACGCTGTTGTATGTATCAATGTAAGCCCTTGGAGACTGGCCGATTATGCTCTTAAATACCCTGTTAAAGTTGGTAATACTATTAAAACCAGCTTTGTACGCCACACCAGAAATACAATCTGCTTTCTGACCAGAAAGAAGACTTTTACACGCGTCATTAATCCTTACTTCGTTGAGGAACGATACAAAAGTATGACCTGTGTGTTTTTTGAAATACCTGCAAAATGCCTGTGGAGTCATAAAAGCTGCATTTGCCACATCTTCCAGGCTGATTTGATTATTGTAATTTTCAGTAATAAAATTGATGATTTTACTTAACCTCATCCCTTCGTTTTCAGAAACATTTGAAGAGTAAAGATCCGAACACAGTGGTTCTATATTTTCTCCCAGATCCTGAAGGCCTGTAATCAGATTTAGAAAAGCAAAGAGTGTATCAGAACCTGAAGCGTGATGTACATCGAACATCTTTTGTGATATTTTTTTGGTGTAACCGGCAGAAATTTTAAACCCATGCTTATTTTTGGATAGATAAGCGCTGGCCAGTTTCATTTCAGGAAGATCAAATAAAGAGGCTAGAATCCCGGTAGGATTAAAATAAACAGAACAGGCAGCGACTGATATATCCTGGTTGGTAAAATATTCAGGGTTACTTTTGAAGAGATGGGGCAACTTTGCGCCGATTACAAACACATCTCCCGGCATAAAAGTATGCATATCATTGCCGGCAATTAGGGTTCCCTCTCCTTTTTCGATGAAAGTGATTTGCCATTCATCATGCCTGTGAAGATATTGATAAAAATGAGGTATGCAAATGTGCTCCGAAATCACACTCTTGTCATCAGGGACAAGCATAGTAAATGGTAATACTTTCATTTGTTTAGTTGGTTGGTTGACAATATGAATATAAGGATATTAACTTAAAAAACCGAGTAAAATCTAAATACGGTTAAAATCCTGCTACTATTCGCTAATATTCTACAAAACGCAAAAAAAATGTAGTTTTTTTGATTTAGGTTTAACTTGAAAAGATCAAAATAAAGATGCCGTTTTAGTTTAGAGTCATTACTTTAACAATAATGTTTAACGGAACCTTTAATCGTTTACTGCCAGAATTGATATCTTATCTTCTGCAGAAGGGATTTTTTAGCAATAAAAAACCTCAATCGAATGTTTTTTAATCGAGTGAGGTTGATTTGATAGTCTTCAAAGGATGGTTCGTCGTAATTACGACCGGCATAAAACGGGTTGAAATTGATTTTATGCGATAGATTGGGTACTTAAATTATGGTTTAGCAAGTATTAACTGCGTTCAGCGACAAAAGCCTTGATGTCCATTTCAGGTTTTTCCTCAGCAATAATCTGGCTCACCAATAAACCTGTTGCCGGACCTAAGCTCAAACCCATCATCCCGTGGCCAGTTGCGATAATCAAATTCTTCCTTTTAACACTGCGACTAATATAAGGTAAGCCATCGGGCGATGAAGGCCGGAAGCCATACCAGATATCCTTTTCATCAGGAACCGCAGGGTTTAAATCAGGAAAATATTTGGGAATAGATTCGACAATCCCCTTTACTCGCTGCATATTTATTCTGGTATTAATTTTATCGAGTTCCATCGTTCCGCCATAACGGATGCTTCCGTTCATCGGCGTAATTGCTACTCTGGCCTCGCACAATAAGGCAGGAATGGTCAGGCGGTTTTGAGGTTCCTTTTCCATAAATGAATAACCCTTGCCGGGCATTAAGGACACTTTTAAATCGGCCATTCTAGCTACTGCAGGCGACCACGAACCTGTGGCAAGCACGAATTGATCTGCTTCCCAAAAGGTTTCTCCTGAAAATACTTTTGTGATCTGATCTCCATTGCATTCGATCTTGTCTACTTCCTTGCCACGAATAATATCTACACCATTTTTATTAAGATAATCCAGCAACGCGTTCATCAATTTGGCGGGATATAAATGTGCATCGCAACGGTAATGCACAGCACCCAAAACGTCTAAATTTAGATCGGGTTGTAATATTTTACATTCCTGTGCCGATAAAACGCCCATATCCAAACCCAGTGTTTTTGCCTTTTCGGCCAAATGGGCTTCCTCCTCGCCTGCTTTCTCTGTTTTGTAAAAAGCAAGAATTCCTTTATTGGTTAGCTCGAAACTAAAATCAGACGCTTTAGCTAAATCTTCATATAACTTTTTGCTGAGTAAAGATAAATCACGCAGCGGTTCTGCAGATTTAGCAAGATGCTTTTCATTGGCATGTTTCATAAAGGTTAAACCCCAGCCAATAAGGCTTGCATTTAATGAGGGACGAACATAAAAAGGGCTTTTACTGTTAAACATCCACCGTATTCCCTGGCTAATCATGCCCGGAGCAGCCAGGGGAACAAAATGACTTGGCACAATCATCCCGGCATTGCCGAAAGAACAATTATCTGTAATATCACCCTTATCAATAACCGTTACCTGAAAACCTTTTTTTTGAAGATAATATGCTGAGCTTAGTCCAACGATTCCTCCACCTATTATTAATACTTTCGACATTATTTTTCGTTTTAAACTAAAAAGCCCCTGATTAAATTACTTGAAATCCATGTGCATACGGATCATCTTCAGCATCTATTTTTATGGTGTTGTAACCAAAAACTTTTGCCCATCCTTCTACACTTGGTATAATAGCTTTAAAGCCAGCTAAGTCAACTTCTTCTTCTACTCTTCCCGTAAATTTGCTGCCGATGAAACTTTCATGGATAAAATCTTCACCTAATTTAAGTTTTCCTTTGGCATACCATTGTGCCATACGGGCCGATGTACCTGTGCCGCAAGGTGATCTGTCGATTGCTTTATCTCCGTAGAAAACAGCATTTCTGGCTGTCGATGTAGGATCTAACGTTTTACCTGTCCACAATATATGGCTGCATCCATTGATGGTTTCATCTTGCGGATGTATAAATGTATATTGCTCATTGATTCGTTTGCGAATGATCTGGCTCCAGGTAATTAACTGCGAAGCCGTATAATTTTCGAGCCCTGGGAAATTTGTTTGTGGATCAATGATCGCATAAAAGTTACCGCCGTAGGCAACATCGAATGTTAAAACACCAAGATCGGGGCATTCAATTTTGAGATTTTCTGCCGCCAGATAAGAAGCTACATTTTTGAGCTTAACTGATTTTACCTTTTTTCCTTCTTGCAGGTAAGCAATTTGCACCAATCCTGCAGGTGCTTCCATACGGATGATGCCTGGAATTTTCGGCTGAATCAATCCTTCTTCAATGGCGATAGTGATGGTTCCGATTGTACCATGGCCGCACATGGGTAAACAACCACTGGTTTCGATAAACAGTACGGCAACATCGTTTTCAGGATCGTGAGGCGGATAAAGAATGCTGCCAGACATCATGTCGTGTCCACGTGGTTCAAACATTAAACCCGTTCTTATCCAATCAAATTCCTTTAAAAAGTGTTGTCGTTTTTCGCTCATGTTGGCGCCCGCTAATTGCGGGCCGCCCCCAGCTACTAATCTCACCGGATTTCCGCATGTATGTGCATCTACACAAAAAAAAGTTTTACTCATATGTCTTTTGTAAGTAGCTGGTTTACCATTCTAAAAATTCCAAAAGGATTGTCATCTTTTAACTCATCCGGTAAAAGTTCCTGCTCCCAATCCTGGTAGGCAAGCGGACGGACAAAGCGATAAATTGCAGATGAACCAACCGAAGTAAACCGACTATCGTTTGTGGCAGGGAAAGGCCCTCCATGTTGCATGGCGGCACAAACCTCTACACCTGTAGGCACACCATTTAAAATGATTCGCCCAGTTTTATCTGTAAGTTGATGAACAAGCGACTGGTATTGTTGAAGCTCATTTGAATCGGCCATAATGGTAACGGTTAATTGACCTTCCAGTACAGCGATTACTTTTTTAAGCTCGGCTATATCTTTTGATACCACTAAGAGCGAATAGGGTCCAAAAATTTCTTCATGAAGTTTTGGATTTTGAATAAACTTAGCCGCATCTACATACGCGATTCTGGCCTCAGATTGATTTTGTAGCGATTCGTTTTTTACCGCTGATGCCGCGATCAGTTCAACACCATCTTCCGCGGTGATTTCTGTAGAAAGCTTTGCATAATTCTTTGCTATTCCTTCAGTAAGCATTGTTGCTGATGGAACTTTCGAAATTTCATCAGTCAATACCTGCTTAAATGTTTCCAGTTCTGCTGAAGATATGGCCAACATTAAACCTGGATTGGTGCAAAACTGTCCGGCCCCTAAAGTGATAGATGCAGCATACTTCTTGGCCAGTTCCTCGGCTTTGTTTTTTATGGCATTGGGCAGCAAAACAATTGGGTTAATGCTTCCCATTTCGACAAAAACCGGAATCGGCTGTTTACGTTCTTGTGCCAGTTTAACCAAGGCCATACCACCATGATAAGAACCGGTAAAGGTTACTGCTTTGGTTTGAGGATGCAACACCAGTGCTGATCCGATTGAATAACCATCATCAAATAATAAAGAAAATACACCTTTTGGCATGCCCGTTTTTTCTACCGCTTTAACGATAGCTTCTCCTACCAGGGCACTGGTACCATAATGTGCCGGGTGTGCCTTTACTATTACCGGACAACCAGAAGCTAAAGCCGAAGCGGTATCGCCACCGGCTACGGAAAACGCCAATGGAAAATTACTTGCCCCGAAAACTACCACGGGACCGATGGGCACAAGCATTTTACGAATATCGGGCCGGGGCAGCGGTTGCCTTTCCGGCATGGCGGTATCAATAACTGCATCAACCCACGAGCCTTCAGCAACAAGATTTGCAAATAACCGCAGTTGTCCTGTTGTTCTGCCCAGCTCTCCCTGTAATCTGGCCAATGGCAAGCCGCTCTCCGCAGATGCCCGTGAAACCAAAACTTCACCTATATTCGTAATTTCATCAGCAATTGCGTTTAAAAAAGCTGCCTTTTTATCTTTATGAAGTACACGATAATTTTTAAACGCAATTGTCGCAGCCATCAAAGCATCGTTAACCGCTGTTTCGCTTGCTTTAACAAAATCGCCATCCAGCAACAAACCCGTTGCCGGATTTATTGCTCTCAGATTAGCTTCATTACCCGCTACAAACTCACTGGCAACTATATTTCTTCCGTTCATAAGTAATATTTATTTGCCCCAGCTTCCAGCCGGAAGCTCCGGACGAACAGCTAGTGCATCATTTATAATCTTCAACACTTTAATTCTTTCTTCTCCTTCAATTGGTAAACGCGGCGCTCTTACTGCTTCAGTACCTAACCCGGTCGCCACTTCAGCCAGCTTGATATACTGAACAAGTTTTGGATGAATGTCCAGTTCCAATACTGGTAAAAACCAGCGGTAAATAGTTAGAGCTTCACTAATTCTATTCTCTTTGATGAGATTAAAAATCGCTACAGTTTCTTTAGGAAAGGCATCAACTAACCCTGCTACCCATCCATGTGCCCCCATTACAATACTTTCCATTGCCAGAGGATCAACTCCGGTAAAGATTTTAAAACGGTCACCAAATCGGTTAATCAATCTAGTTACGTTGGAAACATCCCTTGTAGATTCTTTAATGGCCTGAATATTTGGATATTTCGTCAACTCCTCGAACATATCCAGCGTCACTTCAATTTTATAATCAACAGGATTGTTATAAATCATAATGGGCAAATCTGTTGATTCTGCAATTGCGCCAAAAAACACCAAAGTTTCAGCTGAAGAAGCATAATAGCGCATAGGCGGTAATAACATCAAACCCTGTGCTCCAAGAGATTCGGCCTTTTTAGCAACTTCGATTGCTTTTTTGGTGGTTGCCTCAGCAATATTTAATAAAACCGGAACCCTACCATTAACCAATGCTAATGTATGAGATAACAAGCCAAACTTTTCATCATCAGTAAGTACGCTGGCTTCTCCAAGTGATCCGCCAAGAATAATTCCATTAGCTCCAGCTTCTAATTGCGCTTCGATATTTAAATCAAATGCTGCAAAATCCAATTCGTCATTTGCTGTAAATTTTGTAGTTACAGCCGGGAAAACCCCAGTCCAGTTTATTGCCATTTTTAAAATTTTTATTGATAATAATTTCTTTTTGAATGTGATGATGTTTTTAGGCGGTTTGCCATACCATCATTGAATAAATGATAAGGTAAAAGTCGTTTTAAAAACATTCTTTCAAAGTTAAGGTATAGCTTTAGGGTAGATTTATTGTATTTTAACCGATATCAACTATAAATACACCATTTAACTTTTCGTTATTTAGGTTGCTTAACCTGGATATAATACATTGATTCTATTGCTGATTTATCGAATAATGCTGCCTGGCCAGCGGCAATTTTCATCTGATTCCATTTACTTAAAGGGAAAATTTTTAAAGTTGGAACCCCTGCTTTTTTTAATATCAGTGGTAGGTTAAAGCCTTCAACACAATTGCTATATCGATAATTCACTACACCATCTTTTATAAAATATTCCAACACGGGAATTTGAGTAGTTTTTAAATACTGATCAAAAACTTTTGTAAAAGAGTAACCAGCTTTTTTCGAGAAATAAGTTTCGATCTGGGCGCTCGTTACTGTTTTATGGTAAAATGTTTTGTTTAGCCCTCTGAGGATTGATCTGAAAAGCCCGTCGTTGTCCAGACTGTGCCGAATTGAATGCAGCATGTTTCCTGCTTTTGGATACATATCGCCACTGCCCTGAGCATTTACACCATAAGCGGGAATAATCGGACGATCATTTTTAATTCCTTTTCTAATGCCAAAATTATATTCATTTCCAGCCTTTTCTCCAAAATTGTAATCTATAAAAAGTGTTTCGCTATAATTTGTAAAGCCTTCGTGCACCCACATATCTGCCAAATCGTTTGTGGTAATGTTGTTGCCAAACCATTCATGGCCACTTTCGTGGATAATGATGAAATCATATTTCAATCCCCAACCATTGCCCGACATGTCTCTGCCTAAATAACCAAATTTGTATTTATTTCCATAAGATACAGCCGACTGGTGCTCCATCCCGGTATGTGAGGCATCGATGAGTTGATAACCATCTTCATAAAATGGATAAGGCCCAAACCAGTACTCAAAGCTTTTCAGCATTTTGTGAACCTGATCTGGCATATAATTTTTAGCCTTTTTAAGGTTATAATCCAACACCCAATAGTTTAAGTTGAGTTTGCCTTTTTCTCCGGGGTAACTTTCTGTAAATTTTACATATTTACCAATGTATGGAATGATGCAATAGTTGCTGATCGGATTAACCACGTTGTATTTATAGGTTACAGTGCCATCATTGTTATTTTTCTTAAAAACCAACTTTCCGTTGCCTACCCCAACAAGGGTATCGGGAACGGTCATCGTTAAGGATGCCCCCAGATCGGGTTCATCACTTTGATGGTCTTTATTTGGATACCATACAGATGCGCCCAAACCCTGGCAGGCAACGGTCATCCATGGTCGCGATAATGAATCCACTTTAAAAATAAACCCACCATCCCAAGGGGCACGTTTAGCCTGATGCACCTGCCCATGATAAAAAATTTTTACCCGATTATTCATCCCTATTTTTTGGGGTGGAACCTGGGCATACCAAACACTTCCAACATGATCAAACTTCAGCTTTGATTGATTATTGTACTGAATGCTATCGATAACCAATGGTTCCTGGAGATCGATTTGCATGTTAATCTTTCCGTCATTCTGCTGCACTACCTTGTACACAATTTCATTAGCACCCGAAATACTTTTGTGAGTATAATCGGGGTTAAAAGCAAGTTCGTAACGCTGAACATCCCACCACGTGCGCTCGGGTGTTAAACTTCCGCGAAGTGTATCGGCTCGCGTGTAGCGGTTAGTATCCTGCGCAAACAACATGGTATTTGAAAGCATGAGCAATAACAAAATCGGGACACAAATAAAATTTTTCATCTTGCTTGACAGGATTTAAGTCGTGATTAATTAACATCCCACCATAAACGATCGGTTGTTTTTGCTTTTTGCTGTGGTTGCGGATTAGCCGTTATTTCAGAATTTGGATATAACACCCTTCTTGGGATTTCGGATAAGGCATTTCTAACTTTTGTTAATGCCGGAAAACCGGTTCTACGCCAATCGGTAAAATTCTCTGCGTTTAAAAAGTTTGCTATAAATTTCTCCTCGATAATGAATCGCAATGCATTTGTCGCGGTTAGTGTTCCTCTTGCCGATAAATAAGCATTAATATCTGTTGTAGCTACGCCAACTTTTTCCATGTGTTTCCGAATTCCATCCTGATAAATGGGCTGAGCTGCCGTTGCGCCAGAAATAATGTTAGTGGCTTCAGCTTTTAAAAATAGTGCTTCAGTATAATTTACCAAATAATTATTGGCATTTGCCCCGGCATAAAAAGATGCTGGAATAGAGTAAGACTCTAAACTTCCAATATCATCGAGGCCAATTTGTCTACCGGTGAACAAACCAGTTTGAACAGCAGGAGCAATCATTTTAGTTAACCGAGGATCGTTTCGGGTTTTAAATCCATCAACAAAAGTATTGGCTAGCACAAGCGTACTGGCAGGTAAAAAGTTTTGTTGCCATGGATTTTCAGCTCCTGCCGCACCACTGAAGGCAACTTTACAGTCATCAGCATTGCTTTGCATTCCGTTATTCAAGGCGGTAAGGGCAAGTTGTGCCTGTGCTGCAGCGGTAAAACCTGGTGCTTTAATTAAATGCATATAGTAACGGGCTTTAAGGGTATAGGCTAATTTTTTCCATTTTGCCATATCACCCGCATACATAAAATCATCACCACCCGGACTTAAACCCGCATTTTTGTTGGCATCTTCAATCCCCTGATCTAATAACTGTTGTATCTGAACATAAATTTGCTGCTGTGTATCATAAGCAGGCTTAGTATTTTCCGATCCTTTGAAAGCCTGGCTGTATGGAATATCGCCCCAGGCATCGGTAGCATAACCTAAACAATAAGCGGTTAGAATTTTTGCAATTGCGGCATATTTAAAATTGCCATTGGCTGTTGCTTTCGTATTCAATAAGCTTAAATTGTTCAACGTTCTTACATAAACATTGTTCCAATCTCCGTCCATGTCAATATTATACATTAAATAGGTACCTTGGTTCGGCGCCACCTGGTTTAAGGCAATTACCTGAACATACTGCTGTAAAACAATGCTTAAACTTGCATCACCAGAGGCATTAATGTTTTGAGATATCAGCATTTGAACCGGTGGTAAAATCAACGATTCCTTTACATCAATCGGCCTGTTGGGATCGGTATTCACATCTAAATATTTTTTACACGAAGTAAGTGATACCAGGTATAAAACCGCGATAACAAAATATATCCTTTTCATAATTTTTCTTTCTAATTGATAATTGATTACAACGTTAATTTCAATGTAAAATCGATGGATCGGGAAGTTGGCGTAGAGAATGAATATATCCCCTGAGAGCCATTTGATGATCCAAATGAACTTACCTCAGGATCACCACCTGTAAAATGCGGGGCATATATCCATAAATTTCTGCCGGTAACATTTAATGATATGTTTTTAAAACCTGTTTTCTTAATCCAATTCGGATTGAAATTATAGCCGATGCTTGCGTTACGTAATTTGACGTAGGTACCATCCTGAATAACTGATTCTAACACACCATTAGCACGTTGGTAATAAGCCTGGCCAGTTACAGAAACCGTATTGGGCTGACCCGTATTTACATTTACCCCTTCAACAACTCTGGGCTCACGGTTTTCGGTAACTTTTGGTGTTCCATAAAAATAACCATAGCCATCCACATTGTTTTGAATATCCCCTCCCTTTTTCATATCAAAAGCAAAACTGAAAGTAAATTGTTTATACTTGAAATTGTTAACAATTCCCGCCATGTAATCTGGGTTGATGTTACCGATGATACCTTGCTCATCTGCCTGAAATGGCAATCCATCATCTCCGATCAATAATTTCCCTTCTGGATTTCTGGCATATTTTGAGCCGTAAATTACGCCATATGGCTGATCTACTATAACATAGGTAAAACCATTACCTATCATTTCGAGGTTTTGACCTATCGATAACACTTTATTTCTGATCCGACTAAAATTCAATGTCAGGTCCCAATTGAAATTTTCGGTTTTAATGGGACTTGCATTTAACAATACCTCTAATCCCCTGTTACGCATAACTGCCGAATTAACACTGGTAGAATTGTAACCTGTTGATGCAGCAAGTGCCACAGTGGGTATTATTCCATTACCCGTCTTCTTATCAAAATAAGACGTCTCCAGGCTTAATCGGTTTTTAAAGAAACCAAGTTCTAAACCTACTTCGAATTCATTAATACGTTCATTTCTTAGATTAGGGTTATTTAGGGTAGGGCTAATCAGAAACCCAGATTGCCCCTGATAAGGGAAGGCAATATTTCTGATATTTTGCGATTCATAAGGCGTGAGTAAATTGTAAGCACCTATACTGGCATTTCCAACCGTACTGTAAGAAAACCTCAGCTTTCCGAAATTCATTACATCTGCTAATCCCTTAGAAAAGAATTTAGAAAAGATAAAGCTGGTGGCTGCAGAACCATAAGGATAGAAATTATTTTCTTTAGCCAGCACCGAAGTACCATCATATCTTCCGGTAAGCGATAAAATGATAAACTTTTTGTAATCGATGTTAGATTGAAGATAAAAACCTATTTTTCTGGTGAGGTAGCTATTTTCTGTAAATTTAACCGTAGAGGCACTACTGATATTATTAAAATCAGGCACAGTGATACCCAAACCATTGGCGTAAGAATTTTGACTGTAAGTAGAAATAATATTATTTCCCAAAAGTGCATCTATGGTAAAATCGCCGGCGGTTTTATTTGCGCTTAATATTAAATCGTTGTTATATTGTCTGAAATTGGTATTATTATTTACAATTCTTCCGTTGGGATTAGAAACAGACCCTAGTGACTCTATATACTTGCCCTGTTCTACGAATACATCGGCACCAAAACGCTCAATCACAGTTAACCAGGGTAATATCTTATAATCGGCATTGAATGTTGGCAAAAAGCGATTGACAACTGAAGTGTTTTTGATATTATCCAATACCCAGTAAGGATTATTTCTGGAAAAACGATACAAACGCTGCGATCCATCAGGGTTGGTTGAAGGTTGTAAATCATAGGAAACCGGGGCAGAGAAAATGGTCCACACCGGGCTCTCCAAGGCATATCCCTCTGGTTGTCTGTTATTTTTAGTATTGGCGTAATTAAGCGAAAATGTAATATTTAAATCCTTGATAACTTGAGTAGAAAATTTTCCAAAAACAGTATTCCGATCAAATGAGGTTGATGGAACAGTTCCATCCTGAGATAGATTGGTATAAGAAAGATAGTAAGAACTATACGTTCCGCCGCCGTTTAAGGCAAGTGTATTGGTATATGTTTTGCCCGTTTTGAAAAACAAATCAGATTGATCGTAAACCTGCGCTGGTTGCCCGTTTATTTTTAAAGTATCCATCCTTGCGCCCCATGATGTACTTGTTTTTTGGTTCACACCATCAAAGTAAACCCCATTTGACCCTAAAGAATACTTGTTTTGAATGTCAGGGATGAGTGGTTTCTCAAATGAAAAAGAAGAAGTAAAATTTAATGATGGCTTTTTATTTAAAGCACCAGCCTTAGTAGTAATGATGATAACGCCCTTTGCTCCATCAGAACCATAAAGGGCGGTAGCTGCTCCCCCCTTCAACACGTTAATGCTTTCAATAATATTTGGATCTAAATCGGCAATACGGTTGGTACCCGGGCCAGAATTTAAGTTTCCTGTTTCATCATTATTTACCGGAATACCATCAATTACCATCAATGCCTCATTGTTACCATAGAGTGAGTTGGCACCACGGATTACAATTCGCGATGAACTGCCTGGAGTACCAGATGAACTGGTGATTTGAACGCCCGAAACCTTACCCGCTAATGCATTTACCAAATTTGGTTCTTTGGTTTGGGTAAGTTGGTCGCCTTTTACTTCCTGCGAACTGTAGGTTAAATTTCGCTTTTCGCGTTTTACGCCTAAAGCAGTAACCACAATTTCGCTCAGGATTTGCTGATCTTCTATCAACACAACCGTTAAATTACTTTGACCAGTGTAAGCCACTTCTTTGGTTTGATAACCGATCCCACTAAAAATTAATGTCGAAGGATTAATCTTGACCAGAGAAAATTTTCCTTCGCTATTGGTTGATGTCCCATTAGAAGTACCTTTAATTTTAACCGAAATACCAGGTACAGCTGCACCTGATTGATCGTTTACTTTGCCGGTAAAATTTTCTGTTTGTGCCTGTGCGGATGCCAGCATGAAGCAGAAAACAAAAATACCTATGCAAGTAGTTTTTAGTTTAGTAATCATCTTGTTAGTTAGTTTGTTTGTCCAAATCAAATTTAGCTTTACGCAAACGCATCCTACACAATAATTTTAGCCAGTTGTAACCTAATATTAACAGAAATTTTACAAAAGATTAATCCAAGAAGTAATAAAGGCTAAACGCAGTTTTCTCAGTCAGTTGGGGTGCCACGATTGGTTAATATATGCCTAAAACTCACTAAAAACAGAGATTCAATTCCCCCGACCATCATTTAATTTTAGTGGTAAATTTTCACGAAATGAATAAAACCATATTACTAACTTTTATCGCTATTGTAAGTTCTTTCAGCATTAGCTTCGCTAAAGATTTTGAACTGAAATCACCAGATGGAAAAACTAAAGTTCGAATTGACGTAAATGACAAAATTACCTGGAGCATAAAGCGAAATGCTGAAACAATTTTACAGCCTAGCCAGCTAGCCCTGTTCATAAAAAATGGTATTAACTTGGGAATAAACCCTCAGTTAAACAGTCAAAAGCAAGTTTCACATGATGAAGTTATTGTGGCCGATATCCCGGTGAAGAGCAAAACTATCATTGATCATTACAATGAGTTGAAGTTAGACTTCAAAGGCAATTACAGTATTTATTTTAGGGCATATAACGATGGGGTAGCTTATCGGTTTGAAACCAATTTAAAAGCTAAGCGCATTGAAGTTGAAAATGAAATTGCAGATTTTGACTTTGGGAACAATAACCGCGTGTTCTGGGCTCAGGAAAATGATCCTGAATTCCTATCGCACTTTGAAAGTTTATACAAGGATTCGACATTAAATTCCTTTAATCATCAGCAACATGCTGCCTTACCCATGTTAATTTATTCCAAATCGGGTGTTAAAATGCTCATCAGCGAGGCAGATCTTTATGATTATCCAAATATGTTTTTATTTGGTTCGGGCAATAATAAACTCACAGCGGGCTATCCAAAAAATATCGCTGAAAGTACCCCGGTTCGAGATAGGGGAATTAAAATTACCAAATTAGAAACACACCTGGCGAAAACGTCGGGCAAAAGAAAATTCCCATGGAGAAGTATTGCCATTTGCGATGAAGACAAAGATTTACTGGTGACAAACCTGACTTATAAACTATCAAGTCCTTCAGTCCTGAATAACCCAAATTGGGTTAAACCTGGTAAAGTAGCCTGGGATTGGTGGAACGACAATAACATCTATGGCGTTGATTTCAAAGCAGGCATCAACACTAAAACTTATCAGTATTATATTGATTTTGCTTCTAAATATGGTTTAGAATATATTATGCTGGATGAAGGATGGACAAAAACCACCACCGATTTGACACATACTACAGCCGACATCAACATTCAGGAAATTATCGATTATGGTAAATCGAAAAACGTCGGCGTATGGCTTTGGACACTTTGGGGGCCGCTGGATAAAGACATGGATCATATTTTAGCCCTTTATAAAAAGTGGGGAGCAGTGGGAATTAAGGTTGATTTTATGGCCAGGGCAGACCAGTATATGGTTAATTTTTATGAAAGAGTGGCTGCAACTGCGGCAAAATATGAGTTAATGGTAGATTTACATGGCGCTTATAAGCCCGTTGGCCTGAACCATAAATATCCTAATGTTTTAAGTTATGAGGGAGTGAGGGGTTTGGAAAACAACAAATGGAGCACCGAAATTACGCCCACACATAATGTAACGTTGCCTTTCATCAGGATGGCTGCCGGACCAATGGATTATACGCCTGGCGCAATGATTAATGCTACCAAAAAGAATTTTAACATTGTTTACAGCGAGCCTATGAGTATGGGAACGAGGGCACATCAGGTGGCTATGTATGTAATGTATGAGAGCCCGCTTCAAATGCTCGCCGACAATCCATCCAACTATTTGAAAGATAGCCTGTGCACACGATTTATTGCTCAAATTCCTACTGTTTGGGATGAAACCATTGCCTTAGATGGAAAAGTAGGCGAATATGCAGCGATAGCCCGGAAAAATGGCAACAGATGGTTCATATCTGCAATGACCAACTGGGATGCCCGAAGCTTGAATCAACAGCTATCATTCCTCGATGGCAAAACCTATCGCATTGATATTTTAAGTGATGGCATAAATGCCGATCGACATGCTGCAGATTATAAAATTTCAAGTACGAAAGTGAACCAAACCGATAAAATAACTATTAAAATGGAGAAAGGTGGTGGCTGGTGTGCTGTTTTAACCCCAATTGATTGATGTGAAAAGGATGATGCGATGAATGAGAGAATTTAAAAAACCATTATGAACATTAGTGGCGAGGTCTTTGGTTACAGAATTTAGACTGCTAACCACAATGCGCCTCATGCTGAATTTGCTTAGGAAGGTTAATTGCAAGAACACCCGTGAATCAGATGCTAAGCCCGAAATCCGCAATGGAATAC
>NZ_JAPIVT010000017.1 GCF_026239735.1 Pedobacter sp. MC2016-05
CACTAGCGGAATTCCCCAAAGTAATTGGAATGAAATAAAAGGAGATGCTGATAACATGAAATACCTTAAGTCAGTTACAAAACTTGCTTTTGAGCCAGGTACTAAATATGACTACAACAATAATGACGTATTCCTACAGAGGAGAATAATCGAAAAAATCACTGGATTATCCTACGCACTATTTGTGACGGATAACTTGTTTAAGCCAAGTGGTATAAAGAGCGCTATTTTTGATCCTAAAGAAACGGACACACTGATTGCCAGATCCTACAACGACGAAAAAATACAGGATAATCTCCAATGGGAGATTGACGGTTGGCCAGCATTAAATCCCCTAGATTTTTATAAATGGTCTGAATGCATTAGTTCTTTCCGCTTGATTACGCCCGCCTCCACTAAGGAGATTGTAAGTCCTTTCTCTACCGACGATCAAACAGGACTGGGGCACGGAACTGTAGAAGGTAATATACTAACAACGCACAGACATGATGGAACAGCGAAAAATTATCAGGCATTATTAATTAGTAACGCAAATTCATCCAGAACCATCATTTTAATGACCAACAATAAACAAGGCAATTTAGATGCTATTAGTAAGTCTGTTATTTCAATTCTTGAAGGAAAGCCATATATACAAGTGAGAAGGTCCTTTGTCGATGATTTCGAGAAATCACTGGAAAATATGAACGGCGAGCAAACGCTTGCTTTATATCGAAAAATTAAGGATGAACAGCCAGATCAATACAGTTTTGATGGTGAAAAAATACTCAACCAAGTAGGCTACTTCTTTTAAATAATAAGAAATTCGCTGATGCGATTGCCGTATTCACTTTTAATACTAAATTGTTTCCCAATTCAGGAAATATGTTTGATAGCTTGGCAGAAGCTTATTACGTCCAAGGTAACAAGAGTAAAGCTTTAGAAAATTATACTATCGCACTTAAATTAGATCCTAAGTTAGAATCAGCAAGGAAAATGATTCAAGAACTAAAATAAGAAAGCCTAAATGTCTGAGATTTGTGGTCAATTGATTAAACATCAATTAGAGGTTACTTTCGATATTCCCTGATTATTTAATAAGTTTCAGGAGGTAGGGCTTGAGAATATAAAAGTAAGCAGAGTTGCCTACTATTGTCCTAAAGTACTCCGCTTTTTTCCTATTTTATCATAAACTCATTTCATTAATCAAATTTAATTTTTAGTTTTTGATAATGAGTAAATGATAATATATAATAGCAAATTAAAGTTCGTTTTGTGCGACGAAATATTAATAAATGAAAAGTTTAATCTACATTAAAACGACGATCTTAATTAAGGTGGACATACCAGACGGGACACCCCTTAGTATTTCGAGTAATAACACTGTTGTAGCAAACCCATGCAAATAGACACTATATGAAAACGATAAATTATATGATGTTAATGCTTTTGATTCTTCTATTCAAAATCACTAGGGCTCAAGACCATCCGCCAAAAGGTTCCAATATTGCCAATCTAAAACTTCAAAAATTCGCAGGAAGCTGGATAAGCATAAATCAAAAGGATACAATCTGGTTAAAACTAAAAGTTGAAAACATTAAGTTTCCAGGCAGCCTCGAATTAACTGGTGATGTAATTATCGGTTATATTAAATATTTAAAAGGCAAACAGCAAATATTTGATAATATGTCCAAATCGAATCTATTACATAGTAATGGTGCTTCATCAATTCTTGCTGGTCTGAATCAAAAGGGCGATACAATTACGGGAACTCTCAGAGATCAGTTAAAAAATAAGTCACTTGCCTTAACATTGGCATTGAGTAAAAGCGAAAAGCTTCTAAGTTTTTTTTTCAACTTACACTGAGGGATTATGGTTAGGAGGTAAATCTGGTCGAACGCTCCCCCCTAACTTAGTATTCAGGAAAATCAATATTATGAAAGAGTAGTTCTATGCATGGCTAATAGCTTCATTTTTTGAGACTTTTACTTCAATTTTTTTAAGCTCTTCCTCAATTTCTTTAATACTAGGCAGATTCGATTTTAAATCATCTGGCAATATTTCGGTCAATTCGAATTCGCTCACTACCATTGGCTTGTTAATGTCCCTTCAGGCAAATTCTGTTTCAAAGTTGTTTTTATCCCTATATAATAAAATTCCAACTGTAGATTCCCCTTAAAGCGGTAATCCGAATGCCTGATTAGAAGTTGATTTATGCTGCCTGTGGAAAATTTGCTAATATCCGCTATTCCCAGGATGGAAAGCGAACGGACCAGATCTGCGAAATGACAAATAAAATTGATGGCTCAATACGTTCTGGAACAGTACCGAAAAATATCAAATGGAGAATAATATCCGCCCTCCATAGCATCAAAAGATAGGTGTAATGATACACCAGTTGAATTCTCTCACCCGGGCCAAATCGCAATGAAATCAACCTCACTAATTTTCAAAGCTCTTTTCCGAAAATCGTTTCTGTATTGCGTTAGCTATACAGAAGTTTTATCTTACTCAAGACCAGAGCATCTGAGATGCGGTATTCTGTGGTGCTTAGATTTTTTCATCTAGCAGTCCCTCATATTGTTCGTTGCTTATCAAAAATGGGAGACCGATAAAATCTATCAGTAACTCAGATTTGTGGAATTTTTCATATATTGACATCTATCAGTTATGAAATTGTTGATTATCTTCTTCACCTCGGTCACTTTACTATTGGTTCAATCCTCTGAGCTTGTGTTTCAAAAACCTGTCGATTTCACATACGTGACTTCGGATGACTCAGATTTTACAAAGATTGTTTCAGATGAGCAATTCGAATACTGGGAATGTGTTTATAATCCAACTATGTTTGAACCAATCAAAGCAAAACGAAACGTGGTTGCGACAAGTGGGAACCGGAAGTATGAAAAAATTGCGAGGCGGATTTCTAGCAGAACAGGCTTTTTTGTCTCTTGTGGTCCAGCATTCTGCTCATACTATATCGTGGCGGTTAAAAAGGACAAATCGGTATCCTTAATTAATAATAAATCTGCTTTCAGGGGATTTATCGGAAATATTGATAATGTTGAGGAGGCTAAGCTGGGGTTAAGAAACAACGGATTTAACGTTACTTCAAGACCGCCCTATCAACCTTCGTATGCGCAGATTGACGATTATTATATGTTTAAATTATATGACTTTGGTTTACCAACCTGTTTGGGGTTGCCAATCGGACATAAACCTCAAATGATAAACGTCAAGGTAAATGCAGCAGGGGATTGCTTCAAACTATAAATGAGAGCTATTTTATCAGTCTCTTGAACATGCTTGAATTTGATTAAAGTTCTATTCTTGGTTTTTTGAGACAAGAATCAACAGAAAAATTCTCTTTGAACAATTTACCTTTGACGTCACCTCGCTGCGCTCCTACATGAGGACTTCATGGACACCTTGTAAGTTATACAGGACTTAATTTATATCCTATTCTGATCGTTCGATATAAGGATTATCACCTTCCGCAGGAATATCATTCTGGTGTTCATGTAAGGATGTATCCAAAGAGTTAATAATTTGATCCTTAAACCCTTCTAATTCGGCGTTTGATGATAAGAAATTGGCCAATTTTTGCAAAGCTTCTCTGCTTCCAGCTATTTGTATGTTCATAAATTTAAAGTGACAAATTTTACGCCAAACTAGGCGTATAATTCTAAATCTGTCATACATTATCTGATAATCAGTATCCGATAATCGATTTAGCTCATTGTATTTATTCTAATTAATATAAGATTGAAATTTACAGCAATTATTATTTTGGATCAATAAATAAGATCTACGATTGCTTATGGGAAAAATATTCGTTTATTGACACAGTTTGCTGCTTGTCTGGGGTAATTTAAGTACTTCTTTCGTAAATCACGATCCAATAGGTCGGAATACTATTAGGGTTCGAACTAGCAAAATATTAGCTTTATGAGATGTTTTTTCTCTTTGCCGTAATTGGTTCAATTAAACTTACACCTGAAAGAAAGATATACACTAGGGGATGAATACTTTCGTTTTTTGAGACGGTTTTGTACATATAAGAGGATCGTTGAGAGGATAACATCAACGTCTTAATGTCCATCAACATGGTCTGTCGAAGTACCTTTAATATGTTGTTAATGGAATTATAAAGCAAAATTATCCGTTTAAGTGTTTTAAGTCTGACATTCTTTAAACTTACCCAAGCTACCGGTACACTAGCTTGGGTAGTTTAGTTTTAAGTCTATTTTCTCCTAAAAAGGCCAAAATTATATTTAAATCCAATAGCATAATAAGTATTACTATTTGCGTTGGTTCCCTTTGTGAAGAGTTCGATATTGTCACCTTTTTTCAGTGGTATTTGATATCCAAGACCATAAGCCTGGTAGAATCCATTTGAAGCATTGGTGCCATAATTGTAGCTGGATCCTGTACCCATGTATTGATGGTTTATTGTTGAATAAGCATCCTGATAGCCAAAATCGGCTGACAGGTAAAATTTACCAATGTAATATTTGGCTCCTGCGTAGAATGCATTTTGCAATAGTTTAGAATTTATAGCTTGCTTACCACCATTATTCCCGTCGTAAATGTCAGGATTATCTTTTTGCGTATAAGCAATATTCAACCCTGCAGTAAGCCCCCAATGTTTATTTAGCCTAAATTCATATCCAACCTCAGCTCCATAAACGGGGGCTTTGATTGTGGAGTTTAAACCAATAAAGGGAGCAACATAAACAGAATGTTTAACCAGTGAATCTTGAGCCAATGTTTTGGTTGCACCTAGTGCGCCAAATGCTGTAATTAAAAGTATAATCCTTATTTTCATATCCGAAACTACTAAGCACTTGTCTTACAAACGCAATAGTTAACCCTTTTTAACTTTATTTACACTAATTAACATCTTCAGAAGATGATTGGTAGTCGATTGAAACGAAGTTTCGACACTCAGAAAGAAATTCAAGTGATCAGATATTTTCGTTTTCATATAGGAATTATTCACAATCGTAAATTCGTCAGTCTATCAGAATTTACATACATTTTACCACGTCTAAAGACAAGTTTGGCTGTTCGTTCAATATCGAACATCTTATGTTCATTAATGGACAATTAGACTCTCAATAAATAACAATTGTGTGGTTATTGCAAACTTTCAGAGCAGTTAAAACATTGGCATACTAAATGACCACTTTTTATAAATTTACATTTATGAAGAATTATATACTTGTCTTGTTTGTTGGTTTTACGTTTTTGTTTTCGTGTTCTTCACAAAGAGGGTCGGTCCATTCCAAACCATTGTCATTACAGGATAGCCTGAATATGGTATCCAATAGTATTAGAGTTGAGGGCATAACAATACACAACTTGTTTAAAAGCCAAATTTTGGCTCATCGTGAGGTTGGCAAATTTGATAGCGCAATGATTTTACAAAATGTTTACTTGCCTCACAAGCAGTTATGGGACAGTTGTTACGGGATAATCTTCGGACCCGATAATGCTTCCAAGTTTAATAATTCCACTGGGATGATAAAATGGAATAAAACGCTTTATCCAGAAAACAAATCTCTTTTTGACACGAAGGCTAAAGCGCTATTGGCAATGAATTTAGATTCCGTCCTCAAGGTAAATTTAACAAAGTTCAACAAAATGGTTGGCTACAAACCCACAGCGATTATTAGTATATTGTTTACACCATTTCAGGGCATCGGTTTTGGGGGATGTAGTGCAGAGCAATTTGCACTTGAGCTGAATTATGAGAATAATGATCTGGATTACACGATCAATAAAGGAATACCACATGAACTGAATCACCTGGCTTATGAACCAAATAGAATGAAAGACCCCAAACATGGAACTGCACTAGCACAAACAATTGACGAGGGCTTTGCCTGTTATTTTACCTGGACGTTTTTTGATGGAACTATTCCGAAATATGAAGCGGTCGAGAACATGTCTGAAGGCGAATGGCAATGGTACATTTCACATGAAAGGGAGATATTCCAAAAGGTTAAGGTATGTTTTGATGAAACAGCTGATAATCCTTTATTAAATAATAATAAATTCAAATTATTCCCGGATGCTCCCAAGACTCTTTTTTATTGGCTCGGATTTAGAATAATTGAAGCTTATGTAAAAAATCATGGCAAAGATTCATGGAAAGAACTCTATAAATTAACAAGTGATGAGATCTATAAAGGTAGCGGATATGCAGACAATCTTCGCCAATAATAAGTTAATAATGATTTCTTAACTTAAACCTATAAATACGGAAAGCACAATCGGAATTAAATTACTCTTTTTGGACAGAGAGTTCTTTATCTAAGATAACATAAGCACTTTTTAGTTAAGCTAAAATCCCTGTTAACGTTCAAAGACGCTAACATTGACCTAAATTATTGTAAATTTCCGGTTAGTGTATTTACTACAATTTTTTTACATTGAAACATATTTTATGTTAAAATCATCTGATAACTCTTGTAATATACTTTCAAATTCTGCTGTTAATTTGTGATCAGGGTCTAATCCTATATTAAGTCTGATCTGCCTATTTTCAGCTAGATTCAAATAAAATGTTTTTTTAGGCCAGTTACGTGCAAAAATGAAGTCGGACTTCAAAATACTACAACTTCTCATCAAAGTATCGGTTGAAATTTTGACTTCCGATAAAATACCAATCTTCCTGATAGTTCTTTCGCTTTTGCTTACTATAATTTTGTAAAGACTTTTCAGGAACATCATAACAGATATTACAATAAATATTACCGAAAAAACTATTATCGGAAAGTTAAAAATGAAGTCGTTTAAATAGAAGAATATGCCTGAGAAAACTAAACAATTGAAAAATAATAATAAAGAAATTAACCTTAATTGAATGTTCGGATTGAAAACATATGTCACCTCGTTTCCCACCAATCTAATACTTGAATAAGTGCCAAAATTGCTTATAACTCTTCTGTGTGATATTTGATCTTCAGTTTGCAATCTTAAATTAAAATGTTTTTGATTTGTAAAGATCCTATTTTCTTACTTTAGATTTATTTATTTAAGCAATTTTTCTTCTCCCAAAATCGTTACACGGACATTCATGTTCCAAGTCTGGATATCGGCAAATCTGGTTACCGCAAAAGCCTTTCTTCCTTAAGGTTTAGGATAGGCCCGTTTTTCGTAGTCATTCCTTTTTAATTGAGAAAGAAAATACTTTTTTTACTAACTGGCTTGTTGATCCGAAGACAAATGGGTTGCTAGATTTTTCCACCCTTTTTGAGGCCTGCTATAATTATACTGGAATAGTTAGTGTCTCCTGCAATCGGCAGATCTATGGTACAGGTAGTCATATCCTTGCTCCATTTGACTACAGGTTGCCCGGTTTTGTTTAGCGTATTAATCGTGATGGCAATTTTATTGGCAGTTGGTCTCCATCCCAATGCTACCCCAACGCCTCTTTCAGGATTCAGGAATTCTCCTATGGTAGTCAAGGTTGTCATACCAAGTTCGTAGCTGTTATCTGTTAATTTAACGCCATTTGCGTTTAAAGTAATATGCAATTTGCCAGAAATTTTTGCAATTTCTTTAGCACATGCCGCTTTTTGCTCAGCTGTTGTATTCACAGCTGTTTTTTCTGCTGTATTTAATATATCAGTACCATAAACTTTATCAAAGTACTTACCTAGATATGAACTTAAATAGGAAAAGGTTGAAATGTCATAAGAGCGCTTATCAGACATAATCCGGGTAAACATTTCCGATGGACCATTGATTGTGACACTCTCCTGGATCACCTTGGCCCTCGCCCAATTGTATTTTTGTTCCAGTGTTTCGACGATATCAGAAGTTTTCTGTGCCTTTGTATAAAAAGGAGTGGCTAAGCAAAAGATAGCGCAAAATAAAAATAGTCTCATTCTTTAATTTTTTTAGATGATGATTTAATATATAGTATGGAACCTGAAAAAAAATCACGTAGACCTATATTCTTTGTGAGTTTCAATTTGGGTCGCCATTGATAACAGCTTATTTAACTAATCGTTTGCTGATATTTAACTTCTTTTGATTTTATTTACTGGTCTATGGTAGTTATTTGGTTTGTTTAATAAGGATGCTGTTAACTTCCGCTACAAAGCGTTCCACTTTTTTTGTGCCAAAGAAACTTGATAAAACTAATACATCTTCTTTCTGCCTGTCTGGTCTTAAAAAATATACCTGTACATCGGTTCCCGAATAAATCATATTAGTTGATTTTCTAACCGTTTGGATTCCATTGAAATCATCAAATGAATAAGTTCTGTTCCCCAATCCTATAGGGTTTTTTCGCGTTAGCAACCTGGAACCCTTGTCAAAAGTGATTTCGGTAAAACCCGACAGGATAATCGCTGGTCCTCCAACCAGGGTAAAGAGCAGAAAGCAAACTCTCCCGATATTAAAGCCGCCGCCCAGCCATGCATAAGGCGTAAGTTCATGAATGCCTATCGCCAAAAGACAAACGCCAAGTAGAAGACTGCCGATTCTGTTTCTTTTAAGAATGTATGCGCCACCATTTGGGATAAAAAACTTATACTCATCAATATACTGTGGGGCGAAATCTCCCGGGCTATCATGCGCCTCCAGATGACGGTGTAGTGGGGTGATCACCTGATCGACAAATGCGATTGCATTGGGATCATCATTTTTTCCATAACTGGATGAAACCAATATTCCTTTTCCATATCGATCATTTTTTTTAAATAGCTTGTAGGTATATGACCCAGCCATGTTGGAAACAGGTGAAATACCGTATATTTTAGAAAATGGAAGGGAGGATATGGTCAGCAAGCCCATTAGTTTTTTTCGCATAACGCCCGCACTAATGTCAAACTCTACAGATATGCCCGCCCACAGGATGAATAAGGTAACTACCGTTATCAGGATAAGAAGTATTGGCAGCGAAGAAGTAAAAGAATTTCGCAGATAGTAAAGATAGACCAGGTATCCGCTCAGGAAAAAAATGGATAGTACGGCAGCAAGAATATACGATAGGCCGTATGGGTAAACTGTTATACGGTCCGGCTCAATCCGCCATCGGGTTTTTGATAAAGATTTCAATGACAAGGGCTTTAGATTTTTTAACATCTAAACACTTTATGAGCGATTTGGTTTTGCCGAACTTTATGGAAATTATTATCTAAAGCAAGAAGCAACCGGGGGAAATACATTCGTTTTTTGAGACTAATAACATTTAATGAAAGTATTTAGTCTCGTCAAAAAAACCACCTTTTTCTGAAAATTTTCATACTCTCGTAAAGAGGTCTTTTATTCAACGTTCAACATCTTTGAGGTAGGATTAAGATTTCTGAAGTGAGTTTTAATGACGGGTATTTGGAATTAACTTCAGCAGAACCACGCTATGATTCATTTACTGGATATGATAGAAGATCTCTAATAAGAATTTAAATATTCAAATGAGCGCAAAAAGCCTTATGAACAAATTCAAAATCTAAATGGTATTTTGACTTAAACAAAAGGTATTTTGACTAAATCCATCTTTCAATCATTTCTAACCTTTGTATCAAATAGAAATAGAAATGTAGTAAAATGGAAAATGTTAAGATTCACAAAGCAGGAAGCCTTCCAAACATCAAGGCACCAGAAATCAGTTTCACAGGCGAAGTTTTAATTAGCAATTATTTTGAGTGCGAAAACCCAAGCAAACTAATTGGCGCCACTGTTTTTTTTAAACCTGGATCACGTACCTCCTGGAAAATAAATCCTCTTGGCCAAACGCTTATCATAATTGGTGGTATAGGCTTGGCACAATGCGAAGACGAAGAAATATTTGAAATCAAAGCCAGCGACATCGTTCAATTTCCGGAAGGGAAGAGGCATTGGGATGGCGCAACGCCTAATCAAACACTAACTTACATTGCTATTCACGAATCTAAAGATGGAAATGCTGTGCGGTTTTTAGAAAAAGTAACGGATGAAGAATATTCAAAAGGACATACTCTTCTCAATCAAAATCCTAACAAGTAATTTATTAAAAACGAAAGATAAGGCTTATGAAAGCAATTAGAATAAGTGAATTCGGACTACCGAAAGTAATGGAATTAAAAGAAATAGACAGGCCTGTTCCTGAATCGGACGAAATTTTGGTGAAAGTTTATGCAAGCGGCATAAATCCTGTAGATCTTGTGGTACGTGCTGGAAGTAATGCTGCGCTAAGCTATAATCTCAACTTACCGATAACACTTGGTTGGGACACAGCAGGAGTTATAGAAGAATTGGGCGATGAAGTAACCGGTTTTCAAAAGGGAGATGCTGTTTATGGGGTACCAAATTTTCCCGGCGAGGGAAGTTATGCAGAATATGTTGCTGCAAAAGCATCACGATTTGCACTTAAACCATCTAATATTTGTTTTAATGATGCAGCAGGAATTCCGTTGGCTGCGCTTACTGCCTGGACTGCGATGTTTGAATTTGGAAAATTAAAAATGGGACAACGGATTTTAATTCAAGGCGCATCAGGAAGCGTGGGTGGTTTTGCAGTGCAGTTTGCAAAATCAATAGGAGCCTATGTAATAGGAACGGCATCTGCAGATAGCTTTGATTATCTTAGACAAATTGGCGCAGATGAATTGATTGATTACAAAACACAGAAATTTGAAGACTTAGTAAAGGAAGTTGATGTTGTGTTAGAGGTTTCATCGGTTCGCGATAACAATGAACGGATAAAATCTGTGCAAGTTTTAAAATATAATGGTATTTTGGTAAGTGTAAATACCGATTTTGCGTTTAATGATGAGCTAATTCAAGCGCTTAACATTAAGAACTGTAAGGCTGAACTTTCCGCGAACCAGGCAAGAACAGAATGGTTGGAAGAAATCGGGAAACTTATAGAGTCAGGAAAGGTAAAAGTTTTACAAGGTAAAATCTTTGCATTACGTGATGCAGTTGAAGCTCATAAGTTGATGGAAAGTAAATCTGTTAAAGGAAAATTAATATTGCAGGTAAGAGAACAAAATTAATGAAGCATATTAGAACCATCAGTGAATTCCACGAGTACACAAATCTGCCAAAACCAGACCATTCGCTAATTAGCGTCATAAATGTCGCAAATGCACTTCCGGATTCGCACAGTAGCAATTCAGAGCAATTGGTATTGGATTTTTATTCGATCGCTGTGAAAAGAATGCACAATGTAAAAATACAATACGGTCAGCAACCGTTTGATTTTAATGAAGGTGTTATGTCTTTTATGTCGCCCAAACAAGTCTTTAGCATAACTTCTGACATCAAAAATGAAGTAGTGAAGAAATCAGGATGGGCTATTTATATCCATCCTGATTTTATTTGGAACACATCTTTGGCAAAGACGATTAATAATTATAATTTTTGGGATTATACACTAAACGAAGCTTTGTTTCTTTCCGAAAAAGAGGAGGCATCCATTAACCACATTATTCAAAACATTAGAAAGGAAACGCAGTCCAACATTGACAAATTCAGCAAGCATATTATTATATCGCAGATTGAAACTCTTTTGAATTACGCAGATAGATTTTACAGCCGTCAGTTTATTACAAGAGAAAAAAGTAACCACCAAATATTGGAAGATTTCGAGATTTTAATAAACGATTATTTCAATCGTGAAAATTTAATTGATTTAGGTTTGCCAACGGTTCAATACATTGCACAACAATTGAATGTTTCCCCGAAATATCTTTCCAGTTTATTTCAAACGCTAACCGGACAAACTACGCAGCAACTTATACACGATAAACTGATCGAGAAAGCGAAGGAAAAATTATCTACATCACAACTTACCGTTAGTGAAATCTCCTATTCACTGGGATTCGAACATATCCAGTCATTCAGCAAACTTTTTAAAATAAAAACAAATCTTTCGCCAAAAGAATTTAGACAGTCATTTAACTGAAAAAAAACTCGTATGCAAAAAACCAATTTAATACAATGCTATTTACCATTGGTGCGCAAGGGATGAAATTTATGGCTGCTAACTAAATTAAGATTTCGGCTAACCGAGAAAAGAGATCAATAAGTCCGTTTTCTCTACTTAATATCATAAACTCATTTTATATTAAAGTGTAACTTCCAGGGTCTTTGGGCATAAAATGTTTAATCTGGTTCTAGTTGATTTCCATTTCTTTAAAAGATACTGGCAATCCTATATTTTCACCATCCTTAGATATATATCATTGTCTTGTAACTTCTTTCTTCATCGAGAGCGAACATTAAAAAGCTATCGTTTCTGTGAGTCACTTTTTTTTGCGATTATCAGCGCGAAAAATTTACAGATGAAAAAAAGATGGATAGTCGAAATTTTTACTTTCGTTTTTTGAGACTTTTTATTTGAACTTTTCTATTTGAATGAAATTTAATCCAGCGGTTTCTACATAGATTTCATTTATTCCATTCATGTCTGTAATACCAATACCGCCATTTGGAATCAGTACTTCACCGTCTGCAGTCTTGAGTTTGTAATTGAAGTCATTTATATTGGAAATACCTTTCTGAACACATTGATCTTGTATCAAATGCTGAAAATTCTTGTAAGCTAAAGAAGGAGAAAAAATCCCCCCAATGGCTTCCAGATACTCATCAATAACTTCTGAAGTCGCTTCGCCTATTTGTATCTCATCTATAAGTATCAAACATTTCATTATTGCAATATATTAACTTCGAAAATATTTTCCTTTTTTGAGACGAATGTAGTTATTACCGACAATACAGTACATAAATCAACATCTTTTGATAATTATGTATTGAATACGCAACTTAATCGAAGGCAGATACGTCTTATAAAAAAAGATACAAATGCTAATCAAAATCACAATAACATTTTTATTAATTATGAATTTCATTTCCGCGTATTCTCGGAATCGAAATGATTGTAATTGTACAATAGCCGTAAATGAAATAATATCCGATATCGAGAGCAACTATCCGGGTTTTCGCTCTAAAGTAAATGTTGGCAAAAAGACTTACTACAAAAAGTTGAAAAATAAGGTCATCACACAAGCAATGACTACTACTAATCGTGAAAGTTGCTTTTATATAATAGAAAAGTATATCCATTTCTTTAAGGACAATCACATTATTTTTAGTGACCGAAAAGCATCACCCTCAAAACATTCATTTTCCGGAAGAACAATTAAGAAAACGTCCGGACAACTTATTGGCAACTGGCGCAGAAATAGTGATTCGCTGGTGGTTAGTATTTTAAAAGGCTCGGATAATAAGTATGAAGGATACATCTTGAAACCGAACGGTAGATTAGGAGAAGTTTATTTTGAACTTATCGGAAATGAGCATGAATTTAGAATTAGGAACTATAATACGCCATTAACAACAGATTTACTTCGAGGGCGAAGGCTTAAAAACCTCCTGATTGAACCAAACGGTATTTGGCAAAAAATGGATAATGAGGAAAGTTACATAGAAGTTAAAACATCAACCTATTCTGTCAATAAAAAATTTATTTACAAACAGGTAAAGGAAGATATTTACTATCTAGGGATACCATCATTTAATACAGACGCCAGAAGTTTTGATTCGATTATAGTAAATCAAATTATCCCGCATTTAGAAGAAAATAAAATTACTCATCTGATTATCGATCTCCGGAACAATGTTGGAGGAAACAGTTCATTTTTATCACTAATGAGGTTTGCATATGAAAAACCATTTTCTATTCCAGGCGATTTTCTGTTCGCTTCCCCAAAACTTATTCAAAATTACGAAATATCTAGGAACTCAACTAGGCAGGCTATCCTTCCTAAATTAAGGGCTAACCTTGGTGGATTTGTACAAAGAGACTCACTTAGAATTATGCTTAAGGAAAATTATCGATATCCAAAAACAATCAGCATAATAGTAAATGAAAATTCTGCAAGCAGTTCTGAGTATTTTTTGCTACTCGCAAAACATAGCACAAAAGTTAAACTGTATGGAAGACATACTGCAGGGACACTTGATTATAGCGAATTATTGGGCCCCGAAAAACTTTCCTGTGAAGGTTATTCTCTTATGCGTCCAACTACAAAATCATATTGGACAGATACCAGTCCAATAGATAACAAGGGAATTTTGCCAGATATTGATTTAAGCTTTTATCCTGACAACGAATGGGTAGATATTATCCTAGATAAACTTAAATAATAGGGAAACATAATAAACTGTTTTACCATAAAAATAGGTACCTCAAATTAAGGTACTCCATTATCTTCGTTTTTTGAGACAAATCATTACCATTTACCTAAATCATTACCATTTACCTGATTTTATGAGAAACCCTGCTGTGTAGTTAACTGATTTATTAGAATTAGTGGATTCTTTAGCCTACAAAGTTTGTTTCGAACTTCGCTATCTCTAAGCTTACTGGTTTTCTTTCGCGATTAGGAAGAATTGGAGGGGATAGGAATGCCTGCAATTGTATAAAAAACAAGCAACCTTTCAAGTTTACCCAAATTAATATCTAATTATTGGTCACAGGACATATCCTATCTGTCAAACCAACAGGAATATATTTCTTGTGAGCGGATAGCTATATCCAAATTATCGTCTTTCATTGCTAAATTCTCACCTGCGGTCAAACTCAGTGTTTAGTTTTTACCTCATCCCAGCCTTTAATTTAGCGAGGTCCATTGCTTGTTTCATATTCGCAAGACCATAACCCACTGGCAAAGTCGGATTTGTGGCATGATCTGCGGATGCCCTAATGATCTCGAGCAGGTCTTTGTTGCTTAGTTTTGGGTAAGCTTGCCACAAACAGGCTACCAAGCCACACATTATCGGACTTGCGTAGGAAGTTCCACTTCGACTTTCGGACGTTCCATATTGATTGATCACGCTAGCTCCGCCCCCCAAGGCCATTATGTCTGGCTTAATCCGTCCATCAGCCGTTATTCCGAAAGAGGTGAAACTATCTGGCAGGCCCTTTGCGGTGACAGATCCTAAGGTAAGCACATTGGGTGCATCAGCAGGCGTACCAACCCATTTTTGTTCATTGCCAGCACAATTCACAATAAAAATTCCTTTGTCAAAAGCCATGTTTGCTGCACGGGTGGCCATGGCTGTTTTACCATCCATATCTGCGGAGGTATACTTTGTAATCGGTTGATAATAACCATCACTGTAGGAAAGTGATGAATTCACTAAATCGACACCTACACTATCAGCAAATTCTACGGCGCTGGTCCAATAATCTTCTTCAATAGGGTATTCGCTGGCACTATCCTCGGTGCGAAGCAACCAATAAGAAGCCTCCGGGGCTGTTCCAACATACGTTCCAGGCTTATTTGTTGCCATAGTTGAGGTTACCCAAACACCATGATTGTCAATGCTGTAAGGATCATCATTTTCATACACGAAAGATTTTGCCCCCTTGATTTTTACATTTCCGAATGCTGGATTGCTCTTCAGATTGATAAACCCGGCGTCAATCACTGCTATTTCTATTCCTTTCCCCAAAAAACCCTGTTGGTGCAAAGCTTCGCCCTTTACCATATTTATATTTTTATTCGCGCTTCCATAGTCGATCGATTTACCTAGGGTCCCAGTATTTCCACTCTGTGGAACATCCACGTATGTTTTAGCAACTGACTGCTGATTTCTTTTGCCCATGTATACAATAGATACTTCTTTTACAAATGGAAGTGCCCTATAGCGATCAATTAAAAACTGGTCTTGAACATTAACACATACTGTTTTGAGCCACTTGCTTTTTGTAACTATTTTGCCTCCAATATCGGCGATGGTTTTTAGGTAAGTATTTGATATAGGTAAATCACTTTCATCAATAGCGATGTTTCTTTTAAAACGTCTCTCAATAGCTCTGGGCGAAAGAAACGCCTGCGGATTGGAAATGGAATAATCAGAAATTCCCTTATCATTGAGTACGATCCGTAGTTTGTAATCATTGGCATCGGTAATGATAACCTTACATTTTGCTTCGCCCTTAGCATTTAATAGTTTAGCATAAACGTAAGTTATGCCAGCACCTTTAGCCCATACAATACCCTCCGTGGTTACTTCAGCAATACGTGGATTATCAACCCGCCATTCTACTTTATCTAAAGTTCCTTGAGGATAGTTTTCCAAGATGACCGAAAGACGGGTGCCAAAAGACTGGTCATTTGCCAAGATCGTACTATCCAGGTTCATTCGCATTTTTGGTGTTGGGGTCTCAGGCATTTCGGTTTTCTTGCATGCGGATAGCAACAATAAAAACGCAAGGAGTGTAAAAATGGAATTTCTCGCTATCAATGTCATGTAAGGAAAGCTATCAATTTTAAATATTAAGTTTTCGAAACCGCAAAAATAGCTATGAATTTAAACAATACCTATTTTTTTTGGAAATGCTATAAATAGAATTAATGTAAACATAGCGCATCAGCAACATCAATGAAAACGTTGAATTTTAATAGTTCATTTTGTGAGATGAAAGTTAATATTTATTGAAATTGACCACTCTTAAAATTATGATTAGTCTTATCTGCCTCCAATCCAAATTGTTCCCTGTGGAAATGCATTAAAGGTTCTTTCAATACCAGTTTCTATTAGAGTAAATGTTCGGTGAGGTTTTTTAAGTTTTTTATCAAGCCACTTTTTTATTTCTATGTAATCCTTTAGGTTACGGTAGTCTTCGGGCTTACCTAAGTGATCGTCCTCTAAAGTCATTTCATGTTCAAAAGGTTTCCATTGGTATTGCTTTATTCTGTCTTCTAATTCACCATAACTCTTAAATCCAAATGACTTCGGAGGATTCGTTTGGTGGAAAGTATTATCATAAAAGTGCAGTTTGTCATCAATTGCACAAACGACCTGTGATTTGGAAATATGAGGCTCAAATAACCAGATTTTTAGGTAATAATCTTTAGCTAAGGAATCTAGTTCGGTCTTCCAGGATTCATAAATATCGAGTAATCCTGCGATAATTTTTATTCTATTTTTTCTCCGAGGCTCGGGAATTGTGCTGTTGATAATAGATATATCACACCAAGGGTGCACGAGAACTTCACAATTATCTCTATTGTTCATAAAGAAGTAGCTTTTATTGTAAATCAAATTGGTGTCTATCCAATCTTGAATATTCTTTGACCTTCTCTTCTGACCTCTAATTTTCTGGATTTTCATTAAGTTAAGACTTTGATTGCGTTATATCTTCGTTTTCTTAGACATATGGCTTGGATAATACTTCTTCACTACCGCTTGGTTAATATGCTTTATGTAACTCCTGAATTCAACTTAGGTATATTTACGATTAAATATTGGAACTCGCCGAGATATCGGCTGAAGCAATATCTGGGAACCATTTTTTTTGCTTGATAATTATTTAATTTTATCATGTTGATGCGGGCTATCAGTTCTCACTATTTAGCTGATCTTCAATTACTTTTCTTAATTCATCTTTATTGGGTAAATACAACTGGTATTTTTGGAGTTGCTACATTTGACTGGAGGAATTTAGTCGTCAGATTTAGAAAGAAACTTTTAAATTTGATTATATGAGCAGACGAATGTTTGATGAATCCTTCAGGAAGATGGCAGTAGAGCTTTCTTACACAAAAGGATCTGTAAAAGAGGTAGCTGATGAGTTAGGCGTTAGCCAGACTCTCTTGAGTAAATGGAGACAACGGGAATCAGATTCCAGTCAAGGAGTAGCCGGATTGACTGAAGACCAGAAGATGATAAAAAAGCTGCAAAAAGAGCTAAAAGATGCCCAAATGGAACGCGATATTTTAAAAAAGGCGGTCGGCATCTTTTCCAAGGGAGACGGGAGATATTCGGATTTATAAGAGAGCACCGAAGAATATTTCCAGTTGAAATGATGTGTAGGGTATTTCGGGTTAGCAGCAGTGGTTTGTATTATTGGCTAAAGCATCCCAAGAGTAAACGTGAGGCTGAAAGCGACTCGTTGCTGGAGGAGATCAGTGAGTTGCACCATGCCAGCAAGAAAGTCTACGGGAGTCCGAGGATTGCTGGCAAGCTCGCTGAGAAAGGCATTCACGCTTCAAGGCCCAGGGTAGCCAGGATAATGCGCAAAGCGGGTATACAGAGTGTTATACGCAAGAAATGGACAAGTACGACGGACTCAGATCATGTGCACCCCGTAGCAGAAAACGTTCTAAACAGAGATTTTTCGGCTTCAAGACCAGGAGAAAAATGGGTCTCGGACCTTACCTATATCCGTACTGGGGCCGGATGGGTTTACCTGACAACGGTTATCGATCTTGCGGATAGAAAGGTGATTGGCTGGGCCCTGAGCGATAATATGGAGGCCAAGAACACAACGGTCAGCGCATTCCAGATGGCAAGGGCCAATAGGAAAATTGGAGATACGCTAATATTCCACTCTGATCGGGGAGTTCAGTATGCCTGTTCAGAGTTTAGGCAGCAGTTGGTGGGATCACCAATAATCCAGAGTATGAGCCGAAAGGGAAACTGTTGGGATAATGCAGTTGCAGAAAGTTTCTTCAAAACGATGAAGACTGAGATGGTTTATCAAAAAGCCTTCAAAACTAAAAAGCAGGCATACCTGGCGATCTTTGAGTATATAGAAGTTTGGTACAATAGGAAAAGAATCCATTCCTCATTAGGTTATTTGACTCCTTTAGAGTTTGAAAAAACGATGAGGAACAGCAAAAAAGCCGCATAACTTGCATCTAGAGGAATCTAAATAAATGCATCTCAAAAAAAAATATCTGACGAAAAAAAATCTCTAGTGTACTATTGCAATTCCATTTTGTACAAACAATTGTGAAGAGACATTGTGCATTGCGTATTGTATAACCAATTCATCTTTTTCTTTTGCCAAGACAATGCCAATAGGAGGGTTATCGCTCTCTGTGTTTTCTTCACTTTCAAAATAGCCTAAGTACATATTCATTTGTCCGACATCCTGGTAATTAGCTTCCTCTCTTTTTAAATCTATTAGAACAAAACACTTTAAAATACGATGATAAAATACTAAGTCTACATAGTGATTTCTATTGCCTAATGTTATTCGGTATTGCCTTCCAATGAAAGCAAACCCTTTGCCCAGCTCTAATAGAAAACTTTGTAAATGGGTTATTAATCGTTGCTCCTGAAATTGTTTCTCTAAAAATTATTTCACATCCTGCTTTTTCTAGTGCTTCGATTTGCAGATTTAAATTCTGTTCTTTGTTAGAAACCCTGGCGTAACCGATCTTCATTATTGTATCATTAAAACGCTTATTTATAAAAATAGTAAACTTTGTTTTGTGACACAAGTTTTTGGGAAGCGGAAGTAAATGAATACGCCACGATGAATCAAAACGGCTATACAGTCTTATAATACCACCGTTTCTTGATAATAATACTAAATTTAAAGACACGATGAGCAAATGAGTCTAATATCATTATCATGAAACGGTTAAATACCAAGATACTGGTTTACGTAAACTATAAGTCGGCAATAATGAGTGAACCCTTTTCTTAATTTAGTCCGATTTAATCTTTCAGAGATTAATAAATTCTAATGCTCTTTTCAATAATGGGTCAGTTTTATTGATAACGTCATTAATTGTGTACGAAACAGGAATATCTACGTGGATACCGATTCGTTGTGTCTCGTATCCATTTGGGTAATAGATACCCAATCCCGAAAAATTAATTCGGTAACCGCCGGGAAGAACGGTGCGGGTCACATTTCCGTCCGCTCCGGCAGTCTGACTTCCGAGTACTGTAACATTTTCAGCGGTTTTTAATGTCATACAAGCCCATTCTGCCGCACTCTGTGTGCGGCTATCTACAAGCAGGATAATTTTTCCCTGGTAGAAATTGGGATTTGATTTTCCAACTTGTGAATAGGCTGTTCCTTTATTGGCGATCTCAAACTTGAACGTCCCCGGCAAACTGAAATTTGGTCGGGTTAAACGACTATATATTTTCGGTTCAGCCAATAGATATTCTGGGGTTCGATAAGTGCCGGTACCGTTGGTGGGATAATTCCTCATATCAAAAATGATAGCCTTTGTATGCATTAAAGGCTGCATGATGCTGTCTATGTTTTTTTTATTGATGTTGCTGAAAAACACATACCCGATGCTGTCTTCCAGCATCCGGTATGTAATAGCGCTTTCCATTTCAAAGAAGTTCTTGTAGTCTTCTAGCAGATCCCGTTCCTTTAGATCAACGACCGCTTCAAATTTTTCTCCGCTGGGTTGGTATCCAGAAAGCGTAGCGGTTTTACTTTTACTGTTCAGCAGCAGATAATGCATATTCTTAATTTTTCCGCCTTTGTTTGATGCGGGGATATAGTCCCAGTATGCTTTGATCTTTCTTTTCAGCGGCACCCCATCCATTGCTTCGATAACGCTACCTGTTTTAATAGAGGAATGTGGATTGGCGCTTTCCATCCGTACGACAACAGCCTTATGCCCTATGATTCTAAAATCAAATGAGGGACTGTATTTTCCGGTAAAGGTATCGAAAACCTGTGGCCATAAGCCGCCATGTGAGTCGTTGATGGATGCAGCCATTCTTGCCAAAGCCCTGTGATAAGAGACGGTATCCTTCGCATTAATTAACGGCGGAATCAGCTCATTCAAAACACTGTCCCAGGGCCTGCCGATTGCATACTTATATGGATAGAAGTAATTGATGACGTTCCAGAACCTGAAAAGGCCGAGTAACCTGTAATGTACAGTAGGAAATAACATTTCCCGATATGGCTTCTCATTAGGTGTATATATGGTGCTGTCATTATCTGGATTTGGCTGGGCATAAAAGTTTAAGCCTCTGTAAGGATGTCTGGTGATGAAGTCTAATGCCTGTCTGTTAGCTCCGTTTAGATCTGTATTGCTGCCGATCCACTTGTGGTCAAGGTTACGGGTATGTAAAGCTGCGTTTTCTTCGGGTAAATATGGCGCCTCTGTATCTTTTCCTGCCAGCTTTAACATCTTTTCTACCTCTATGTTAACCTGTTGATTAGTCTTCGATTTTGACAGGCGATCCAGGGAGGATATGAGTACTGAATCCCAATCCATTTTTCCTGTTGCAATACCAGGATGATAGTACTTCAGCAATCCCCAGCTCTTGCAAAGGATGCTTAATTGTGCAATCTCTTTTTTATCCTGTGCTTTTAGGTATTGAGGTAACGAACATACAAGAATAAAAAAAAGGAGGAAGCTAATATTTCTAGTTTTTCTCATGGATTTGTCTGGCTACAGGCAGTTAATTTAATAGATGACGTAAACACTATTCGGATGTTGCACCGGTTATATCGCCTTGCCATTCGACTTGCTAATATGGAGATCTTTTTGAGCAATCAACTTATGATACTTTAACTTATCAACAAAGGGTGGGTTTTAAAAAAATGGTGCCTTTTCCTGCTGTAATAAAATCTGCTCACTAATATTTCTGGCAATCTTCGATGCCCCGATGATTTTGCCGTCCGCAGCAATCACAGGGGAAACGGTCACCGAAATAGGAACCAGTGTGCCAAACTGGGTTAACCTGACCATTTCAAAATGATCTACTTTTTTACCCTCCTTGATCTGCGAAATGACAAATGTTTCCTCCTCGAGACGTTCAGGCGGAATGATTAGCGAAATATGTTTGCCAATAGCTGCAGCTTCCCGGTAGCCGAACATTTTTTCGGCCGCTGGGTTTCAGCTCACAATGATACCATCCAGGTTTTACCGATAATCGTATCATCAGAATTCGATACTATTGTCGCCAGATGGCATTCCTTTCGTCCAATAAAGCTTTTATCATAGGGTCGATAAATTCAAAGTTAAAAGAAATATTCAAAATAGTTGTTAAACCGTTTCCGCTAATACGACTTCATCTGTTTTAGAGCTGCCTTCGGCCTATTTATTTAATATGGCCGTCCATTACAATGCAATCCAGGGCGGTCCTTGTTTGCAAATCTTCCTAACAGTGTAGGCTTTATACGCCAGATTCCGAATAGAGAATATCCCTGAAGAAGTTGCGCCTGGTCCGGGCAAAAAGCAATAATATGGCTAGACAGCGTGACGATAGTTTCGTCAAATTTAAAAAAGGTACACCAAAAGAAAGCAGAACCATATAAACCTCTTACTACAGTTGCAGTGTATTTAGTAGTACTTTTAACTCTTAAATTATTTAAACCAAAGTGCATGTAATCAGTAAGTTAATCGGCATAGGCAAATGATCAAAAAGATCTCAGTAGTTACATCAATTCTGTAGGTATTGATGTCAAAATTATACACTTGCATAGCTTTAGTTTGATAGACAACAAGTTAGTGTGTAATTGTTTTGCCTAGCTATATTTTTGTTATTAAGTTATTTAGGTTCATATCCAGCTCATATACAGGCCAATTTAGCCCATTTCAGTCCAAAAATTTCAAAGTTCTTCATCCATTAATAGGTTTGTCTAAAGAAAATTAGCCAGCTCATTTTTCGCTGCTAGGCAGATACGGATCTATCCGGGCGCAGCATAAGCTGCTTTCAGCCATGGTCTTTGGGATCTTTGACATTTGGGAATAAAGCATTATTCTGCGAGGAGCGGAAAATCCTGCGAAGCTGAGATTATTTCAATATGGCGAAAGCGCAGGGGCAGGCGAGGGCCCGGTCCGTATGGATTGACGTGAGTAATTCCGAATTACCTTTTTGGAGCACATGGTTTGTTTGTGTTTTGGTTAAGGTGGATGGGCTGAGAGGCCCTTTTTTTGTGCCTTAAATTCCGGATCCGTTCAGCTTCTTTCTTTTTAGTTTCTTTAATATGTGGAGCCAGGTTAATATGGATGAGGTATTGTTTTTTTTATTGGCAAGATGTTCCGTGCCTGACAGCCCCCCCCCCTTATTCTTTGGATGGATCCCCTCGGTATAAAGGGTAAAGGAAACTCGCAACTCTTTTCCATTTTTTGAAGTTTTAAAGCAGTTCATTTAGGATCTTTTACATATGAAATAGATGGGTAGACCGCCATTAGTTTTGGGGGAAGGGATCAAAAACAATATGTCTAATTAACCCAGAGGAAAGTTTGACCTGGTTTCTGCTAGTGGGAGGTTCTTCCGAGATAAAAAAAAGGCGAATCTGACCTAAAAGAAGTCGCTCTTGGATGGTGAAAGGATGCCGGTGGACAATGGTCCGGATGTTAAAGTCCTGGAGTTTTCCTGGGGGCTGTGTGCAAAATTTATCAGCTTGCACGATATGCTAAGATCTTAAATAGGATGAACTGCTTTCAGCTTTAGTGATGGAGCGGCTTTGGCTTTAGCTCGGAAAACAATGAGGTCAAAATCGATCTTGAGCGATTGATGAGAAAGCTTATCAGGTTTTGTGAAGCTTTGAGATAATGCTAAAAAGTGAAAGCGTACTGGTGGACGATGGGTCCGGTTTTTAAAACGACCTTGGTATTTCCAAATTATACTATAGATAGAGGCTCTTCTCTGAGACTTCTATCTCGAGGGGCGTTAAGCCCTTATTCATTTTATGAATTTCTAAAACCAAAACAATATGTCAGCTTTTTTAAACGTGAAAGAGATCAAGGAGAAGGTATCTCTTCTTGGACTTTTGAAGAATCTGGGCTTTACGCCCCAGAAAATTTCCGGTGGAGAGCATTTCTTTCTCAGCATGCTGCGTGAAGAATATACCGCCTCGTTATGTATCAATGACAAACTTGGTGTCTGGTTCGACTATGCAGGGGCTGGGGTATCGGGCATAAAAAGTGGAAGCATAATCGATTTCGGCCTGGCTTATTGGTATCCCTCAACCTTTCCGGAGGTTTTAAGAAAAATTGTAGAATATGCGCAGCTGGACTTGAGTAAACCACACAACGGCGTTGTTCTAGGAAAACGTAAACATCCGGTTGAAAAAAACCGCGAATATCAGGTCATGGCGGTTTCCGAAGCAATAGATAATGAAGCCATTGACGCTTACCTCAAAGCAAGGGGAATAGCTGATGTTGCTGAGGGCTATTTATATGAACTTCATTATGCTGTTATGGATAACAGACAGCCGGGAAAGAATTATTTTGCATCCGCATGGCCCAACGAAAACGGAGGGTGGGAGTTAAGGAACAAATACGTCAAAGGCTGCATTGGGTACAAGGGCATGACCTTCCTCCAGGGATCAGTTGACCGACTTAGCGTGTTCGCAGGTTATTTTGATTTTTTAAGCTGGAAGCTGGAACATCCCCGGGACCAGGCATCTATACTGGTATTGAACTCGCTTTCATTTCTTCAGGCGGCAAAGGCAAGATCCAAACACTTCCGATGGGTCGAGCTTTATTTCGATCAGGATAACGCTGGTATCTCGGCTACCCGGGATTTTACCAGGGAAGTAAGCAATAGTGCGGACTGTTCCTTCAATTATGAGGGCTTCAAAAACTACAATGAAAAACTAATGGCAGATTTGACTACAACCAATTTAGCTAAAGGAGAGCTTTTGACTTCAATGGTCTCTTAAAAGGTCAACGATACATCAGCACCGATATCAGTTTCTAAAACATCCGTCTTTTTATAATCCTGATGGCTAACGGTTTTAATCAAGATTTTTATGAATGAAAACAGATTTGATTTAGAACAGATCCGAAATGCATACCCGCTTAGTTCCTTTCTTCACCAGCTCGGCCAGCAGCCTAAGCGCTATTCGGGAGGTGAACACTTTTATCACTCTATGCTCCGGGACGGGGATAGAAATCCATCATTCTGTGTAAATGACAAACTGGGTTTTTGGTATGATCATGGTTTGGGCAAAGGGGGAACAATTTTCGACCTGGGCAAAGCGCTATGGCCCACGCTTGACTTTAAGGATGTCGTGGAAAAGATTCTGGCAACTATGGGATCCGCTCACCAGAACCATGTACCTCTACAGCCAAAACCCGCGCAGCTTGAAATTCCATTGCGCCATCCAAGTTACATCGTTCACGAAGACCTTGCCCTTGGTGGGAATAAGCAGATCAAAGCCTATCTCCAGTCCAGAGGCGTATATGATCAAAGTTCTCCTTTAAGAGAACTTTATTATTCAATAAAGCCGGAAGGAAAAACAAGGATGTCCTTTGCAGCAGCAGGCTGGAAAAATGATCTGGGAGGATGGGAGGTGAGGAGTAGCGGATTTAAAGGATGCCTGGGCAATAAAGGGGTAAATTTTATTGCCGGAAATGAGAATAAGGTCAGCTTTTTTGAAGGGATGATGGACTTTTTGAGCTGGAAAGTACAATCTGGTGCTCAAGGATCTGCCGCAATTATACTCAATTCAGTCTCGCTGCTTTCTTCTGGAATCAAGCTGGCCAGGCACTTTCCCATTATTGATATTTATTTTGATCATGATCTGGCCGGACAAAACGCGACTGCTGCTTTAAAAGAGCAATTCCCATGGGCAGTAGACCGCTCGGCAGTTTATGCCGGATATAATGATTTCAATGAGTACCATCAATCTCAGCTGAAAGCAAGGGGGCTCCCGGAATGCAAATTGCAAAGCAAGGATATGAACGGGTCAGTTGATGAAACCAAATTTTTAAGCCGATGAAAAGTGAAGCTCAAAGGAGAATCTGCCGGCTATGCTTCCAGGCTAGCAGGGTTCTGCAACGCTAAAGCCTAAAAAAAAACAAAACTATGAACATTGCATTTTCCAACCTAAAGGGCGGCTGCGGCAGTACGACCCTGGTTTTACTCATGGCGCATTATTTGGCCAGCTTAAATAAAACCGTGTATCTGATCGATCTCACTCATGAGCGTTCGCTAGAAATGTTGCACCAGAAATCTTTGCTGCTGGAAGAAAAACTGCCTTTTGAATTTTTTTCCTCCGACCTTTCCAAAGCACTACTGCTGATCAATAGGCTCTCCAAGGGAGATGTGGTGTTACTTTTTGATCTGCCCAAGTTATCAGAAGATCAGCATTATCTAAGGATATTCACGCAGATCAATACCTTTATTATCCCCTTTACCTATGGCACGCTCGGCATTAGCGCTGCTGTTCGGTATGCATTGATCGCCTCTAAACTTGCAAAACACGCTAACACCATTTTTCTGCCTAATGGACAGGGTGAAAATATCACAGGTGAACATAGCGCCTATGCACAGGAGTTGCTGAGAAAATTAGGAAAGCTGTCGGCACCCTTAAGTTTTCATCTGGGGCTACAAAGCCTGGAAAGCCTGAGCATCCCGGCTCAAATTCTTTTTGATTTCTGGGCTCCCCTGGGACTTCTTTCCGATCAGTACCTACAGGTGAATTAATTCGCTAACCTTAATAATCCATCACTAATGAACTGGACAACCTTTCTTATTTATCTCCTTGGCGCATATGGTTTATATTACCTGGTCAACGTCCTGCTGGATCTGCTTATCAGATCTCCGGGGGATGCTAAAGCTAAGCCTTTCCCGGTTTACCAGATCCAAACGGAGCCCGAGCCAATAGATGCCTCCATGATTCCCCAAGAAGAATCCTATACCCCTGAAGAAGCTCAGGTGCTTTCCTCCGGAGCGCTAGAAGCTACAGGTGCTGTGAAATTAGACGAGCTGATCATGGAGGCGCAGGCGGAAGCCATCGAATGCACAAAGAAAATCATGCACTCATGAAAATCACTTCCAGGCAGATCTGCACAATGCTCGGTATTCTTATTCTGTGCAGCGCTTCAGGGATACTAAGAGCCCAGGTCCCGGGAATCCCCGAATTTTATCAGGCGAGTGCTGAAATTCGAAACCACTATTTTTCTTTTAGTGATCTGGCCTTTGTGATCGGGGCGATCACTGGGCTACTGGGCGGCTTACGTGTTTTCGCCAACTGGCAATCGGGAAGGCATCATATTGATGCTCAGGTGACGGGCTGGTTATATTCCTGCCTCTTTTTAAATCTCTGCGGGATATTTCTCCGCGGATTATTCAGATTATAAAAATCAAAAAAACATGAAAAAAAACTCAAAATTATCAATTGCCTTATTAATAGGCATACTCGCGGGTGCCAAGGCATCTGCTCAGACCGGCGGAGGCACCACCGGAATCAATGCTGCAACCTCTACCCTTACCAGTTACATCGATCCGGTATCTACCCTGACTTTGGCCATCGGGGCTGTCGTGGGGATCATTGGTGGCATTATGGTGTATATCAAGTGGAATTCCGGAGACCGGGATATCAGTAAAGAGGTCATGAGCTGGGGCGGATCGTGCATCTTTTTGGTACTGGTGTCTGTGGTGATTAAAGCATTTTTTGGCGTATAAACCATATGCCTATGGAACGTTACCCCATTTACAAAGGCCTGGAACAGCCCTTAAGTTATAAAGGGCTAAAGGGAAAATTCATTGGTTGGGGAATAGCCTCACTAGGCTCAGGATTATTTTTTGGCGGACTCATCGGTGCGTTATCGAGCATGTATCTGGGGTTTTTGCTGAGCATTTTACTCTCGGGTGGACTTTTCAGCTATACCCTGTACCGTCAGAAAGGCGGATTATACAATAAAACAAAGACCAGTGGTTTATTCATACACCAAAACAGACTTCGATTATGAAAACCCATGTTTTTGAGTTGCCTTATCTTGGATACGGCAATTTTGAAGGCGTTGACATGCTCTACACCTCAGCCGGGGATTATTCAGTAGTCATTCAGATTGAAAATCCTGTTTTGGTGCTCAGTGCGGATGAAAGGGGATACCAGGATTTTCAGGAGCTGCTGATGAAAATCATAAAGGTGATCGGGGAGGGTCATCTTTTACAAAAACAGGATGTGTTCATATCCAGGAACTTTCAGTCCCCACCAAGCGGGGAATATCTTCAAAAAGCATATAATGCACACTTTGAAGGTCGACCATTCATCGAAATGAGAACTTATCTGGTTCTTACCAAAGTGGTAGACAGGGGAAGATTTTATGTTTTTGATGAAAAATTACTCCACAGTTTTTCCACCTCAGTCTCCAAAATATTTGATCTTTTACAGCAGGCAGGAAGAGATCCCATGATATTGAAAAAGGCGGAGATTGACCGTTATCTACAACAATGCCTCTGCATGGATTTTAGCGGAAACCTGGGCGTAAAAAACAATATCCTTAGCGCAGATCATCAGTTGGAGATCGGAGAAAAGTCGGTTCGCTGTTTATCCCTGATTGACAGCGATGCGATGGATTTACCTGCTGCGCTATCTCCATATCAGAAAAAAAGCGATGGTAAGTCCATGCGGGATTTTCCCATGGACAACCTTTCCTTCCTTCACCAGGTACCGGGAATTGAGTGCATGATTTATAACCAGGTCATTTCCATTCCCTCCCAGCGGGGCATTATCTCCTCGCTCACCCTAAAGCAAAAGCGGCATGCAGGTATTCCTGATCCTGCTAACCGCCTTTGCGAGCAGGATATCGCGCAATTGCTTTCCGAGGTAGCAAGGGATAATCAGCTTTTAGTTCATGCTCATTTTAACTGCATGCTCTGCAGCAAGGGCCAGGGGCTTCAGCAGGCTGTAAATTTCGTAGAGTCTTCTCTTTTTTCACTGGGCATTATTCCCAGCAGAAACGCCTACAATCAGCTTGAGCTCTTCAGGGCATCATTACCGGCGAATGCATCTGCCTTAAAAAAGTATGACCTGGCGCTGCTCAGCGCCAAAGCTGCAGCCTGCCTGTTTTTCAAAGAAAGGCAGTCAAGGAGCGAAGATTCCAGATTTTTAATCCGCTTCACCGACAGGCGGGGAATTCCCATCAACATTGACCCTGCAGACCTGCCGATGAGCAGCGGAAGAATTTCCAACCGATCTAAGTTTGTTCTGGGCGGATCAGGCTCAGGAAAGTCTTTTTTCATGAATAGCCTGGTGGAACAGTACCTGCTTTATAATATGGATGTGGTGATCGTGGATACCGGGCATTCCTATAGCGGACTTTGTGCCTACTATAAGGGAAGGTATCTGACCTACTCTGAACAGGAGCCGATAACGATGAATCCCTTTGCCTTTAAAGCATCGGAATATAATATCGAAAAGCGCGATTTTTTAAAGACACTTATCTTTCTGCTTCTAAAGGGGGTAAATGGCGAGGTATCAGCGGTAGAGGACAGCATCATTTCCAGCGTCATCTCTTCCTTTTATGCCCTTCATTTTAGCGCAGGTGAGGCAAAGAGCGAACTCAACTTTGATGCTTTTTATTTTTATTCCATTCAGAGGATACGCGAAATCTGCGCCAAGGATCATGTCGGTTTTGATGTGGATGCTTACCGCTTTGTGCTCAGGAAGTTTTGTCTGGGTGAAGAATTTGGTCTGCTGCTGAACCTGGCTACAGATTCTTCACTGTTGGAAGAAAAGCTCATTGTTTTTGAGATTGATGCGATCCGTGAACATAAGGTGCTTTTTCCTATCGTCACGCTGATTATCATGGATGTTTTTCTGCAAAAAATGAGACTCAGGGATCATCAGCGCAAGGCGCTGATTTTGGAAGAAGCCTGGAAAGCGATCGCATCTGAACTAATGGCCTCTTATCTGGTATACATGTATAAAACGGTGAGAAAGTTTTATGGCGAGGCGATCGTAGTAACCCAGGAACTCGAAGACATCATTTCCAGTCCAACAGTCAAAAACAGCATTATCGCCAATTCCGATACCATCTGTCTGCTTGACCAGGGCAAATTCCGGGATGACTATACCAAAGTCGCTGCGCTGCTTTCTTTAAATGAAACCGAACAGAAAAAAATCTTTACCATCAATTCCCTGGATAATAAGTCTGCCCGCTCAAGGTTCAAGGAAGTTTACATCAAACGGGGCAGCACCGGAGAGGTGTATGGGGTGGAGGTTTCGCTCAGGCAGTACATGACTTTTTCTACCGAGAAGCCTGAAAAGCGAGCGCTTGAATTTTACTTAGCGCATCATGGAAACTATCAGGATGCGCTGGATGCTTTTATTTTGGATCAGGAAAGATCAGGCCTTTCTTTAAATGAATTTATCAACCAAGTCAATACCCTTTCGTGATGAAAAAACAACTTTATATACTTCTTTTTAGCGGTATCCCAACCTTGCTCAGCGCCCAGATCTATGTAGATCCGAGCACGTCTGCGGCAATGGCCAGCCATTCAGTTCTGATCAATTCCCAGTTGAACAGCAGCAATGAAAAGCTCACCCTGCTGCAACGTGCGCAGCTGAGCGTAGCTGCGGAACTTGCGATCGCCAATGATCTGCAGAGCAGGATATACCGCGGGCTTACCGAGGTATCCTCCGCGCTAAGCAGTCTGCTGGCCGTGAAAGATATTTACGAAATCACCGAGGATATTTTTCTCGATGGGAAAAAAGCAATGAATATTGCAGCGAAAAATCCTGCATTGCTTCTTTTTGCACAGCAGGGAGCCGAAGAATTTCATGCCAGGGCGCTGCGCCTGTCAGCTGAGGTAAGCGGTTTTGTACTCCATGGATCCAAAGATAATCTCATGGATGCGGGTGAACGCTCCCGGATGCTTGCAAAGATTGTAACTGAGCTTTCTATTCTTCGGGGCGTGATTTACGGAATTTACAGGGGCATGTACTGGGCATCGGTGCGCGGATTCTGGAATTCGGTAAATCCCTATTCGGGATTTATAAACGTGGATAAGCGAATTGCCGATGAGGTGCTTTCCAAAAGTAAACTTATCAAAAAATGAAGTCGGGGGGATTTATGTTTTTGCTGATGGCAATCAGCTGTTCCTGCTTTTCGCAGGTGAATGTTGCCCTGCTTCATCAGCTCATTGATAACAGCCGCTCAGAGCATTCCCGCCAGAGCGAACTGCGCGATAAGCAAGGGTTGTCCGCGGCAATTGAGCAGAGCAATAATCTTCAGCAGGGATGGCTGAAGACCACTTACCGCAACAACGCAAAACGGTTTTCGGCCATCGGACTCACTATTGATGCTGTTCAGATCGGGCAGGAAGCGCTTCCGTTGATTTCCAAAATCGCTGCTGAGCAGAGAACGGTTTTATCGCTCTGCGCGGATGACCCGCTGCTGATCGTTCTAGCTATGGAAACCCAGGCAGATCTTGTAGATCGGTCAGTTAAACTGCTGAACTACCTGTATGGAATTTCTCTGAGCATAGGGCAGATCAATGCCATGGAGCGGGCTGACCGGCGTATTCTTTCGGGCTTTGTGGTGAGCGAGCTCAGGACTGTTTCGCTCATGCTGTCCGGATTAAGCACTGCCCTGAAATCTGCAAGGAAAAAACTCCGTTCCCGCGGGCCTGTATTTTCTGATACTGGCAAAAAGGAAAGGCAATTGATCGATCAGATTCTCTCCCGGATAAAGCAACTCAAATAATATGAGACATTTATGGACACTACTGGTCTTCCCATTGCTTTTGGGAAAATCCAGCTGGGCACAAACGGTGGTTTTTGATAAAGATCACTTCGCTATTGTGAATGAAAACGGCTTTGCACGGATATCTTCGGAAATGATGATGCAGGTCAAAATCGATGAGATGAATCAAAGTCTTAAAAACATTAAAATCAATACCTCGGCGCTGGTTTTGAGCCAACAGCTCATTTACCGCTCGCTCACCCAGGTTGATCAGGGCCTCAAAACTGCGCTGGCGGTAAAAGAGATCTCTGCTTTGAGTGGTGAAATCTTTTCCGCCTCGCAGGAGATGGTCGGTTTTGCCTCCCGCCATCCTCATCTTTTACTTTTCGCAGAGCAGGTTTCTTCTCAGCTAAAAGACAGGGGGCTCAGGCTGGTAAAGGAAGTATCCCAGCTGGCATTAAAGGAGGGCGAAAATTTACTGCTGAACTTTGAAAGGCGTGATGCACTTATAAAAAAGATTTCACTTGAATTAAAGCTCATCCGGGCTTTGGTCTTTTCCCTGCACAAGACCATGTTCTGGGCTGCCCAGCGCTCCTTTATTATGCACATCAACCCCTTTAAGGATTTTCTCAACACCGATCGAAGGCTCGCCGGGCAAATTATTTTAAACTATAAAACGCTAAAAAGATGAAATTAACAATTTTGTGTTTAACCCTGTTTTCACTCAGCCTGGGTTTGAACGCCCAGATGAAAATCCGCGACGGTGCGATCATCAATCAGCAGGAGCGGATGGTATTCAAATCATGGGACCGAAACAAGTTTACCCCTACCTCGGGGTTTTTGGGGCTCAATCCGCTTTACTGGATGACCTGGGGGCTTCATCCCAATTATCCAAAGCAGGATCTCAGGCCGCTGGGTCCTGTAGGGCCGCAGACCACGCGCTTAGCACTGGCAATCGCTATGGGAGTTTCAACGCAGGCTTATAAAAAGCATTCCGATACCCTCGCCCAGACCTCAGCGGCGAATTATGCGGCCTATTCACCTTCGCTATCCGATCTTGACCCATTGTGGTCCCTGTATTATTCGGGCGAATTTTCCGCCTTTTCCGCCGATTATACCAAAAGGTTTCGCGGTCTTGGCCCCAGGGAAATCGCCTACCTGAATTCCAGCGGGTTAAGCCTGTGGTATGATGAGCAGTATGCCTCTTTGTCTGAGCGCCTTTCCCTGGTCAGAAGTCTGCCTATGGAAAGGGGATCCAGAATCCTTTCCTATCACCGGCTATTACTGGAACACCGAAAGCTCCGGGCAGCCTGGGAGGATAAAAAAAGCCATTGCAGAAGCTATTTAAATCTCTCCGTTGCTAAAGAAAAGGTGAAAACAAGAGAAACTGCCATAAGCCAAAGCGCTAAAAGCGATATCGAAATAGCAAACAAAATTCTTAAAAATTCGAAATTATGAGCTTACTGAATTTTTCCAAACTGGTGCCCATACTCCAGGTTGAGGTTCCGGGATCTTTCAAGGATACCTTCAATTTTCTGCAGGGCAATGGGGTGTATGAGGAAGGGATGATGCACTTTTTAAAGGGCATGAAGGAAACCATCTGGACCCATTACGATGTGTTCCTGGCCGATGCTCAGGCCTTATGCGCGATATTGATGCTGATTTACTTTGCCATTATCTGTTACGGGATGATTTCGGGAGATAAAAAACTAGAAGTGATGCCCTTACTGCGTCCTTTTGGGCTGGTGATGGTCATTTTGTGGTGGCCAGCTTTCACTAAAGTTATCGCCTATCCCGGAGCGTTGGTAGAAAACCGCACCGAACAGCTTTTTGATGGCAGTCAAAGCCATATCAATGACCTTCGGATGCAGCGGGCAAAGCTGATGGTGGATGTGTCCGATGCACTTTTTAAGCTCCAGGCCAGTACCGAAATTGCGAAAAGCGAAGCGGATACCTGGTATGAAAATGCGTGGGAATCTGTAAAGAGTTCGGTAAAGGAAGGCTTTTCCCAGGTCTGGAATCCGGTAGTGGAAATGCGCAACCGCCTGCAGGTGGGCCTTCAGCTATTGGCCAGCTCGCTTTTGGAAACCATGGCCATCTGGATTTTAAGGATCAGCGTCTATGTGATTTTTATTGTGCAGATCATCTTTTCAACCATCCTGATCATCCTCGGGCCTTTCTCGGTAGCGGCAAGTATTCTGCCCGCTTTCCGGCAGTCTTTTACCGAATGGATCGCAAGGTTTGTTTCAGTAAGCCTGTATTCAGGGATTGCTTATCTGGTCATGTATGTCGCATCCCTTTTTCAGCAGTATGCGCTGGAAGCTGAAATTCTGCGCTATAGCGAGCTGCTCAGCGGGGAGGGAGAAAGCATTGAAAAATTGAGCTGGTTTGCCGCCAACGGGGTACTCTCCTTTGGAATGGTGATCATTACCTTTATCATTGGCGCGATCACCATGTTTACCGTTCCGAGTATTTCTACCTGGATTGTGAGCACTTCAGGGGTAAGTTCAGCGGCGAGCGCAATGGGCAGCGGCGCCACCAGAATCAGCAGTATGGCCACTAGCGCAGTAGGAGGTATGTGATGATTGTAAAAAACATAGAAGAAAAGATCCGCCTGGCGACCAGGCTGTCGCTTTTAAGCTTCATCCTGGCTTTCGCCATTTGCTTTACGGTAAGCATCTATGCCTATCGGCAGGTTTCGGATTCCAGAAAATCCATCTATGTACTGCAGGACGGAAACAGCCCGGTACTGGCCAGGAGAACAGATCTTGAAATTAACAGGGGAGCGGAATACAGGGCACATATTGCCAGGTTTCATTCTCTGTTTTTTTCTTTGATACCCGATGAGAATTTCATTGAGTCCCAGATGCGCCAGGCGATGTATCTCATTGATGAAAGCGGAGCCCAGCAGTACAATAACTTAAAAGAAAGAAATTTTTTCAGTTCGGTTCTTTCCTCCTCCGCGGTGCTTACCATTCATATGGATTCGATCACTTTGGATGAAAAAAAAGGATATTTTAAGTATTATGCTACCCAGCGCATCGACCGCAGAAGCGCAGTTACCCTGCGCTCACTGGTCACAGAAGGCCACTTGCGGGATCTACCTTCCAGATCAGAAAATAATCCACATGCGGTGCTGATCACTTCCTGGAAAACCCTGGAAAATGCCGACAGGTCCACCGTAGAGAAAAACCCATTATAGTTTAGCTTATGAAAGACAACATTTTTTCTTCTGCTTTTAGCAGCGCTCTTGCCTCGCGCCTGCATTTTGTTGGAAAATATCTAACGCTTGCTGCAAGACGGTATCCCAGAAGTATTGTTACGGGCATGATTATACTGATGGTCTTATCTGCAGCGCTGAGTTTTACACTCATGCGGGCCGGGGAACCCTCCACATCTTTTTCTGCAAAGATCGCTCAATATCCCGGAACTCCTCCCAAGATAAGTCCAAGTGCACTACTCGAGGTGTTAGCCTTACAGTCCGAGCTTAAATCATTCGCTGATAAAGATGAGCCAGGCCCCCTGGACAGTCTCCGGATGGAGCAGATTTTAAAAAGAATCCAGCAACTCAATCAAAATTGACCACAAATGAAATCCATAAACCTTAAGCAGCCCCGCTACGTAATCCCATTGATCTGTCTGCCTTTTATATTACTGCTATTTTATGTCTTCCGGATTTATGCGGCGGGTCAAAGTGTGGCTTCTGATGATCCCGCCCTGCAAAGCGAAATCTCTGCAGTTGCCCCAGCGGTTTCCGGTAAAGCGATAGAAGATAAGCTACAGGCTTATAAGCAGCGATATAAAAAAGGCGATGGCTATACCGCTTTAGCTACTATTGATCCAGAGGGTCTCCCGCTAGAGGAGCAGGGATCCCTTTACAACCAAAAAGAAAAGCAGATGCTTGATTCTATCAGTGCGGCCTTAAAATCCCAGAAGCAGCGTTACATGGCGCCGGATCTGCAAGAGCGGACCGGTTATCGGCAGCGCCAAGCCATCACAGATGCTGAAAAGCTAAACCAGGTTTTCTCCCCGATTGGTACCAAAGAATACAAACCAGTTCCTTCCTCAGACCCGATGAGGATTTTTCGGCAGCAGATGGCTATTGTGGACAGTATGAATAAAGCTGCTGTTTCTTCAGCTTCTGCGACATCTTCCCCTGTAAAATCAAAAAACAAAGCCATTCCGGCAGATACGACCAGGCCGCTACAGGTGAAGTTATCAACGGGGTTATCCATAGATCCATACACGATCAGGGCCGAAGAAAACAAGGGAACTTTTATCCAGGCCATGATCGGCGAATCGCTTACCGGATTTTCCGGATCCAGGGTGAGCGTTCGCCTTGCCAGTCCGGTAAGGGTGGGAAGCAGAGAAATCAAAGCTGGAACCACCATTTATGCGATCATCAGCGGCTTTGCTTCCCAAAGGGTGAATCTGAGTATTTCTTCCATTTTTTATCAGGGGGAGATATTGCCCGTAAAGCTTGAAGTATATGATATGGACGGAATAAAGGGGGTTTATATTCCTTCTTCTATTTACCGGGAATTCAGCAGGGAACTTTCCAGTAGCGCAGTTTCGGGCATCGACATGGATTCTTCTTCTGAAAAGAACCAACAGATCATGAGCCTGCTCGGCAGGATGTTTCAATCCACTACCGGGGCGCTCAATAAACTCATCCGATCAAACAAGGCCCGTATCCGTTATCCCTCAATGCTTTACCTGGTCGATCAATCCAATCACAAATAATACTTATCTGATGAAAAATCTAACAATATTTCTTGTTGCCCATCTTTTGCTGCTGAGCTATTATAGCCATGGCCAGAACATCAAAACGCTTCCTGTGCTTTGGCTCGGCCCATCGGCATCTATTCACCTCAGGTCTCCCGAGCCCATCAGCTATGTGGATCTGCCCATAGGCATGTTAAGCGGAGATCTGCCATTAAAAAACCTGCTGCGTTTGCGACTGGATAAAAGTTTTACCCCTTCTGACAGAAAAAATCTTGGGGTACTTACCCTTACCGGAGAGCATTTTTTAGCGCAGTACCAGCTCATCTATTCAGATTCTCCCGAACTTACCCATCCCACCCAGGTTGAGATATTGCCCAAAGACATGGTGCCGCTTTTGCCATCCGATCAGTCTCTTTCTACTCCCCAGATGAAGCAAAAGGCGCTTGCGCTATTGTCCGGCAAGGTAAAAAAACCAGTTCTTCAGCGCTTCTCACAGGGAATCGGTTTGCAGCTTAACCGGATCGCTAGCGCAGGAGATCTTATTTTTCTAGATCTCACACTGACCAATGATACTCATATTGGCTATGAGATCGAGCAGGTCAGTTTTACCATCGAGGATAAAAAGATATCCCGATCCACAAACTTTCAACAGTTTTCAATGCTCCCCAAGTTCGTGTTAAACCCTGCTGATCACTTTGATAAAAGCCATAGGAACATTTATGTGTTACCAAAGGCCGTTTTTTCTCCCTCTAAACAGCTCGTGGTTACTGTCAGTGAAAAGCAGCCCAGTTCCCGTCAGGTGAGTTTAGCATTATCCTATGGCAAGCTGCTGGGAGCAGACAGTTTTTAAGCGGCCAGATCTATGGAAGAAAGAACAGAGCTTCAGGGACTGCACCGCTTCATGCAGTTCAGCATCTATTTATTTGTATCTCTGGATATCGCCTACTTTATCATCCTGCCGGTATTGACTTTTTCAGGCGAACGTAGTGAACTGGCTATTTTAAACCTGCACCGAGGTTTAAGCCGCTTATTGATCTATCAGAAGCCCCTTTATAGCCGGTTATTTATTATGCTGCTTGTTCTTTTAACCTCATTAGGGACATTAAGTAAAAAAAGCCGCGAACTTTCAGCGAAAAAGCACATTGTTATTCCCTTATCGGTTTCCTTGATCCTACTTTTTTCAGGCCTGTTGTTTTATTCCCTTCAGCCGTTTGTATGGCTGAGTATAATCATAAAACCATGGGTATTTTATGTGCTGTTACTGTTAGCGGGGACCATTCTTTTTCACCTTGGCCTGGATAATATCTCAAAGATTGTTTCCTCTAAACTCGGGAAAGATATCTGGAACAGGGAAGGAGAATCTTTTAAACAGGAAGAAAATAAAAGCAGGATTCCTCTATCGGTAAGTATTCCTATGCTTTATTATTATAAAAAAAAAGTCAGAAAGGGATTCATCAATATCGAAAACATTTTTCGGGGCACTTTACTCATCGGCACACCTGGTTCAGGGAAATCCTTTGGCGTGGTCATGCCGTTCATTCGTGAGTTGATAGATAACCGGTTTTGCATATGCTTATACGATTTTAAGTTTCCCGATTTGGCAAGCCTTGCTTACCTGCGCTACCTGAATAACAGGGCCAAGGGGGTAAATATGGATTTTCATGTGATTAACCTCAATCAAGTCGAAATGAGCCGGCGGATCAATGTTTTTAACTCCGGGTACATCAAGACCCTCGCTGATGCGGCAGAAACAGCTGAGGCGCTGGTTGAGGCATTAAAAAAAGGAGATAAGTCCGGGGGAAGTGATCAGTTTTTCACCCAGAGCGCTGTTAATTTTCTAGCAGCGTGTATTTATTTTTTTGCCAGGCTGGAAGGCGGAAAATATTCTACCCTACCCCATGTGCTTTCCTTTTTAAACTGCACCTATCAGCAGATATTTGACTGTCTGACCAGTAATGAGGAGCTCTCCTCGCTGCTTTCCCCTTTTATGAGCGCCTACCGCGCAAAAGCTTTTGACCAGCTAGAAGGGCAGGTGGGAACCCTGAAAATATTTATTTCCCGCATGGCGACTCTGGAGACCTTCTGGGTTTTTTCCGGGGATGATTTTTCGCTCAAGATCAGTGACCCTGAGCACCCCTCGATTTTGGTCCTTGCAAATGATCCCGCCACCCAGAATATCAACTCTACCTGTTATTCCGTTGTTCTTAACCGGCTTACCCGGTTAATCAATTCCAAGGGCAACCTGCCCAGTGCACTGATACTCGATGAGCTTCCGACCATTTTTGTCCACCGGATTGAAAATCTGATTGCGACCGCCAGGTCAAATAAAGTGGCGGTATTGATGGGGTTGCAGGAACTTCCCCAATTCCACCAGCATTATGGAAAGGAAGTAGCCAACACCATCTGCTCGGTGGTAGGAAACGTCCTTTCAGGCTCTGTAAGAAGTAAGGAAACGCTGGACTGGCTGGAAAAACTCTTTGGAAGGGTAAAGCAGGAGTCTGAAAGTCTGTCCATTGACCGGTCCAAATTATCGATATCGTTGTCTGAACGTTTAGAAAATCTGATTCCTTCAGGAAAAATAGCTGCCCTTTCAACTGGAGAAATGGTAGGGATTTTAGCCAGGGAGCCCAACGAAAATTATGCGGAAGCATACGAACCCTCAGTCATTAACTGCAAAATTAATCTTGATCTGAAAGCAGTCGCGGCTGAAGAGGCATCCTATCTACAACTTCCTGTATTCTACGATTTTAAGGGAAATAAAATGAAGGTACTTTCTGAAAACTTCAAAAAAATCAATAACGAAATCAAACTTATCACAGGTAGATTTCTAAAAAGTTAAACCAATAAATTATGAAAGATGAATTAAACGGTTCGCTGATCATTGTTATCGATCGGCAGAACCCTGGCGCAGCTGCGCGCATAGGGCTTATGGGCGAGAAAAACATTGACCAGAATAGCGCCCATGTGAGTTTTGGTGATCTTCACAGAGAAATTGTAGATGTCAATGATATACGTCTTTTAAAAGACCGGTCGAGTTTATATCGTCACTTACTGTCCAGTACAGCTGACATTGATCTTGGGGATTTCAAAACACTTTTCAAAATCAATATGCTGCAGGACCGTGGGGATCCGGCTTCGATTTTGGAAGCTTATCATTTATTAAAAAACAATCCCAGTGCTATTAACAGCGCAACTGATATCCTTTCAGATTTCCAACGCTCCAAACAGCCGCTAAATCCTGAAGCGCTTAAAGTATTCTCAAGATGAACGGTACTGTAGTCTGTAGCGCTATGCTGCTTTTCCTTTGCCATATCACCTCCTCAGCAGTAGCGCAGTTTTGCTTGCCATTAGCCCATATCAGGATCACAAGCCCTTACGGCCTTCGATGCCATCCGGTATCAAAACAGATCAAGCATCATTATGGAACTGATTTCAGGGCGAGGTACGAACCTGTATTCGCAGTAATGGAGGGCAGGGTGATTGCAAGTGGAGAGCATAAAATTTTGGGCAAGTTCATCAGAATCAAACATGGCATTCTTGAAACTGTATACGGCCATTTATCTAAGCTGTTGGTGGGCTCGGGCAGCCTGGTCGAAAGCGGGGATCAGATCGGAGTGAGCGGAAATAGCGGCAGAACTACCGCCCCACATCTTCATTTTGCCATGCGTCTTCTGGGAAAGACAATTGATCCGGTAGCTGTAATCACAAAAATAATCCATTCCCAATTTATCCCAATCATGAAAGAAAAGCAAGTCATTCAAGAGGATCAGCTGAGTTTGCCTGCATTATTAATGCTACTTACCGATCATAACAAAGTCCTGTTATCTCCCGCCCAGGCGGAAGAATATGGCAGTGGATTCGCTGATGAGTTACCTGACCTTGAGGAGGAAGACAATGGAAAATAAAAACCTTCCCTTGCATGTCCAGGTCGCAAATTCGCTTATCGAGCAGCTCAAAAAAGGTACAGTGCCCTGGCTTAAGCCCTGGAGCGGTGAGGGGATACCCTTGCCCATGCTTCCCTATAATGTGCAAAGCGGAAACCGTTATAGAGGAATTAATGCGATAAACTTAATGATTTCCGGTAGAGAAGATCCCAGGTGGCTTACCTTTAAGCAGGCAGAGGCAATAGATGCTAAAATAAACAGGGGAGAAAAAGGCACACTCATACAATTCATCAAAACCCATCAGCAAAAAAAACTGAGGGATGATAAGGGTAAGATCATCTATGATGAACTCGGGCAGCCGCTGATGGAAAAAACGCAGCTTGCCAGACCCATCGTTTCCAGTGCATGGGTATTCAACGCTGAGCAGACTACAGGTCTTCCCGCACTATCCCATGAACCTAAAAAAGAAGTCGCCTGGGATCCTATTGAAAGAGCCGAGGCGCTCATCCAGGCCAGCGGCGCGGATATCAGCCACCGCTATATCGATAACGCCTTTTATAATATTCGCTATGACAGTATAACCCTTCCCGAGCGGGCACAGTTTGCAAACGCGCAGGGCTATTATGCTACCGCGCTCCATGAGCTTGCCCATTGGACCGGGCATCCGGACAGACTGGACCGCTCCACGCTGATGAATAGTGGAATGATTGCCTATAGCAAAGAAGAGCTTAGAGCAGAAATTGCCTCTATGTTCATAGCAGGTGAGCTGGGCATCGGTCATGATACCGGTCAGCATGCCGCGTACGTGGAAAGCTGGGTGTCGATATTGGAAGATACTCCTTTTGAAATCCATTCTGCGGCGATGGATGCAGAAAAAATATTTGATTTTTTGATGAATATTGAACGTAAACGCGAGATCGAAGCCTCGCCGGATCTTGAAGTCTCTTTTTTTGACCAGCGGCCAAAAAACTTTCTATCTACAGGAGACCAGATTTCCTACAGAGATTGCATCTACAGGGTCGAGGGTCACTTGAAGCAGGGCCGGCTCCGGATGGAACAGCTGCCTTCCGGACTTCATTTTACCCTTTCTTCTTCTGATCCGCTCTACCGTTCGCTTCTTGATCAAAAGCTATCCCTGCGCCAGGATAGAACTACAGATCCGGCGCAAGTAAACAGTTCATTAACCAATAAAAGATAAATGATGACTACATTATTTGATATCAAGGATTTACCCTTGTCCCAGTTCAAGGATTTAGGGCTTTATCACGACAAGCAGCTATTGCTCGGTCCCGAAGAAATTCAGGCGCTTTTGAACGGAAGGCGAACCGATCTGATTTCTCTTAGCGGGCTAAAAGGCGAAGGGTTTGAAATAGAAAGGCTCGATGCCAGGTTGTCTCTTCAGCGTGAGGATAGCGGAGAACTCTCCTTAATGATCCATCCCATTTATAAAGTTGCACGTGAGCATCCTTTGCTTACTGCTGGAGAAATGGATGATTTAATCAATGGAAGAAAGGATTTTGTTGGCAGACGCATTGAAAAGGAAGAGGGGAGATGGGCCATGTACAACATCGAATATGATCCCGTTACAAGGGATTTTGTAGGCTATGATGTTTCCAAAGTGCAAACTCCTGATCGGATCAATGGGATGCTGCTGAGTGAGGAAGAAAAGTCTGCTTTTAAAAGGGGCGAACTCATTGAGCTTACCGATGGGACAAGGGTGCAGCACAGGGCATCAGATCCAAATGGAATTCGCAGTGACCGGAAGGCCCTGGTGCTTTCGGTATTACTGGATGGAGGAATCAGTTACCTTTTAATCCGTAGCATACAATCGTTAAGAGATGGAGCCATTCAGGCTAATCACCGCACTCCTGCGTTTAACCAGGCACTTGGAGAAATGGAAGGTGCTAAAAAGATTGATCAGCAAGCCCTTCAGCCTGATACAACTCAACATCTCGGTCCAAGAAAAATCACGCGCCATTAATCAACTATCAGTTATGAATCAAAATAATCTAGAATACCTGCAAAAGAGCCTTGACTATTTAGGTTTTGGCACTAAACTAAACGCGGCACTTGAAAATGCTATCTCGAAAGGAGAACAGTTTTTTTCCATCGGAATCAATCAGCGTTATATCCCCGCGGAATTCCGGTCTCAGGTGGAAAAAAAGTTTGATGATATGCATTTTGAGCTAAAATTTAACCGCTCTAAAAACGGTGAAGTTTACTTTCTGAATGCAATGGAAACTTCACTTTTGCGTTATAATGCCACTGAACCCATCGTGAAAAAGTTTGTGCTGGATCAGCAGAACAGAATGAGCGCGCTTCAATCTTATAAACTGCTTTGCGGACTTTCTTTCGAAAAGCCAACATTGATTTTGGATACCGACGACCCCGGGTCAAAGCAATATAAAAAGATAGACTTATGGTATAAGCTCAATTTCAATGCTGTTGACAAGCTTGGCGAACATCCCATCAAATGGTTCTTTCCTAAACATGGTTACGATCTTGAGCAATCTTTCAGCAGGTTTCCCTTCTTAGAGCTAACTGACAATGATTTGAGGGAATCTGCTATCAAAGCTTTGCGGTATGGAAATTTGATTAGCCTTCCCATGGAAATTGACGGGAAAAGGCAAGAGGTTTACATCTCGGCAGAGCCGGAAGATAAAACGCTGAATATTTATGATCAAAAGATGCAAAGTATTCATCCTGATTTGATTTTTGCTGAAAAAATCCGTCCGGTTTCCCCGCAGGCCGAGCGTTCGATGACCGGTGAACAGGAACATCAACAAGGGTCCGGGGAAACTCGTTACGTTAGGCGATAGTTTTATGCTGAAGAAAAAATGAGCCTTCACTCCGTTAATATTTTCTTGCATTACTTTGAACTTTGGAAGCAGTTGACTGATGTCTTTTTGATGAAGAAATCCCTTAACCGTCCGGATGTCAAATAGCTTAAACATATCATGTTAATTCCTTGCCTTTTCCTGCTAAATACACAAAATTCCATTGCCTGCAGCAATTTATAACTTCTATATTTTGGTTAATTTATTTCAGAGAGAATAAGGAGCTGATGCACCAATTTAACATTGTAGTAAGCTGCCAGGATCTATTTCATAGGGATGTTTTCCGTGCTCGCAAATCCTGGTTTGTCTAGAGTTTCTACCGTAATTATCACCAATCTTTCGAATCCAGTTCCCTTCACCTGGTCCGGCCACTTTTTGACTATTCGGATAAAAAACTCAGCAACTCTGGCTCCCCTTGTTTCACCATTGTGTTTTGAATCAGGATTTGGATCAAGATAATAGGGTTGATACTGAATGGGACCAGGCACAGGCAATCGAACAAAGCGGGATAAACAATCAGCATTTCGTTGGTGGTTTTCATATTGATCCCGCCAATATTGCTGCCATCGCTACCTGCTAAACAAGGTTTTCCATTTTGGATATTTGTTTGAGCACATTCATTACCAAATTCATGTAAATCTCTCACCAAAAGAAAGTATTTCCCCCAGTTGTAGAATGCGATTTTGCCTGGTCGTGGCTTTTGCCTTGTTATCCAATTAGTGCAAGCCTTTTAGTTAATTTCTATTTCATCAAAAAACTCAATTAACCTTTGATATTGCTATGGGAAGAAAAATATTGAACCGTACTGTCCGGTATGCCGCTGGTTTTACGGAGGAAGAGGATATTAAAATCAAAAAGATCTGCCATCAACTTGGATCGACAAAATCAGAAATGATAAGGTATCGATTACTTAATGAACAATTTCTCGGAATCAATTCCGCTGAAGTCTTATCAAAGTTTGTAAGTATAGGTAATGAGATGGCAAAAATAAATTCAGCAATCAAATCGAGCAACCGATTTGATGCCTTATCAAGAGAAGGGCAAGGCTTGAATAATACACTATTGTTAAAATACATAGATACACAGAAAGCTCTTGAAGGGCTTATTAGAAAGTTATTATCTCAGATGATCAAACAATAGCCTGGTTTCAATGATAGTTAAAATATTAAAAAAGTCAGTTGGTTTTCCTGCCATTAAGTATAATATGACCAAAGTGGCTAGAGGTGAAGCTGAAATCTTAAGTATGGCCAACGCTGGTATACTTAATGGGTTTTTAGATATTAGTGCTCGAGACATAGAGCAATATTTCTCCGCGGTTTCACGGGCAAACTCTATTAGTAAAAAAGATCAACTCCATGTGGTATTTTCAGAAAAAGGAGAAAGGTTTTCCAAGAAGAATTTCGAGGTTTTGGGAATGAAATGGATGAAAGAAATGGGGTTTGAAAAACAGCCCTATATGATTTTTTTTCATAAGGATACTCAAAATAGACATATACATATTGTTTCTACAACTATTCGGATGGACGGATCAAAGATTTCTGATGAATTTGATTATTCCAAAGCATTAGGGGCTCTCAATAAGTTATTGGGCTTAGACTCACTCGAGGAGTTTAAACTAAAAGTTAGCCGAATGATGGGATATAAATATTCGTGCCTATCAGATTTTCGATTACTGCTTCGACAGCAAGGATATAAAAGTTTCTTATCTGACGGAATCCTTAAAATTTGCAGATATGGAAAAGTGTTCCTCAGATTAAAGGAAGAAGTTGTTAAAGAGTTTGTGTTAACAAATGCGTTTGATAAATATAGAATAGCTGAAATTGAATCCCTCATTTTACACACTTCCGAATTCTCTGATAAAACTTGGTACCCGATTTACAGGTCAAATAAGGTAATTAGACATAATCCAGTAATAGCTCACCGGTCTGAACTATCTGAATATCTTAAAAAAGCCCATAATGTGGAGCTGATCTATAATATTAACAAAAAAACATTGGTCAGCGTTATAGTTATTGATCGCCTATCTAAAAATGTATTCACCTCTCCGCGGATATTGTCCCTGATGCTTGCTAATGAAGACAGATCAACTTCAGAAATCTATTCGGCAAAGGCCCGCTATGGGCGATGATCATCTACATCCTTCCATCTTACTACCTTGAAAATTGCGCTATTGAAGATGATTGTAAATGCTGAGCTTGATCAAATTATTTAAATTCTTAATAACTGTGCTCATAGATCTCGGCTTCTGAAGAATAGAGAATAATATTATTTCCAATTTTTGATTGTTCTCAAGACAAAACTTATCTTCGATAAAAAATTCATATTGCAAACTTTAACACAACTTATTAACGGGGAACTTTCGGGAGCCACTACTATAAAAATATCTGAAGGGCTTGATACATTTCCCGGGCAGCTTTTTGAGCTTACTGATACCTTAGAATACCTTGATTTATCATCCAATAAGTTGACAACCTTACCAGATGATTTTAGCAAGTTTAAAAAGCTGAAGGTATTTTTTGCATCAGATAATTGTTTTACCGTTTTTCCATCTATTTTGGGCAGATGCGATAATCTCCAGATAATCGGTTTTAAGAGTAATTTAATAACGCATATCCCAAATGACTCATTACATCCTAATCTGCGGTGGTTAATCCTTACCAATAATCAGATTTCCAGTTTACCAGCATCTATTGGTGAGTGTTCAAAGCTGGAAAAGCTGATGCTTGCAGGGAATAAGTTGACCGCGTTGCCCAAGGAACTTGCAGATTGCGGTAGCCTTGCACTGTTGCGGATTGCAGCGAATCATTTAACTAAGCTGCCTGAATGGTTAGTTTCAATGCCAGGTTTAGCATGGCTGGCTTTTTCAGGTAATAATATGATAAACCAGATTAAAGGTGAGTCATTTGCAACAGTAAATATTGATCAATTTCAGCTTCGGCAGTTACTGGGAGAAGGTGCTTCCGGTACGATATTTAAAGCGACCAGTATAGATGTTAATAACCAAGATGAGGTTGCCATCAAAATATTTAAAGGAAGTGTTACCAGTGATGGCTTTCCGGAGGATGAGTTGCAAACTTATTTGGCCGCGGGGCATCACCCTTCGATTGTAAAATTGAAATCTGTAACAGAGTTGGATGATCAGGGTAAAAAGGGTTTGGTGATGGAACTAATTCCTCCTCACTTTTATAATCTTGGAAAACCACCAACTTTGAATACGTGTACGCGGGACGTTTTTGATAAGGGCTTTAAACTCACTGATCAGCAACTGTTCGAAATTGCCACTAGTATGGCTTCTGTAGGTGCACATCTGCATGAAAGAGGAATTATTCATGGGGATTTATATGCACATAATGTTCTAGTTGATGATGCTGGGAAAACATTATTCGGCGATTTTGGTGCGGCTTCATCGTACGATAAGCGAGATCTTGCTTTAGCTTTCCATCTGGAACGAATTGAAGTAAAGGCCTTCGGATTTCTGCTCGATGATTTGCTTTCGCTTTGCAGTGCGGATATTTCTGCTTTTGATGAGCTTTGTAAACTTCGCAATCTGTGCTTATCTGAAAACCAACACCTACGGCCTGGTTTCAATGAAATATTAACTGAATTAACTTTGCTTAGAAGTAGCTAGTTAGCAGCTTCTTCTTTTACAGCCAATTGACCACAGGCGGCATCAATATCTTTACCACGACTTCGGCGAATATTTGTATTGATTCCCTGGCTTTTCAAATAGTTTGAAAAAGCATCTATTTTATCGCCTTCGGCGTTAGTGAAATCTGCAAATGAAATTGGATTGTATTCAATTAAATTTACTTTGCAGGGAATATGTTTACAGAATTTCACTAAATCCATCGCATCGGAAATCTCGTCATTAAAATGGTTGAAAACAATGTATTCGTAAGTAACCGGATTTTTAGTCTTGGCGAAATAATATTTCAAGGCATCGGCCAAAGCGTTTAATGAATTTGCCTCATTGATGGGCATAATCTCATTGCGTTTCTTATCATCTGCAGCATGGAGAGAAAGAGCAAGATTAAATTTTGCTCCATCATCGCCCAACTTTTTGATCATTTTGGCAATGCCTGCAGTGGAAACCGTAATCCGCTTGTAGCTCATATTTAATCCATCTGGAGCGGTAATTCGCTCTATTGACTTAAGTACATTGGTGTAATTTAAAAGCGGTTCGCCCATACCCATGTACACAATATTGGTTAGGGGATTATTGTAGTTTTGCTTGGCTTGTTTGTCGATCAAAACCACCTGATCATAAATTTCATCTGCATTAAGGTTTCTTTTACGATCCATATAACCCGTTGCACAGAATTTACAGGTTAAGCTACAACCCACTTGCGAACTTACGCAAGCAGTCATCCGATCTTCAAGCGGAATTAAAACGCCCTCTACGATATTTCCATCTGCAAGACGAAACGTGTTTTTAATAGTATGGTCGTTACTGAACTGAGAATTGTTCACCTGAACAGCATTAATGGCAAAACTTTCATCTAATGTTTTGCGCAAATCTTTAGAAAGATTGCTCATCTCATCAAACGTAGTGGCTGATTTTTCCCATAACCACTGATAGATTTGTTTCGCCCTAAATGCAGGCTGTTGCAATGCGGTTAAGTGCTGTTGCAATTGAGGCAAATCCAATGAGCGGATATCGATTTTTTTTGCTGTTACCATTTGTTGCAAAGGTACTTAAAAAAGCTTTTAAGCTGAAAGATCAAAGCAGAAAGCTAACAGCTTAGTTTCGAATTTTACAATTTGCAGGCTATCTGCCTCTTTGTCTGGTATTTGATTTTCCTGAAGGTTTACCTTTTTGAGGTTTAGAATTTTTATGGGCAGCTCCACTTTTCCCAGCAGATTTTGAGGAAGAATGAGACGTGCTTTTTTTTGCTCCACCCGATTTCGAAACTGGTTTACTGGACTTAAATGTTTTTTTAGGTTGATCTTGTTTCAACTCGGGGATTTCTTCCCAGGAATTTGTTTTCTTTTTGCTGTTCTTCGGTTTTGCTACAGCCTCAGATGAAGATTTTTCGACACTCTTCATGATGCCATTCATCTCCTCTTCACTCAACTCTCTAAATTCACCTGTGGGAATGCCTTTCAGATTAATATTCATAATCCTTGTACGTTCCAGCTTGGTTACCTCATAACCAAAATGTTCACACATCCTGCGGATTTGCCTGTTTAAACCTTGTATCAGAATGATGTTGAAAACAAATGTACTGACTTGACGGACCTTGCACTTGCGGGTGTTTACGCCCAAAATAGGTACACCACTACTCATCTCAAACACAAAATCTTCGGTTACCGGCTTATTAACTGTAACCACATATTCTTTTTCGTGTTTATTTCCTGCTCTTAAAATCTTGTTAACAATATCACCATTGTTGGTTAAGAAAATCAACCCAGATGAATCTTTATCTAACCGGCCAATAGGAAATATACGTTCGCTATGGTTGATGTAATCAACGATATTATCTTTAACATTAGATTCTGTTGTGCTGGTAACGCCTACAGGTTTGTTAAAAGCCAATAAAATAAAATTTGATTCTTCCTTCGGTTCGATGTTATGACCATTAACCATCACCTTATCACCAGCAAAAACCTGATCTCCTATTTTGGCTCTTTTGCCATTGATGAAAACATTGCCCTTCTCGATAAATCGATCTGCTTCACGGCGGGAACACAAACCGCTCTCACTTATAAATTTATTTAACCGGGTTGCAGCATTATTGTTCATGATGCAATTTTACGGAAATAAATTATGTTATGACCACTAAGAAACAAAGAACACCAACAATAATTGGTGTTCTTTGTTTACTTAAGAAAAACCTTGATCATCCGCACTTGGACCATAACTACCTGGAATAGGGATATTCAGTAATCTTAAATAAACACCTAATTGCGCCCTGTGGTGAATAATCTGGCTAAAGGCTAGGCGGATCATTTCATATTTAGTCAAATCGCCGAGAATTTGATCTCCATTTCGCAAAATCCATTGATTGTTTAACCGTTGAGCGTCGGCATTTTCTAACTCTTGCTTTCCGCTTTGATAACTCTCTTCCAGGAGATGAATCAAATCATCGTTGGTGCTTACCTTTTTTTCTTCGTAGGGAGTGGTTGCGAAATCCAAACCATCTGCGGTAATGGCTAAACTTACCCATCCTGGAAGTTCTGCAATATGGCTCACCAATGATTTCATTTTCATGCTTCTTTCGTGAGGTGCCCAATCAAATTTTTCTGTAGGAACCAAAGCCAAAAATTTGTTAGTGGTGTTGAATTCTGCCTCGAATTCTTTCAATAATAATTTAATAATATCCATATTTTGCTGTTTTGTTTTTTCTATTGTGTTTATTTCCATCAATAATAAATCTGCTATACTCATGGTTTTCTTGATTTGCTTAAACAAAGAAAAGGTGCCGGAGTGACAACCCTATGGCAGTGCGGAATTTTTCTTCAAAAAAAACAACTTTTATTTCATTTTAAATTTAGGGGTAAAATAGTCTGATTATCCTTAAAAAAAATTATGTTTGAAAAATGGATAGTATCAGAATTAACACTGCTCAAAATATCGATATTGAATATGAAATTGCAGGTTTGGGTGAGCGAATAGCGGCTAGATGTATAGATTTAGCAGGCTTTGCGATACTATTTGTTGTTGCCTGGATTTTGTTTATCATCGGATCTATAAGTGTTTCTGGAACATTAGGTGTGGTAATTCTGATCGTCTACCTTATTATATTTGCGTTTTATGATTTAGTTTGCGAGCTCACCATGAACGGACAATCGTTTGGCAAGCGAGTGATGAAAATTAAAGTGATTAATCTGGATGGAACACAACCAACTTTCGGACAATACTTAATTAGGTGGTTATTCAGAATGATTGATTTTGGTTTTCCATTAGGCTGGGGGGTGATTGCATTGGCATCTGTAGCGGTAACCGAAAATCATCAACGGCTGGGAGACTTACTTGCCAAAACGACACTGATAAAAATGATTCCGCGTACCCAACTCAATCAGGTAGCTTTTAAGCTTAGTTTGCCAGAAGAATATCAACCTCAATTTAAAGAGGTAATGCATTTAACCGATAGAGATGTAGAACTGATCCACGAGGTGCTTACAGGTTATTATCAAACGGGAAACGCCAGCCTAATTTATGCGATGGCTGCAAAAACCAAAGAACATATTCTTGTGAATATGCCTGCAGGCATGAACGAGTTGCAGTTTTTAGAAACCGTGCTGAAGGATTATAATTATATCACTTCGAACCTTACCATTTAAGCAGCTAGATACTTGAAAGGTTCATAGGGCAGATTTCTAGCGATCCAGAATAATATTACAATTACAAATATTATTTTGGGTGTTAATGGATTTTGCCAAACCGTTAAAGTAAAATCTCTATTGATAGCATATCCTAATACCTTTAGGAAAAAGTGCGTAGTTAATAAAGGTAAACTTAGTACTAATAATAAATTGTAATTAGCGGCTAATAAAACATCACCATGTAACAGTGAGTGAACTGCCCTTTGTGATCCGCATCCTGGGCAATCAAGTTGTAAAAACCGATGGAAGGGACATTCTGGGAAAAAATTATACATCTCAGGATTGAAATTATAATATACTATACATAGTGTAGCACAAATTATCAATCCTAAGATGTATTTTAATTTATCTGTAATCACTCATCATCGCCCCGCCAAAGCCTAAAACAACAAAAAACAAAATATAGAGTACATAAACGCCAATTCCTATGAAAAATCCAATTTTTGTCCACTTTCCAGCGGCTTGTGAAGCAGCTTGAGCTCCAGCAAAATCGCCCATCGCGTATTTGCTATTAACACTAGCAGCATTAACAATTCCGACAATTCCTAATGGCAGGCAACAAAACAATGTAACTAAAATTGATTCTACCAACCAATTTTTTGGTGCAGGGCCGTGATTTCCGCCAAACTGTTGCTGACCGAAAGGCTGTTGCTGACCGAATGGTTGTTGTTGCCCAAAAGGCTTCTGATCCTGAGGTGTTTGATCATCCATAATAAATGTTTTTTAAGGTTTTAATTTAAATAGTTAAACTAAAGTAAAATTTTAAATTTAATAACCGAGTAAACTGGCCTCAAATTATTTCAGAACGGCGCTAACTTTTGGATTTAAAGCATTCGCCCATTCGGAATACATTTTAGCGCTTGGATGAAGTCCATCATTTGCAATTAGGGATAAATCGCTACTTGCTTTTCTTGATGCTGGCGTGATATTGGTATAGCTAATGTCCGCCGAAATAGTAATCTGCTCATTAATGGCATTAAAACTATCAATTTCTGATGCGATAACCTGAGGGCTTTTACCAGCGTTTTTACCAAAAGGGGTTACGCCCCAATCGGGTATAGAGACCACAAAAACTTTTGTTTTATCGCCATTGGCAAATGAAATGGCGGTTTGTAACAATTCTGCAAACTCTTTTTTATATGTTTCGATGGAATTGCCTCGATATTGGTTATTCACTCCGATTAATAGGGTAACAATATCAAATTTCTGAGTGAGTTTAGCCTGCACAATTGCGCTTTGCAGTTCGCTGGTTGTCCAACCGGTGGTGGCTATAATTTTAGGACTTGCCACATTGATACCGTTATTCTTTAGCATACTTTGCAACTGGAAGGGAAACGACTCACTCTGTTTAACCGATTCGCCGATGGTATAAGAATCCCCAAGAGCGAGGTAGGTTCGGCTTTGGCCAGAAGGAGGTATTGTGCTTGGGTTAGGCTGATCGATTTCGGGCATATTTCGTTGCTTACTACAAGCCGAAGTTAACAAAGAAAACAAAACGACACTTAATAAAACTTTCATAACCCAATTTACGCAAATGGCAGATCACCGGTTTCAAGTTCGCTATCCTTATAGATCAGATCAGATTCATTTTAAAAAGATCTGCGATATGATTTTTTAGTCTCTCTTTTACTTCTTCTATATCGGGTTGATATCCAAGTTCCCTAGCCAAAGAGGTAACGGCTTTATCGTCAATTCCGCAAGGAACAATGTTTTTAAAATAATCGAGATCTACATTTACATTAAAGGCGAAGCCATGCATGGTAACCCAGCGACTGCAGCGAACACCCATTGCACAAATTTTTCTGGCTTTTTCGTTATCTGCATCTAACCACACGCCGGTATAACCAGTGTAACGACCAGCTTCAATGCCATAATCTTTTAAAGTTAAAATAACAGCTTCTTCAAGTGTTCGAAGATATAAGTGAATGTCCGTAAAAAAGTTATCCAAATCCAAAATGGGGTAACCCACTATTTGGCCCGGACCGTGGTAGGTAATATCTCCACCACGATTAATTTTATAATAAGTGGCGCCCTTATCTTTTAAGCCTTGTTCATCCAATAATAAATTTTCTGGATGGCCGCTTTTTCCCAATGTGTAAACATGAGGATGTTCATTAAAAATAAGATAATTTGGTGTGGGTAACTGAGTGCCGTTTACTCGATTCTCGGTTTTTAATGCTACTGTTTTATTAAGCAATTCTTCCTGTCTATCCCAGGCTTGCTGGTAATCTGTTAAGCCCCAATCAATAAATTGCGTAGGAACTAAAGGAGCGTTTGTAGGTTGATCATCCATTTATAATTCTTAATAACATTTAGACTCAATGCACAACGTAGCCCAACATATAGCCGTCTTTTGTCTTGAAATAATTTACCGTTAGTTCTCTTGAACCCGAGGGAAGAGCCACGATGGCATTTAATTTTCCTTCATTTTTAAGCTTAAAGGGCTTTATATGGATGTCGCGTTTGAATTCCAAACCCTTCTTTCCATGCCACTTGTAAATAGCTTCTTTAGCGCACCATGCCACATAAAGGCCATCTATATTGTCGCCAATTTGTTTTTGGGCAAGTTCGAGATCACTCAAAAATTTATGGCGTATACTTTTTATTTTATGTTTAATCAATTCTATATCCACTCCAACAGCATCTTTTTTGCTGATCATAACAGCCGCATAGTCGTACGAATGGCTTAAAGAGATTTGATAATCGAAATTGGTTAAATAAGGTTTTCCATCTTCATCAAATTGGCAATCGATATATTCTTTGGTATTTAACATGGTACGAAGAAGAAGTCTTGTGCTTAACCAATGCAATAGCCTTTTGCCACTGTTCAGCGTTGATATAACATCAAGCTCATGTTGCTTAAGCTGAAGGCCAGCCAACATTTCAGCTTCAGTTTCCTCAATTTTCCAGATTGCAAGAACTGAATGCTCATCAACATTTTTATTATAAATTATAGGCATTTATAAAATTGAGATTAGCATGCAAAACTATCTTAATTAATTGATAATTTAGGCCAAAAATACGCATAAAAATGATATTATCTGATAAAAGGATTTTAGAAGAAATTGATAAGGGAACAATCATAATCGAGCCCTTTAAAAGAGAAAGCTTAGGTACAAATTCTTACGATGTCCATTTAGGGAAATACCTGGCTACCTATAAAAGCCGCGTGTTGGATGCCAAGCAGCATAATGAAATTGAGCATTTTGAAATTCCGAAAGATGGTTTTGTATTACACCCAGGTACCTTATACCTTGGCGTAACCCTTGAATACACGGAAACACATGGCCACGTACCTTTTTTAGAGGGAAAAAGCAGCACCGGGCGCCTTGGGATTGACATACACGCCACTGCGGGTAAGGGTGATGTGGGTTTCTGCAATACCTGGACATTGGAAATCTCTGTTGCTCAACCTGTAAAAATTTATGCAGGGATGCCCATAGGCCAGTTAATTTATTTTGTGGTAGAAGGAAATATCGAAACCATGTATAATACCAAAGGGAATGCAAAATATAATAATAAGACTACTAAACCAGTGGAAAGCATGATGTGGAAGAACAAATTTTAGAACTAAAATTCACGTTACCTTCATAAAAATATGCCTCCGGTTTTGTACCTTGAGGCATATTTTTTTACACCCTAGCCACAAATGAAAATCAAAATTACACTCGCAATCAGTTTTCTCGCACTGCTTATTGGTTTTACTGCTTTTAAGATCGATAATGATCCTTTTACCTTGCTTTTGAAAAAGCTAGAGGATTACACCAATAAATATCAACAGGAAAAGGTATACCTGCATTTAGATAAACCGTATTACGCCATAGGAGATGATATTTGGTTTAAAGGGTATGTGATCAATACAAAAACCACTGCACCTTCTCAATTGAGCAAAATTTTATATGTAGAGTTAATTAATGAAAGAGATTCGGTAAAGAAATTAGTGAAATTACCATTAATTAGCGGTATAACATGGGGCGATTTTAAGCTAACAGATTCGTTAGGAGAAGGAAATTATCGAATTAGGGCATATACCAATTACATGCGAAACTTTGGAACTGAATTCTTTTTTGATAAAACCATAAAAATCGGAAATAGTTGGGCGAACAAGGTATTTACGAAAACTGATTACACCTTTACAAAGGAAAGCAATGTGGATAAGGTTGAGGCAACCATCCATTTCGAAGATAAAAATGGCATTGCCTATAAGGAGAACGAAGTCAGCTACGATGTACAGCTTGATTATAGATCTGTTGCCAAGGGCAAAGTCAAAACAAATCTCTCTGGTGATGCTGTAATAAATTTCACCAGCAGCCAGGCGCTTGCCAATAAGTCAGGGAAAATTGTGGCAACGCTCACTTTAGAAAATAAGCAGAAAGTGGTAAAAACAATTCCAATCACCTCCACTTCTAACGATGTTGATGTACAGTTTTTACCCGAAGGCGGTTCGATGATTGAGAATCTTCCTCAAAAGATCGCCATTAAAACAGTAAATGCCAGTGGACATGGAGAAGATATAAAAGGCTCGATTGTGGACGAAACAGGATCTGAGATTACCTCATTTGAAACCAGTTATTTAGGGATGGGGAACTTTATTTTTAATGCTCAGCCGGGAAAAAACTATATAGCGAAAGTTAAATTTAAAGATGGATCCAGCAAAGATTTGAAACTTCCATTAGCTCAAAAAGCGGGATATGCCATCGCCGTTACCAATACAGATACAGCAAAGGTTACGGTTAAAATAATGGCCAGCGAAAGCTTAATTAATGGTAGTGAATTAAAAGTTGTGGCACAACAGGGTGGGAATGTTTTTTATGTTTCCAAAGCCAAAATGGATAAACAGGTTTTGGTTGCCAATATCCCGAAGAAAAATTTACCAATTGGTGTAGTACAATTCACTTTATTTTCCACAACTAACCAACCTATAGCCGAACGTTTAATTTTTGTAAATCATAAGGTCGATTTAATCGATCTAAATTTGAATACATCGGCCGTGTCAACCACCAGAAAGGGAAAATCCTCTTTTAGTTTTGATGCCACTAACCAAAATAAGCCGGTATTGAGTGTTTACTCGGTCGCCGTTACCAATGCTACCAAAGTGGCACCTGACGAGGATAACGAGTCGAATATCCTGACATCGTTATTGTTAACTTCAGATTTAACTGGATACATTGAAAAGCCTAATCATTACTTTCTAAATGATGACGTTAAAACAGTGAAAGAGTTGGATAATTTGATGTTAACGCATGGGTGGAGTAGATTTTTGTGGCGCAATGTAGCAGCCGGAACAGGGCCTGCAATTACTTACAAGCCTGAAAATTCGCTTAGCATCAGTGGAACGGTTACCAAAGGTGGCAAACCGGTTCCGGGGGGCAAGGTAATGATCATGGCATCAAAAGGAACATTTTTTATTCTAGATACGGTTACCAATGCAGATGGAAGGTTTGTGTTTGATAATTTAGATTTTCCTGACAGCACCAAATTTGTGGTTCAGGCGAGGACCAAATCAGAACGTAAGTTTGTAGATATTAATTTGGATGTGGTACCAAACCAGATCGTAACCAAGAATAAAAACACAGGAGATGTTGAAGTAAATGTGAATAATTCTTTGATGAAATATATTAAGGAAAGCGACAATTATTTTAACGAAATGACACGGCTAGGCTTGCTGGAGCGAACGATAAAGTTAGAGGAGGTGACCATCACTGAAAAAAGAAATCCGGCAAAAAATTCTGCTAATTTAAATGGCGCAGGAAGAGCAGATTATATCATGACAGCTGATGATCTTTCCACCTGCATAACTTTGTCTCAATGTTTACAAGGGCGTTTGCCGGGAGTTATTTTTCAAGGAGGAATCCCTTATCTGATGCGGAGCCAAAATACGCCAATGTCGATTGTATTGGATGGAATGCGGGTTGAAGCCGACTTTCTTGATAACATTGTTCCTTCAGATGTAGAATCAATCGAACTTTTAAAAAGCATTGGCAATACCGCTATTTATGGCTCGCAGGGTAGCGGTGGTTTAATCGTCATTACAACTAAACGCGGTGGCGGGACGGCAAACTATAACAGGTATGCACCAGGAGTGGTAACGCTTAGTCCGAAAGGGTTTTCTGTTTCCAGGGAATTTTATTCTCCAAAATACGATGCAGGCACGAATAGTAACCGGGCAGATTTAAGGACAACCATTTATTGGAATCCACAGGTTGTTGCTGAGAATGATGGCAAAGGGAAATTCGAATTTTATAATGCCGATGAGCCGGGGCAATACCGCATGGTAATGGAAGGCATTGATGCTTTTGGCCATTTAGCCAGAAAAGTTTATACTTATGAGGTGAAATAAAGAAAAATAGATAGATTTGAATATTATGCAAGCATAGCTTATAGGTTTGCCTGATACGATCAATATTTACATTTTGAAATTTAACATGGAAACAATTAAAGTAAGCGTTAGCGATAGGTTAGCAACAATTACATTGAGCAGAGGAAAGTCTAACGCATTAAATGGACAACTGATCACCGAACTAGATGACATGCTTAAAAACATCTCCGCTGATGACAATGTTGGTGGAGTAATTTTAACTGGAACGGCTCCATTCTTTTCAGCAGGTTTAGATTTAGTTGAACTTTATAATTATAATGAGGAAGAAGCAAAAGATTTTTGGAAGCTGTTTTTAAATTTCACTGCCAATCTTGTCTCCTTTAAGAAGCCGATTGTTGCAGCAATCAGTGGCCATAGTCCTGCCGGAGGATGCGTTTTGGCACTTGCCTGTGACTATCGTGTTATGGCCGAAGGGCAGTATATTATCGGTTTAAATGAAGTTCCGGTTGGGATAATTGTTCCAAACAGCATTTTTCAGATGTATTCTTTTTGGTTGGGCAAAGCGGAAGCAACCCGGAGCTTATTGACAGGTAAACTTTACAGCCCCGAAGAAGCCCTTAAGGTTGGTTTGGTGGATGAGCTGGTGAAGAACGAAAGCCTGCTTACCGCTGCAGCGCGAAAGATTAAAAAGTTCATGGAATTAGAAAGCAATACCTGGTCGCAAAGTAAACTAAATATCCGCGAAGAATTAATCGCAGCAGTGTCTGCAGATCAATCCGCTTCTCTCGAAAAAATGCTTGCACAATGGTGGTCGCCTGCTACACGCCATATTTTGAAAACGATTATTGAAAGCCTGCAAAGAAGGTAATGCGATTTTTATTTTGATGTTTTCGTCTGAAAATTGAACTATGCTTCAACTCTCGCCATTCAACAGTTTTTCAACCTAATAATAATCTAACTATAATAAACCCACTAACCAAAATATCATGCTCAACTACAATTCTCCTATGCTTAGAGAAGATGCTCTAAAAGGCAAAACCATTGTAATTACAGGTGGTGGTACTGGCCTAGGAAAAGCAATGGGAATATACTTTCTTAAGTTGGGGGCAAATCTTGTTATTACAAGTCGCAAGCAAGAGGTTTTGCAAAAAACGGCCGACGAAATGGAAGAAAAAACAGGAGGTAAAGTTTTGGCTGTAGCTTGCGATGTAAGAGATCCCGAACAGGTAGACAATGTACTGGCAAAAACTTTAGAGCGATTCGGTTCTGTAGATGTACTCTTGAACAACGCTGCTGGTAACTTCATTTCTCCTACCGAAAGATTGTCAGCAAATGCATTTTCATCTATTATCGACATAGTTTTAAAAGGAACAGTGAATTGTACCCTGGCTTTTGGTAAACATTGGATCAAAGAAAAGCAAACGGCCACTGTTTTGAATATTGTCACTACTTATGCGTTCACAGGTTCGGCTTATGTGGTTCCATCGGCATGTGCGAAAGGTGGCGTATTGGCTTTAACCCGATCATTGGCGGTAGAGTGGGGCAAATATGGCATCCGAACCAACGCGATTGCACCGGGTCCTTTCCCAACGAAAGGGGCGTGGGAGCGCTTATTGCCTGGTGATTTAGCTAAAAAATTCGATTTCAAAAACCGTGTGCCTTTAAAAAGAGTTGGAGAACACCAGGAGCTGGCAAATCTTGCTGCGTTCCTAGTGAGCGATTTTTCAGGTTACATCAATGGCGAGGTGATTACGATTGATGGCGGCGAGTGGCTGCAAGGCGCCGGACAAATGAACGGTTTGGAAGCCATTCCGAATGAGATGTGGGATATGTTGGAACAAATGACCAGAAGTGCCAAAGGCAGTTAAACTCTGAGGTCTTGATACTCTCTACTTGCTACTAAAATATTATCTTTGCCGATATGAATATCTTACTTTTAGGTTCAGGCGGCAGAGAAAGTGCATTTGCCTGGAAAATGAGCCAGTCTTCGCACTGCGATAAATTGATTATTGCACCAGGAAACGGTGGCACAGGGGTTTATGGTACCAATATCAACATCAACGTCAATGATTTCGATTCGATAAAAAAGGTAGTTCTTGCAGAAAATATCGAACTCGTTGTTGTTGGTCCCGAAGAACCTTTGGTAAATGGTATTCACGATTTTTTCTTAGCCGACGCGTTGCTTGCACATATTCCAGTAATCGGGCCGAAAAAAGAAGGGGCTATTCTGGAAGGAAGTAAAGATTTTTCCAAGCAATTTATGGAGCGTCATGGCATTCCAACTGCCGCCTCCAAATCCTTTACTCCCGAAAGCTTACAAGAGGGTTTAGCTTACCTTGAAACGCATGCTTTGCCTGTAGTTTTAAAAGCAGATGGTTTAGCAGCAGGTAAGGGCGTTTTAATTTGCACTGAAACCGTTGAAGCACAAGAAGAATTAAAATTGATGCTTGGCGGTAAATTTGGTGCCGCTGGCGCAACGGTTGTGATAGAGGAATTTTTGAGCGGCATTGAGCTTTCCGTTTTTATTTTAAGTGATGGCGAAAACTATGTAACCCTTCCTTCAGCCAAGGATTACAAAAGAATCGGGCAAAATGATACGGGTTTGAACACTGGCGGTATGGGTTCGGTTTCTCCAGTTCCATTTGCCACCCCAGAATTTTTGCGAAAAGTGGAAGAGCGAATCATTAAACCTACTGTAGAAGGTTTAAAGAAAGACAATATCGATTACACAGGTTTCATTTTCTTTGGATTAATCAAAGTAGGTGATGATCCTTTTGTAATCGAATACAATGCGCGTATGGGCGATCCGGAAACCGAAAGTGTGATTCCGCGCATCGAAAATGATTTGGTAGAGCTATTTATGGCCACAGCAAACAAACAGTTGAACCAGGTGAAGCTTGTGATCTCTGAACAAACTGCGGCCACGGTAATGATTGTAGCTGGTGGCTATCCTGGAGAATATTTAAAAGGCAAGGCGATTTCGGGGATTGAAAATTTACGCCATTCAAATGCTTTTCACGCAGGCACCTTGCTTGATAATGATGTAGTGAAAACCAATGGCGGTAGAGTTATTGCGATCACAAGCTTACAGAAAGACCTTTTTACTGCCTTGCAATCCGCTACGGCCGATGCAGGTAGAATTTACTTCGATGGTAAATACTTTAGAGAAGATATTGGTTTTGATTTGATATAATAAATGATAGCAGATCTATTGGAGCAGATTTCCAACGTTGCAATCTCACTAGGCGAGCAGGATTTTCCCGATCAGGTAATGCAGTCTAATTGGTTAGAATATGAGCCTGCAACAGCGTTACAAATACTTATGGCAGAGGAAAGGCTTTCCATAAGTCTTCCAGATGATTATAAAGAGTTTCTAAGAGTAACGAATGGATTTTTATCACCTAGAGATAGTACTGAACCAACTTTTGATGCAATTGAAAAAGTTGGCTATTTAAAAGATTTGGATAGTCAACTGATCGAGATATGGAGTGGACATGAGTCTTTGGACGATATTTCCCAGCAACTTAAAAAAAAGTATAAGAATAGGTAGCAACGAACAACTTTTTTTAATTATTCCACCTTCAGAAGAAGATAGAAGTTGGAACTATTGGAAATTTGCCTCATGGATTCCAGGGGAAGATGAGTATGAGGGCTTAAATGATTATTTTAAAGAAGTTCTGATTTTTTTGGAAAGTTAGACAACAATCCTTAAAACCAAAAAGCCGCAGATTTGCAGATTGTTTATTAAATAAAATCTGCGAATCTGCGGCTTGGTTATAAAATGGAATCTATTTCGATTTGCTTCCCAAAAGTTCCTGAAGCTTGTCTTGCAACGCTACTTCTCTCAAATCTTTTGCTATGATTTTTCCAGTTGGATCTATCAACAAATTAGCTGGAATAGAGCGGATACCATACATTTGAGCAACTTCATTGTCCCAGAATTTCAGATCAGAAACATGAGTCCAGGTTAACTTATCATCTGCAATGGCTTTTAACCAGGCAGCTTTTTTACCAGGCTGATCCAACGAAACACCCAATACGGTAAAACCTCTATCTTTAAACTTGTTGTAGGCTAATACTACATTTGGGTTCTCCTGGCGACAGGGGCGACACCATGAAGCCCAGAAATCAACCAAAACATACTTCCCTTTAAAGTCAGACAACTTAACAGGTTTGCCTGCAGTATCCGCCTGTGTAAAATCCATGGCCATTACACCCACAGCGGTTTTTCTACCCGCATCGAACATTTGTGTAAGTTGTTTTCCGTTGGGAGTTGCCTTCAATTCTGGAGATAGCGCTGTAAATGCCTTTTCAGCAGCACCAGCTTGTTCCGGATCGCTCGCTAATTGACCAATCGCACTCAAACTGATATATGATTTCGGGTTATTCTGTGCGAAATTTAATAAAAGCGGCGGAAGCGCTTCTGATTCTTTTTCAAATTTCTCTCTTAACTTAGTCATTAAGGCTTCATCCTTTTTCTGCTCTGGAGTAAATGCTCTATATTCAGCATCGATAGCCATCAACTTATCATTAACTGGTTTGGTTAATGCTTTTAATTTCCTAGCATCATCATTCACCGGAGAGCCAGCAATTGTAGCGTTTTTCAACGAATCTGTAGCTGTTAAATTAATATTTCCTGGTTCTACGTAGATAGATAAACCATCTAATTTTTCCCCTTCAGCAGGACGGGTAACGTAGGGATTTTTGTTCAAATAAAGACTTCCCTGTGCAGGATTTTCAACCGTACCTTTAAAAGAAAATACTCCGTTTACTACCGTTGTAGAATCGGTAATATTTTTTCCATCGCCCTGATAAATCAGATAAACTTTATCGCCAGCTTTTAATCCTTTTATATTGCCGTTTAATGTAAACGGTTTTTGTGCCAACGCTGCTAAAGGCAACAAGGCCAGCGCAGATAATAATATTTTTTTCATGAATGAGATTTGTTTTTTCAAAAGTAGTGATATCTACAGCTAGAACGCAACTACCTGTGTAAAATTATGGTAGCGCTTGAATGTTTGAAATTCTACAGTTTACCTATTGGATTATGACAACTTCTGAAAAGTACGCCACCACAAATCTGGCATTTCTCCGCTTACTGCAGTCTGGTAATCATCGTAACGACAAGGTACGAGGTGATAACGTTCGTTTTTCGATTGGCCTGAAGGATATGGCACCTGCATCCACCAGCGATCTGATTTTTTGCTTTTCACGAAAACCATTTCGCCTGAACCATCTTTTAAACTGGTTCTGTAAATCATAAATTGTGATTTTGGTGTAAGCGGGAAATCCTTTTTACGGGCATAAAAACCATCTACAAAATACCAGATCATCTGCGCCAGTAAAAACGCGGTCTGCCCGTTATTATCGTATGCCGGGTTAAATTCGTAGAAACCAATTGAAGTCAATTTATCGTTCATGCCGGCATATCGGGCAATTCTGCAGGCTTCTTCACCGTCGAAACCATTAGGTGTAGTGTTTGCATTCGCTGCAGCATCTGCCGATCGGATCGCGCCCAGATCAAAACTGATCATGTTCGCATTGCGGATAATCGGCTCTGTCAACGTGATGTCCTGAGCAAATTCTCCAAGGCGGTGAACATCAAAATAAAGCTTATCCATCACACTAAGGCTTTCCTGATTCACAAAATAAGTTTGGTACCCAATGTTGCTGTAATTGAAAAGATAATTGGGTTGATGAAGAAAGATTTTATTCAAATAACAGTCTGATCTTGTTTCTATTCCAGGGGTATCATCGTCCCCAATATCAAATTGATTATCGATAATTACCAGATCCACTTTTTGCTCCAAATCTTCATAGCCTAAATATTGGGCATAGGTTAAATCCTGGCCTCCTCCGATAATAATCGGGATAATGTCTTTTTTGATCAAATCAGACACCACCATTTTGATAGCAATGTAGGTATCGGCAACCGTTGCGCCGTGCTTAATATTTCCTAAATCAACAATCCTAGTGCTGAAAGCGCCTTCGTTAAGCTTGTAAAATTTTTCCCTGAAATAATCAGGTGCTAGCGCACACCCTTCATTATCTACGGCGCCTCTTCCATCTAATACACCAATAATGGCCAAATCGTAAGTGTTCTCTTCAAAATCAGGAAACGATTCGGTATAAATGTGTGCTTTCAAACCCAGCTGGCTCGTTAAAAATCCTTGCTTTGGTATAAAACTATCGGGGTTTATTGGGGAAAAGAAATCCGTTAATGACATATATTTAAAACTCTCGGCTCAAATATCTATTTTTGAATGCGTATTTCCACATATAGCTCGAAAAAAATAAAATGATACTGGTAACCGGAGGAACGGGATTTTTAGGGTCTGAATTATTAAAACAGTTAACCGATAAGGGTTTAACCGTAAGAGCGCTGAAACGTGAAAATTCAAAAATTCCGGCTATAATTAAAGACAATTCTTTAATTGAATGGGTTTTGGGCGATATTAATGAACCAGCTGACCTGGAAGAAGCCTTTGAAAAAGTAACTCATGTTTATCACTGTGCGGCTTTTGTATCTTTAAGCGCTAAACATAAAAAACAATTGTTCCATGTCAATATCGATGGAACATCAAACATTGTAAATCTCTGTGCCGAAAATAATTGCAGGCTTTTACATGTGAGCTCAGTTGCTGCTTTAGGAATAGCAAAAAGAGGAAATAAAATTTCTGAAAAAGACTTTTGGGAATATGATTCAAAAGCACATGCTTATGGATTATCGAAGTATGAAAGTGAGATGGAAGTGTGGCGTGGAATTAATGAAGGGCTCGATGCCGTAATTGTAAACCCCTCGGTTATTATTGGGAAAAATGCAGGTTTCGAGGGGAGCGGAGCCATCTTCAAATTAGTAAAGGACGGATTTCCTTTCTATACAACTGGTGCTTCTGGTTTTGTAGATGTAGAAGATGTAGTGAAAGCGATGATTTTGTTAATGGACGCTGAAGTTTCAGGAGAGCGCTATATTTTATCATCTGAAGATATTCATTACAAAGATTTATTTACACAGATAGCAATAGGTTTTGGAGTTGAGCCGCCAACAAAAGAAGCAAAAGCATGGATGCTTGGTATAGCCTGGAGAGCATTGAAATTCACATCCTTATTTACCAGAAATGAACCATCAATAACTAAAGACACTGCTAAAAGTAGTATCACTTTAAGCTATTACCATAATAAAAAAGTGATTGAGCAAACCGGGATCGTTTTTAAACCGCTTGCTCAAAGTATAAATGAAATTACCCAACACTTAAAATAATGCCCAAACAAAAAGCGTATTACATTATCGATTTCGACAGCACCTTTACTCAGGTAGAAGCACTTGATGAACTCGCTAGAATCTCTTTGAAGAACCACCCAGACAAAGAGGCGATTTTCCAGAAGATTGAGGACTACACCAATTTAGCCATGGAAGGCAAGCTTTCATTTTCAGAAAGTTTAGCGCAACGGGTTAAATTGCTGGAGGCAAATGAAGATCATTTGAAACAACTGATCAAACATTTAAAAAAGAAAGTTTCTACCTCATTTTCGCGTAACGCAGAATTTTTCAAGAAACATGCTGATGATGTTTTAATCGTTTCTGGCGGTTTTAAAGAATTTATTACGCCGGTGGTGAGCCAGTATCACATTAAAAAAGAAAATATTTATGCCAATACTTTTGTGACCACTGGCGATGGAAAAATTATAGATTATGATCACGCGAACCCTTTAAGTGAAGAAGGTGGGAAAGTAAAGTTATTGCAGCATTTAAAATTAGAAGGGGAACTTTTCGGTATTGGCGATGGATATTCAGATTTTCAGCTGCGGGAAAGTGGGCTGATCAATAAGTTTTTCGCTTTTACAGAAAATATTGCCCGTGAAAGCATTGTTGCTAAAGCCGATCACGTAACACCAAGTTTTGACGAATTCCTCTATGTGAATGATTTGCCAAGAGCAATTTCTTACCCCAAAAACAGGATTCTTTGTTTAGTTATTGGCGATGTTGATCCATTAACGCTTTCCATACTGAAGAATGACGGCTTGTCCATCAGGCATAAAACTTCTTTCGAAGAAAAATATGTAAAAGATGTCGGCATTATCGTTTTAGCAGATGGTGAAAAGATTGATAAAGAGCAACTAAAAAATGCAGCGAAACTTAAAACGATTGGTTATTTAGGGAGCGCAAAAAATAAAATCGACTTTGATGTTTGCACTAAACAAGGAATTGTAGTATTCGATGATCCGAAAAACAATCCCCGTAATATTGATTTTGTTCCAAAACGAGTAGCTGATTTTATGAATACCGGCGCTACCTATTTGAGTGCCAATTTCCCGAATTTGCAGTTGCCGAAAATCGATAAATCGCACAGGTTAATTCATATCCATAAAAACGTTCCAGGCATTATGGCCAAAATAAATACCGTGTTCGCCAAACATGATATCAACATTGTAAGCCAGTTTTTAATGACAAACCCCGAAATTGGATATGCAATTACCGATATCAATGCTGAATACGATAAACAATTATTCAAATCACTAAAAAAGATTGAGCACACTATAAAATTTAGGGTCTTGTATTAGCTCAAGGTTTTGACCATTATCAATGGGTTTAAGTTTTGACAACTTGCTAGGACTTAAGAAAGAACGTTGTCAAAGCTTACCTCAAAAACTGATGTCTCTTTAATAACAAATGTTTTGGGCTACCAATAGCTTGCGAACGATAGATCCCAGTATGCCCGGAAAATAGATAGGCCGCCACGCAAGCAAGAGCAATGTACATTCCAGATGCTACACCAAACAATTCTACGCCCATAAAAATACAAGCCAATGGCGTATTTGCTGCGCCAGAGAAGACGGCTACAAAACCTATTCCAGCCAATAATCCGATAGGTAAGGGAATAAAAACACTCAAGAAACTACCCAATGTTGCGCCAATAAAAAACAAGGGGGTTACTTCTCCACCTTTAAATCCACAACCTAATGTTAATGCCGTTAAAAAAAGTTTAATGGCAAACGTATAATAAGGCTCCTGTTGGGTAAATGTTTCAGAAATTACAGGAATTCCTAATCCTATATATCTTGTTGTACCCAAGAAATAGATAATCACAATTAAAATCATCCCACCAAATACTGGCCTTAAAGGCGGATACTTTATTTTACTGAACAAGTTAGAAAAACCATGGTTCAAGGCGGAGAAAGATCTGGCCACTAAGCCAAAAACAATTCCAGCACCCAACGATAGTAACAAATTAATGGCATCCATTTGTGGCACAATACCAATGGAATAATGGGTGTGGCCAACGCCCCAAACTTTGCATGCGTAATCGGCAATTATAGCTGTTAAAAACGAAGGCAAAATTGCAGTGTACACTAAACTACCAACCACGAAAACCTCTAGGCCGAAAATTGCACCTGCTAATGGCGTCCCGAATACCGACGCAAAGCCAGCACTAATTCCGCAGATGAGAATAATTTTTCTGTCGCGTGGCTTTAACTTAAATAGCTTGGTAAACTGATCGGCAAAAGCACCTCCAATTTGTACAGCAGTTCCTTCTCTTCCTGCCGATCCTCCAAATAAATGAGTAATGATCGTTCCTGCAAAAATTAATGGTGCCATAATTAATGGAATTACCTTTTTGGGTGATTGTAATTCTTCAATTAAAAGATTGTTTCCTTTAACTACATCCTTGCCCCAATAATGATATGCTAAGCCAATTAAAAAACCTGCAACTGGTAAAAATGAAATGATCCAAAGGTGGCTTTCTCTGTAATTTGTTGCCCAATTTAAGGTTACTAAAAATAGGGCAGATGCAGAGCCAACTATTGCACCAATTAGCGCTGCTATTAAAAGCCATTTTAAAGTGCTCAATAATACTACTCCTAAATCCTTTTTAATAAAGGAATTGATAGACAGAAGGAATCCTTCTGTTGGTTTTTTAACAGGCATTAGAATTCAATTTAAATAAAATTGTAGGAGTCATCAGCCTGTTTGGCGGTTTTGGCGGTACCCCATCGCCATTGTTCAAATGTATAAATTTTAGCAATTTCTTCCAAAATCTTTAACACCTTTGTAAAGCTAACTTCAAATAATGGATTTTACACCCGAAATAAAAGATAAACTTCATCAGCTACAAGAAAAATATACAGCCATGGGGCAGGATATGGCTTCTTACCTGGATGGGTTGCTCTATGCCGATTTTCTCACCTACTGGGATTATATCCATTTGGATACGCTGCTAAGTTTACAAAGTCCAAAAACGCCGTTTCCTGATGAAGAGATTTTCATCATTTACCACCAAATTACTGAGCTATATTTTAAGCTGGCGTTGCATGAATGCAGGCAAATAGCCGAAAAAGAGAATTTAACTGTCGAATTTTTTACTGCTCGTGTAAAAAGAATTAATGCTTATTTTAATGCATTAACAACTTCTTTCGAAGTGATGGTGGATGGAATGGAGAAAGAACAATTTTTGAAATTCAGAATGTCTTTATTGCCCGCTAGCGGTTTTCAATCCGGGCAATATCGAATGATTGAGATATGCGCAACAGATTTTATTCGTTTGGTTGATAAAAGTAAACGCGAAGCGTTAAGCACCGCTACTATCGAAGAACAGTTTGAACATATTTATTGGAAGTTTGGTGCTACAGAGTTATCATCTGGTAAACAAACTTTAACATTAAAGCAATTTATTAAAAAATATGCCGCTCAGTTTTTACAGCTGGCTAAAGATAGATCAGTTACAAATTTCTCGGCTTTATATCATCAGCTGGCAGCAAAGGGTGTTGATGTTTCTGCGCTTGCAGAAGAATTGCAGAAGCTCGATTTATATGTCAATGTCGAGTGGCCATTGTCGCACTATAAATCAGCAGTGCGTTATTTAGAAAAAGATCCGATTGATGTAGCCGCAACCGGCGGTACCAACTGGCAGAAATATTTGCCTCCGCGTTTTCAGAAACGAATTTTTTACCCTTTTTTATGGAGTGATGAACAAATGGGAGAATGGGGAAAAGGCTGGGTGCTTAGTGTACTCAAAACACTCAAAAACAAACATTAATATCAGAAAACACTATTAAAAAAGCTCGTTTTTTGCTAATTTGCGTCAATTAGAAAATGATAGATGGATTGAGTGATAGAGTGAGTGAATTTGCGATCCGCAAATCAATCGATCATTCAAAATTCTCTCATCCCAAAATTTAAATTATGACCGAGACACTAGATATAAAAATCACAAAGGCTGATCAAACTCGTTTGACAGTTACAGATTTTTCTCAATTACCATTCGGTAAAGTTTTTACCGACCACATGTTTACCGCCGATTACGAAGATGGCGAATGGAAAAATTTACAAATTATTCCTTACGGACCTATTCCAATGAGTCCGGCAATTTCAGCCCTTCATTATGGTCAGGCTATTTTCGAAGGTTTAAAAGCTTATCGCCAACCTGACGGGAAGATTAGTGTTTTCAGAGCGGACAAAAACTTTGAGCGTTTTAATAAATCTGCAGCGAGGATGTCTATGGCTACTATTCCTGAAGAAATTTTTATGCAAGGATTAGCCGCTTTGATTAATGTTGATGAGAAATGGGTACCCGACCAGGAAGATTATGCACTTTATATTCGTCCGGTTATGTTTGCTACAGATCCTTATTTAGGCGTTAGAGCATCAGATACTTACAAATTTGCTTTATTAACAACGCCTACCGGCCCTTATTATAGTTCTGCTTTAAAAGTTAAAATTGAGACAGAATTTACCCGTGCTGATGAAGGTGGAGTTGGGTTTGCAAAAACCGCCGGAAATTACGCCCGATCACTTTATCCTTTTGAGCAAGCCAAAAAAGAAGGGTTTGATCAATTAATCTGGACAGATTCTGTAACTCACGAATATATTGAAGAAGCAGGCACTGCAAATCTAATCTTTGTAATCAATGGAAAGTTAGTTACACCTTCCATTCGTAGTACGGTATTAGATGGCGTTACCCGCGATACAATTATTAAATTGGCTAAGGATGCAGGCATTGAAGTTGAAGAACGTAGGGTTTCTGTTGCAGAAGTAATTGAAGGCATTACAAATGGCACGCTAACTGAAGCTTTTGCAGCAGGTACCGCGGCTACAGTTACTCATGTTGGCGTTATTGGTTACAAAGATGAAACCTACCAATTATCAGATCCATCAACAAGGCATATCTCTAATGGAATAGCTAAGAAGTTAAATGATATCAGATATGGCTTAGCGCCTGATGAATTTGGCTGGAACTGGGTGTTATAAGTCTAAATTAAGCATAAAAAAGCCTCGAGAATTTAAATTTTCGAGGCTTTTTTCAAGCTTGATTTTAATCTTTGATCCTTAATCTTTATTCTTATTTATCTAAGATCACAACACCTTTAGCCTCAAAAGCCAACTCCCTTTTAGGGTCAGTGATTTTAGCTACTTCTTCTGGTGATTTTTTAGCATCTTCAGCATAGTGACGTAGCGTTTCTACCGAAATGGTTTGCTTTTTAGCTATACCATCCAGAACCACGTTTTTGCCAACAATATCCATTGGCATGAAGAATGCATAATCTTTAAAGGTTACCCGCATCGGATCGCCGTTTGGCATTTGTAAAGTCATCCAACATCCTTTTTTCTTACAAACATCAACAACTTTACCTTCAATCTTCATGTCGATAGTTTTTTTGTCGCCCATGGCAGCTTCCATTTTAGCCGCAGGTTTCACGTCGCCAGGCTTAACTTCTTCGCCAAATTTCTGACCTATATATGCAGTTTGTGCAAAGCCGATTGCTGCAAATAAGCAGAAACCAAGACTTAAAATGATCTTTTTCATTATTTTAATTTTTAAGATTTGTTGCAGTTTCCTATCTGAACCAAAGTTATTTAAAATTTTTCTTAATAGCGAAAGCAAAAAAAAATCCTCGTTAGCTCCCAATAACGAGGAAAACCATCCCTATTGTTATAGATCACATCCCATGATATATAACATATTGCGTTAGGCAAATGTTAATGCAAAGTGCCTATGTATAAGTAGGTATTCTTTATTGTATTAATAATCATTTATTAATACATTTTAGGATGTCGTGCCAAAAAAATAGCAACTGTGGAAATGGGTAAACAACTCAACTATCTAAATAAATTTGTAGAAGATATTATCCAACATCCGCGCATATCTAACCGAATATCATTCCAAAAACTTCCTCAATTTTGCTTACCGCTTTAATTTCCAGGCTATATTTAGCAATGTCAATACCTTTTAAATTGTATTTAGAAATATAGATCGTTTCAAAGCCCAATTTATCTGCCTCTGCAATTCGTTGTTCTATTCTATTTACCGCCCTTATTTCTCCAGATAAACCTACCTCTGCAGCGAAGCAGTTTTTCGATGATATTGGAATATCCTGTTGTGATGAAATGATCGCGATTAAAACTGCTAAGTCGATTGCGGGATCTTCCACCCTAATTCCGCCAGCGATATTCAAGAATACATCTTGTGTACTTAGCCTAAAACCACAACGTTTTTCAAGTACTGCTAAGAGCATATTCATCCTTTTGGTATCAAAGCCAGTTGCAGATCTTTGCGGAGTTCCGTATGCGGCAGCACTCACCAGTGCTTGGGTCTCTATTAACATTGGTCTGGCACCTTCCAACATAGCAGATACAGCAATTCCACTAAGCTCCTCATCTCGTTGCGATAAAAGAATTTCTGATGGGTTGGAAACCTCTCTCAAACCGCTCCCTTGCATTTCGTAAATTCCAAGTTCGGCTGCGGCTCCAAAACGGTTTTTGATCGAACGTAAGATGCGGTAAACATGGTGTCTGTCGCCCTCAAATTGCAAAACAGTATCTACCATGTGTTCGAGTATTTTTGGGCCAGCAATGGCGCCATCTTTTGTAATGTGGCCAATTAAAAATACAGGAACCCCAGTTTCCTTCGCAAAGCGTAAAAGCTCTGCAGTACATTCTCTCACTTGCGATACACTTCCGGGAGTAGAATCGATGTGCGAAGAATGCAAAGTTTGGATGGAGTCTACCACTAAAATTTCTGGCTCCAAAATTTCTATTTGTTTAAAAATATTCTGGGTAGATGTTTCTGTCAGGATATAGCAATCAGCAGACGGACTTTCTTTAATTCTTTCTGCCCGCATTTTTATTTGTTGCTCACTTTCCTCTCCGGAAATGTAGAGTATTTTTTTGCCTTTAAGGTTCAATGCCAGTTGTAGCATTAATGTTGATTTCCCTATCCCTGGTTCTCCACCGATAAGCACTAATGAGCCTTCTACCAAACCACCGCCTAAAACGCGGTCAAGCTCCTTATCACCCGTTAAAATTCTTCTTTCAATAGATGATTCAATTTCATCCACCTTGCTGGGTTTACTTAATTTCCTGACGCTGGTTTCTGTTTTCCAGGTGGGTACTGATGATGCATTTTTTTCAATAACTTCTTCTACAAAGGTATTCCATTGGTTGCATGAGGGGCATTTACCCAACCATTTTGCCGATTCGTAGCCGCAGCTCTGACAGAAGAATGCTGTTTTAGTTTTTGCCAAGTGATTCTTGATTTTAGATTTACGAATTTAAGTGTTAAAGCTCGCAAAAGCTAAATCACTTTTAAACAAAAAAGCCTGAACGTTTAAAGTTCAGGCTTTGAGTAAATGTTTTGAGTTATAATTTTATCTCCTCATCTTTTGATGAGATAAAGTGAAATTCGTTTAGATAATACGATGATTGAGCTTTTACTTTGATCCATTGGCCATATTTAAAAAACCAACGTCGCTGTAAATTAAAAATCCCTTTGGTTATATAAGCCTCTATGTAAGGATGAACGCAAAGGGTTACGCCTTTTTCATTCTGTTCACGTAAAATATAATTCAGGTTATTTTCAATATCATCCATCAAAACGATACTGGCTTTAATTTCTCCTGTACCTCCACAGGCTGGACATTTTTCTACCGTAACAATATTCATCTCCGGACGAACACGTTGTCTGGTGATCTGAACCAAACCAAATTTACTTGGAGGTAAAATGGTGTGTTTCGCTCTATCCAATAACATCAGCTCACGCAAATAATCGAATAGCATTTTACGGTTTGTAGGCTTGTGCATATCGATAAAATCGATTACCACAATGCCGCCCATATCACGCAAGCGCAACTGACGAGCAATTTCTTTAGCCGCCTCTTTGTTTACCTGTAAAGCATTTTCCTCTTGGTTTTCTTTACTGGCAGTACGGTTTCCACTGTTCACATCTATGACGTGAAGTGCTTCGGTATGTTCTACAACTAAGTAGGCTCCACCCGGTAGGTTTACTGTTTTTCCGAAAGCATTTTTAATTTGCTTTTCTATCCCAAAGTGATCGAACATGGGTTCTTTTTGCTTATAAAGCTTCACGATTTTTTCCATTTCTGGAGAAATATCATGTACATAAGAACGGATATCGTCGAAAAGCTCAGGTGTGCTCACGTAAACATTCGTAAAATCAGGATTCAGAATATCACGAATCAACGTAGAAGATCTGTCCATTTCGCCCCAAACTCGCTTTGAGGGCTCTGTTGAAGGCAGCTTTTTAATGAAGTTTTCCCATTTAGCAATTAGATCTAAAAGATCTTTTTGCATTTCGGCAACTCCACGGCCTTCAGAGACGGTTCTGATGATTACCCCAAAATTTTGAGGCTTAATACTTTCAATAATCTTTTTTAAGCGATTACGTTCGGTATTACTTTTAATTTTTTTTGATACAGATATGGTATTGGAGAATGGCACCAGTACCACATACCTGCCGGCAATCGAAATGTCGGAACTCAAACGTGGACCTTTTGTAGAAATTGGCTCTTTTGCAATTTGTACCGGAAGGAGCATGTTTTTGGAAAGCACATCAGAAATCTTGCCTGCCTTGTTTATATCGGCTTCTAGCTTTAAATTATCTAATAATGTGCCTGTAACCGAGCCATTACGCTTGATCTTAGTTAGCTTAATTAAAGATTGCACCTGAGGGCCCAAATCGAAATAATGCAAAAAAGCATCTTTTTCATAACCAACATCTACGAAAGCAGCATTTAGTCCGGGCATAATTTTTTTTATGCGGCCTAAATAAATATCGCCTACGGCGTAGTTATTATTGATTTGTTCTTTGTGAAGCTCAACAAGTTGTTTGTCTTCAATCAACGCTATGGTAACTCCGGCAGGAGTCGAATTGATAATTAATTCTTTTACCAACAGCTACAGATTTAAGGCTTTCGCCTATTAACAAATGGATAGTAAACGTAAAAAAAACTTTGAAGTAGCCTTTTATCATGAGAAAAAAAAATCACATAAATACTTTAAACCTCACAGTTTACACTATGAGGCTTAAAAGGCTTAATCAAAATAAGAAACTATTTTTTCTTATGTCTGTTTTTTCTTAAACGTTTTTTACGTTTGTGGGTAGCCATTTTATGTCTTTTTCTTTTTTTACCGCTTGGCATAGTTTTAAGTTTTAAATGTTTTTATTAATCCGTTAATTAATTTTTATTCTTTAGTTCAGCCACTTTTTTATCAATGAACGATGATAAAGTTGGGTTAGCTGCTAATTTTTTGCTGTCTAAGTAAGCATCAACTGCTTCTTTGTTTCTGCCTAAATTTTCCAAGGCTGTGCCTAAGTAAAAGTAAGCTTCAGGTGTTGGTGATGTTGCAATAACTGTTTTGAAACGCGGTATCGCTTTATCAAATTGACCTGATTTAATAGAAAAGATTCCTAAGTTCATGTTAGCCTTAACATTTTTAGGCTCTTTAGCAACCACTTCAAGCAGCATTGCAATACCTTGCATTGGTGCGCCCAAACCGTTTACTATCGTAACACCTAAACCTGTTTTTGCCTCTATATTCGTAGAGTCTGTTTCTAATGCTTTTTTGTAAGATGTATTAGCCTTTTGCAATAATGCCGGTTGTGCCAAGCTATCCTGTGTACTTTCAAAAGCCTTTATAAATTGGTTTCCTGCAGCCAACCATGTTTTAGTTGATGGTTCGCCTTGCGCAACAACTTCTAAATAAAGTGCTGATGGTGTGATTTGCTCAACATCATCCCATTTCTGAGCCAGTTGTTTTGCAAAATCAAGTTTCTCTGTTCCCTTAGCGCCTTTATAACTATTTTCTAATGCGGTAATATCAGTAGCTAAATTTTTGTTTAGCACATTCTTTGCAGCGGTAGAAGAAGTTTCGATACTAAGTACAGATGAAGTAGGAGAACTTTCTGCTCCAGCCATCTGGCCGCTTGCAGGCATTTTTCCGTTCTCTTCAGTTGGTTTAACTAAACCTTTAATGTCTCTGGTAAATAAAAAAGCAACAAGCAATAAAACTGCTCCGATAATGATGATTTGTTTTGATCTTATGCTGCTATTCATAAATTAAGACTTAGGCTTCTACGCTAATTTTTTTAGAGTTGCTTTTCACTTTATCAACAAAAACTTTTGCTGGTTTAAAGCTAGGTACAAAATGTTCTGGGATAATTATTGCAGTGTTTTTAGAGATGTTTCTAGCAGTTTTTTGCGCTCTCTTTTTAACAACAAAGCTTCCGAAGCCTCTTACATAAACATTTTCACCGCCAATCATACTCGTTTTGATAACTTTGAAAAATGCCTCAACTGTTTCCTGTACATCAACCTTCTCAATTCCGGTTTTTGTTGATATTTCTGAAATAATATCTGCCTTAGTCATATTTACTTATTTATATATATTGTGTTTTATATTACTACTGTTTTGGGGTTGCAAAAGTATTGCTTTTTAATGAGATAGGGAAATAAAAGATGATTTTTTTATCAGTTAAGTTATCACTCGATTGCAAGTTTTTTTTTAAACCGATAATTAGACCGTAATTTGCAGTAATGACATTTCAAAATGAATTGATAAATTGGTATCAATCAAACAAAAGAGATTTGCCTTGGCGGCATACAAAAGATGCCTATACTATCTGGTTATCAGAGATTATACTACAGCAAACCCGTGTTGAACAAGGCTTACCGTATTTCAATAAATTCTTAGAAAACTTTCCAACTGTACAAGACTTTGCAGCTGCTACAGAAACAAAAGTTTTGAAGCTCTGGCAGGGATTAGGTTACTACTCCAGAGGGAGAAATATGCATGCAACTGCGCAAATTGTAGTCAATAATTTCAATGGAATCTTCCCAAGCCTGCATGATGAACTACTAAAGTTAAAGGGGATTGGTGAGTACACGGCTGCAGCAATTTCTTCATTTTCATCAGGAGAAGCTAGAGCTGTTGTTGATGGAAATGTGTTCAGGGTACTTGCCCGATATTTCGGAATCAGTACAGCAATTAATTCTCCGGCAGGAAAGAAGACGTTCTTTGCTTTGGCGAATGAATTGTTGTATCAGGGAGATCCTGCTTTGTACAACCAGGCGATTATGGAATTTGGGGCAATACAATGCAAGCCGAAATCTCCCAACTGTAACGTTTGCCCATTAAATCAAAGTTGCTATGCGCTGAAAAATAACCTGGTTAATGCCTTACCTGTTAAGATTAAAAAGGCAGCGCAAAAACATCGTTTTTTAGACTATTTTGTTTGCCAATCAGATGAGAAGGTTTTGATTAGGGAACGTCAGGCTGGTGATATCTGGCAGCATTTGTATGATTTTCCCAGCATTGACGTGGAGGAGCAGATCCCTTGGACAGACATTTCTTTTGAAGAAAAACTAAAATCTACATTTGGATCAGGAGCTGAGGTATCATTTATCGCTACGAAAAAACATATATTATCACACCAAATTATCCATTTACGTTTTTTTGCATTAAAAAATTATATATTTAACTTTAGTAAACAAAAGGAACTCTATTGGGTTTCCTTAAGTGAACTGGATGATCTGCCACAACCGAAAGTAATTCATGATTTTATAAAAGAATATCTTTAGGAGAAATAAAATGGAGTAACTTACCATTGGGGGGATTTCATTATTTATAAAAAAAACTAACCAAAATATTTATGTCTGGCATCAACAAAGTTATTTTAGTAGGCCACTTAGGCAAAGACCCGGAAGTACGTCATTTAGATGGCGGCGTAACTGTAGCCAGTTTTCCTTTAGCTACATCAGAAACCTATAACAAGGATGGAAAAAGAGTTGAACAAACCGAATGGCATAATATTGTATTGTGGCGTGGCCTTGCAGAGGTAGCATCAAAATATCTTCAAAAAGGAAAATTGGTTTATATTGAAGGCAAACTCAGAACACGTTCTTTTGAAGACAAAGAGAAGGTAAAGAAATATGTTACCGAAATTGTTGCGGAAAATTTCACGATGTTAGGTAGAAAAAGTGACTTTGAGCAAAGTCCTACTACCGCGGTGCCGCAAAGTACAGAGTCGAAGATTCAGGATGAGTTTACCATTGGCCCATCAGATGAAAATGGAGATTTACCTTTCTAAAGGTCTTTATGGGTAATAAAAACAAATTGGTACATCCACTTTTTGTATTATCAATTTCACTTTTAATTATCAACGATTTTTATCTTAAGTATATTTTTCACAATACCTTTACGGGGAAGCTATCAGATTTTGTTGGTCTGTTTGCTTTCCCATTTTTTTGGAGTGTTGTTTTTCCAGATAGGGCAAAACAAGTACATATTGGCACAGCAGTGCTTTTTTGTTTTTGGAAAGCGGAATGTGCACAGCCTGTAATTGATTTTATAAATTTATTCGGTTTTAAAACCTTTAGAACCGTAGATTACACAGACTATATTGCGTTAACAAGTGTACTTTTTTCTTACCTGTGTCTTAATCGGCCAGATCGATTTGAAGCTAAGGCCGTGCTATCGAAGGCATTGCTGTTCGCTTCTCTTTTTGGTTTTGTTGCAACAACTCAAAAGAGAGACGCGCCCAGCTATGAGGATGGTTTTAAATCAATTGATATCTATAATCAGGGAGATACAAAACTTATTGCCATTGTTGATTTTAGATATTCCAATGCAAGCATTATTCAGGATAGTAGCTTAAACAATGAGTTTAATTGTATTGATACCGTAATGCTACTCCCAGGTAGAAGCGAAAGATTTATTACGCCAATTATTCAAGTAGATAGTTTACAGTTTCCGGCAGGTTTTAAAATTACACTTACAGATAGTTTAGGGAAACAAATTAAAGCTTATGATAAAGAACTTTTTTTGAAGGAAGCCACGATAGGTTATAACGAAGAAAAAAGCACTGAGTTTTCCTCATCCTGGAGCCTTACAATTGGGAAGAAACCTTCTGAAAATTTGAAGCCCTTCAAAATATATGGCAGGTGGAAAACAGTATCATCTTCCAAAAATCAGCATACATTTGAAATTAGGGAAAAATATTATTATGATGTAGATCCAGATAGTGAACTAGCGAAATATGAAATTCGGGATAGTACGGTTATCATTACCTACCCTAAATTAAACCGGGAAGCGCGGATTTTACAGATCGACAATAGAGCCTTGACGATTAAATGGGATAATAAGAAGGTCTTGAAATATGAGAAACTTTATGATTAGACCTGCTCAATTTTCAAGAGCAGGTCTAATGATTTTATTCTACAGTAACTGATTTTGCCAGATTTCTTGGTTGATCTACATTACAACCTCTCATTACCGCAATATGATAGGATAATAGTTGTAAAGGTATAGTGGCCAATAATGGTAAGAAAGCTTCATTCGCATCAGGAATTTCGATGCAATAATCTGCCATTTTTTTCACTTCAGTATCACCTTCGGTTACGATTGCAATTACTTTTCCTTTCCTGGCTTTAACCTCCTGAATATTGCTGATTACCTTCTCGTATGATGAATTTTGTGTTGCAATAAACACTACCGGCATCTCCTCATCGATTAAAGCGATTGGGCCGTGCTTCATTTCGGCAGCAGGATAGCCTTCTGCGTGGATGTAAGAAATTTCTTTAAGCTTTAACGCACCTTCTAATGCAACTGGGAAACCACTTCCTCTACCTAAAAATAAACAATTTGTAGAGTCTTTTATTTTTTCCGCCACTTGTTTGATGATATCGTTAGACTCAAGGGCCTTTTGGATTTTCTCTGGAATATTATCAAGCTCGGTAAGCAGCTCGATCATTTTTGACGTGGTAATCGTGCCTCTTTGCTGCGCCATGTAAAAAGCCATCAATGTAAGTACAGTGACCTGGGCCGTAAAAGCTTTAGTTGATGCTACACCAATCTCTGGTCCGGCGTGAGTATACACACCAGCATGTGATAGTCTTGGAATTGAGGCACCGGCCACGTTGCAGATGCCAAATATAGTGGCTCCACGTTCTTTGGCCATTTCAATGGCAGCCATGGTATCTGCTGTTTCGCCAGATTGCGAAATGGCAATTACTACATCTTTCTCTGTGATGATTGGATTACGGTACCTAAATTCTGAAGCATATTCCACTTCAACAGGGATCCGGGCGTATTCTTCAATCAAATATTCCCCAACCAAACCAGCATGCCAAGAGGTACCACAGGCCACGATGATTATTCGGTCTATATTTTTTAATTTCTCGGCAAATTCTTTTATCCCGCCTAATTGAACTTTTCCTTCCTCCGGATAAATGCGGCCGCGCATACAATCTTTTATCGATCTAGGTTGCTCGTAAATTTCTTTTAGCATGAAATGGTCAAAGCCGCCTTTCTCAAGCATTTCTAGCTTAAGCTCTAACTCTTGAATAAGAGGTGTCTGAACAACATTATCCAATTGCTTAACTAAAAGATCATTTTTAGTGATCAATGCAATTTCATTGTCCTTTAGGTAGATCACATTTTTTGTATATTCTATGATTGGAGTAGCATCAGAGGCAATAAAATATTCACCCTTGCCAACGCCAATTACCATCGGGCTACCTTTTCTGGCTGCGATTAAGCGGTCTGGATTCTCTTTATCCATAATCACAATAGCGTAAGCTCCGCTAACCTGGTGTAGCGATAAACGAACAGCTTCCAATAGATCGATTTGTTCTATTTTTTGAATCTCCTCGATCAAATGAATCAAAACTTCTGTATCGGTATCACTTTTGAACTCATGCCCACGGCCTGTTAGTTCTTCTTTAAGTGTGGCGTAGTTTTCAATGATTCCATTATGGATGATTGAAAGTTTGCCATTATTCGAAGTATGCGGATGAGAATTTCGATCGGATGGTACACCATGGGTCGCCCATCTGGTATGCCCCATTCCTATTGAACCAGTACGATCTTGATCTTCAGCGAATTCTTCTAATATAGCAACCTTGCCAGCTTTTTTATAAATATGTTGTCCGCTTTGGTTCATAAGTGCGATACCCGCACTATCATAACCTCGGTATTCCAGTCTTTTTAAACCTTTAAGCACTATTGGCCAAGCTTCTCTATAGCCTATGTAGCCTACAATTCCACACATAATTTGAGTATAATAAATTGCACGAATATACTAAACAAACGTTTGTTTTGTATTGTAAACAAAAATTTACAGCGCAAAAAAAAAGCGCTGCAACCATTTATCATCGTTGCAGCGCTTTCAGAATGTTGAATTCTTAATTTATTTTGGTATAATAAATATTGAGTTTGATTTTGTTAGTGGCGTTTCCTGCAGATCCTATTACCGATCTGCCTGCCGATGTAACATCAGGCAAAACATAGGCATTTGTTGGTGATGCAGGTGTTATCAATGATGTTGGAGCCAAGAACGTACCATAATCAGTTAATTTTTTATCGATAAGATCTTGTACGTACGATGTTACAATAAATACATATCTATTCTTTAATGAATCAAAATATCCATCGAAATAAGGCCCAGTAATAGATGACCGGGGATCATTAGGATTATTATCTGGTAAAAATGTAGGCTGCTCGGCAATATCCCAACGATATAGTGAAAGTCGCTGTGCAGGTGCAAATGGATTGGCGAAAGTACCAGCGCTTAAATCAATAACCAGTTCTGCTTTATTTACCAGAGCCTTGCCATAAGTGTTGGTAAAGTTAGCGAGTGTCGGGAAAGAAATCTTCGTTTTTAAGCCCGCTAAACCTTGTAGGTAAGTAACGTTATACTGCGTATTTGCATTTGCTGGAAGCAATTGAGTAGCTACCTCGGTTCCGGTATAATCATGTTTGATATTCGCTGCGGCGTTAGTTGCTGCTAAAGGGAAATTTACCGATACCGTATCTTTGCCATTTGTGGTATTGGTTTTTTTATAAACCAATTGCAGATACGAACTTGTACTTGCAAAGTTTAAAAACGCTACGCCCCCAGAACCTGTAGTGTTCTGTTTGTTTACCTCAGCATATAATCCTTTGAAATAGTCAACAAACTTAGCTTCAGTAGATGTTGCAGCAGGAGCCAGGTTCAAGATGGTAGATTGTATAAAATCTTTATCCAGTTTAATCCTGATTTGTGCGGGTACAGTTTTCAACGTATCTGCTTTTCCGGCAACAATATCAAATACTTTGATCTTTGTTTTCGGGAAGATTTTACTGTTAAAATTGCCTAATAGTTGAGCATTATGCGCCTGCAGATCAGAACTCTTGTACTTGGTGATTTTATTCGTCAACTGATAAACATCAATACTATATTTGGTAGTTGCTGTATCTCCGTAAAACTGGCTTCCAAGGTTTAACACCAATATTGCAGAATCTAAAACAGGTGTTGTTCCAAAATCTTTACTCAGTACATCAGGAACAACAGTCATTGCAACACTAGACTCCGTTTTGCCGAAAATAGGATCAACCATGTATCCTAAGGGATAGCCCGTTAAGCCTGATGTGTTCACATCGCCTTCTTTAATAGTTTGCGATCTGATAGGTTCATTATTGACCAATGTTCCGGTAATAGCAGTACCTGGATCCACATCTAAACCCACACCATCAGGGTTTTTACACGATGCAAAAAGAAAAAGACCTATCAACAGGGTTAATAAGTCTTGTTTTGTAAATTTCATATTTAAATAATAATACCTTAATTAAGCAAGAGAAACCAATTCGTCATTTGAAATTTCTTCATAAAAATTATAGAAGTTTTCAAAATTCTCGGTTAAGTTAAAAGCTAATGTTGGCTTATTAGAATCTTTAACAAATTTTAACACAGCTGCATCTAAGTTTTCATCTGCTAATACTACTGCATCAGAGTGAGTTACCGCTCCAATGTGCATGCTATTACAATCAGAAGGTAAGAAAGCTTTTGTATCCTCTTCAGTCATGTTGGCCATTACCGCTTTCTTGGCGAAAGAAGCGTTCAATTTTTCTTCAAACGAATCCTCATAAACTGAGTAAACAACTTTAGAATTTTTAAACGTTGGATCGTTTTTGTAAGTTGTTTTAATGTAAGCAGGAACTAAAGAACTCATCCAGCCATGGCAGTGAACGATATCTGGAGCCCAACCTAATTTTTTAACAGTTTCTAAAGCGCCTTTGCAAAAGAAAATGGTGCGTTCATCATTGTCGTCAAAGAATTTACCACTCGCATCTCTAAATACTTGTTTGCGTTGGAAATACTCTTCGTTGTCTAAGAAGTAAACCTGCATGCGTGCAGCTGGGATGGATGCTACTTTAATAATTAAGGGGTTATCGTTGTCATCAATAATGATGTTCATTCCCGATAAGCGGATTACTTCGTGTAAACGATTTCTTCTTTCGTTGATGTTACCGAACTTTGGCATCAAGATGCGGATTTCGAATCCTTTTTCTTGCATCGCCTGTGGTAATTGACGTGTGATTTCAGAAATTTTAGTAAGCTCGAGGAAAGGCGACATCTCGTTTGTAACAATCAGCAGCTTCGTTTTTGCCATCTCCATATTCTAAGAAAATATTAAGTTAAATAAAAGATAATGAGCTGCAAAGGTAAGCATAATAATACTATTTATCAATATAGGCAACCATTTGTTTGCTTTCGTTTAGATTATTTTACACCTTTACTGCTTTAACTTAGATTGTCCAATTGGAAATATTTAAAACCAAATCAGCGCTTAAGGCTTTCTTAAATCCTTTAAAAGCATCGGGTAAAAAAATAGCACTTGTACCTACAATGGGTGCTTTGCATAATGGCCATATTTCTTTAATTGATTTGGCCAAAGAAAGTGCCGATATTATTATCTGTAGCATTTTTGTAAACCCTACCCAATTTACTGATCCCAAGGATTTAGAGAAATACCCTCGCCCCATCGAACATGATTTAGCCATGTTGAACCAGGCGGGTTGCCATGGTGTTTTTATGCCTACTGTAGAAGAAATGTATCCGCAAGGTGCTGATGAAAATTGGCATATTGATTTAGGAAATGCAGAGTTTTTGTTAGAAGGTGCTTTTAGAAAAGGTCACTATCAAGGCGTAACTCAAATCGTGAAAAAACTTTTTGATGCAGTTGAACCAGATGTAGCCATGTTCGGTCAGAAAGATTTTCAACAAGTGCTCATGATCAAAAATATGGTGGCTTATTTTAATTTACCCATTATCCTGATCACTTGCCCAATTATTCGAGAAGAGGATGGTCTTGCCATGAGTAGCCGCAATATCCACTTAACTGCTATTGATCGTGAAAATTCTTTAGTGTTGAGTAAATCGCTCCAATTTGTGATCAATAATTTTGAAAAGCTTCCGTTAACGGAACTCGAAAATAGGGCCAAATTATTTTATCAAAACCTTAGTGGGATTGATTTAGATTATTTCACCATCGCGAATGGCAATACTTTGGAGCCGGCAAAATCGAAAAACGAATTGAACATTATTGCACTGGTGGCCGCTAAAGTGGGTTCAACAAGGTTAATCGATAACATGATAATCAGATAAGGGAACATGTATAAAGAAAGAGTAATATGGCGTCTCTATTACATTGAATGATATTCTTTTACTTTCTAATTTTAAATTCATTTTTGGATTCAAGGATTTGAAACTCCAGACGGATGACTGAAAACTCCAAACTGATTACTAACTTTGCCAAATGGTTATCACAATATTAAAATCGAAAATACACCGTGTTAAAGTAACGCAGGCCGAATTGAATTACGTGGGTAGTATTACGATTGACGAAGATTTAATGGATGCAGCGAATATTATTGCCAATGAAAAGGTGCAGATTGTAAATAATAATAACGGAGCCAGATTTGAAACATACGTAATAAAAGGCGAACGCGGTACTGGAACCATTTGCTTAAATGGCGCAACGGCTCGTTTGGCACAGTTAGGTGATGTACTAATTATCATGTCTTATGGCGCTCTCCCAATTGAAGAGGCTAAAAAATATAATCCGATACTTGTATTTCCTGATGATAATAACCATTTGCTAAAATAACTTTGTGACATTTGACCTAAAAACAGCGCTTAAGTACATCATCCTGTTTTTAATAGGAATGGGTGTTTTGTACTTAGCATTTCGAGGTCAGGATTTGGCTAGGATAGGGCTAGAAATTAAAAAAGCAAACTATTTTTGGGTAGTTACCTCTGCTATCTCTGTTTTAATAGCACATGTTTTAAGAGCATTGAGGTGGCAAATGCTCTACAAATCCATCCATTACAATGTTAGGTTTTGGAACACCTATCATGCTGTAATCATTGGTTATTTAGCTAATTTAGCCTTGCCTCGTTTCGGTGAAATCGGGCGTTGTTCGGTGATGCAGAAAGTGGAAATCGTGCCTATGTTTGCTTCAGTAGGCACAGTAATAACCGAGCGGCTTTTCGATGTACTCGTGCTTCTGCTCACCGCTGCTGCAATGGTGATGTTTCAATATGATCTGGTTTCCGGATTTTTGCACGATACCATCTACCTCAATCTTTTCTATAAAATTTCAAATATAGGTTTGCTTTGGCTGATCGGCATAGCCGTTTTACTGGTTGGTATAATTTTTATCTGCATTTATTTTCTTCGGCAAAAGTTTAGCAAAAAATTGCTGAGGGTTTTTGTAAATCTTCGTCAAGGCTTCGGTTCCTACAGGAAATTGAAGCAAAAAGGTTTGTTCCTGGTTTACACGCTTGGTATTTGGACGTTTTACTTATTGTCTATGTGTTTTGCATTTTCGGCTATTCCATCCACATCAGGCCTGCATTTTGACGCCGCCTTTACAGCGGTTGTATTTTCGGGTTTTGCCATGGCTGCACCTGTTCAGGGTGGAATTGGGGTTTTTCATTGGGTTGTTGCCCAGGCATTAATATTATACGGCGTATCATTTAAAGATGGCTTAGCTTATGCAACCATTATTCACTCTTCGCAGGTTCTACTTATTCTTTTTCTTGGAAGCATCAGTTTATTAATTGTTTTAAGTAAGGAAGCCAAAATCAAATAACTATTTGGGTGTTTTTACACGCTGTTTGATATATCTTTTCGGCTGTGCTTCAACTACGCTCAGCAGAACAGCCAAGAAGGATGCTGCTTAAAGAAAACCCCAGCGGATGTAAGTTGTTAAAAATATTACTATGCAGCCATAGTAATTCTGATTTGAAATGTTACATTTGTTTACTAACCTTTTATACATAAATGTTATGCATTTCGAATTAAGTGAAGAACAGTTAATGATCCAGCAGGCCGCCCGCGATTTTGCGCAGCAAGAATTGAAGCCTGGTGTAATCGAAAGAGATGAGCATCAAAAATTTCCTACCGAACAAGTTAAAAAACTGGGAGAACTTGGTTTTTTAGGGATGATGGTGAGTGAAAAATATAACGGAAGCGGACTTGATGCCATCTCCTATGTGTTGGTGATGGAAGAGCTTTCCAAGATTGATGCTTCTGCATCGGTGGTGGTTTCTGTAAACAATTCGTTGGTCTGTTACGGTTTGGAGGCTTATGCAAGTGAAGAACAAAAGGAAAAATATTTGAAGCCTTTGGCTACAGGAGAAAAAATCGGTGCTTTCTGTTTATCAGAGCCTGAGGCCGGATCTGATGCTACCTCTCAAAAAACAACTGCCGAAGATAAAGGCGACTATTATTTGTTAAACGGAACCAAAAACTGGATTACTAACGGTGGTACTGCATCAACATATCTGGTCATTGCGCAAACCCATCCCGAATTAAGACATAAAGGAATCAATGCTTTTATCGTAGAAAAAGGAATGGAGGGATTTACAATTGGTCCCAAGGAAAATAAACTCGGGATTCGGGGGTCTGATACCCATTCTTTAATGTTCAACGATGTTAAAGTGCCTAAAGAAAATAGGATAGGGGAAGATGGCTTCGGATTTAAGTTTGCAATGAAAACTTTGGAAGGCGGAAGGATTGGTATTGCTGCGCAAGCTTTAGGTATTGCGCAAGGTGCTTTTGAATTGGCTACTCAGTATTCAAAAGAACGTAAATCTTTCGGTAAGCCAATTTCCGAGCATCAAGCTATTGCTTTTAAATTAGCGGATATGGCGACGCAGATTGAAGCCGCCAGGTTATTGGTTTATAAGGCGGCGTGGTTAAAAGATCAAGGTTTGCCTTACACGCAGGCAGGTTCAATGGCGAAGTTATTTGCTTCTAAAGTGGCCATGGATGTAACCATTGAAGCGGTACAGGTTCATGGTGGTTACGGTTTCGTAAAAGAATATCACGTAGAACGTTTGATGCGTGATGCTAAAATTACCCAGATTTACGAAGGAACTTCAGAAATTCAGAAAATGGTGATTTCGAGGGAAGTGATTAGATAGTCCTCAGCCCAGAGTCTATAGTCCAGAGTCTAAATCGATTGAAGACTACAGACTCAGGCCTAAGTACTAATCTTTATCTCCTGCTATTGCGCCGAAAATAGCTTTAATTAAGGCAACAATAATAGCTAGGAAAGCAGCTGCCAGAAAACCCGATGTATTGAAAGAGGTCATCATATTATCTACCAAAAGAATCATCAAAACGGTAATGATGAAAGAGACTAAGCCCAAGGTTAAAAAGTTTATCGGGAAAGTCAGCAATCTTAAAATAAAACCGATAGTAGCATTTGCCAGGGCTATTAAAATTGCGGCAATAAGCGCACTTGTATAGCCAGATACCTCGACTCCAGGTACCAGTTTTGCGCCGATAAAAAAGGCTAATCCCATTAAAAGGATTTCGATAATTAATCTCATAATGTTTAATTTTGTGAATGTTTAAAAGCTTATTTAAATTTTTGGCTTCTGTTGTAATAACATCGTTTATTGTTTCATGTTCTGGTTCAAACAACAAACCATCAATTAAGTTTTCTAGTGATAGTACGTCAATTATAATTAAAAATTTTGATGAGTCGAGCCTGTTGCAGGTTAGAAATGCATATTTAAATGATGCCGATTCGAATAAGTTGGTATCTGTGTTCAAACAGGCTGGAGAATTGGATAGTTTACAAGATGATATTCTGGTTTCGGGGAAATTTAAATTCGCAGGAGACTCCATTGTTTTTTTGCCCGGTGAGCCTTTTACCGAAGGTAGCACCTACATCGTAGAGAGTTATATTGATGTGCAATTTGGCAATGCCGGGAAATTGATTACAGGCAAGGCAAATTATAATCTACAACCACAAAAAGAACTACTTAAGCGGTAAGAATCAGCAGAATAATTAAGGGCGATGTTTGATTTTACATATAATTTTCTTACATTTGCATCGTAATCGAAGAAAAGAGAAGGGGACCGTGTCCCCTTTTTCTATGAAATCAGGTTAAAATATGCAGGTAGAAAAGAGAGTTGCAGCCCTTGTAGAGGAAAAAATTGCAGATCGGCCAGAGCTTTTTCTGGTTGAGGTGAAAATGTTGCCAAACAATAAATTAATTATTCATGTTGATGGTGACGAAGGTATTAGCATACAGGATTGTGTAGCCATAAGCAGGCATGTTGGTTTTCATTTAGAAGAAGAAAACGTAATCGAGCAAGCTTATAATTTAGAAGTTTCTTCGCCGGGTGTTGGCGAGCCTTTGAAGTTAAATCGCCAATATGTTAAAAATATCGGACGCACTTTAAGTATTAAATTAAACGGTGGGCTTAAAAAAGAAGGAAAACTTTTATCGGTTACAGAAGATAACCTAATAATTGAAGAATCGGTTAAAGAAAAAGGGAAAAAAGCGGCTACCGTACAAACAGAAGTGCCGTTTAATGATATATTAGAAACAAGTGTGTTAATTTCATTTAAATAAAAATGAGTACTACAACAATTAATTTGATCGACTCTTTTCAGGAGTTTAAGGATTTTAAAAATATAGATCGCCCTACGGTGATCAGTGTGTTGGAAGAAGTTTTCCGTAGTATGTTGCGTAAAAAATACGGAACAGACGAAAACTGTGACGTAATTGTGAATCCGGACAATGGGGATTTGGAAATCTGGAGAACGAGAAAGGTAATGGAGGATGGGTTTTCTGAAGATGACGATCTCGAAATTGAACTTGCAGAGGTTTCTAAATTAGACACTACTTTAGAAGTTGGTGATGATTATATCGAGCAAATTACCTTAGAGAGTTTTGGTCGCAGAGCGATTTTAGCTGCACGCCAAACATTGGTTTCAAAAGTATTGGAGTTAGAGAAAGACGAAATCTTCAAAAAATATAAAGATCGTGTAGGTGAAATTATCACCGGCGAAGTTTATCAGGTTTGGAAGAAAGAAACTTTGGTTTTAGATGATGAAGGTAACGAGCTTTTAATGCCTAAAACTGAGCAGATTCCCGCGGATTATTTCAAAAAGGGTGATTCTGTGAGAGCTGTAATCTCGAAAGTAGAAATGATTAACGCGAATCCAAAAATTATCATTTCAAGAACAGCACCAGAATTTTTACAACGTTTGTTCGAATTGGAAGTTCCGGAGATTTTCGACGGTTTAATTACCATTAAGAAAATTGTTCGTGAACCAGGTGAACGTGCTAAAGTTGCGGTAGAATCTTACGATGATCGTATTGATCCGGTAGGTGCTTGCGTGGGTATGAAGGGATCCCGTATCCATGGTATCGTACGCGAATTGAAAAACGAAAATATTGATGTGATTAACTTCACAAATAACATTTCATTATATATTACCCGTGCTTTAAGCCCGGCAAAAATCACTTCTATTAAATTGGATGATGAAACTAAACATGCATCGGTTTACTTAAAACCAGATCAGGTTTCATTGGCAATCGGACGTGGCGGACACAATATTAAACTGGCTGGTAAATTAACCGGTTATGAAATTGATGTGTATCGTGAAGCTGGTGAAGAAAGCGACGAAGATGTGGATCTAGAAGAATTCTCAGATGAGATTGATAGCTGGATTATTGATGAATTAAAGGCTATCGGTTGCGATACTGCTAAAAGTGTATTAGCACTAACAGTAGAAGATTTGGTAAAACGCACCGACTTAGAAGAAGAAACCATTAAAGAAGTGGTTCAGATTTTACAGTCAGAATTTGAATAAGTGGTGTAATTGCCAAATAAACACTACTTTTGTATTATTAAGAATAAAATAACAGGAGCTAAATGTCAGACGACAAACCAATCATTTTAATTAAAGCTATTAAAGAACTTAATATAGGCATGGGTACGGCCGTTGAGTTTTTAAACAAAAAGGGATTCTCTGCCGAGAAAAGCCCTATGTTTAAACTTACGGGAGACATGTATAATGCCTTATTGAAAGAGTATCAGGGAGATAAGATCGTAAGAGAAGAAGCCAAACAAATAGTGATTGGTAAAATACGTCGTGACGAGCCTGAGACTGAAAAGCCAGTAGAAGCGCCGAAGAAAAATACCGACTTTGAAAAAAGCGATGAGATTCTGATTAAGAATGCTCAGACATTTAATCCTCCGGCAGAGAAACCTAAGGTTGCTGAAACACCAGCACCTCAGACAGAGACTCCTGCTCCTGCGGCAGCAGAACCAGTGAAAGAAACCAAGGTTGAAGATAAAGCGGAGGAAACCGGTTTGCCAGGCGTGAAAATTGTAGGAAGGATCGATTTAAATGATCTTAACTCGAAAACGCGTCCTTCTAAAAAGGAAGAAGCACCTGTTGCTCCACCTGCACCAGCCGCTAAAGCAGAGGAGCCAGCTAAACCAGTTGAGCAACCAAAAGCAGAAGAAAAACCTGTAGAGGTTAAAAAGGAAGAAGCTCCGGTAGCTCAGCCTGCTCCATCAGCTCCAGTTACTCCAGAAGTTAAAACACCAGAGCCAGCTAAACCAGTTGAACAACCTAAAGCGGAAGAAAAACCTGCTGAGGTTAAACCGGTAAGTAATGAGCCTGAAGTTATAAAAGCACGTACTGTTAAATTAACTGGCCCTAATATTATTGGTAAAATTGTTTTACCGACTACGCCAGATAGAAGAAATGGTCCTGTAGCCTCATCTAGCGATAGTGAAGCTGCAAAACGTAAACGTAAACGTAAAAAAACTCCCGGAGCTCCCGGTCAGCCAGGGCAACATGGTGGTCAAGGCCAACAAGGGCAAAATCCTGCAGGCCAAGGCCAGGGTGGTGCGCCAGGGCAACCACGTCAACCTTATCAAGGTAACAGACCAGCGAGTGGCACACCTTACCAAGGTAACAGACCGGCCGGACAAGGCGGAACTCCTTATCAAGGAAACAGAAATAATAACAGACCAGGTTTCCAAAATAGAAACGCTACACCTAGCGGACCTAAGGAAGAACCTACTGAGAAAGAAATTCAAGATCAGATTAAAGCAACGCTTGCCCGTTTAAGTGGAGCTGGTAAGTCTGGTAAATTTGCTCAACGTGCTAAATTACGTCGTCAGAAACGTGATGATGTAGCTTATAATGCAGAAGAAGCAGCAAATGAGCTTGAATCTCAATCGAAAATATTAAAGGTAACAGAATTTGTTACGGCAAATGAGTTGGCGAGCATGATGGATGTTCAGGTAACCAAAATTATTGGTACTTGTATGAGTCTTGGCATGTTCGTATCAATCAATCAACGTTTAGATGCTGAAACTTTAACCATCGTTGCTGATGAGTTTGGTTACGAAATCCAATTCGTTAAACCAGATGAAGATGAAGAAAACGTAATTGAAGAAGTTGATAACGAAGCAGACTTAATCGAAAGAGCCCCGGTTGTGACGATTATGGGTCACGTCGATCACGGTAAAACTTCATTGCTGGATTATATCCGTAAGGCAAATGTGGTTGCTGGTGAGGCAGGTGGTATCACGCAGCACATTGGTGCATACATGGTAACTACGCCTTCAGGCAAAAAAGTAACTTTCTTAGATACGCCTGGTCACGAAGCCTTTACAGCGATGCGTGCCCGTGGTGCTAAGGTTGCCGATATTGCCATTATCGTTATTGCTGCGGATGATGCTGTGATGCCTCAAACAAAAGAGGCAATTAACCACGCACAAGCAGCAGGCGTACCATTGGTATTTGCTTTTACTAAAGTGGATAAACCAGGTGCCAATGCAGATAAAGTTCGTGAGCAGTTATCAGTAATGAACATTTTGGTTGAGGATTGGGGTGGTAAATATCAATCACAAGAAATCTCAAGCAAAAGCGGTTTAAATGTAGATTTACTTTTAGATAAAGTATTATTAGAAGCTGAATTATTAGAACTTAAAGCTAATCCGAATAAGAGAGCTACAGGTTCAGTAATTGAATCAGCATTAGATAAAGGTCGTGGTATTGTAACTACAGTATTGGTTCAGGCTGGTACTTTGAGAGTTGGAGATCCAATTTTGGCTGGTAGTTATAGCGGACGTGTAAAAGCGTTAACCAACGAACGTGGTATGAAGGTAGAATCTGCAGGCCCATCACAGCCAGTACAGGTTCTGGGTATGCAAGGCGCACCTACAGCGGGTGACCGTTTCAACGCTTTAGAAAGTGAAACTGAAGCACGTGATATTGCAAACAAACGGATGCAGTTGCAACGTGAGCAAGGTTTACGTACACAGAAACACATTACCTTGGATGAGATCGGTCGTCGTTTGGCTATCGGTAACTTTAAAGAGCTTAACATCATTGTTAAAGGTGATGTGGATGGTTCGATCGAGGCATTGGCCGATTCATTGTTGAAATTATCGACAGAGCAAATCCAAATCAACATCATTAGTAAAGGTGTTGGTCAGATTTCAGAGTCTGATGTGTTATTAGCTTCTGCTTCAGATGCGATCATTATCGGTTTCCAGGTTCGTCCATCAACAGGCGCACGTAAATTAGCGGAAGCCGAGCAAATCGATATCCGTTTATATTCGATCATCTATGATGCGATCAACGAGATCAAATCGGCAATGGAAGGGATGTTGGATCCAGAATTTGAAGAGAAAATTGTGGCTAACGTTGAAATTCGTGAAACCTTCAAAATCACTAAAGTGGGTACCATCGCAGGTTGTATGGTATTGGATGGTAAGATCACCCGTAACAGCAAAATCCGTATCGTTAGAGATGGAGTTGTGGTTTACACAGGCGAGTTAGCATCATTGAAACGCTTTAAAGATGATGTGAAAGAAGTGAATAAAGGTTACGAGTGTGGTTTAAACATTCAAAACTTTAACAACATCGAAGTTGGCGATATCGTAGAAGCTTACGAACAAGTAGAAGTAGCTAGGAAATTGTAATATTTCCCATACATAAATGTTAAAGAGTCCCGAATTTATTCGGGACTCTTTTTTTTAGTTGATATTAGCCTTTTATCTACCTAAACTATTAATGGATATTGAATTAAAAAAGAATGAAATCCCTGTAAAAAAGAGCTTCGATTTTGTTGATACTATTAGATGTATCTCAATGATTGGGATAGTTTATGAGCACTCAGCAGTATTGTGGGGCTTAAAGTATACCAGCACTGCTGATACTTGGTTACAAATTATGGCTATGCAATTTTGGAAATTTGCTACAATAGCTTTTTTTATTATTGGCGGCTTCTTGATCAACTATAAGTTTACTGAATATACACCATTACAATATCTAAGCAGAAGGTTTAAGAATACGATTAAACCGTGGCTTTTCTGGATCATTGTTCTGGTTATGCTAAATCTTCTACACAATTGGATATTGCATGTAAAATCTGGGGATGATCTTTTTAGCGGAATGACTCCACTTGGCTATTTCGCAGAGCAGTTCAGATATATTTTATTCGAAAGCAGCTTTTGGTTCATTTTAAATTTTTTAATATGTATCAGCATATTATTGATTTTTAAACGCTACCTCTACAACCTTTGGTTTGGCCTATTATGGGGAGTAGTGTCTTTGGTATATAGTGTTAACCTTTATCAAGAATGGTTTGTAACCCACCATTCTGCTGCTTTATTCGGATTTGTTTTTTATTTATGGCTTGGAGTGTATCTAAACCGTTATTATGATAAGGTGATGGCATTTGTTAGGCAATTTAAGTGGAGCTGGTTAATCATCATTAACCTCACTTTCTTTGTTTTGTCCTGTCTAGAAGTTATTCACCTTGTTAATGAAGGTTCCAATGATCAATATAATACCCTAAGGATTTCGAATATAGCTTATTCACTAACCATGTTTTTTTTACTTCTTAAAATCGGCAGTATTAAATTTATCGATAGAAAATTAACACCGAGAGCTACAACCTTCGGTATCTATTTGATACATCAGATTTTGATTATACGTCTTTTGCCTGAAGTGTTCAAATGGAATAAATGGAATTTCACAACTTTTAGCGTCGTAGAAAATATTGGCTATTCAATTTTGAGGTTCGCAATTGTTTACTTATTGGCCTTCGCTTTGACACATGTTATTCTCAAAACGAAACTTAAATGGGCCGTTGGTGGCAGTTAGGTAAAAAATAGAACAGGAAGTTCGTGCTTTGGTAATTTATTATGGAAAACATAAAGGTTGAAAAGTCGCTCTGAAAAGAAACCAAAAACACGCCTTTGATATTCATATTCGCTTAGCCTGATCTTTTTCTCAAGTTCGAATAAAATTGAAAATAGCCAGCTACAATAATCATTAAAGATTTTAGTATTGGAAATAAACATATTGTAGCAATGCATTTTAGTTTCTTGATCAAAGAAACTATCAAAAGAACACTCGTAATCTGGGTATAACTTTATTAGAGTGGTGCGCATTAAATGCCAGTCTTCGGGAATATGATTATAGATGTAGTGCATTTTAATGGTAGCCTTCACTTTGAGTTCTAAGCTAAGATGAGCTGGATTTGGAACTATAATCCTTCCTGCTAAAAGCGCCTCTGTGACGTTATCTTTTAATTGCTGCGAGCAAACATCTTCTAACAATGATTTATCAAAATTTTTGTTATAGCTTTCTGTTTGATCAATAATTTGCTTGTTAGAAAATAGTTTCTTCTTTACTTTTATTTTTGGTAGTACGAAATACCTTCTGTAGTGGCAAAACCCAATCCACTTCGTATCAATAGTGTCTAGGTTCTTCCATATCCAAAATAAGGCCGTTAGTTCGCTAAAGGTCTTATTTTTGTGCGCTATATTTTCGCCTGTATCATCTGAGACAAAGCCTAATTCTAATTTGGAAAAAGTTTTGCCTACCTGTATAGGCTGGATATAGTCGCAACTCGGACTATCGAAATCCTTATGGAAAACTGAAAATATAATTAAATCTTTATTCACCTCTTAATTCAACCTTAGATTTAGCTAATGCAGAAGCAATAACCTGATGCATATCGTAATATCTATATTCTGCCAATCGTCCACCAAAAATTACCTTCGTTTCTTTTTCTGCCAATAGCTGATATTTCCTCAACAAAGACATGTTTTTTTCATTATTAACAGGGTAATATGGTTCGGCATTTTTAATGCCCTTAAGTGGATATTCTTTTGTAATTACTGTTTTGGGTTGTGTTCCAAATTCGAAATGCTTGTGCTCATATACTCTGGTATATGGCGTTTCCGCGTCGGTAAAATTGATTACAGCATTTCCCTGATAGTTATCGATTTCATGAATTTCCAATTCATATCTCAGGCTTCTATATTCTAGCTCACCAAACTGAAAGTCGTAAAATGCATCGATTTTGCCAGTAAAAACGATATTTTCGGCTATATTAAGCCAATAATTTCGGTCCTCAAAAAAATCAACATTTAGCTTGATTTCGCAATTTTTCAACAATCCATCTATAATCTTATTATAGCCACCAATAGGAATACCTTGATACTTATCATTGAAATAGTTGTTGTCAAAGGTGAACCTTACAGGTAATCTTTTGATAATAAAAGCTGGTAGGTCTGTAGCTTTAGTTCCCCATTGCTTTTCTGTATAATGTTTGATTAGCTTTTCATAGATATCAGTGCCAACAAGCTTTTGAGCTTGCTCTTCAAGATTTTTTGGTTCGTCTATATCTAAATGCTGTATTTGTTTAGCGATTACTTTTAGAGCCTCTTCCGGGGTTTTTGTTCCCCAAAGTTTGTAAAAAGTATTCATGTTAAAAGGCAAATTATAAAGCTCTCCTTTATAATTTGCAATAGGCGAATTTGTATACCGATTAAATTCAGCAAATTGATTTACATAATCCCATAAAAATTTATCATTGGTGTGAAAAATATGAGCCCCATACCAGTGTACATTAATATCTTCAATTTTTTTGCAATGAATATTTCCGCCAGAATGATCTCTTTTATCAATAATTAAACAGCTTTTTCCTGCTTTAGTCATTTCATGAGCGAAAGTTGCGCCGAAAAGACCAGAACCAACAATCAAATAATCATATTTCTTATTTTTAATATCTTTCATTAAAAAGGCGTATTTTCTTATTGAAAACTCATTTGCCGTAAAAATACAACTTCAAATGGTTAACCAAATCATTTTAACATTTAAGAGAATAAGCATATGCACAATTTAATAATTGCTTATGGTGTATTTAAATAGATTCGCTACTTTCGTTGGAGATGAATAGATCTAGTCTCCCGTTAATATCTATTGTGCTGTGTACATACAATGGTGAAAGGCACTTAAAGTATCAGTTAGATAGCTTGGTGGCTCAAACCTATAAAAACATAGAAATAGTAATCGTTGATGATTGCTCTGATGATAACACTAGATCAATTTTGTCAGACTATCTATCACGTTATGCTCACATCAATTTATTTTTTAATCTTGAGAATTTAGGTTTTAATAAAAACTTCGAGAAAGCGATAACGTTGGCAAAGGGAGAATTCATTTCAATTTGTGATCAAGATGACATATGGGATTTGGATAAGATAGAGGAGTTGATGGCGAATATTGGAGATAAAGGGATGATATTTTCAAATTCTAGATTGATAGATGAAGATGGCTTATCAATGAATAGACTTCTCTTAGCGGCTCCAAACTTTAATCTTTTAGATTACAAGTCTATCTTGATCAATAATTTTGTTGCCGGGCACACCATTTTGGCGAAAACTATTTTTTTAGAAAAAACTTTACCGTTTCCAGATTACGGGTATTACGATTGGTGGATTGGTTTTTTAGCCATCTATCACCAAGAAATAGTATTTTTAGATAAATGTTTAACAAGTTATCGAATTCATTCAAATTCAGTCATTCAAAAAGAAGTTTCATCGCCTGATTCGGTGGCGATTACTTTAGCTCAATACAAAACAAGCAGGTATCATCAGGAAATTTTTTATGATTTTCTTAAGAAGAATAATAATGAAAGCTTTATGAGGCCATTAGTTTTACTTTATTCAAAAAAAACAAATATTATAGAGCGGAAATACATCTTAATGTTTCTGATATATCATTACAACACACTCTTTCCTTTGCATAAGCGTCGAAGGATAACAAGTACTACGAGGTTTAAAATTGTTGATCGCTATTTAAAGGATGTACTTGAATGTAAACTTCAAGTCTTGGGTTTTATTTAAAAAATATGATTTCAATTATTATAGCTTCTACGAGCAAAACATTATTAGAGAAGGTCGAAAATAATATTAAAACTAACGCAGGCGTTCCATTTGAAGTAATCAGCTTCGATAATAGTAATGGAAAAATCGGTCTCTGTGAGATATACAATCGGGGAGCAAAACAGGCTCGATATGATATTCTTTGCTTTATGCATGAGGATATAACAATTCATACCAAGAATTGGGGTAAAATTGTTGCTGATATTTTCGAAAGCAATGCAAAACTAGGCTTAATCGGGATCGCTGGAAGTCAATATAAATCTTTGGCTCCATCAGGTTGGCATTGTTATGATATTGATGCGTTAGAGATCATGTATTACAATATTATTCAAAATTATAAGTATATAGATAAGGAAGCTACAAAAGATTATTCGAATGAGACGGACACAAAACTGGCTAGGGTAGTTTGTTTAGATGGCGTGTGGATGTGCTGTACAAAAGAAGCTATCAATTCGTATGCTTTTGATGAGAATCTTTTGCAAGGTTTTCATGGTTATGATTTAGACTTTTCTTTGGGGATCAATCAAACTCATGAGGTTGCAGTTACATTTGAGGTGTTGATCGAGCACTATTCTGAAGGAAAATTTAATAAAGATTGGTTGCGGGAGATTTTAAAGATTCACGCAAAATGGAGTAGATACCTGCCAATAAATTTTACAAATTTAGATGACGAAAAACTTAAAAGAGGAGAGTTGAGGGCATTTAAGAATATTTTTAGAAGGATGTGCAGAGAGGGGTTTAAATCAATGGAAATGTTCCGGGTTATCCAAGCAAGCAGAGCTTCTAAACTAATCACCTTGGATTTTTACCTAACACTAATTGCGAAGGCCACGAAGTATGGGCTCAAACGCCTCTTGATTTCCTAATTTGCCGATTAATTTCTCTTTTTGCTTTAAATAACCGGTTTAAATAGGAGAAATAGCCCCTCTTTTTCCATTTGTATTCGTAATAGAAACGTTCTCTTGTAGTCATTTTCATCTGTTCCTGCAACTCGAAAGTTTTAAGTGTTTTGCTTTCAAGGTGATCAACTATTGAGGTTGTTACTAACGCATGTTTGATATTATATTTTTCAAGTGTTGTAGCATAGTCGTTATCCGCATACCAGAAAGTAAATTTTTCATCTAAAAGCCCCGTTTTTTCAAGATTACTTCTCTTAAAAAATAAGCACCATCCCGCCACTTCTTTCCTAACTTCATAGCCTATATGCACGCCTGAATTCAAAGAAATACCAATTGCCGGATGATGTATCGAGCAAATTGGGCTTGCACTACTTAATTCAGGATTTTCTTCAAATGCGCTCAATATTTCTGAAGCCCAGTTTGGATGAAAAAGAAGATCATTATTACAGATGCACAAATATGGGTTCTGCGTAAGCTTGATTCCAATATTCATAAACTTATGGTAACCAAACGGCACATTAGGGTATACGGTTGTAGTGTTAGCATAATTAAATGGCCCGAGACTAAGTTCAGACTCAATTACAACGATATTGAATACAATTTGATCCTGATTTTCTGAATTGATTAGGGATTTAATTCCCTGCTCAGTCATTTGCTTTAAAATATCATTTTTCGCATAACTTAGAATAATTACGTCTATTTTAACAGGCTGAATTGTACTCATTTTACTATTTGTAGGATATGAAACTATACTTTTTATTTGGTAAAAAGTTTTCTTTTGAGGTTAAGGGCTTTAATAAATGCTTTTAGAAAAGCTGCAGTGCTCGGCATTTCTTTATAATAACGAACATATTTGCTTAGTTCATAAAGATGAGTGTATGCCATCATTTTTTTATAAGTATCGATTCGAAGCTCATCATTTCTTGTAATAAGTTTCATTTTTTCGGCCTCAATCAAATTCGATTGGAGTATGTTATCTTTTGCAAGATCTCTAAATGAAATCTCAGCTTCAATAATTTTGACTGACTGTTGAGAGGCACTCTCTTTATGAACACGTACTAATGCTATTGCGGCATTATGATCCAAAAAACCGAAACAAAAATTAGCAGTAGCAGCCCTGAACCAAAAGTCCCAATCTTCAAGATAGTGCATTCCTTTTCTAAAGTTTCCGATTTTATCTATCACACCTCTTTTAATCAACGGGCTTTGTATTACTAGTGGATTGCGGATTAAAAAATCAGATATAACCTGATAACCGCAACCATGAACAGGTTGAACTAATGTTTTATTTCTCAACGTAAAATCTGAATAGAGCATTTTGGGGTTACTGGTCTCAAAATATCTGTAATCCGTAACGGAAATGTCTACTCTGGGATTGGCTTCGAGATAAGAAATTTGTAGGTCCAATTTTTTTTCAGATATGAGATCATCAGCGTCTAAAAACTGTATAAATTCTCCTTTAGCTAATTTTAAACCGAGGTTCCTCGCCACGGCAACACCTTGGTTAACCTGTTTTATATACGAAAATCTTGAATCGGAATTCAGGAAAGATTGAACTATTCCATCAGTATCGTCATTTGAACCATCATCAATAATGATTGCTTCCCAATTATTATAGGTTTGAGAAATTAAACAGGTTAATGTTTGTGCTATTAAATGTCCATAATTATAGGTCGGAATAATTATTGAAACCATATCATTTGCCATTTTGAAGACGGTTAATCACCAAACGCCTGCATGTCGATCAATCTGCGATAAAGCCCATTTTGTGTCATCAGTTCCGTATGGCTTCCTGTTTCTACCACCTCACCTTTATCAATCACGACGATTTTATCAGCATGTTGAATGGTGCTTAAACGATGCGCAATAACAATTGATGTGCGGTTTTTCATCAGATTATTCAAAGCTTCCTGAACCAATTTTTCCGATTCTGTATCTAACGCTGATGTAGCTTCATCAAGCAACATGATTGGAGGGTTTGCCAATACCGCCCTTGCGATGCAAACGCGTTGTCTTTGCCCGCCAGATAATTTATTGCCCCTGTCTCCAACTGTAGATTGATAACCATTTTCGGTATTCAATATAAAATCGTGGGCATTTGCAATTTTTGCAGCCGCTATTACTTCGGCCTCAGTGGCATTTGGTTTAGCAAAGGCAATATTGTTAAAAATAGTATCGTTGAATAAAAAAGATTCTTGATTTACCGTCCCCATTTTAGATCTGATACTCTCTACCATCAAATCTTTATAATCCTGGCCGTCTATCTTTAATGTGCCGGTTTTTGGATCATGGAAGCGAGGAATCAAGTCCATTAAAGTACTCTTACCTCCTCCTGAGGGTCCAACAAGCGCAACAGTTTTCCCTTTTTCAATCTCAATATTGATGTTTTTTAGTACCTGCTTATCCCCATAGAAAAAAGATACGTTACTAAAAGTCAGCGCTTGATTAAATTTTTGAAGTTCTATAGCATCAGGATTATCAATTAGTTCCGGTTTCGTATCTATTAAGTCTAGAACCCGTTCACCTGCAGAAATGCCAGAATGAATACCACTAAAAGAATCGGTTATAGCTTTAATAGGCTGCATAACCTGAGAAAAGGTTGCTAAATAAACAACAAACTCGGCTGCTTCCAAATCTCCTTTACCACTTAAAATCATGGTTCCCCCATACAAAAGGATAAAAACCACCACAATTACGCCCAGTGTTTGCGAAACCGGAGATGCGGACTGTTGTCGCCTAGCCATCTTTCTATTTAAAAAAGAATAGAATTTATTTTCTTCATCGAATTTTTGGGTAACTCTTGAAGTTGCATTGAATGCCTTTATAATTTTAATGCCGCTAAGCGACTCATCTAGAAAGCCAATCATTTTCGCAAAAGATTCGTGTGATTGTGTAGCTTGCTGCTTTAATCTTTTTACTATTTTACTAATAATAAATCCAGAGACTGGAATCACCAACAGCGAAAAAAACGTTAGTTTTAATGAAATGGAAACTAACACGCCGATATAGAATAAAAGCTGTACGGGTTCTTTGAATATGACCTGGAGCGTATTGGTTACCGTAAACTGGACCACTTGAACGTCTGAAGCAACTTTTGAAATAATATCTCCTTTACGTTCGTTGTTGAAAAAACCGACATGAAGATTCATGACATTATTGAAAACGGTTTTCCTTAAATTCAGTAATGTGTGAACACGTAAATCTTCCATAAAGCGCTGAGAAAAATAACGGAAAAAATTAGACAAGATTACAGTTACTACAATGACGGCACAAATTACTTTCAAAGCATGGATTTTATCGTCAGCAATTACCTCGTTCATGAAGTTGTTAAACTGGCCCAGAAAATCGAATGTGCCCTTGGTTTCCGCTACCTTATCCGTTTCGATAACTTTCCCTAAAAATAAAGCCTGCATTAAAGGGCCAAGTAGGGTAAAAAGAAACGTATTAAAAATAATTGCGAATAGCGTAGCGATAACATATGGAATAGCGAATTTCTCAATTGGCTTGGCAAATGATAATAGGCGAAAATAAATCTTCATTATATGAAAATGGATATATATTAATGAGAAAATCTAAAATTTGCGCTCTAAGAACGCTAAATAACAACTTCGCAAATGTACGCTTTTCAAATAAACCTGCTTAAAATCAAACATCGCATTCTTTTAATATTACAATGATGTTGAATTTTCAGCACATTAATGGATACTTCTTAAATGGTATAGCCGAGTTTTTGAAATACAGGTTTCCAATAATCTAAGTAATGATCCCAGTCATGGCATCCAAATGGTAAATCTGCAATTTTTAACTTTCTTAACTTAATAGGTGGAACTTCAATTGCAAATTTTAGGGCAGTTTCACAATCTGGAATATTCAGCAATCTATTTTCCCTATTTACCTCAATGCTCCAGAAAACATCCTCGTTATATAAATTCCCTCCAAAAGAAAGATATTTTTCTATTGTTGGGCGCAGAAGTAAACTTAAATCATAGAATTTTTTCACTTTTCTTAATGAAAATCCTCCATTGCCTACCTGATTATGTAATTGATATTGATTGGGCTGCGTATTGTCTGCTCTATTAAACCGAGATGTAATATGATGCTTGATTTTTAAAAACTGTAAAGACAGGGTGCTTTTGTGATACGTTTTTTTAATCCAGGGTGCGCCGATATAATCCCATTTCTGGCTACACCAAAAATTCAACTGATCTGAGAAAACAAAGCAATCCATTTGATAGATTAGAATATATTCATAATCTAGGAATGCTTTATAAAACTGGGCGGAGAGCATAAGCTTGTTATAGCCGGAGATGCTTGTAAAATAATGATTGTCAAAACTAACTATTTGGTGAAAGTTTACTGTACCTGCTGCTGCTGCCGGAAGGTTGAAATCTATGGGTTTTATTGCAATCTTGTCGTGATTGGCTAATACTTTTTCGCATTGCTGTAGTGCTATCTCCTCATAAGCAGATAGTTTATCTTGATAAAATGGAATTACTACGGCAACTTTTTTCAATTTAATAAACTTGATAACAAATGTTTACTCTTCAAGGCATTTCTGGTACAAACTTAAATATTGGTTGGCGGCAATATCCCAGGTAAATTTTTCGGCTTGCTTTACCATTTCATTAGCTCTGTTCCGCTCAATAAAATCTTTCATGCCGTTGGTGAAAACACTTTGCATGTGCGCGGGCTCGAAGTTGTCGAAATAGTAGGCGGCATCTCCTCCAACTTCAGGCAATGATGTAAACTTCGATAAGAATACTGGTTTGCCAAAATGCATCGCCTCAATAATTGGCAAACCAAAGCCTTCAGCAACAGACGGAAACAAGAATGCACTACAGTTTTTATAATACCAGGCCTTATCTTCATCGCTAATCTGGCCGATGATATGTACCCGGTCTGTACAGTTATATTTTTCTGCCTCTTCTAAAATCCGTTGCTTATGCGGGGTTTCACGGCCAGCAATTACCAGCTCAAAATCGTTATTTTCTAATAATGAAGGTAATAAGTGGAATCCTTTTTGAACTGATAAAAGTCCAATAGTGAAAAGAAAATTTTTCTTCGGGCTGAAACCTGGTTGATGTTGGGCATTAGCTACCAACTTATCGGCACCATTGTAAATCACTTGTATCTTTGACGCCGCTTCGGGGAAATAGTGTTTAACATCGTTAGCTACAAATTGCGAAATACATACAATTTCATCACATTGAGATATCAATTTACCAAGTTTTTTGAGATAAACTTTAATGCGATGAGGCCGGCTGAATTTCAAATGAACCTTGTTCATATCATGAACAGTCATTATTTTTTTTGCATTTACTTTACTTGGCCGCAACCTACACGTTTGGTCAGAAAGATGAACAACGTCAAAATCATTTCTACCTTTAAAAAATAACCGATCTAATCTGGACAGATAAATAATATTAACCAAGCCATCAAATAAATATTGAGTTTTTTTAAATAGATAAAATTTTAGCTCAAACTTTCCTTTATTTTGTTTAATTAGCGCATCTCCGAGTCCCTTTCCGAAAGAAAAATAGCCACAGTTGGCATCTTTCATAGAATCAAAAGTGACTAAAACATGAGGTTTTTTCATTAAAGAAGGTTTTTTTTATTAAAGTTAAGGCAAATATAGGTAGTTTAAATTACCGCTTACTTTACAATTTTATAGTTTCGATACTCAAACAAACGCCACCCAGTCCGATCTTCAATTTTTTGCAGCAGCTTTCTTCTGAAAGTCATTCTCGGCGTCTCTTTAGTGAGGTCTTTATCGAATTTCCAGTTTGCTGCCTCAATTCTTGTGGCCATCACCTTCGGATGTGTGCCTTTAAAGTGAACTAGCCGATCGGCATTATGCATGTCGAAAGTTTCCTGCACGGGATAGTTTTCTTCAATCCATTCTTCAGTTTGATAAAATTGATTGAAGTTTCTCACTTTTCCCTGCAAACCTTTGGGCGGTTTTACCCAGCCGTAATGATAAATATAGGCATCAATCAACTTCACTCTCAGTTTACGATCGTTAATTCGAAAGCCTTGAGCATCCCGGTAAGAGCGAACTCCAGGAAGATTTTTAATAATTCTAACCTCTCTTCGATACCAACGGCGAGATTCTGCCAGGTAATCGTAAGAAGCGTAAAAGTGTTTGTATTTTAACAAAAGTGCTTCAACGTTACTGTTCTTCCACTCTTGCTCCATCTCCGTTTTGATCAATGGGAGGTAGTCTTCATGAATGGCTTCATCACCCTGTATGTACATCATCCAATCGGTATCTGGAGATATGGCTGCAATGGCTTTGTTGGTCTCGTCTGCAAAAACTCTTCCGCCTTCGCGGATAGATTCATCCCAAACGGTGTTGATAATTCTGATTTTTGGACCAATGTTGCTCACCAACTCCGCGGTTGTGTCACTAGAATCGCCCAGCGCAATGATAAATTCGTCACACAACGGCAGTACAGAAAGTATGGCTTCTTTAGCAGGATAATCATTTGCAATCGCATTTCTTAAGAAGGTAAATCCGGTTACTTTCATTCGGGATATTGGTTTTTGCGCTTGGTGGCTAATTATTTTGTTAATTTGTACAAAGATAGTTTTATTGATGAATACCCATCTATCCATTTTAAGCGAAGTAAAGGCCGGTAATTACAGGACATTGGCGAGGGCATTAACGCTCGTTGAAAATGATATTGCGCCGGCGGATTTGATTCTGAAAAATCTGGATAGCCAATCGGCTAAAGTGGTGGTTGGTATTACCGGCCCACCTGGTGCGGGTAAAAGTACCCTGGTTAATGCAATTACAAATCATTTCACCGCTAAAAGCCAACGTGTAGCGATCCTAGCGATCGATCCCACCTCGCCGTTTAATTTTGGCTCTTTACTGGGCGATCGAATTAGGATGGCCTCACAATTTAACAATCCAAATGTTTTTATTCGTTCGCTTGCAACCAGAGGTGCTTTGGGAGGTATTTCGGCTAAAACCATTGAAATGGTAGATGTGCTAAAAGTTTCGAATTTTGACCTGATTATTGTTGAAACGGTTGGGGTAGGTCAATCGGAAGTCGAAATTGCTGGACTTGCAGACAAAACAATTGTAGTGTTGGTTCCAGAATCGGGCGATGAGGTGCAAAATATTAAATCAGGTTTGATGGAAATTGCCGATTGCTTTGTGATTAATAAAGCCGATAGGGAAGGAGCTGATACTTTTGCCAATAACTTGAAAAAGATTGTTCATCAAGGCATCAAGACATTGCCTGTCATTAAGACCGTCGCGGATAAAAAACTTGGCATTGATGAATTATGTAAATGGATTTCGAAACCCATTAAGCGTTCCAATCAGCGAAAGGAATTTCTTTTTGCCGAGAAAGCCTGGCGACTGATTCAAAATCAAAAAATGATTGATGTAGATAAAAAAAGGCTGCGAGAAGATATTCAGGCAGCCTTAATAAAAGCAGATTTTAATGTTTATCAGTTTGCAGCAGATTTCGCGAAGAAAAGTTAGCCATTTCAATTTTGGCTAGTGGGACTTGGCACTTCAGACTATCGACTTCAGATTTATTTTAACTATTCATAATACTTTCAATTTCATCAGCCTCTACCGGAATATCAGCCATTAAATCGATATTGCCACTGCCATTGATTAAAATGTTGTTTTCTAATCGAATCCCCAGTCCTTCTTCAGGAATATAAATACCAGGTTCTACGGTTAATATATTTCCCTCGGCAAACGGCGTGTATCTCCCAGCAAAATCGTGTACATCTATTCCCAAATGATGGGATGTACCATGCATAAAGTATTTTTTGTAGGCAGGATAGTTTGGATTTTGGTTTTTAACCTCAGTTGTAGAGATTAAACCTAAATTAATGAGTTGCTCCGACATGATCTCTCCAACCTGTTCATGATAAGTGTTCCAAACGGTATTGGCGACAATGAGTTTAGTAGCTTCCTTCATTACATGTAAAACTGCATTATAAACTTCTTTTTGTCTGGGGGTAAATTTTCCGTTTACAGGAATTGACCGACTCATATCTGCATTGTAATTAGCGTATTCAGCCCCAAAATCGAAAAGAATCACATCGCCGTCTTTACACTCCTGATTGTTGTCATTATAATGAAGAATGTTTGCATTGTGGCCCGAAGCAATAATTGGTGTATAAGCATGTCCTGTTCCGCCCTGCCTTATAAATTCATGGATAATTTCAGCTTCAATCTCATATTCCTTTACTCCAGGTTTAGTAAATTTTAACACCCTTACAAAAGCATCCCGTGTAATGGCACAAGCTTTTCTAGTCAGTTCAATTTCCAGCTCAGATTTTACAGCCCTTAAACCACGCATAATTGGAGCAGAGCGCTCATAATGGTGCAATGGATATTTTGAGCGCATCTGTTCAATAAATCGAACATCGCGATATGGAACTGAATGTGAATACCTATCATTTTCATTTGTATTGAGATAAATATGATCTGCATAATGTACAATGCTGTGCAGTACGTTATCGAAATCCTCTAACCAATATATATTTTCTATGCCAGAAGCGGCTCTTGCTTGCTCTTTTGTATATTTATATCCTTCCCATACCTTAATATAATCGTTGGTCTGTCTTAAAAACAGGACTTCTCTGTACAAAGGATTAGGACAATTAGGATATAGGAGTAATATTGTTTGCTCTTGATCAATTCCTGATAAATAAAATAAATCTGGATTTTGTTTAAAGATAAAATTTTGATCACCACTTCTAGGGAACTCATCAGCTGCATTGAATATAGCTAACGAATTGTTCTTTAGTTGTTTAGTGTAGTTTTTTCTGTTTAATATAAAAAGTGATTGATCAATTTGGGGATATTTCATAGTTATTACAGTTTTAATCAGGTAATGGCCAAATGTAAGAAAATGATTAAATAGAGAGAAGTTTGGAACGGAGTTTGTATAAAAGTTTGAAAATTTAAATTTTTGTTTAATTTTGCGATTACTAAAAAATTAATCAATTAGATTGTTTACCCTTAAAAAGAAAAAAAGATTATGAATTATTCTACTTTAAAGAAAAGTGTTGCGCTTTCTTTAGTGGCCTTAACAGGAGTTGCTACTCTTGCTGTCGCTCAAGATGCACCTGCAACAACTTCTGGTACCAAGGCATTTGGTGGCAGAGGTCAGTACAGAACTTGGTCAATTGGTTTGAACGGTGGTGTTTTGATGCCAATCGCTCCAATCAGCAGTACTAATGATTACAACAAATGGGATGTTAACCTAGGTTACGGTTTGAATATCCGTAAACAATTAGGTCATTCTTTTGCATTAGAATTGAATGGTACACGTGGTAAAATCTCTGGCTCAAATGACGCTGCATTCACAGGTGCTGGTTCTACAAACAGAGAATTTGAAACTGAATTACAATATGCGGTAGATTTACGCGGTGTTGTAAACTTGGGATCTATCGACTTCTTACGTCGTGAGAATTCAGTTGGTTTCTTTTTAACTGCTGGTTACGGTTATATGGCTTATGCACCAAAGGTTACTTTGAATAACGGTACCGTTATTGATTGGAAAGGTAACGCTGGTGGTAATGACGGAAATGGTAACAGCGTTGTTAAGACAGGTGAAAGAAATGACTACGTTAAAGGTTTCTACATTCCAGTAGGTGCTGGTGTTAAGTTCAAAGTATCTGAGCGTGTTAATTTTAACTTAGGTTATACTATGAACTTTGTTGATGCTGATAACTTAGACGGAACTTATGCAAAAGGCACTTCACAAGATAAATTCTCTTACGGATATGCTGGATTAGAATTTTCTTTAGGTTCTTCTGCAAAACCAAGTTTAGAGTGGTCTAACCCATTAGCTACAATGTATGATGAGTTAAAAGATCCTACTTTACGTCAGGAAGTTGAAGCTTTGAAAAACCGTGTATCTAACGTAGAAAAATCTGTTGAAGATTTGAAAAAAGATACTGATGGTGATGGTGTTGCTGATCAATTCGACAAATGCCCAGGAACTCCTGCAGGTACTGCTGTTGATGGTTCAGGATGTCCGCTTCCTAAATTTCAAGCTGATTCGACTTCAACTGGTAATGTAACAGGTTTCGAAAAAATCAGTTTTGATTTCAACTCATCAGTTTTAAAAACTGAAGCTTATCCAACTTTAGATAAATTATCTTCAGTGTTACGTGAAAACGGTGGTAAAGTAACTGTAAACGGTTACGCTTCAAGCGAAGGTACTGCTGCATATAACATGAAATTATCTAAAGATAGAGCTAATTCTGTTAAAACTTACTTAGTAAACTCTGGTGTTAACGCTAGTCAAGTTGCTACTAAAGGAATGGGTGAAGCTAATCCAATTGCTTCTAACGATACTGAAGAAGGTCGCATCCAAAACCGTCGTGTTGAAACTTCTAGAAACTAGTATTTCAATATAAAGTTTAATAGAAAAGTCCCGATGTAGATCGGGACTTTTTTTATGCCTTTTAATTTTGTGTATAAGGCTTTTTATCTAAGTTTGCATTATGTATTTCTTCAGGAAAAAGGATCCTAACAGGCCAAATAACATCAACATCAAAATTATGCATTTCATCAATGCATTGGCGATCATTATCTTTCTTGCAGGTATAACCTATAAAGTCGTTCAATGGCTTTCTAAATAAATTTTATGAAAAAAATCATTACAACTACAAATGCTCCAGCTCCGATTGGGCCGTATAGCCAGGCGGTACAAGCCGGCAATTTTTTATTCGTTTCAGGTCAGGTAGCTATTAATCCAGAAAATGGAGAGCTAAATTTGGTTAATATCGAAGAAGAAACTCATCAGGTTATGCGCAACTTGAAAGCGGTGCTTTTAGAGGCGGGATTATCTTTCGATAACGTTGTAAAATCAACTATTTTTCTCTCGGATATGGGTACCTTTTCACAAGTAAATGAAATTTATGGTCAGTACTTTACAGCTGATTTTCCAGCCCGTGAAACCGTTCAGGTTTCTGTACTGCCTAAAAATGTGAACGTAGAGATTTCTGTAATTGCGATCGTTCAATAGTTTTGGCAACCGCTAGAGCGAAATACTTTGTAGCTGGCATTATTCCCTACATTATCTGGGGTACAATGTCAATTCCGCTACGGAACATCAAGGGTTTTCCTCCTCAAGAAATTCTTTATTATAGAATATTTGTTTCTATCATAATGGTATGGACAATTATTCTACTTTTCAGGAAAGATGCCTTAAAAAATGATTTCAATTTCTTTAAGAATTTAATATCACCTAAGAAGACCAAGTTCTTGTTATTAACCCTTCTTTCTGCCTTTTTAATAACAGGGAATTGGTTTACATACATCTATGCAGTAAACAGCGTAAGTCTAAGGGCTGCCGCTTTTGCTTATATGGTCTGTCCTCTTCTAACCGCATTGTGTGGGTTCGTTATCCTTAAGGAGCAACTTACCAGGACTAAAGTAATTGCGCTGATTATTGCATCTATGAGCATTGCATTGTTAGCCACAGGGTCTTTACGTGAGGTTTTATGGGCAATACTTATCGCATCATTTTATGCACTTTATGTTATTGTGCTCAAAATAATTAAGGGTATTGATAAGTTCAATTTCTTAGGCGTTCAGTTAATTTTATCAGGTCTGATGTTGTTGCCCATGTATTTGTTTACCCCAAACACATTTCCTGTAGATAATTTTTTTTGGTCGCATATATTTTTAATTGCTGCGGTGTTTACCATTATCCCACTCTTTTTAAATTCTTATGCTTTACTAGGAATGCCATCATCGGCGTTAGGTATTTTAATTTATCTAAATCCTATCGTTGCTTTCGCAGTTGCATTCTTCTATTTTAAGGAACCGATAGATGTGCTTCAGCTTTTCGCCTATTTGCTATTGCTGTTGTCGATTGTTATTTTTAATGCGCAGTTGCTAAAAAGCATTGTTTACAAAAAAGCTTAGAAATTTGTTTCATTCGATTTTAGATACACCAATTGAATTTATAAAAGGCGTAGGACCAAGTCGTGCTGATGTTTTGAAAAAGGATTTAGGTCTTTTTACTTTTCAAGACATGTTAGCGCACTATCCTTTTCGCTATATCGACCGTACAAAGTATTTTAAAATCAATGAAATCAATCCCGATTCGCAATATATTCAGATTATTGGTCGTGTAATCAGCAAAAAGGTTATTGGCGATAAAAGAACGAAGCGGATTGTGGCTGTTTTTAAAGATGAGACGGGTATGATGGAGCTGGTTTGGTTTCAAAGTTTGAAATGGGTAGATGATCATATTACCGTTGGAACAGCTTATGTGGCTTTCGGCAAACCGAATTTATTTAACGGAACGTTCAGTATCTCTCATCCAGAAATGGAACTGTACCAAAACAAACTTGTAGGGAGGGGCAATTTAAGTTTACAGCCTGTTTATAATTCTACTGAAAAACTAAAAAAGTTTACTTTGGATTCAAAGGGGATTCAAAGGTTAATTGCTGGTTTGCTAGATCAAGTTATCACAGAAGTTCCTGAAAACTTGCCTCAGTATATTATTGATAAATATCAGTTGCCAGATAAAAGAAGGGCTTTGCTGAGTATTCATTTTCCAAAAAATCAACAGGATTTGAACGCTGCGGAGAGAAGATTGAAGTTTGAAGAACTTTTTTTTATTCAGCTTCAATTGTTGCATAACAAACAATTGAGACAACTGAAATTTAAAGGGGTGACTTTTGATAAGGTGGGCGAAAAGGTCACTCGATTTTATAAGGAGTTTTTACCGTTTGAACTAACCAATGCTCAGAAGCGTGTTATTAAAGAAATTAGAATTGATACACAACGTGGAGTTCAGATGAACAGGCTTGTTCAGGGCGATGTAGGTAGTGGCAAAACCGCTGTAGCCTTGATGAGTATGCTTTTAGCAAACGATAACGGTTACCAGGCGTGTATGATGGCTCCTACAGAAATTTTGGCTCGACAACATTTCGCCTCAATTACAGAATTGGTAACTGATGATTTGGTTAAAGTTGCAATCCTCACCGGAAGCACCAAGAAAAAAGAGAGGACAATCCTGCATGAGCAACTGGAAAATGGAGAAATAGATATTCTTATAGGAACCCATGCCTTGATTGAGGATAAGGTAAAGTTCAAAAATCTCGGTTTAGTAGTTATTGATGAACAGCATCGCTTCGGGGTAGAGCAGCGCGCGAAGCTTTGGCGGAAGAACATCATTCCGCCACATATTTTAGTGATGACCGCAACGCCGATTCCACGGACGCTGGCGATGACACTCTATGGCGATCTTGATGTTTCCATTATCGATGAACTGCCTGCAGGAAGAAAACCTATCGAAACGCGGCATTTGTTTGAAGGACAACGATTAAGAATGTTCGGGTTCATGAAACAGGAGATTGCTAAAGGCCGACAAGTTTACATCGTTTACCCATTGATAAAAGAAAGCGAAAAGTTGGATCTTTTACACCTTGAAGCCGGTGTAGAGCAGTTGAGTTACCAGTTTCCTCGCCCTGATTATCAAATTAGCATTGTGCATGGTCAGATGCCAAATGCAGATAAACAATTTGAGATGCAACAGTTTATTGATGGAAAAAGCCAGATCATGGTAGCTACTACGGTGATTGAGGTCGGTGTGAATGTTCCCAATGCATCTGTTATGGTAATTGAGAATTCTGAACGCTTTGGGCTTTCCCAATTGCACCAGTTGCGCGGTAGAGTAGGTAGGGGGGCGGAGCAGTCCTTTTGCATTTTAATGAGCGGAAACAAACTCAGTAAAGAAGGTAAAGTACGTTTAGAAACCATGGTGCGAACCAATAACGGTTTTGAAATTTCGGAAATTGACTTGCAGCTTCGTGGTCCTGGGGATATTTCTGGAACCCAACAAAGTGGTATCCTTGATTTGAAGCTGGCAGATTTGGCAAAGGATCAGATTATTCTATCTGAAGCTAGAAATACAGTTATAGAACTTTTTTCAGATGATCCACAATTGGAAAAACCAGAGAATAAAGTTTTGAAACTGCATTTGCAAAAACTAGAGAGAGGCATTTCATTTGATAAAATCTCTTAGTATCGGTTTCTGGTAACAATTCTAATCCGAGTTTAATTCATTTGCGATTTTTAATTTTTCAAACATTAGTTTTGTAGGAAATATTTTCTCGTGGCAGATTCAGATTCCAACCCCATTATAGTTAAACAGGATCCATTCGCAGCATTGCGTTTTAAAGAATTTCGTTCTTTTTTAGGAATGCGTTTTTTCTTTACGTTGGCCTATCAAATGCAGGCTGTGGTTATCGGATATCACATTTACGATTTAACCCACGATGCATTGAAGCTTGGTTTGGTGGGTTTGTGTGAAGCAATCCCTGCGATCGGAATTGCACTCTATGGAGGGTACATCGCCGATAAAAGTGAAAAACGGGGCTTGCTGATTAAAATATTTTCGGGTGTATGGCTTGCTTCGGTGCTCATGCTTATCATCACCAGTAAATATTTAAACCTGAAAGAGGATTTAATTGTACTGATCATGTACGGCTTAGTTTTCTGTATCGGTTTGGCTCGTGGCTTTTTCGGACCAGCGACCTTTTCATTGATGGCCAATATCATCCCGAAGGAACTCTACCCGAATTCGAGCACTTGGAGTAGCAGCAGCTGGCAGCTGGCCACCATTATTGGTCCGCTACTTGGTGGATTAATTAATTGGCTTTGGGGAATCACCGCTGCCTATAGCGTTATCGTTTTTCTAGTTTCAGTGTCACTCGTCTGCATTTTCACTTTTAAAAAGCATCCAGCTACCTTTGCGCCAACACAAAATATCTTTCACAGTTTAAAAGAAGGAATTCAATTTGTCTTTAAAACCAAAATGATGGTTTGGGCAATGAGTTTAGACCTTTTTTCTGTTTTTTTTGGCGGTGCAGTGGCACTGCTTCCCATTTTTGCGAAAGATGTTTTTCACTTAGGTTCATTTGGTTTGGGTATGATGCGTGGAGCAGCCTCATCTGGGGCAGTGATTACGATGCTTTTGATGACGCGATTTTCTCCTATGGGCAAGCCGTGGAGAAATTTGCTCATTGCTGTGACCGGTTTTGGGCTCAGTATTATTTGTTATGGCTTATCCAAAAACTTCTATCTCACGCTTTTCTTTTTGTTTTTAGAAGGGTCTTTTGATAGTGTCAGCGTAATTATACGCCAAACCATCATGCAGCTCCTCACGCCAGATCATATGCGGGGTCGCGTTTCTGCGGTAAATAGCATGTTCATCGGCTCATCAAATGAGATTGGGGAGTTTGAGTCAGGTTTAACGGCAAAATATATGAAACTAGTTCCTGCGGTAGTTTTTGGCGGCAGTATGACCATCGCAATTGCTTTTATTACCTGGTTAAAAACTAAATCTCTTACCAAATTGAGTTTACAGGATATTAATGAGCAAACTGCTAAAGGTTAGTATAAAATATAATAAAACTGGCATCGCTGCCTCTATTGAGCTGGAGCCTGCCTTTTCCGCAATCTTTCTGCGCTGGTTGTGCCGATTCGATTAATAACCAAAAACAAAACGGATTTTAGTACACTTAGGTTTAGCTTAGAGCATATTCTGCATTTTAATAATTGGAAACGAGCTCTTTGCACTCATTAACACGAGCGTAGTGAGTAAGGTAAATGCTAATAAACGCCAGGAACCGTTAAGCTATATTGCAATTGTTAGAAACCAGCGCAGGTGTGAATTATAAAGATGAGCGCAAGTGTAAAAGACTTTCAACAAAACGAAATCTATTGCAAATTGAACCTAATGGACGGGACGGAAAGCCGCTATTTCTCATAGCGCTTGGAGATACAGCGGGGTAGATACAAACTGAAGTATTTCTTACTAAATTTTTATTTTATCAACCCTGGATAAAGCAAAAAGCCTAAAACTTTCTATTCTTACCCCAAATTAAATAAATAATTGACCCTAAAAATGGAGCCAGTAATATGATAACAAACCATAGCGCTTTTACCGGGAACAGCATTCCTTTGTTCCTCGAGATATGATAAAGTGCGGTTAAAATTAGCGCCAACCATAAAATGGCGCCAATTATAATGATTATGCCAATTTCGTTGCTTTCAATTTTTGCTACTAACATAGGATGAAGTTTTATTATACTTCAACAATTCTTTCACCAATTTGTTGTCGCCACATGGCTTGATACAACCCGTTTTGAGCGATCAACGCTTCGTGAGATCCTTGCTCGATGATATGTCCTTTCTCCAAAACGTAGATTACATCAGCATGTTTGATGGTTGATAAACGGTGGGCAATCAAGATTGTAATGTGGTCTGTTAAGTCGGATACAGAGCGAATGGTTTTGGTAATTTCTTCTTCTGTGATAGAATCCAATGAGGATGTAGCTTCATCAAAAACTAAGATATCTGGTCGGCGAAGCAAAGCCCGGGCAATAGATAACCGCTGTTTTTCGCCTCCTGAAACTTTAACACCTCCTTCACCAATTAACGAATCCAAACCTTTGTCTGCTCTGGCAAGCAAAGTTTGACAAGCTGCCTGGTTTAATACCTTGTAACACTCTTCATCGGTAGCAGTCGGATTTACGAATAGTAAATTCTCTCTGATGGTGCCTGAGAACAGCTGGGTGTCTTGCGTTACAAAACCGATTTTTTCTCTTAGCGCATCTAAATCAATATCATTACTTGGTGTGCCATTGTATAAAATCTCCCCTTCTTTAGCTGGATAAAGGCCAACTAACAGTTTTACCAGAGTTGACTTTCCTGCTCCTGATGGACCAACGAAAGCGATGGTTTGCCCACTTTGCGTTTTAAACGAAATGTTTTCTAAAGCATTTCTATTTGCAGTTTGGTGTTTGAAGCCAACATTGCTGAAAGTTAAATCTTTAATTTTATTGATGGAAATGGGGTTCTCTGGCTTTTTATCAATTGGCGTACTTAATATTTTTTTGAAATTACCCAGTGAAACCTCTGCTTCACGCCAGGCCAGAATTACGTTTCCAAGCTCTTGCAATGGGCCAAAGAGGAAAAACGAATAGAACAGGAAAGTTAAATACTGGCCAGCTGTAATGGCATTATCGAAAATAAGCAACAATAAAACCAAGATCATCGTGCTGCGAACCAGGTTTACAGTGGTGCCTTGAACAAAGCTCATACTGCGGACATACTTTACTTTCTTCAACTCCAGACCTAAAATTTTGTAGGTGGTTTTATTCAAACGTTCAATTTCCTGATCGGCCAGACCCAAACTTTTTACCAGTTCTATGTTTCTTAATGATTCTGTTGTAGAACCCGCCAAAGCGGTTGTCTCACCAACAATGGAGCGCTGGATGGTCTTTATTTTGCGGCTTAAAAACCAGCTTACAAAACTGATAATTGGAATAGCCGTAAAATAAACCAGTGTTACTTTGTAGCTGATGGAAACGGAGTAAACAATCACGAAAATCATGCCGATCAAACTCACAAACAAAATACTGATGAAAGAGGTAATAAATTTCTCGGAGTCTAAACGTACTTTTTGTAGAATGCCCAATGTTTCTCCACTGCGCTGATCTTCGAAAACCTGGTAAGGTAGTTTTAGAGAGTGCTGTAAGCCGTCAGCATACATTTTTGCACCAACTTTTTGAACAATAACACTAGTGAAGTAATCCTGGAAGTTTTTAGCGATACGCGAAACCATTGCTGCGCCAATCGCCAGGCCAATTAATCCGAGCGAACCCCATAGGTATTGGCTATAAGTTAATTTATCTTTTTGATTGATGAATTTGTCTAAAATTCTTCCGGTGATATATGGATCTAAAAGTGAAAAGCCAATATTTAAACCTGCAAGCAATAGTGCTAAAGCCACAATCCACTTGTGGTTTTTCAGGTAGTCTAATAATAATCCCATTAACGTTTTGTTGTTTGTAATGCAAACATAAAAAAAGGGAACGGATAAAAATCCATTCCCTTTTTTTATGACTTTTTGGAAAGATACAGTCTATCTTTCAATGACTAAAATCCGTATCTCAAACCGATTTGAAACTGGTAAGGATTGCCACTTGGGTTAACAATACCGGCATTATTTACACGGTAATTGAAAGTTCTGCTATCTGAAAAATAAGCAGGTATTGCAGGAACGGCAGGTGTAGTGCCTGTTGCAGGTACAGCCGCACGTCCGTTTAAAGCGTAAAGCGCTTGCGTACCCAAGGTCTCATTCACACCCCATTTCTTATTCAGCAGGTTGGCGAAGTTGAAGATATCACCAGAAATTTCAAGTGTGTGAGTTTTATAAAGCTTGAATTTTTTACTGATTCTTAAATCTACAATTCCATAAAAGCCATTTTCTCCACCATTCCTTTCGGCCATTTGTCCTGAATATTTATTGATGTAATCTTTTAAACTTTGGCTGGCCAATGGATTATCCATAATCGCTTGTAAGCCGGTGCGAACTGTTTGGGAGACTGCAGGGTTATTTCTGTCGAAAATAAAAGCTAAATCGTTAGTGGCCACGAAGTCACCATTGGTGTTTGTTCCAGATAACAAGCTATAGCGAGTACCGCCAATGCCTGAATAACGAACTCCAATGGTTACGCCGTAAAAGGTTGGAAGCGTACCGTAAACCACTACTTTGTTGCGGAAGTGATTATCTGAATACGACATTCTGCTTAAATCTCTCGGATCATCTTTTACCGGAAGTGATAATGTTGCGGTATTCGCTACGTTACCATTGTAAGAAGTATTGTCTTTTGCGTCATTCCAGGTATAGCTTGCTGTAATTTCTCCATCTTTAAAGTAATTCCAGGTTGCATCTAATACCACTGCAAACTGATTTACTTTACCTTTACTGTTCATTTCCAATACGCGTCCAAACTGATTTGATAAGCGGCCCGCTTTCCAGTCTACAACACCGTTTGAGGCATTGATAGTAGGAACGAAAACACCTCTATTATCTTCATTTGAAATGGTAAAGAAAGGATTAGCTACCATATTTCTATCTACATACATGTAGTTGTTTCGACCTAAACTTGCGTAACCTGTAATTCCAACTTTAAATTTATCCGTAATTAATTTACTGTATGATAAATTGGCTTTGTAGATTACGGGTACTTTAGCATCTTCAGCATAAGTATTGATAGTTGGTACCTGTAAAGCTGTTAAGGTTGGTGCAGCCACCCCATTTCTGTAACCGATAAAATCTGGTCTTGGCACATCAGCCCCTTGAACATCCACGGTAGCAAAATGCTTTCCGTCGAAAGTTAGGTTATTAATAGTCATGTAATTGTTAATGTCTGAACCAAAGATACCTGCGCCGAAACGAACAAAATCTGTTCTGTTTTCATTGATATCCCAGTTAAACTGAATTCTTGGCTGAATAAGAAACTGTTTCAGTTCATGGTCAGTTCTAACACCTATGGCATCAAACAATTGTTGGTTTAGCGGCGACTTTGGATATGAGCTGTAGTCCATACGCAAACCTCCGACAAACTCTAAGCCTTTAGCTAACTTAGTTTGCATTTGACCATATAATGCCATGTTCCAGATTCCGGCCTTAACTGTTGGGTCTTCCACCAAAGGGGCTTCACGATAGTAAAGATATGGAGCAAGATTGTTGAAGTTTTGGATAGCCGTGGCACCTCCGTTTGTATATTCAAAACGTCCGTTTACTTCACTTCCGTAAAGCGACTTGGCATGAGTATACATTACATCAACACCGAAAGTGTATTTCACTTTGTCGGTATTGTAGTAGAAGTTGTCTACCAATTGAAGTACGTTATTGGTGAAACCTTCCTGGCCAAAACGATGACCACCAATTTGAATTGCTGTATTTCCTGTTGTTCCATCAGCTAGTGTTGAAGTGACGTTACGAACAATTGCTCTTGGTATCGCATATTCCAACTGGTCATTTTGTGTGCTTGCCTGAAAGGTGTATAGGTGTTGAACTTTCAGTTCGTTAGTTACTTTACTATTTACGGTTGAGCGTAAAGTTGCCAATAAACTGTTATCAACATTTTTGTCATTACCATAACTTTCGAAGAAATTTATGGCCGTATTGTCTGCCAGCCCTAGTGGATTTCTATCGTTGGTATAATTATCACGAATAGTTAACAGGTTTTTCTCATTGATTTGCCAATCTAAACGGGCGAAAGCTGCATCTGTTCCACGCTTTTTATCAAATGAACCATACTGATCGCTACTAGCCACGCCGTATTTAGCACGTGCAACTCCGGCAAATTCCTCTAAGGTGCTATTGGTTATTCTAAATCTTGCCTCATCGGCAGGACCGTTAATGTCTGCAATAATAAGCGGACGGGCATCTCTTTGGTGATCCCATCCCACAAAATAATGTAATTTGTCTTTAATGATCGGTCCACCCAAGGTAAAGCCATATTGATAAGTTGAGAAATCGTTATCACGTTTTACACCTCTGATATCGTATGGAGAAGCTAACCAATCTGCTCTTCCATACATAAAAGCACTACCGCTAACTGTATTCGTTCCTGATTTGGTTACCGCTGTTACCGTACCGCCGCCGGCTCTTCCTAAAGTAACATCATATTGATTAGTCACTACTTTAAATTCGCGAACGGCCTCAATGGAAATTGAATATGGCGCACCACTACGGCTGGTTGTGCTTCCTGCCGAAGTAGGGTTTTTTGCGTTCATACCATCAATGGTGTAGTTGGTAGATGAACCTAACTGCCCAGCGATACCACCACCACGACTTAACGGAGACAAATCCATCAAGTTGGAGAAGTTACGGCCGTTAACAGGCAACTGGTTCATCGTCTTGGCAGAAATCTCGGTTGAGGCGCCAAAATTCTGCACTTTATTTCTTAAACCCGAAGCCACGACCTGAACGGCCTCCAGATTTTGTGCGGCCTCTTGCATGGTGATGCCAACTCTGGCAACATCGCCAAAGTTTAACATATAGCCTGTTCTAGTTTGTTCGCCAAAACCTACGTATACAGCTTTTACAGTATAAGGACCGCCCAAAGGAAGCTCTTTGAATGTATATTCTCCCTGGGCATTGGTTGAAGTTCTGGTAGTAAAACCGGTAGAGTTATTTTTAATTTCAATGGAAACACCTGGAATGGGTTTCTTTTGTTCATCGGTTACAATACCGGATATGGATGCTTGTGTTGTTTGTGCCATTGCAGGTCGGGTTGCAAAAGACAGTAGTAGCATTACTGCGACTAGTAGATTTTTCATCATCGTTGGATTTTTAATGGGTTGTGAAGCCTTTATCAAGCCGCCTGAATTTAGGCTGCTGTTCAAAAGCATTTCAGCATGATTAGTTTTGATTTTTTATGATGCAAAATTCTACGAGTTGTGTTAAGATGGTTTCTATTTTATATTATGAAATCGTTTAGAAATGATGTTATTTATTGGCTAGTGTTAAAATAAAAAACGGCCAATAAGTTAATATTGGCCGTTTCTGTTAAATTAGTGTTTGCTTACTTCTTTTCAGCGGTATATTTATCGCTAAACTTCTTGTCCAGTTGTTTGTGCAAATTATCCAGATTGATATCTCTTCCCTGGATAAATGCCTGTTCCACTTTGTTGGTTCTCATATCCAAAGCATCGCCTGCAGAGATGAAGAAAGTGGCATCTTTTCCCGCCTCAATACTTCCGGTAGTTTTATCAACGCCCATTACTTTTGCAGCATTTAGCGTGATGGTAGACAAGGCCTTCTCTTTGTCCAAACCCCATGCGGTAACCGTTCCGGCCATAAAAGGCAGGTTGCGTTGCTGCCAATAACCATCGATACTTAACACCACATTTAAGCCAGCGTTAGCTAATACAGCTGCGTTTTTATAGGGCATATTTACATCGTCATCATTATTATTTGGCAAAGCATGAGGCTGTTTTACCACTAAACTGATGTTGTTTTCTTTTAAGAAATCGATCACCAAATAAGCCTCATCAGCGCCAGTGATTACAGGCGTGATACCGAATTTTTTGGCAAAGTTTACCGCGGCAACAATGTCCTTTTGGCTATCCGCTGAAATGAACAATTTCTCCTGCCCAGAAAAAACTTTTTTCATGGCCTCAAAACGGGTGTTAATTACCTCCGGTTTGCCCATTTCTGAATAAGCCTTAGCTTCTGCAAAAAACGAGGTCAATTGTGCGATGGCAGCTTGTGTTCTTTCTGCTAAAGCCTCGGCCGACATTTGTGGCCTGCCGAAACCACCAAAGCCACCTCTAAAACGTGGCGTTACCGGCCAGCTCATGTGCATGGCATCATCCGTTTTAATTGCTGCATCTTCCCAGTTCCAGGCATCCAATTGTACTACAGAAGAACTTCCGGATACCGTTCCGCCTTGTGGAGTAGGTTGTGCCATTAATACACCATTACTTCGCAATGTTGCCGGCACTTTCGAATCGGTATTGTAGGCTACGATCGAACGGATGTGGGAGTTGAAATCGCCAATTTCCTGGAAATCCAGCGTAGCTTTGATCGACTCAGTTTCTGCTAACCCTAAGTTTGTTGTCGCTGCAATAAAACCCGGGTAAATGTGTTTCCCTTTAGCTACAATCCTGGTTACATCATCTTGTGGTACCTGATCATTGGCCATAACAGAAATAATTTTTCCGTTGCTAAAAAGAATAGTTCCGTTTTCAATTACTGTTCCATTGCCCACGTGTACAGTAGCTCCGCTAATGGCAATGGTTTTAGTTTGTTTTTTTGCTGGCGATATGTTTGCTTGTGCAAAACACATCAGGCTTGATGCCGAAAAAGCCAGACTCATTAAATAGGTTTTCATGTTAGTGTGCATGTTCTTTTTCGGTTAATTCTGCTGAATAGTTTTCTAGAGTTTCGCAATTGTACAGGCGTGGAGCATCACCCATTGGGCGTTGCATTCTGCCACCTTTACTTTTGCTTTCCAACATTTTTTGAATCAAACGGGCTTTTTCAGCTTGTTGTGCCTTAATTACCTGAGCGTCTTTTTCAATGTCCCAATAAGCGACGCCATCCACAAATGTTTTTTCTGCTTTTGCGTATATCGAAAGCGGATTGGCAGTCCAGATTACCACATCAGCATCTTTTCCAGGTTTTAAACTGCCCACTTTATCATCGATGTGTAGCATGCGTGCCGGGTTCAAAGTCACAAACTTTAGTGCATCTTCTTCCGGAACGTTACCATAAAGCACCGACTTTCCTGCTTCCTGGTTTAGGTGACGAGCCATTTCTGCATCATCAGAGTTAAAGGCAGTGGTTACGCCCACATTGTGCATAATTTTACCGTTATACGGAATCGCTTCTGCAACCTCGTTTTTGTAAGCCCACCAATCAGAAAAAGTAGAACCGGCAATGCCATGTGCTTTCATTTTGTCTGCTACTTTGTATCCTTCTAAAATGTGGGTAAAAGTATTGATTTTGAATCCAAGGCTGTCGGCAACGTGAATTAACATATTGATTTCGCTTTGCACATACGAGTGACAAGTGATGAAACGTTTGTTGTTTAAAATCTCAACAATGGCATCCAGTTCTAAATCTCTTCGAACGCTATTGCCTTTCACTTTCATCGCTTTCTCATACTCTTTGGCCCGGGTAAACTCATCAACAAAAGTTTGCTCTACACCCATACGTGTAACCGGAAAGCGGGCACCTGTACCGAAATTACTTTGCTTTACGTTTTCTCCCAGTGCAAATTTGATGAAACCATCAGCACCAGCAAACTTCAATTCTTCCGGCGATTTACCCCAGCGCAGTTTAATTAATTGCGATTGACCGCCAACCGGGTTTGCTGAACCGTGTAAAATATGCGAAGTCGTTACACCTCCCGCCAATTGACGATAAATGTTTACATCTTCGGAGTTGATAATGTCCGCGATACGAACTTCGGCAGAAACCGACTGCGCCCCCTCATTAATACCGCCGCTACCAGCGATGTGAGAGTGTTCATCAATAATGCCAGCGGTAATGTGTTTGCCAGTGGCGTCGATTACCTTGGCACCACCAGCTGAAAGATTTTTTCCAACAGCCTTAATTTTGCCGTTTTCTAGAAGTACATCAGCATTTTGAAGGATACCGTCTTTTTCATTTGTCCAAACGGTGCCGTTTTTAATCAAAACGGTCTCTACCTTTGGCAATTCCGCGGCGCCGAAGGCAGTAAAAGGATATATCAGAGAACCCACCGCAAGTGTAGGTTTAGGATCTTCTTTCTTAGGCGATTCTTTAGCAGCTTCTTTGTAGGTAGCTGTAAATTTCCCGGAAGTTCCATCTGCCAATGCAGATTCGCCTTTTATCGTAATTGGATTAGCAGAGGTAATGTATCCGCTCAAACGAACATCACCTTTGGGGTTTTTCTTTAGATTGAAGTTGATACTTACCCAGTCGCCATTTCTGGTAGAAGTTGCAGTAGTTTTAACGCTGTCCACTCCAGCTCTTTCGATGGCTGCAGTTGAGCCGCCACCTGTTCCCGTAATTTTAAGTGTTAAAGCACCAATGCCATCCACATTTAAATTATAAGTTCCACGCACATCACTCACGTCCATTTTATTTACAATAAAACGTTTTCCCTGAACCCAGTTTTCGAAAATGATGTTGCCGTTTTTAAATAAGTTATCTGATGATATTAAAAAGTTGGCAATTTTACCTTTTTCAAGTGTGCCCACTTTATCATTTATCCCCAGAAGTTCAGCAGGGATGGATGTTACCGATTGAAGCGCCTGTTTTTCAGTCAAGCCGTTTTCAATCGCAGTGCGGATATTCGCCCAGAAGTCGCGACTGTTTTCTAATCCGAAAGCAGTTAGAGCGAAATTAATTCCGGCCTTTTCTAAAGCAGCTGGATTAGTTGGAGCTAACTCCCAACCTTTCATTTGCGATAGCGTTACATTTCTGGCTTCTGCCGGATCTTCCACATCATAAGCTTTAGGGAAAGATAGAGGGATAATTAAACTAGCGCCTGTTGCTTTTACTTCATTGATTCGTTGATATTCATCGCCACCAGATTTGATAATAAATTTCTTGCCAAATTCTTTGCCGATTTTATCGGCACGAAGTACATTTTGCCATCCGTCAACTTCAAAAATTTGTGGCATGTTTTGTTGCTTGCCAAATTCATCTAACGAAATATTGTATTCGTCTTTTTGTTTGCCATACCACTGCGCATCGTAGTAGGTTTGGCGCAACAAAGCAATGGAACCCATTAAGGAAGTGGGGTAATCGTTTGATGAGGTTCCTTTGTTGAAGGAATAATTAGCTGCGGTTTGATCTTTCAAAATTACAGCGTTATCAGCGCCTTCATTTAAGCTTACTGCTGCAGAAACGCCCCGGGCAATTCCATCACGACTGATTACATTCACACTTCCAAAGCCTGCCTTACGTAATTCGTCTGCTTTTTTGGTATCAACCGAGAAAATGTTTTTCACATACGTTTCAGGTCTGATGGCTTCGTTCCAGCCATAAGCACCTTTTTTTGTAGAGATAAAAATAGACTGACGCTGCCCGCCAAATCCTCTTACTTGTGCAGGTGCTTCAGTAATTCCATAGCTTGAAAAAGCATCTACCATTGATGGATAAATAAATTTGCCTTTCAAATCGACCACAACATATCCTTTTGGCGCAGCCATTCCAGCGCCAACAGCCTGAATAGTTTGTCCTTTAATTAGAAGCGTAGCATTTGATAAAGTTTGGTTCGCATTTACCACAATTGTTGCATTTGTAAAAGCAAACATGCCAGGCCGGGTATCAAAAGATCCGTTTACCGGGAAAGTTGTTTGCTGCGCAAATAAGATTGTAGTAGAAAATGCCATCGCGATAGCGAGTAAAATTTTCTTCATAATAAGTTTAGGGGTTTATTTTGTTTAAAACTAATATAAATTAACGTTGGTTGCACTGAATATCCTATTTTTTACAATTATTCGCTATTTTTGAAGAAACATATTAGATCAAAATGTACAATATTTTAAAATCTGCGCACTCTGGATGGCGCTACATCGTATTAATTTTATTAGTTGTTGCCGTTGTTAACGCTTTATCGGGGTGGTTTGGCAATAAAACTTATACAGAAGGCAACCGGAAGTTAAATGTATTCACTTTAATTAGTGCTCACATTCAATTTCTTATCGGATTGGTACTGTTCTTTTTTAGCCCTTTAACAAAATTGCCAATGAGCGATGCGATAGGAAGATACTTCAAGGTAGAACACACTTCCATGATGCTTATTGCTATCATTTTGATCACCGTTGGAAATGCGAGATCTAAAAAAGTGGCAGATGCTGTAGCCAAACACCGTACAATCTCCATTTTCTTTGGACTGGCTTTGATACTGATTATCGTTTCGATTTTAATAATGACGAAAAATGTTCCTGGAAGATCATTTTTCGGGATCTCTTAAAAACTAGTACTTTATTGATAGCATATTATTGTTTCAATAAAGATTGAGTAACTAAATTTCCAATTCGATAAAGAAAATTCAATTCAAAAATGAGTTTCTCTTTTATATTAGGTTAATGTTTATAGGAAATTTCACAAATATTTCCATTATTCAAAATTCTTTATATTTTTGTCGCACATGATTAACAATATACATACCTGGCTTTGGCAAAGTAATTCACAACAGAATTGCGCCGGCTGCGTATGAGGAAAATATTTTTATCAACCTAAACCTAATTGAACCATTAAAGCCCGGCGTAGAACCACACGCCGGGCTTTTGTTTTTAAAAAAAAATTACAGAGAGGAGATTGCTTCGTTGTTCCTCCTCGCAATGAAGATAGAAAATGTTTAAAATTAATACTACTTACAAAAAAATGCTTGCCGATACTACCACGCCTGTGAGCATTTATTTACGATTACGCGATGTGTACCCCAACAGCATATTGTTAGAAAGTTCTGATTATCATAGTCGGGAAAACTCAATGAGTTTCGTTTGTGCAGAACCCGTAGCCGGGATTGTTTTAAAAGGTAGCCGTTTGGAAACTTATTTTCCGGACGGGACGGTAGCGATTAAAGAAAGCAAAAATTTAATTGATGAAATAGCCGATTTCAAAGATCAGTTTAAAGAAACAGAATTGCCTGAAATTAAATTTATTTCAAGTGGCTTATTCGGGTATTTTACGTGGAATGCCGTTCAGCATTTTGAAGATATTAAATTCATTTCTAAAACTCCGGAGGGAGAGGAAATTCCCGAAATGCAGTATCATTTGTATCGCTACATCATTGCAATTGATCACTTCAAAAATGAAATCACCCTTTTCAAAAATACTTTTGAGGGAGAAGAAGAAGGTGGATTGGAAAAAATGGAGTATCTCATCCAGAATAAAAATTATCCGGAATACAAATTTCAGCTGCGGGGAGAGGAAAGCTCAAACCTAACTGATCAGGGTTTTATGGACTTGGTAGAGAAACTACAGAAGCACATTTACAGAGGTGATGTTTTTCAAATTGTTCCCTCCAGGGCGTTCAAACAAGCGTTTTCTGGTGATGAATTTAACGTTTATCGTTGCTTGCGTTCCATTAACCCATCGCCATATTTGTTTTATTTTGATTATGGCAACTTCAAACTTTTTGGTTCATCTCCAGAGGCCCAGATTACAATTAAAAATAATACCGCCAATATTTTTCCAATTGCCGGAACCTTTAAGCGCAGTGGTAATGATATCGAAGATGCAGAGCAAGCGAAAAAGTTAGAGCAAGATCCAAAGGAAAGCGCAGAACATGTGATGTTGGTTGATTTGGCCAGAAATGATCTAAGTCGTCACTGTAATCGCGTAGAAGTAAAATCGTTTAAGGAAGTACAATATTACTCCCATTTGATTCACCTGGTGAGTAAAGTAAGCGGACATTTGCAGGAGGACGTGAGTGCGTTTAAAGTGGTGGCAGATACTTATCCCGCAGGAACTTTAAGCGGTGCCCCAAAATATAAGGCCATGCAGCTGATCGATGAAAATGAAAAGCTTGGGCGTAATTTTTATGCCGGCGCAATTGGCTTTATGGGCTTTAACGAAGATTTTAACCATGCCATAATGATCAGGACTTTCATGAGCAAGAATAACGAACTGCACTACCGGGCCGGTGCGGGAATAGTGGCAGATTCTGTTCCGGAAATGGAGATGCAGGAAGTGAATAATAAGATTGCGGCTTTGCGCAAAGCTTTGCAAATGGCCGAAGGCATTTAAGGAAGATGAAAATGGATGATGTGTTTATAAAAGAAGGATTATCAATGGAAAATAAAGACAAAAAGACTGTTCTAGTGATTGATAACTATGATAGTTTTACCTATAATCTGGTTCATTTAATTAACGAAGTAGGCTACGAAGCGGTAGTTTGGAGAAATGATAAATTCGAATTGGCTGATGTGGCACAATACGATAAAATATTGCTTTCTCCTGGTCCTGGTATTCCGGAAGAGGCTGGATTATTATTGGATGTAATTAAAACTTATGCGCCAACAAAGAGTATTTTTGGGGTGTGTTTAGGTCAGCAGGCTATAGCCGAAGCTTTTGGCGGTACGCTGTTAAACCTGGGCAGACCTATGCATGGAATTGCCACGCCAGTTACTGTGGTAGATGGCGATGAACCTTTGTTTTGGGAGTGCCCTCAAACGATAAATGTGGGCAGATACCACAGTTGGGTGGTGAGTAAAGAAAATTTTCCATCCTGTTTAAAAATCACTGCCAGAGACCACAAGAGCGAAATTATGGCTTTGAGACACGAAAGTTTGGATGTTCGCGGGGTACAGTTTCACCCTGAAAGTGTATTAACAGAGCACGGAAAGCAAATGATGGAGAACTGGTTAACGAATTAATAATCAAGTCGTCATTGCCAGGTACGAGGCAATCTTAATGCTTTGGGTTTGACAGTTAAATTGTAGGATTGCTTCGTGCCCAGCAATGACAGTTAATGAATGATATGAATATTTTAGATAAAATCGTATTACGTAAAAAAGAAGAAGTTGCTGATGCAAAGCGACTGATCACTATACAGGATTTGAAAAAAGCTGATCACTTTAAGCGTACACCTTATTCCTTTAAAGACTTTTTGTTGGCAAAAGATAGGACAGGAATCATTGCCGAGTTCAAGCGCCGTTCGCCATCAAAGGGATTAATAAATGGCATAGCCGATGCTGCTGAGGTTACACTTGCTTATAATAATGCTGGTGCATCTGCAATTTCTGTGCTAACTGATGTAGATTTTTTTGGTGGGAAAGCCGATGATTTATTGGCCGTAAGAGCAGTCAACAATATTCCCATTCTTCGCAAAGACTTTATTATTGATGAATATCAGATTTTGGAAGCCAAAGCTTGGGGCGCAGATATTATTTTGTTAATCGCTGCAATTCTAACTCCAAAGCAAATCAGCGATTATGGGAAATTTGCAAAAGATTTGGGGCTGAACGTATTGTTAGAGGTGCATAACCTCGAAGAACTGGAAAGAAGCATTTGCCCTAACCTGGATGCCATCGGTGTAAACAACAGAAATCTCGCCGATTTTACGGTTGATATCCAAACTTCATTTGATTTGGTGAACAAAATTCCAGATGAATTTTTAAAAATTTCGGAAAGTGCCATTAGTAATCCGCAAACCATAAAAGAGCTTAAAGCAGTGGGCTTCAACGGGTTTTTAATTGGAGAAAATTTTATGAAGACTGATGATCCTGGGGCCTCGATTAGAGAATTTGTCGCGGAAATTTGAAACGATCTTCTTGAATTTTATAAGTATGGGCCTGTCGAAGACCCTTCTTAGACTGATGATCCTGGGGCCTCGATTAGAGAATTTGTCGCGGAAATTTGAAACGATCTTCTTGAATTTTATCAGTATGGGCCTGTCGAAGACCCTTCTTCTGTATTTCGACTAGCTCGAGGTGACCATTCTTATATCGAATAGATCAATCATTTGCTTTCACTAATTGCCGCAAGGGATTTTGTTGCAATCTGCAGGTATTCTACCTCATAAAATTCTTTCGCAAACAAACCATAAACGCTGTTGTTAAACATAGGAGTAATCTCTATTATTTAACCAACAAATTTCGTTTATGCAGTACCTTGACCACTTTTTTGGTTATCCCATTCCTATTTTTGTTAAAAACTTAATTATCGGTATTATAGCCATTTTGGTTGGCTTGCTTGTTAAATACCTTGTCCATAAAACCTTCCTCTTGCTTTCGCGTTGGTGGGATTTCATTATTATTAAATCCACGATTAAACATCTTCGGCAACCTATCGGGGTATTCATTCCCTTATTGATATTAAATTCTTCTTTGGATTTGATGGTGATGTCTTCTACCGCTCGTCTGCATATTGATAAAGCGATAGAAATTGCATTAACCGCAGTATTTGCGCTTATTCTCATCCGGTTGATAAACGTATTAGAAGATTTCTTTTATCTTAAATATGATCTTAATAAAGAAAATAATCTCAAAGAGAGAAAAATACGTACCCAGCTACAGTTTGTTAGAAAATTTATCGTTTCATTAATCATTATCATTACAGCTGCCATTATTTTGCTCAGCTTTGAAAGCATGCGAAAAATTGGTGCAGGTTTGCTTACTGGTGTAGGGATCGGTGGAATTATCATTGGTTTTGCCGCACAAAAATCATTGGGAAACTTATTGGCAGGTTTTCAAATTGCTTTTACACAACCGATAAGAATCGACGATGTTTTAATTGTTGAGGGTGAATGGGGAAGGGTAGAAGAAATCACTTTAACCTATGTGGTGGTGAGCATTTGGGATCAACGGCGACTGATTTTGCCAATTACCTACTTCATTGAAAAGCCTTTTCAAAACTGGACGCGTGTATCTGCGGATTTACTTGGAACGGTTTTCCTCTATATGGATTATACCATCCCAATTGAACCCTTGCGCCAGGAGCTAACCCGGCTTTTAACTGATAATCCCCTTTGGGATAAAAGAGTTAATGTAGTTCAGGTTACCGACACAAACAAAGATGGCTCTATTGAAATTCGATTTTTAATGAGTGCTTCCAACTCTTCAAGGGCTTTCGATTTAAGGTGTTACGTCCGTGAATCGATGATTACCTTTATTCAAAATAATTATCCCGAAAGTCTACCAAAAACAAGAATCGAACATAAAGATAAGTTTCAAAATTTATAAATATGATTGTATGAGGATTTGAACAATCTTACAACCACGTTTATAAATATGGTAAACTGTAATTTTAAAGTTACAATTTTATTCCTGAAAGTTTTGTTCTGAAAATCTGAGAGTTAACTTCTGGAAAACATCTGCAATGTTATAGAATGGTTCAAGTTCGCCTCCATTGGTATAGTTGTTGTTTTTCTGGGGAAAATTATTTAACACATTGTCTATGAAAAATTTTAAAAAAGTACTTTTTACTATCTTGCCGTTACTTACGTTAACAGTATTGTCTTCCTGCAAAAAAGACAGCAATGACACGCCTGGAGATTCTGAAAACAAAAACTTCAAGTTTACCGTAACGGTAGATGGGGTGGAAGAACAAGACTATGTTTCCTTCGTTTTTGTAGGTGCTACACTCGATAATGCTAAAACCATTTGGAAGGTTAATGGCGTTACCAAAAACAATGAAACAGGAATTTCGTTAGGTAAAAACGATTTCTTAGGTGCTACAAAAACCTATGTTATTGAAAGCACTACGCCTTTAAGGCTAGTAACTACCAGCCAACAATGCTTGAACCCAGGTGCTAACAATCTGCCGTTTAAAATTAGTTTTAAAGCTGAGGTTAATGGCGATGTGGTTACAAACGACCAAAACATCACTGTTACTTCAACTGCCGATTATACGCATAAATACGACTATTAATTAGCCAATCCGGTCGATTAAATAAGGCGGAGAAGTCTTCATTAAACACTTCTATCTGTCAAGATTTCTCCGCTTTTTGTTTTAAGTTTCTGGGAACTTCTATTTGAACATCCCTTTTAGTTTTGCTAATTTCTCTTGTAAATCACCATCAGCATCTTTTTTTACTGGCTGAGTTTTCTGCGCAAAACTTTTCGTGCCTTGGCCTTTGTTCCTTGCTCCTTGCTCTTTTTTCTCCAATCCTTGTTCTTTGCCCTTTACCCCATTAGGCTTTGCACTAACCTCACTCTTCATCGATAAAGATATCCTTTTACGAGCGGCATCAACCTCCATCACAGTAACTTCTACTTTTTGATGTACTTTAACAATATCGTTCGGGTTATCCACAAAACGGTTAGCCAACTGACTGGTGTGAACCAAACCATCTTGATGAACGCCAATATCTACGAAGGCACCAAAATTGGTGATGTTGGTTACGATTCCAGGTAGTTTCATGCCAATTCTTAAATCACTAATTTCATTTACGCCATCTGTAAAGCTAAAAGTTTCAAACTGTTCTCGTGGATCGCGACCTGGCTTGGCCAGCTCCTTTAAAATATCATTTAGGGTAGGTAAACCAATATCATTGGTTACATAGTGCTGCGGTTTAATTTGCTTTTGTAGCTGGCTATCCTTCATCAAGGTAGAAATTGTTGTACCTAAATCTTTGGCCATTTTATCAACTACAGCATATCGTTCAGGATGAACGCCACTGGTATCTAAAACATTTTCGGCATTACGAATGCGCAAGAAACCCGCAGCCTGCTCATAGGCCTTATCGCCTAAACGGGGCACTTTTTTGAGGCTTTCACGGTTTTTAAACGCACCATGAGTATTTCTGTAATCAACAATATTTTGGGCTAACGTTGGGCCTAAGCCAGAAACGTAAGCAAGAATTTGTTTCGATGCGGTATTCAATTCTACTCCAACGGCATTTACCGCACTCACTACGGTATCATCTAAACTGGCTTGCAGTTTATTTTGGTCAACATCGTGTTGGTATTGCCCAACACCGATTGATTTTGGATCGATTTTTACCAACTCCGCCAAAGGATCCATAAGCCGGCGACCAATCGAAACGGCACCACGAACGGTAATATCTTGTGTAGGGAATTCTTCTCGGGCAGCTTCCGATGCAGAGTAGATGGATGCACCACTTTCATTAACCATTATAATGGTAATATTGGGTAAGTTCAACCCACGAATAAAGGCTTCTGTTTCTCTTCCTGCAGTTCCATTGCCAATCGCAATCGCTTCAACCTTGTGCTTTTCACAGAGTTGTTTGATGGTAATTTCAGCATTTTTAACATTTCCTTGTCCGGTATGCGGATAAATGGCGGTGTTCTCTAATAGTTGACCTTGGCTATCCAAACAAACCACTTTGCAACCAGTACGAAAACCCGGGTCAATAGCTAGTACGTTTTTTTGTCCCATTGGTGCTGCCAATAACAACTGGCGGGCATTTTCGGCAAAAACCCGGATCGCTTCTTCATCTGCCTTTTGTTTGGTTAGTACCCGAAGCTCAGTCTCCATTGCCGGTTCCAGTAAGCGCTTGTAACCATCTTCCAAAGCCTGTTGTACTTGTTTCGAAGCCTCATTATGACCCAATACAAACTGATTTTGAAGTAGTTCAATGGCGCCTTCTGCCGGTGGTAAAGCATCAAGTCTCAAAATCAATTCTTTTTCACCCCGGCGCATCGCTAAAACACGGTGCGATGCCGCCGTTTTAACAGGCTCATTCCACTCGAAATAATCTTTATACTTAATTCCTTCTTCTTCTTTTCCCTTGATCACTTCTGATTTGAAAACAGCCTTTTCCTGAAAATAACTGCGCATCTTGGTTCGGGCCTCTGCATTTTCCGAAATCATTTCCGCAATGATATCGCGTGCTCCAGCCAGGGCTTCCTCCAAAGAATTGACGCCCTTTTCAGCATTTAAAAATTGATCAGCTGCTCCATCTAAATCGAAGTTTTTCTGATCGAATATTTGTAAAGCCAAAGGTTCCAGACCTTTTTCCTTTGCAACCGACGCTCTTGTTTTACGCTTAGGTTTGTATGGGAGGTAAATGTCTTCAAGTAGGGAGATGGTTTCAGCCGCGATAATTTTTTGTTCCAACTCGGGCGTTAGTTTGCCAAGATCGTTCATCGATTTTAGAATCGCTTCCCGGCGTTTGTCCAAATCTCTTAATTGTGTAATACGATCGCGAATTGCAGCTACTTCAACTTCATCTAAACTTCCTGTTAATTCTTTACGGTAACGTGAAATGAAAGGCACAGTTGCACCTTCATCCAATAGACTTACGGTGGCGGTCACTTGTTTTTCTGCAACTTTTAATTCTGCAGCAATTATTTTATGATGAGCTAGCATATAATGTATTCAATATTAAAGGCAGCAAAGCTAATTAGGATTTGCCGTATTTTACGATTTTTAAAATCAAGTTTTCCACCAGAAAATGTGAAGAAATTAATGTTTATTTACAGATCGATGGCCGGTTTGTTCGTTGATTAACTAATAGTGAGGATTGGAAAGCAAAGAAAGTTGTTGATTTAAACGTACGTCTGGTTTTTGCTAAATCCTCCATGAAAAATCGGGCGATACCGCTGCAATCTAATTTAAGTAAGTTCAGCTATTTGCAGTGGCAAAGCGTCTCATCTTTCTAAGACCCTGAGGAATGGCTACTGCTTGCGTTTTTCTCATCTGACCGAAAGGGAAATTAACTGAAGTGGTCTATCGGGATACAGACCACCGCCTAAGGTACAAGCCTGGTTGATTAACACAAAATACGGTCGGACTTATCAGCTCTTTCAGGCCGTGCCCCCATTAACATTTGCTTCCTCTCAAACTTATTAGAGGTCTGTTCAATTTGATATTAAACGACGCTAGTCGAGATTTGTAATATCGTTATGCTGTCTTTTTTCAATATATTCGAAATATTCCATCACCTTCTGCTCTGCAGTTTGATTGATGTCAACTGCATTGTTATAAAGAGATGTTCTAAGTTGCCTATACAATTCAACCCCATTTTTCAAACTAATCAGTATTGAGGCTTTCTCGTAGTTCGAAACCGTGCTAATTAAACTCTCGAAATCTTTTGGAATTAAGTCCATTTCAGCTTTTCTTACGCCTCGGGGCAACTTTTCGTTTTGATATGCAGCAGCGGACCAAATACAACCATTCTTAAAAAACCTAAGAAATCATAAGCTTCCAGATATTCACCTCGTCCAAGTTTCAACAATGCGTAATGTATCCAGGTCCAAAACCGATCTTCAATCCACTGGTAACCTGGAAAAGGAAATTTGGCTTCCGAATTATCTAAGCTCCTTTTGAGTTGGCCATCTCTATCGAAAAGTATATGAGGCGTTTCCACCCGGACATGAAATTCTTCCGTCGTAACAAATTTTAAATCTACATGTAGCAACGGATTATCGTAAAGGCATATTAAAACTCTGGGTTCTCCAACATGTTCACCAGTAAAGCCCGATAAAAAATTACCCAAACTTTTGGCATATTGCATCATCAAAGTTTTACCATCGGTAATTTTTTCTACTGTTACCACAATCAAATCCAAATCAGAAAATTCATCCATTTGGTTGCTTAGCCAGGATCCACCTACAGCTAAACCAATTACGTTTTCATTTTTTGAATATATTTCTTTTGCCTTTTGCGCAAATTCTAATTGCATCATCATGATATCGATTAACCTTGAAATGTTTACATTTAAAAATAAATCTCATCAAATTTTTTAATTGGAAATACCTTTCATTGATCTCGATTTATTGTTTCGGCCTGTGAGGACACCAATGCTATTAACTTAAGCTATTTATATGTCTGATGCGTTCTGTTTTTTC
>NZ_JAPIVT010000018.1 GCF_026239735.1 Pedobacter sp. MC2016-05
CATCGCCTCACGGCCTGTCTTTATATATCGTCTCGCTTCAGTTGGGCGTGAGTCTTGATCGTCTCTTCCCTGTTTCCGCTCGTCTCAATCTTTTTGTTTCCCGTCTTCCGCGACATCCGCCGCTCGACTTTTTCTAACCCTTCCTTTCGGTTGGGAGTGCAAAGGTAGAAAACTTTTCTGAACCTGCAAATAAAATAATTTTTATTTTTTCGTTCCCCGTTTTCTTTCTGCTTTTCAATTCTCCGCTCTTTCAGGCGGCTTCCCGTTTCTTCCGAACCGGGCTGCAAAGGTAGCGATCTTTTTCTTTTCCGCAAATTTATTTTAAAGTAAATTTTTGGCCTTTTCCACTCTCATCTATCAACCAACCGGCTTTTCAATGCAACCGTTTCCTCCGAAGCGGGATGCAAAAGTAGAAAAAAATCCGCTCCTGGCAAATATTCAATCCCCTTTTTTCCATCCTTTACTGTAAACGCCTGTTTTTCAAGCCGAAAATTTTTAGGGAACGCCAAAACAAAAAGGGCGATCGGGTGTACACCCCCGAGAAGCACACCTATAGGACACTTGATAAACTATAGACTAGTGGAAATACTTTGCTAAATTCGATAACCGTTTGCACTGTTTATTTTTTTTTGAACCATAGAAATAGAGAAAATACAGGTTTTTTTAAGGGATATAAGGTGTTACAGGCCTTATGGCAGTCATTGTGTTCTGACTTTAGTCCATGAGTTCTTAGTTTCAGGAACCATAGAGATATATAGGACATATAGACTGGATGGCGCTTTGCTGGTTAGCAACTAGGCCGGAGTGGTATCGTGATTTTTGGTTTGATGGATGAAATATGGTGACTTCTTGCAAACGTTGCGCCAGGTAAAGCCGATCAAAGTAGAAAAGCCCTCATTGCAGCAGGCAAGGAAAGCACGAATTTCCAAAGAAATCGTTTTAAATAGAGAAAAGGATTAAAGTTCCAGGCAATTGGGAACAGTGCTTTCAAAAATGAATATGTAAAGGATATATTATAGGAATAGAACTAATGCGTATGTTAAAAATTGTTAACTATATATATGTAGTGGGTTGTATTGCATAGCTTAGCGGCGAATTGTTTTTATTGATGTTATCGTATTATTATTTATCTTTGCAGAATGTTTAAAGTTAAACACTTAATTATTTTAGTATTTGTTGCCGCATTGGGTATTGCGGGTTGTAAAAGTCGGTTTGAGAAATTGAGGGCGAGTAACGACGTTGCTAAAAAATATCAGGAGGCACTTCGTTTATATAATAAGAGAGATTATAGTAAAGCATTGGTACTTTTTGAAGATCTTTCGCAGAAATATCGTGGGCGTGCAGAAGCAGAAGATCTAAACTATTATTATGCTTATACTTTATATAGATTAAGCGATTATACAACTGCCAGATATCAGTTTAAAAGTTTTGCAGATACTTATCCCGCTAGTAAAAATGCTGAAGAGGCCCGCTATATGGGTGCTTATTGCTACTACTTGGAATCCCCTGCTTTTTCATTAGATCAAGAAAACACTTATAAAGCGATTGATGCATTGCAATTATTTATCAATTTGTACCCAACGAGTGATCGTGCCGCTGCTGCAGGTAAATACATTGCGACATTGCGTGGAAAATTGGAAGATAAGGCTTTTGAGAACGCCAAAATGTATCTGACTACTGGTCCAAGTAATGTTGATAATTACAGAGCTGCTGTTATCGCTTTAAAAAATGCGCAGCGAGATTATCCAGATATTAAGTATGCAGAAGAGATGGATTTTCTCATGATAAAAGCTCAGTATCTGTACGCAAAAAACAGCTACATTATTCGCCAGGAAGATCGTTATAATGAAGCCATAGAACTATATACAGAATTCACTGAGAACCATCCCGAAAGCAAATTTACTAAAGAAGCGAAGCAACTTAAACAAGATGTTGAGGATGGCATTGCTACTAGCAAACAAGAGCTGGCTTTATATGCGGCTGACCAAGAAAAATATAAGCAAATGTTGATTAGAACTGGTAGATTAAAAGATACCGTTTCTTTAAAACCAACTACTGCGGATAACACGAATATTAAAAATTAATTAATACATGAATACTAACAAACCTGCTGTACCGAACACTACAGTGACTAGAAACGTTCACGATTTAGATAAAACTACAGATAACTTATATGAATCTTTAGTGGTAATTGCCAAAAGAGCAAATCAGATTTCTAACAACGTTAAAGAAGAGCTTCACGGTAAATTGGCAGAATTTGCATCGAGCAACGATAACTTAGAAGAGATTTTTGAAAACCGTGAGCAAATTGAAATCAGCAAGCACTATGAGCGTATGCCAAAGCCTGTTTTGGTTGCAATTGATGAATTTTTAAACGAAAAAATTTATCACAGAAATCCTGCTAAAGAACAAAAATAATTAGCGAAGAGCAAGGAGCATAGCGCTTTCTTAAGCATGTTTAGTGCTCTAAGTCTAAGCTTTATGCCAAACAGTTCATGCTAAAAAATAAAAATATTATCCTTGGCGTTTGCGGTAGCATTGCAGCTTATAAGTCGGCCATTCTGGTTCGATTACTGGTTAAAGCTGGTGCAAACGTTAAGGTTATTCTCACCCCCGATGGCGCAAATTTCATTACGCCACTTACCCTTGCTACGCTTTCTAAAAACCCTGTTTATACCCGATACTTCGAAGAGGAAACTGGTGTTTGGAGCAATCATGTTGAACTTGGCTTGTGGGCTGATCTAATTATTATTGCACCTATTAGTGCGAATACGTTGGCAAAACTTGCTTCGGGCATTTGTGATAATTTGCTAACTGCCGTGTATCTTTCTGCAAAATGTGATGTTTACGTTGCACCTGCAATGGATTTAGATATGTGGAAACATGAAAGTACACAAACCAACATTTCAAAAATTTCTAGCTTTGGCAATACAGTTATTTCTCCTGGTAGTGGTGAATTAGCCAGTGGACTTTACGGTGAGGGAAGAATGGCGGAACCGGAGGAGATTATTTCTTTTCTTGATGAATCGATTAAAGCTTTTCAGCCTTTATATGGTAAAAGAGTAATGGTTACCGCCGGCCCAACTTATGAAGCTATTGACCCCGTTAGATTTATCGGAAACCATTCGTCGGGTAAAATGGGTTTTGCTTTGGCTGATGAGTTGGCAAACCTTGGTGCCGAGGTGACACTAGTTGCCGGACCAACCGCACAAGAATCATCAAAAGATTTAAAAAGAGTGGATGTAGTAAGTGCAGAAGAAATGCTGAACGCCTGTATGTCAATTTCTCCAGCTATGGATATCATAGTAATGTGTGCAGCTGTTGCTGATTATCGTCCAAAAATGGTTGCTAGCCAAAAGATTAAAAAGCGAGAATCTGACTTGAATTTAGAACTGGAAAAGACGGTTGATATTTTGGCGACTTTAGGAAATAATAAAAAAGACAATCAGATTTTAGTTGGATTTGCATTGGAAACCAATGATGAAGAAAACTATGCTAAAGGTAAGTTGGAAAAGAAAAATCTGGACTTGGTAGTTTTGAATTCACTAAACGATAAAGGTGCAGGATTTAAATCGGATACGAATAAAATTACTATTTTTAACAAAGCATTAGCGCGATCTGTTTACGAAATGAAATCGAAAACAGCTGTAGCTAAAGACATTTGTGCTGCTATTCTGAAAATTTCAACATGATAAAAAAAATTGTTTGGATATTGCTATTGATGGGTTTGGGGAAAGTGCAGGCACAAGAACTAAATGCGAGAGTAACAGTTTTGGCTCCTCAGGTTTCAAATATGAGTAAGCCCACGCTGGAAGCATTGCAAAGAACAATTCGTGATTTTTTAAACAATAATAAATTTAGTAGCGAAAGTTACAAACCGCAGGAACGAATTGATTGTAGCTTCGTAATCACAATTAACTCTTGGGACGGTGGGTCTGGATACATAGCCGAGGCACAAATTCAAAGCAGCAGACCGGTTTTCAACAGCTCGTATAACAGCACTTTATTGAACATGAGTGACAAGAATTTTGATTTCAGTTACAATGATGGTTCTACGATTGATTTTTCGGATCAGAATTATATTTCCAACATTAGTGCACTTCTATCCTATTATGCCTATACCATTATCGGATTAGATAAAGACAGCTTTTCAAAATTGGGCGGTAATAATTACTTCAAAAAAGCACAAAATATTATCAACCTTGCTCAAGCCTCTGGTAATACAGGATGGAAGGCGGCAGATGGTTTGCGTAACCGTTTTTGGTTTAATGAAAACGTACTTAATCCAGTTTTCAGCGAATTGAGAGCTTTTATTTATGCCTATCACTTAAATGGTTTAGATCAACTTACAGACAACGATAAAGGCCTAACACAAATTGTCTCTGCACTACCTGCTTTACAACAAATGGACAAACAGAAGTTGGGATCTATCTTTCCAAACGTTTATTTTGCTTCCAAGGCTGAAGAAGTAACCAATGTATTATCAAAGCTGAATACTCAAGAACGTATGAAGGCTTATAACATGCTTGCTGAAATAGATCCAGCAAATATTGGTAAATACGAAGGCTTGAAAAAAAATTAATACTGTTTCATCTTCCCAAATCTTTAGTTGAGTAATACTTGCCCACGCTTTGGTGCATATCAGTGTTGTGTTTTTGATTGAATTCTAACTAAAGATGCAACACTTTAAACTTTCCTGCGTCTTAGGTCCAAGTGAGGCTTCTAGCTTTCCGGTTATTCCCCGATTTGAAAAATAAAATTCGTAAAATATTTTGAATATACGAATATCTTCGTACATTTGATTACGAAATAATTCGTAGAACGGTAACATATGGCGCATAGCAACATCAAACCCACAGAAGGCGAAATGGAAATTTTACAAGTACTTTGGCAAAAAGGATTGGCTACAGTAAGAGAGGTGCATGAAGCTTTGAATAAAAAAGATTCTGGTTATACCACCACTTTGAAATTAATGCAAATTATGCATGAGAAAGGCCTGGTAGAAAGGGATACTAATCAAAAGACACACATCTACAAAGCTATTGTCAGTAAAGATAAAACTGAGAAACAAATGGTGAGCAAGATGATTGATAATGTATTTAATGGTTCGGCAGCTCGGTTAGTCATGCAGGCCTTAGGTAAACACAGTGCTAGTTCCGATGAGATTGATGAAATTAAAAAATATTTAGATGGCCTTAAGTAAGGCAAAGTTGAAGGGGGACGATGTAGGGTTTAGATCCCTAAAATTTATCAGCGAAAAGATCAACAAGAAATAAAACCACCATTATGGAAACTTTATTACAACAATTTATCAAAGCATTTGGTTGGAGCATTTTAAATTCACTCTGGCAAAGCGCTCTTATTTACGGAGTGTTATTTATCATCCTAGTAAGTATGCCAAAAATGGCTGCAAGATATAAACACAATTTGGCTTTCGGTTCTATCGTATTAATGTTCATCGGCTTTGTGTACAATTTCTTGAGCAAAATCACATTTAATACTCCAAAAGAAGCAATCAGTAGTAATGTTGAAACAGTTCAGCTTTACCAATATTTCAATAATCTCCCTCCCAGCGTTAGTAGCAAGGCAGAGCAATACTTCCCTATGGTTGCAGCTTTCTACATTATCGGAATCTTTTTACAACTTTTTGTAATTAGCAAAGGTTATCATCAGCTTGCTAAATTTAAGAAAGATAGCTTAAGTGCTATCCCTGTAAGTTGGAAAATAATATTTGACGAAGTTATCCTGAAACTTCAAATTAATAAAGCTGTCAGATTCCAGTTGTCGTCAATTGTGAATGTTCCGTTAGTAATCGGCTATTTAAAGCCGGTAGTTTTATTTCCGGTGGCATTGGTGAATCAGTTGGATAATGATCAGGTTGAGGCTATTCTTATCCATGAATTATCCCATATCAGAAGAAATGACTACTTACTTAACCTAATTAAAACTGGAATTGAAACGTTGCTGTTTTACAATCCCTTTGTGTGGATGGCGGGGAGATTTATCCACATTGAACGCGAACATGCCTGCGATGACCTTGTTCTGAAATTAACTGGCAAGCCTCTAAATTATGCTCACGCGCTACTTAAGTTAGAGCTTTTAAAGGATAAAAGCAGTCCGGCATATGCTTTAGCAGCAACGGGAAAGACGCAAAATTTATATCAACGTATAAAACGAATCACGAATATGAAAACGAATTATTTAGATGTTAAACAGCAGATGGCAGCGCTAACTTTGGGAATTGCATGCTTATTTTCTATCGCATGGATTAATCCTGCAACAACGAAAAAGGTAAATAAAACCATGATTAGAAAACAAATGGTTGCTATCACTCATAATCAAGAAAATTTAAAAACTATTGTTTGCCTTGATACGACTAAAAAGCGCAAGATTAAAATAGTTATAATAGATGCCAATGGTAAAAAAACGGAATATAACTCCGTAAAAGAAATGCCGGACAGTTTAAGGAGAGATTTTTATAAGGATGAAGTTTTCTCAAGAAATACGGTTTTTAGAATGAACATTGATTCTGGACTTGGGTTTAAAGATTCATTGTTCCAAGCTAAAATTTATAAAAAATTCAATTCGCCAGAGGCACAAGCGAAATGGAAAAAATTTGGTGAAGATGTAGCAAAACAGTACAACTCGCCAGAGGCTCAGGCAAAATGGAAGAAATTCGGCGAAGATATCGCGAAAGAATATAATTCTCCAGAAGCACAAGCTAAATGGAGAAAGCTAAGTGAAGATATGATTGATAAAATGGACAATCCTGAGTTCAGGGCACAACTTGATCATGCTCGGATTAGAAGCTTAAAAGGGATTGATCATACTAAATTAGCTGAGCTAGCAAGAATTAATTCTGACTCATTGTTTACCAATATGAATGACAATATTGCATTTGGAATGGATGGAACATCCATTTATATGAATCAAAACTCAAATAATAATACTAATAAGGTCAGACAAACAAAAGAGTATAAAAGGTTGAAGCAAAAATTCGACAATGAAGTGAAAGAGCTTAAAGAAAAAATGGAAAAAGCGGAGCGTAAGGAAAGAAAAGAGAACTAAACCAAACATGGAAATATTAAACGGCGAAGATTATTCTTCGCCGTTTTTGTTTTTAGGCATTTGTTAAATAACTTTTTTTAATTTCGTACTCTGTATGCTACAAAAACTTTCTATTCGTAATTACGCATTAATCGATAGTTTGGATATCGAATTTGATAAAGGTTTAAATATTATCACTGGTGAAACAGGTGCTGGTAAATCGATCATTCTAGGTGCGCTGTCATTGATACTGGGTCAGCGGGCAGAGAGCAAATACTTTTTTAACCAAGATAAAAAATGCGTTATTGAAGGTGTTTTTGCATTGGCTGATGAACATTTAAGAGAAATTTTTGAAGAAAACGACTTAGACTTTTCAAACGAGAGCATTTTAAGAAGAGAGATTTCGATTGATGGAAAAACAAGATCGTTTATAAACGATACGCCGGTTAACCTATCCATTCTGAAGCAAATTGGCGAAAAGTTAATCGATATCCATTCACAACATGCCACGCAAGAGATTAATGATACCGATTTTCAATTGCTTATTGTAGATTCTTTGGCTAATCATAAAGCTCTATTATTTGAATACCGAAACGGTTTTAAAAAATTAAAGCAAGACAGCAGCCGTTTAAAAAAATTAATTAGTGATGCTGACGAGGCCCGAAGCAAACAAGATTATGAACAGTTTTTGTTTAACGAGTTAGAACAAGCTAACTTAAAAGAAGGCGAGCAAGAAGATTTAGAACTTGAGCTGGAGAAACTTACTCATGCCGAAACGATAAAAAGGGCTTTACTTAATTCCGGTGCCTTGCTAAATGAAAGTGAACCTTCGGCAATGCAAATATTAAAGGAAGCTCAGCTGCAATTACAAGGAATAGAGAAGTTCGATCCCGCTATCAATATACTTTTTGAGCGTTTAAAATCATCGATAATCGAAATTAAAGACATTGCAGATGAAGTTTCGAGCTTGGAAGAAAATACTGTACACAGCGCTGATCGTTTAGACATAATCAATCACCGACTGGACCTATTTTATTCCTTACAACAAAAACATCGCGTAAGTAACAATAATGAGCTATTGGCTATTCAAAGCCAATTGGAAAATAATTTAAATCAGTTGTTAAGTTCTGATGAAAACATTGAAAAACTTCAAAAGGAAATTGAACAACTTAAAATTGATCTTACGAAGCAGGCAACTCAACTGAGTTTAAACAGAAAAAAAGCCATCAAAACAGTTGAAAATCAAACCAGCGATACTTTAAAAAAAGTGGGTATGCCAAGTGCCAAATTGGCTTTAACACAACAACAAGCAGAATTAGGCAAAGATGGGCGCGACGAGATCAACTTACTATTTTCTGCAAATGCTGGTCAAGCCCCTGCTCCGGTAAATAAGGTAGCCTCTGGAGGAGAATTATCACGGTTGATGTTGGCCATTAAAGCTTTGCTTGCTCAACACACTTCCCTACCGACAATAATTTTTGACGAAATTGATACGGGAATTTCCGGGGAAACGGCACTAAAGGTGGGCGAAGTAATATCCGCACTTGGAGGAAACATGCAGGTAATTTCCATTACTCACCTACCGCAAATTGCGGCCAAAGGTAAATCTCACTATTTTGTGCATAAAAATGAAGCGGGAGGAAAAACCACCACTGGCATTCGTAAACTAAAACAAGAAGAAAGAGTAGCAGTTATAGCAGAAATGTTGAGTGGTAAAAACCCAGGGGCATCGGCAATTGAGAATGCCAAGGAACTTTTGGGATAGATTCATCTCTCCTTAAATTGCCATATAAAGATTACTTCCAAAACTAGCAGATAAAATTTTAGTGGTTGCATCGCAAAATTCGCATTAATCCAAATTAACTATTAACTTAGTTGATATTTTTGGCATAATGAGATCTTTTATATTCCTGTTCATTTTATTTTTTGCATTTCAGTTCTCTTTCGCTCAGCAAAGCTTTACCCTGTCTGGCTCCATAAAAGATCAGCGTGGAGAAGCTTTACCTGGTACCGGAATTTTTGTGAGCGGCTACAAGATCGCTACGGTTGCTGATAATGATGGGGCATATCAGTTACCACTTCAACCGGGAAACTATGATATTTTATTTCAGTTAATTGGTTATAAAGCCGTAAGTAAAAATGTTATCATATCAGATAAGCCTATTAAGTTGGATGTCCTTCTAGAAGAAAGCATCACCCAATTATCAGAGGTAACGATTAAACCAGATCCAAACCGAACCTACTATATAGGCATGTTTCGTGATTTTTTTATCGGCACAACAGAAAACGCGGCTGATTGTAAACTAATGAATCCGAATGTGTTGCTTATTGATTTCGATAAGGAGTTCAATAGGCTTAGCGTAAAAACAAATGAATTTTTGATTATAGAGAACCAGGCTCTAGGCTATAACATTAAGTATTTAATTAAACAATTTGAATGGGATAGTAATACAAGGGTGATCTACTACGAAGGCTTTCCATATTACGAAGATTTGAAAGGTTCAGAAAGAAAACAAAAAATTTGGGCAAAGAAACGTTTGGCTGCTTATTTGGGTTCACCGCAGCATTTCTTCAGATCTCTTTACCAAAATAAAGCAACGGAGGAAGGATTCATTATCAACAAAATAATTACTAAAACGAATGCAGACCGACCTTCGGATAGTTTAATCAACGCCAATTTGAAACGTTTAACCAAAATGCAAATGAGCCTTACAGGCAAAATTGTTATTGGTGTTGTTAAAGATGATTCCTTGAGCTATTGGATAAAGAAAAAAAACTTGAATAAAGGAATTTCAATTTTAAATCGGATCCCGATTTTACAAGACACACTTGTTAAAACCTTTAATGCGAATATCAAGTCCATCAATTTCACCGATAAGCTTTATGTCATTTATACAAAAGATACCGAGAGCCCGCTTTTTACAAATCGCCTTGGGCAATCTATTTCCAGGCCCTTAGATATGCCAAACTATCAGATTTCGACCATTGATTTACAGGTTGCGCCTGTTTATTTTTATGAGAATGGAGGAGTTTACAACCCTCGATCGATGTTGTACTCTGGTTATTGGGCCTGGGAAAAAATTGCTGATAGTGTTCCGATGGATTATATCCCAACGAATAAGCGATAAACTAATGTTAAAATTGTTAAAATAATTTTCTGAATTCGTAATATTACGGCTTTTGGTTACATTCGCTCTCATGATTAAAAGCCTGTTGGCATCGTTATTTTTCATTTTTATTGGTACATGTGCCATTGCTCAAAATACATTTACCATTAGCGGAATTGTTAGAGATAATAAAGATGGATTGCCTGGCGCAAGTATTTATTTAAGTGGTTATAGAATTGCAACTGTAGCCGATAATGACGGGAAATTTAAACTCCCAAGCTTGAAGCCCGGCAGTTATGATCTGCTTGTTCAGATTGTGGGTTATCTCCCCTACTCCAAAAGCGTCATTATTTCTGATAAATCAGTGGTTGTTGATCTGGTTTTAAAAGAGAATGTAGCACAGTTAGACGAAGTGGTTGTTCGGGCAGATCCAAATCGTCAAAAATATATCAATCAGTTTAAAGAGTTTTTTATTGGCAAATCGCCAAATGCGCTTCAGTGCAAAATACTAAACCCCCAGGTACTTAATGTGGATTTTGACATTACTAAAAGTACTTTAACAGTAACGACAACTGAGTTTCTTATAGTTGAAAACAAGGCGCTCGGCTATCGACTGAAGTATATGCTTGATCATTTTGAGTATAACTCCAGAACGCACATTATTTATTATTCTGGCCATCCATTTTTCGAAGAACTAAAAGCTTCGGCAGCAAAAAAGAACAAATACATCGCAGCTCGTGAAACTGCATATTATGGCTCCTCTCAACATTTTTTCAGATCGCTGTATACAGGAAAAAGTAAGGAAGAAGGTTTCATTATTAACAAAATGGTAAAAATCCCCAACCCAAATCGGTATCCAGACTACGTCATTAATAGTACACTTGAGAAGATAAAAACCCTTCCCGAGAAAACAGGCATAAGAAAAACTGCTGGCAAAATTGATACTGCCTTGCTTAACTTCTGGACAAAGCAACAGGCAACGCCCCGAACCATTGATAAGTTTTCGAGAGGCGATGTTTTGCCCGATACTTTGGTGCATGATTTTAATGAAAACATGAAATACCTTAGTTATACCGATGCACTAATCATTCAGTATACGAAAGAAAAAGAATCGCTGGCTTATTCCAATACCGGTTTTTGGATTTTCAGACCATTAGATGTTCCAGAAAATGAAATATCGGTTGCCAATTTAACAGGCCCCGGTGTACGATTTTATGAGAATGGTGGTATTCATGATTCCAGAGCACTTTTATATGAGGGATTTTGGGCTTACGAAAAGGTCGCAGATATGGTTCCGATGGACTATATACCACTTCAAAAGAAAGAAGCTACTTCAAAATAATTTTAATCAATACTACTATTACTAATTTTTTTAGTAATTTCATCTTCAGATTATGAAGGATGAAAATAAATATTTTAAAGGACGAGGTGCACAGGTCAATCCTCATAATAAATTTTTAAAAGATGTTTATGTTAAGGAACACGATGAAGGCATTGATGATTGGGAAGAATCCGATCGAAAAACATCCTTTATTTTTGAAAATTCAAAGTCTATTGTCAACAAAGTAGATAGTCCGGATGTTGGAATGGCTTATTCCTTAAATCCATATCAGGGATGTGAACATGGTTGCACCTATTGTTATGCCCGCAATTCACATCAATATTGGGGCTACAGCGCTGGGCTGGAGTTCGAACGGAAGATTATTGTAAAAAAGGATGCTCCCTTACTTTTCAAAAAGTTTCTGGAGAAAAAAGGATGGGATGCTGCTACCATTTCCTTATCAGGAAATACCGATTGCTATCAGCCCGCAGAAAGGAAGTTTAAACTAACCAGGCAATTGCTAGAAATTGCTTTAGAATATAAACAACCTATCGGGATGATTACCAAAAATTCGCTAATTCTTCGTGATCGTGACATTTTGCAAGAAATGGCAAAACTTAATTTATGCATGGTCTATGTATCCATCAACAGCCTGAACGAAGATTTGCGCCAAGTGATGGAGCCTAGAACAACCACTGCAAAACAACGACTAAAAATTGTAGAAGACTTGAGCAAAGCTGGAATACCAATGGGCGTAATGGTGGCTCCGCTTGTGCCGGGTTTGAGCGACCACGAAATCCCTACAATATTAAAAGCAGTTGCAAATGCTGGGGCCATAAAATCAGGATATACCATAGTACGGCTAAATGGGGCTATTGGCCAAATTTTTGAAGATTGGTTAAGGAAAAATTTCCCAGACCGGTTTGACAAAGTTTGGCACATGATTCAAAGTTGCCATGGCGGAGCGGTAAACGATAGTCGTTTTGAGGATAGAATGCGTGGAGAGGGAAATATAGCAAAGATGATCAGCGATAACTTTAAATTGCATGCCAGACTGAACGGCTTGAATAAAAAGGAAATCATCGTAAACCATTCACTTTTTAAAGTGCCTAACAATCAAACTTCACTCTTTTAATTTGTCTGTTTAAATGACAAAACATACTTTTAAACCATGAATATTGCATTAGTGACTTATTTAGATCAAGGGAAATATGATTCAGATACCGTTGAAAGCGAAGATGATAGACTCTTAGACTTTCTGCAGGCAAAAGGATTAAACATTCAAAAAGTAATATGGAATGATCCAAATACCAACTGGGAAAATTATCAGCTTGCCATTTTAAAATCGCCGTGGGATTATTTTGATTTAATCGAGCAGTTTCATCAGTGGCTCAGCTTGCTCGAAGATAAAAAGGTAAAACTGCTCAATCCAATTGATGTGGTAAGATGGAATACCCATAAACACTACCTAAAGGAAATTCAGCAAGCTGGCTTAAAGATTACACCAAGCATTTTTCTTGAAAAAGATGAAAATGTTGACTTCAATGTGTTTTTCGAAAATTTCGAAACAAAAAAGCTAATTGTAAAACCCTGTGTAAGCGGCGGCGCCAAAAATACCTTTAAAGTTACTCCAACAAATGCAAAAGAAATCAAGGAGAAGTTAGCAGAATTGATCAAAATGGAAGACTTTATTATTCAGCCATTTCTGCCAGAAATTTTAGAAAGCGGAGAATGGTCTTTCGTTTTTTTTAACGGCTTCTACAGTCACGCTCTAATTAAACAAGCCAAAACTGGAGATTTTAGGGTTCAGCCTGCACATGGCGGTTCAGTCCATCCGCAAAAGCCCGATCAAAAATTGATTGAAACTGCAGCCAGATATGTTCGCCAATTTGCAAAGAATTGTCTTTACGCAAGAGTGGATGGTGTTTTCGTAAATGGTGATTTTTTACTTATGGAACTGGAACTAATTGAGCCGTTTCTTTTTTTAAATACCGATCAACAAAATTATGAGCGTTATTATAAAGCGTTAACTGAACTAATAGAAGATTTATAATGGAATAAATATCTTCGAATCAATATTCAAGAAATAGATACGTTTTTAGCTAGTTACATTTTTGCCCCTAAAAACCTGCGTCCAGAAAGTTCCCGACTTGGCCGCTCCCATCTATTTGAAATTTGCATTCATCATGTTCTTGCAATGCCCCTCACTTTTGAGCCAGTCGTTAAACCCTGTAGCTCGGTAGTTTGTCCTGAGGCGATATTTTCTCCAACGGCTTTCCAGTATAACCTGTGGCCGTTATCCGATTGCCAGCGCTAGTTCCATCTTCAGATTCATGCCGCATTTATTGATAGACAGCATGTATTTGCTTTGCGCAATCGCAGTCAGCGTCAAATTAGCATTCCGGCCCACAGGCGCTACAGGAGGCATAACAGTATTTCCACAGTTACATCCTGTTAATCGCGTATCATTTACTAATTTTAACATTAAATCGTTGTTTAAGTTAGTCTGGGCAGTACTCTCCGTTTTCGCTTGAGGCGGCAGACTTTCATCATTAGCAGTATTGATGTTTTCTTACAGGATGTGGCCAGGCAGATCATTGCTAAACACATCATCGGGACAAATGATTTCGTTAGATAGGATTGATTTCTGAGGGAAAAATACAGCGAAATCAAACAACAAAAAATTTAAATTTTCAATGTTTTATTGCCATTCAACCTATTTAAAGCATTATTTATGCAATTTGTAATCCTACAGATACAGTACGGAAAAAACTTTGTAAAACAAAAAACTCCCAATGAAAATTGGGAGTTTTTTGTTTTATTTACTTGAAGAATCTTCTTCTTTTTTAGGCTCTTCTTTTTTCGCTTCACCTTTTCTGTGATTGACTGAAATCAATTCTGTTTCCTTATCGTAATCGATTTCTAAAACATCGCCTTCAGTTAATTCACCTTTAAGAATCTCTTCTGCAATTGGATCTTCCAAATACTTCTGAATGGCACGTTTTAACGGACGGGCACCAAAGTTACTGTCGAAACCTTTATCTGCAATATAATCCTTCGCGTTTTCAGTTAGCGCAATTTCGTAACCTAAAGTATGTACACGACCGAACAAAGCTTTTAATTCAATATCGATAATTCTGAAAATTTCGTCTTTACCTAGGCTATTGAATACCACTACATCATCAACACGATTTAAAAACTCAGGAGCGAAAGCACGTTTCAATGCACTTTCAATTACACCGCGGCTGTGAGAATCGGCCTGATTGGTTTTTGCAGAGGTAGAAAAACCAACACCCTGACCAAAATCTTTTAACTGACGGGCACCAATGTTTGAGGTCATAATGATGATTGTATTTCTAAAATCAACTTTTCTACCTAAACTATCTGTTAATTGTCCTTCATCTAAAACTTGTAATAAGATATTGAATACATCTGGATGCGCTTTTTCAATCTCATCCAATAAAATTACAGCATAAGGTTTTCTTCTAACTTTTTCAGTTAACTGGCCACCTTCTTCGTAACCTACGTATCCTGGAGGCGCTCCCACTAAACGTGATACGGCAAATTTCTCCATGTATTCACTCATATCAATTTGAATTAGTGAATCATCACTATCAAACATGAAACGAGCTAACTCTTTTGCTAATTCTGTTTTACCAACGCCTGTAGGGCCTAAAAAAATAAATGAACCGATTGGCTTTTTAGGATCTTTCAATCCAGCTCTTGTACGTTGGATGGCTTTTGTTAATTTCTTAATCGCATCATCCTGACCAATAATTTTTTCGGCCACTTTATCGTACATGTTCAATAGCTTCTGGCTATCAGTTTGCCCTACACGTTGTACCGGAATACCAGTCATCATTGCAACCACTTCCGCTACGTTATCTTCCGATACTTCGTAACGTTTAGTTTTGGTCTCAGCTTCCCACTCCGCTTTGGCTTTATCTAATTCTTCAATTAAATTTTTCTCTGTATCGCGAAGTTTAGCAGCTTCTTCATATTTCTGACTGCGAACAACTTTGTTTTTCTCTAACTTGATATCTTCGATTTTAGCCTCGATATCAATAATGTTTTGAGGAACATGAATGTTAGTTAAGTGAACTCTCGAACCTGCTTCATCTAAAGCATCAATCGCCTTATCTGGCAAGAAACGATCAGAAATATAACGAGAAGTTAAAGTTACACAAGCCTGAATCGCTTCATCAGTGTAAGTTACACCATGGTGCTCTTCGTACTTATCTTTAATTCGGGTTAAAATTTCAACAGTTTCATCTGGCGTAGCAGGCTCAACCATCACTTTTTGGAAACGACGATCCAAAGCACCGTCTTTTTCAATGTACTGACGGTATTCGTCTAAAGTGGTTGCACCAATACATTGAATTTCTCCCCTTGCTAAAGCTGGTTTAAACATGTTCGAAGCATCAAGAGAACCCGATGCGCCACCTGCCCCAACAATGGTGTGAATTTCATCAATAAATAAAATTACATCAGTAGATTTTTCAAGCTCGTTCATTACGGCTTTCATACGCTCCTCAAACTGACCGCGGTATTTTGTACCGGCCACCAATGATGCTAAATCCAATGTAACTACACGCTTGCCAAACAGGACACGCGAAACTTTGCGTTGAACAATGCGTAAGGCTAAACCTTCTGCAATTGCCGATTTACCTACTCCAGGCTCTCCAATCAAAATTGGATTGTTCTTTTTTCTACGAGATAAAATCTGCGACACACGCTCGATTTCTTTCTCACGGCCAACAATCGGATCTAAACGACCTTCTTCCGCAGCCTTTGTTAAATCACGACCGAAGTTATCTAAAACCGGAGTTTTTGATTTAATATCCGAAACCTTTTTAGGTGTACTAAAGCTCTCTTCTTCCCGATAATCATCATCGCCACCTGTTGATGCGCTATTTGAAATATCGTCTCTAAAACCATTTTTATTCACTTCAACCTCCTGTTTAAAAACATCATAAGTTACACCATATTGTAGTAGAATTTGCGAGGCGATGTTATCATCATCCCTTAAAACCGACAACAATAAATGTTCAGTGCCAATTAAATCGCTTTTAAATATTTTAGCTTCTAAGTAAGTAATTTTTAAAACTTTTTCTGCCTGTTTAGTTAACGGAATGTTACCCAAGTTAACTGTAACACTCGAAGTACCGCGAACAGCATCTTCAATTGAGCGGCGCAATTTACCGGTATCAACTCCTAACGATCGTAAAATTTTTATGGCCATGCCATCGCCTTCGCGAATCAGGCCTAATAATAAATGCTCGGTTCCAATGTAATCATGCCCTAAACGGAGCGCTTCCTCCCTACTAAAAGAGATTACATCTTTAACCTGTGGTGAAAATTTTGCTTCCATAATACCTTTCTTAACAGCTACGTCCCTAAACTATAAAATATATTATAAAAAGAGTACCTGCTGTTTTCTTTATTTTATCAACAATTGCGCCATCAAGGTGGAGAAACAGGCTTTCGTAACCCTAATCTTCCAGAAATCAACGTAAGAAATTCGTTAAGATAATATTAAATCACTTTATATATATCTACGTAATAAGTGTTTTATAAGTTTTGAGGCAGATTTTTAGTGCTCACCTTAATGCCGCTTTAAATATTGTCGGTTTTTTGTAAGGAAATTTACACCAACTCATACTGACAAATTGTAACCTTTTACATCAGCAATTTACAAATTTTGACAGTAAATAAAAAGATATTGACATCGTTTCTCGAATAAACTACAAACTTAATCGTGGCCAAATAAAAAATCTGCTTAATTACTAATGAATTAACCTTTTTATAAATGCTTTTGTTTTCTGAAAAAGGCTGTCCACCGACAACTATTTAGGCAAGCCCCGCTAACACGACAAGTCCGTTTGTGTAGAAAAACACAACCCGGGCTTTTCGTTAATATCGGGTTTAATTAACAAGTATATTACATCTATTAACGCAGATTGCTCAAGCTGCGGAACTAATCTTTTACGGTTTGAAAAGACATCGCATCAGTAGTCAAGAATAATTTATTCCAAGAAAATCTAACCCCAAATAACTAACGTATATGTAACTGATTTTGACAAACAATATGGAAACTCTCTACCAACGGTTTTTTATTATACTTTTTTTGCTGCTTGCTTTTGCCGGCAGAATAGTGGTATATGCAAATCCCGTTACAGAAACAGCCAAAGAAGTCATCAAGAAAAATTCGACTGACGAAACTGATAAGTCAGCTTCAGACAAACAAAACCAACTGGAAGAAAAAGTGAAACTAACAGATCTTGATTTGAACCAGGTTTTAAATTTTGTATTTTCCGATTTAAACACCGCCAATCAGCTTTCATTCTCCCGCAATTTCATTTTAGCTTATTGCCATCTTCAGGTACCTGAACAACCCCCGAAATAGTAGCCTACCTAGCTCCTATTTTTTCAATTAAAATAATTACTAAAACTACAATCATGATGAAATCTAGACATTTCTTCATAATGGCACTTTTTGCCCTTATGACCCCAATTTTATTTTCTGCCTGCAAAAAGGACAGAAAAAACCTGATGGAAACACTTGTTCCGGGCCCGGATTTAAATTTTTACGCATTAACATCCGACAGCAAATTGTTGATGATCAATGCTAAAAACCCTTCTTCTGCAACGTCGACAGTAAACATTTCTGGCTTACAACAAGGCGAAATGCTTTTAGGAATAGATTTCCGCCCTGCTACAGGACAGCTTTATGGCCTAGGCAGCACTAGCCGTTTATATGTGATCGATCAAAAAACAGGTGCAGCAAGATCCATTTCTGCCGCTCCTTTTACTACATTATTATCTGGTACAGCTGTAGGTTTCGATTTCAATCCAACGGTAGATCGTATTCGCGTGGTGACTAATAATGGTCAAAACCTACGTTTAAACCCAGAAACGGGCACAGTAATGATTGTAGATGGCGCCATCAACGGTGTTTCAAATGCAAAAGTTACTTCGGTAGCTTATACACAAAACAAAGCCGGTGCTACAGCAACCGTTCTTTTTGATATTGATGCTGCTACGGATAAACTTTATAAACAAGATCCACCGAATGATGGGAAACTGGTTGAAGTTGGAAGCTTAGGCTTCGATGTTGAAGAAGCTGGCGGTTTCGATATCAATTCTGATGGAACTGCGGCTATTGCAGCATTATCGGTTGCAGGAACTTCATCTCTTTTCACTATTGATACCAATACTGGTAAAGCATCAAAAATTGGAAACCTTCCTGCAAATATTACAGGGTTAGCTATCCCAACTGAGCCAGTTGCTTATGCAGTTTCGAATAATAATGAGTTATTAATTTTCAATCCAATGGCTGCAACACCAACAATTGCGGTTAAAATGATTGCTGGTATTCAAACTGGCGAACAAATTTTAGGGATAGATTTCCGTCCACTAAACGGCCAACTGTATGCTTTAGGCAGCAGCAGCAGAATCTATACCATTAATACATCTTCTGGGGCAGCTACGGCTGTAGGTATTGCTCCATTTAGCACTTTGTTGAGTGGCACACAATTCGGCTTCGATTTCAATCCAACTGTCGATCGCATCAGGATTGTAAGTAATGCTGGTCAGAATTTAAGGTTCAATCCATTGGATGGGAGTGTAATTGCAGATGGAACATTAAATCCTGCAACTACAGGAATTACTGGTGCTGCTTACACCAACAACTTTTTTGGCGCAACTACAACAGTTTTATTTGATATCGATTCAATTAGCGATAAGTTGGTAAAACAAGATAATCCAAACGGTGGATTGTTGGTTGACGTGGGTGCTTTAGGTGTTAATGTTGAGGCAAGCAACGGCTTTGATATAGGAGGTACTAGTGGCTTAGCTTACGGCTTATTTACCGTGGGTACAACCCAAAGAGTTTATAGCGTAAACTTAACTACTGGAGCAGCTACTGCTGGTGCAACTATAACAAATGCGTCTAGAGGTTTTGCTTTAGGATTAGGTTTTTAATCACTATATTTTATTGATGAATGGCTGCAGTATAATTACTGCGGCCATTTTTTTTGGTATACTAATTCTAGCTATCGCTTAGATTTTTGTTTCAAAATAAGCATCTTTGCAGAAATAAAATTCCATTATGTCTGACGAAAAAATAATCTTTTCAATGGCTGGAGTGAGTAAAATCTATCCACCACAAAAACAGGTTTTAAAAAATATTTACTTATCATTTTTCTACGGTGCTAAAATTGGCGTTGTCGGTTTAAACGGTTCTGGTAAATCATCTTTACTTAAAATTATTGCTGGCTTAGATAAATCGATACAGGGCGAAGTTGTTTTTTCGCCAGGTTACTCTGTAGGTTATCTTGCGCAGGAACCAATTCTTGATCCTGAGAAAACAGTACGGGAAGTGGTTGAAGAAGGTGTTGCAGAAGTGACTGCTATTTTAAAAGAATACGAAGAAGTAAATGAAGCTTTCGGCTTGGAAGAAAATTATTCTGACGCCGATAAGATGGATAAATTAATGGCTCGTCAAGGCGAACTACAAGATAAAATCGATGCTTTAGGTGCCTGGGAAATCGATTCGAGATTAGAAAGAGCAATGGATGCTTTGCGCTGCCCTGATCCGGAAACGAAAATCGGCGTACTTTCAGGTGGTGAACGTCGCCGTGTGGCCATGTGTCGCTTATTGCTTCAAAAGCCTGATGTTTTATTATTGGATGAGCCAACCAACCACTTGGATGCAGAAAGTATCTATTGGTTAGAGCAATTCTTACAAAACTACGAAGGAACCGTTATCGCCGTAACCCACGATAGGTATTTCCTAGACAACGTAGCCGGATGGATTTTGGAGTTGGATCGCGGTGAAGGTATTCCTTGGAAAGGCAATTATTCATCATGGCTAGATCAGAAGGCCAAACGTTTGGCACAAGAAGATAAAACAGAAAGTAAACGTCAAAAAGCTTTAGAGCGTGAGTTGGAATGGGTACGTATGGCACCAAAAGCACGTCATGCAAAATCTAAGGCTCGTTTAGCAAATTATGACAAGCTGGCATCTGAGGATGGAAAAGAAAGAGAAGATAAACTGGAGCTTTTCATCCCTGCGGGTCCTCGCTTGGGGAACGTGGTAATCGAAGCAACGAATGTAACTAAAGCTTATGGCGATAAAGTTTTGTTTGATAACTTAAACTTTTCGTTGCCACCGGCTGGTATTGTCGGCATTATCGGTCCAAATGGTGCAGGTAAAACTACTTTATTCCGCTTAATTACCGGACAGGAAGAACCTGATAATGGAACCTTCCGTGTGGGTGAAACTGTTGAGCTGGGTTATGTAGATCAAATGCACAATGATTTGGATGCAGATAAAACCGTTTACGAAAACATTACCGATGGTTTGGATAACATTCAATTGGGAACCAAAGCCGTTAACGGCCGAGCTTATGTTTCAAAATTCAATTTCAACGGGGGCGATCAACAGAAAAAAGTAGGTATTTTATCGGGTGGAGAACGTAATCGAGTTCACCTGGCCATTACTTTAAAGAAGGGTGCAAACGTACTTTTGCTCGATGAGCCGACGAATGATATTGATGTAAACACTTTACGCGCATTAGAAGAAGCTTTAGAAAACTTTGGTGGTTGTGCTGTAGTCATCAGTCACGATAGGTGGTTTTTAGACAGGATTTGTACACACATTTTAGCTTTTGAAGGCAATTCTGAAGTTTATTTCTTCGAAGGAAATTATTCTGATTACGAGGAAAATAGAAAGAAACGCCTGGGAGATGTAGCTCCGAAACGAATTAGATATAAAAAGTTAAACTAGTACAAAAAGTCCCGAGTAAAATCGGGACTTTTTTTTTATCAATTTAATGTGAACTTGTAATAAACGGAACATTCGGTTGCTGACTTTCCTTAGCTTTTCTCTTTCCTCTAAAAAAGAAATAAAGATTAAGAAACAGCATAATTCCTAGGTAAATAGAAAATCCACCGATTTTAGAGCTTAAAGCTTCAACTAAGTCCTGATAGCTATTGGAGTAGATGGTTATTTTCATGATTAAAAGCGCAAAACCAACATTCAATAAATAAAATCCTGTTTCGAAAAGTTTATTTGTTGCATTTGCAATCTCCTCTCTTCCTTTAAAAATATCGAGCATGTAAATCTTACTATTTTTAAATAATGTTTTTGAAACATAAAAAGTTAAGAAAAGTGCTACTGGTAAATAGACAGCATAACCGATTAAAATTTTGGTAGTTTCCATGACTAAATTTTTAGATTGTTATTTAATTAATTTATGAATGGTATTGGTAAGCAAAAAAATATTCGAATAATGTAATATTGAAAGTATGCAGATGATTGTGGCCACTTTGCTAGCCAAAACTTCTGCGAGTTGCAGAGGGTTGTTAATGGTTTCCCAGCTTATGAGCGTCATAGCGCAATAGCCGATATTAACCAAATAGTAAGAAACCAAAAGTGATTTGTTAATTTGTTGGCACAATTCCAAATGATCAGGAATCAGTGCAGCGACAAAAATATTACCGTATCGATAGCAAATTTTTCCCACTATAACGATGATAAAAACAATTACTGAAATGAAGATGCCGTAACCTAATAAATTGTAATTCATTTTACCAGCTTTTAATGATTATCAACCCCATGCTATCCAATCAAAATTCAGTAGCAATAAATCCACATACTTTCATTTTGATGAAGTAAATATAAATACTATTTCCTGTATTTTCAAATATTATTGAAAGTTTAAATAAAAAAATAAACCCATGACGGTTAGCCATGGGTTTATTTTATTTTCTTCTTCTTAAGATTTTATCTATTGCTTGTTCTGTTACGGTTTCCATCACCTTGTAACCAGCGAAATTCGGATGTACTCCATCTTCAGTATATTCGGCTTTTTGTCCATTTCTTTCGTCTACCAATGGTGTCCAATAATCCAAAATAGTAAAATGATTGGCTTTTGCATAGGCAACAATTTCATCATTAAGCGAAATAATCTGATCTGCCACACCTTTTAAATTTTTATTCCAAGGGTACTCGTAAATGGGCAAATATTTGCAGAGAATAACCTTAATATGATTTTTCTTCGCCAATTCGGCCATTGATTTGATGTTGTTTAAAACCGTTTCATTGCTTACGTGTCCCTTGTTTCCAGCCAAATCATTGCTACCTGCTAAAATAATAACTGCCTTCGGTTTCAGGTTAATAACATCCTGCCTAAACCTAATCAATAATTGGGGAGAGATTTGTCCGCTTATTCCTCTATCTATATAGGGGTTGCGCTTAAAATATTCGGGATCTTTCTGTTTCCAGAATTCGAATATTGAACTACCTAAAAACACCACTCTTTTCTCGCCTTTTGCTGTCGGGGCCAACAATTCGTTTTCTCGCTTATATTTGGAAAGCGCCGCCCAATCGTCGGAAAAATCCTCCTTTTTATTTGGATCGGATTGTTGGGCAAATAAGGTTACAGAGCTTAAGGCAAATAGGAATATTAATATCTTAATTTTCATTAACATGGAATGTTGTTAATCGATTTACTTTTTCTCTTCTCTAGGGCCTCTTTTATAGATTACCAAACCATTTAAGAAATTACGCAAAATCTGATCTCCACAGGGCTTGAAATTTTCATGGTCTTCATTTCTAAAAATATCGCCCAATTCAGCTTTTGTAACTTTAAATCCAACTAAATCGCAAATGGTAATAATATCTTCCGTTTTTAATGACAGTGCGACTCTCAATTTTTTTAAAATATCGTTATTGCTCATGTTTTGTTTTTAATTATTGAATGAGTGAATGATTGAATTATACACCTAACTTTACTGCCCAATTCTATTTAACCTTCAACCTTCAGCTAACTCGCTATCTCCAGTTTTAATTTCTTTCCTTTAATTTTCTCGCCAGCCAATGTGCGCAGCAATAGATCAGCTTTCGCTCGCTTTACAGCTACATAGCTTGTGGTATCTTTCACTTCTATTAATCCCAATTCCTCTTTGGCAAGTCCACCTTTTTGCAAGAATAAACCTACTATATCTATTTTATTAATTTTATCTTTTTTTCCGTGTGCCAAATACAATGTTACCCAATCACTGGCTTCCGGAATAGCATAATTGTCTTTAAGCTCTTCCTCTTCTATATTTTCTGGAAGATACTTATAATTTTCTTCAGGGGTAATTACAGCATAGGCAGTTCCCTTTGCATGCATCCTGGCTGTACGTCCATTTCGATGAATATAGGCATCTTCAGTATAGGGCAGCTGATAGTGAACGATGTGTTCAATTTCAGGGATATCGAGCCCACGGGCGGCCAAATCAGTTGTAATTAAAATTTTGTGACTGCCGTTTCTGAATTTCAATAGTGCTTTCTCCCTATCAATCTGCTCCATTCCGCCATGAAAAACATCATGTCCTAAACCATGCTCAAACAAAATATCACTAATTCGATCTACCGTTTCACGGTGATTACAGAACACCAGCGTATTTTTGTTCCCTATCTTACTTAATAACCTAAATACGATTTCCAATTTATCTGCTGCTGGTGCCGTTACCTTTTTCAATATTAAATCTGGCTTGGCTTTTAAGTTTGTAGAAAAATCAATATCCACAGGATTCTTCAATTTAACAAAAGCAGGAATCTCTTCCATTTTTGTAGCCGAAGTAAGAATTCGTTGCTTCAAAGATAAAAGCTTACCGATGATGTAAGACATATCCGATTCGAAACCAAACTCCAAAGATTTATCAAACTCATCCAGAATTAAATTTTCGACGAAAGATTCATCAAAATTCTGGTGTTCTAAATGATAAGCAATCCGACCTGGCGTACCGATTAATACAGCCGGTGGATGAGTCAGGTTATTCTTTTCTACTCGAACGGCATGTCCTCCATAGCAACAATTAACCTTAAATGGACTTCCCATTTGTTTAAAAACCTGCTCAATTTGCAAAGCAAGTTCTCTTGAAGGCACCAAAATCATGGCTTGAACGCCTTTAACTTCGGGTTTTAATTTTTGCAGCAAGGGCAATAGAAATGCCAAGGTCTTGCCAGATCCGGTTGGCGCAATCAGCAATACATCGTTGCCGGATTTTACTGCCTTTAAAGCAGCCTCCTGCATCTCATTAAGCTTGGTAATATTTAATCTTTTTAAGGCGTCCTCTATCATTTCGCCAAAGATAAGCATTTCGATTGGCCCTGATAAAATTCAATTAGAACTTAAACAGCCTTGATTTAAGTTTTCTAATAGCAGAAAAGCTGAAGCGTTTTTCCAATAACATTAACATCCTACCACGTTTGGCCATTGATGAATTAACTTTTTCTGTTACAAGATCAACAGATGATTTTAATCTATCAGTTAAATCATCCGCAAATTTATTGGCTCTGCTGTTTTGCAAAAGCTGAGGTTCTTGAATTAATTCTGCTCTCATAATCATTGGTTTTTAATATGACATGTAACAAATAAAACGTTCGTTAAGTTGTAATTAATATGAATCAATTGATATTAATCACAATTAAAACACTTAACTTGTTGAAAACTAAGTTTTTGTTAACAAATAAACAACCTAGCTTAACATCAATTTAATTTCTAGCTCCTATTTTTATATAAACCAAAGTACCATTTGTGCCAAAGGGATTCCTTTGGAATTAACCTTAAAAAACAACTTAGTGTATGACCTGGAAAAAATTTAGTGGAGAAATCATCCAATCTTCTATCCTTGAAGAAGTAGAGCAAGCCATTATCCGAGAAACAGAAAATGGCTACAAACTGAAAGTCTGTATCGGAACCGATTCGCAAGTTAAGGGACTAACAACCGATTTTGCAACGGTTATCGTACTGCTAAGAGAGCATCATGGAGGCTTCATGTACATCCATCAGGAAAACAGCACTCAACAAGTGGGTATAAAAGAAAGAATGTTGATGGAGGTTCAAAAATCAATCGAAACCGCTTATTCTATTTGCGATTTGCTGGATATTTATGATGTTGCTCTGGAAGTTCATGCAGATATTAACACCAATCCTTCTTTCAAATCGAACAAGGCACTAAACGATGCCATGGGATATATTTTAAGTATGGGCTTTATTTTCAAAGCCAAACCTGAAGCATTTGCCAGCTCCACCTGCGCAGATAAAATGGTACACTAGTTTTGCAAAGAAAATTTATAAGAGTATCTTTAACATAAATCATTTTGTATGAAGAAGATATTCCTTTTATTATCTCTGGCTTTTTCGATTAACACATTTGCGCAGACAAGCGATGAAGGCTCGTACACAAAAGTTGGCGATACAGCGCCTACTTTTACATTCGAAATCGAAAAAGGCAAAATTGTAGATTTAGCCGATTTTAAGGGTAAATTAATTTTAATTAACCTTTTTGCCACCTGGTGCCCACCCTGCAATACCGAGTTGCCACTGGTGCAAAAACAAATTTGGGATAAGCATAAAAACGACAAAAACTTTCAATTTTTTGTATTTGGAAGAGAGGAAGGATGGGACAAATTGATACCCTATAAAACGAAACGAGGTTTCACATTTCCTATTCTTCCTGATGTAGACAGAAGTATTTTCAGCAAATTCGCAAAACAATCTATCCCTCGAAACATTTTGATTGATCAAAATGGGAAGATCATTTATCAATCTATTGGCTACGAAGAAAAAGAATTTCAGAGCCTGGTAAAATTGATCGACGATAAATTGAATGCTGCAGCTAACACAAAATAACGCTGAATGTGTTTATGTATAAAAATCTGATTTGAAATTACATAGGACAGAATTCACTCAAAAACTTCCCATTACCATAGAAAAAGCCTGGGATTTTTTCTCTTCGCCGTTAAATCTGGCAGAAATTACTCCAGCTGATATGACTTTCGATGTTACTTCGCCTAATATGGAGAACACAAAGATGTATCCAGGTTTGATTATCACTTACAAGGTATCGCCGCTTTTGGGAATAAAGCTCGACTGGGTTACGGAGATTACCCACGTAAAAGACCAGGAATATTTTATAGACGAGCAGCGCTTTGGGCCATTTGCCTTCTGGCATCATCAGCACCATTTTAAACCAATAGATAGCGGTGTTTTAATGCATGATATTTTGCATTACAGCGTAGGTTGGGGGCCAATCGGTAATGTAGCAAATGCACTTGTGGTGAAGAACAAAATCAAGGGTATATTTGATTTTCGTTACCAAAAGGCAGAAGCACTTTTTGGTAAACCATAACCTACCACTTCTTGGTAGAGATGGTTTTTTCTTTTGCAGGTACTGGTGCTTTTTTATCTGTAGCCAAATACTTTTTAAACGCCTCACTTAATTTTGCAACTTTTGCATAGGCTCCGGCTTGAACATCTCTCCAAGACCCTGCGTTTAATTTATCCGCTTGCTTTTCGAGTGGCGTAGCAACGTTTGTTTTGGCTACGAAATTACCATAGCGATCTCTTTGATAAGGAATGTAGGTAAAATCAGTTAACCAATAGCGATACTTCCCTTCCTTAACCTGGAAAGAAAAATTATAATTTAGTTCGCCGCTAGGATGACCAACAACTAAAACAGTTTTATCGATTATTAATTTTCCTGTAGCTAAAATAGAAGTATCTGTGCGCTCTGTTATTTTTAATGAATTTTTGTTAGCAGAAAAAAAATCTGTTGCCCGATCTATCAACACTGCCTTATCAAGGTTTTGAGAATCAACAACTTTATAATAATTAAACTTACCATTTTCATCTTTAGGAAATTGCTTTTCCTGAGCCGAGAGCTCAATTGTTAAAAGTAAGAGAAAAATTGCGAGTGTATATTTCATATTAATGGTGTTAATCGGAACTTAAGGTAAAAAAAAGCCGCCAGTTTAGATGGACTGGCGGCTTGGTAAATATTGATTGCCTTTAGAAAGCGTAAACTGCTGCTAATGAAAACTGCCCGGCATTTGGAGCAGCCATTCCATTTTCCTTTGCAAATGGTTTAGTTCCGCTATGATCTAATCTAACCTCGGGAATGAAAGTTAAGCCTCCAGATTTTATGTTGGCTGTTAGCGTAACTGAAGTATACTTGTCACCCTCAATACCACTTACATTTTTGTATTTAAAATACTCACCTCTTAAACCCAATGCAACTGCATCTGTAAATGCATATTGAGGATATAGTGCTGCACCAGCATAGCCGCCAGCATCATCATTGATATCATAGTTGGCTGCGTTTAAACCCAACTTGAACTTATCTGTAATTTGATAAGCAGTAGTTAAATCAGCAATTGTTCCATAACCACCACCACCAGCACCAGATAATACGTTCAAATATGCAGTCCAGCCCTCAACAGGCGAAACCATTAACTGACCACCAATACTTGATACGCCACGAGTTGCCGTATAAACATTCCAATCGTTGAATAAACCAGCCATTAAACTTACTTTATCAGAGAATTTATAGGTTGCTTTAATTCCCGCATTTTGGAAAGGGCCATTGGTGAATAAGTACGAAGTAGAATAGTTAAAATTTCCTACCGGAGATATTACTTCATAACCAATAAATGTTCCCATGTAACCTGCCGTCATAGAAAACTGATCTGTAAAATCGTAGTTTACGTATAAGTTTTGGATATGGAAAGATGATCCATCATCAGAAGCATCTAAAATTGATTGGGTTTGGCCTCTTGGTCCGAATGAAAGTTCACCTACGAATGATGCTTTTCCGGTTTTTTTCTTCAAAACCAAATCAATCATCCCTAATGATACTGAATTATGATCTGATGCAAATGAAGTTCCGATATTGGTTTGTTTAGCAAAATCGTACTTAAAATAGGTATCAACCGAGCCCGAAATTTCGAGTGGAGATGTTGGCGTTTCTTGAGCGAGGGCGCAGCTAGCGCTGGCCATTGCGAAAATAGCAGTTAAAAATTTCTTCATGTTTGAGCTTTATTTGGGTTTAGATATTAATAGAAGGTTAGGCTATTGGTTCTGTTAAAGGGCTATTTTTTTCAATGTAGATAGCTCTCTCTTCCACTAACAATGTACCTTGAGAATACTTTTCATTATGTTGCGATTCATCAAGTCCCATTTCTTCTTCCTCTTCTGATACACGAATTGGTTGGATTAAGTTGATAAATTTAAAGATGATGAAAGACACCACAAAACTGAAGATGATTACGATTACAGCACCTTTAATCTGAGTAAAGAAAAACTCAGTACCGCCATACAATAAACCATCAGCACCAATGCTGTTTACCGTTTTTGTTGCGAAAACACCTGTTAAAATCATCCCAACAATACCACCAACACCGTGGCAAGGAAATACATCCAAAGTATCATCTAAGCTTGTTTTTTGTTTCCATGAAACAACCAGGTTAGAGATTACTGACGCGATAACACCAATAAAGATACTTGAAGGAATACTTACAAAACCAGCACCTGGAGTAATGGCTACTAAACCAACTACTGCGCCAATACAGAAACCTAGAACGGATGGTTTTTTGCCTCTCGCTACATCAAAGAACATCCATGATAAACCTGCCGCACCTGCCGCAGTATTTGTGGTTAAGAAAGCTGAAACTGCTAAAGAGTTTGCTCCTAAAGCCGAACCTGCGTTAAAGCCGAACCAACCGAACCAAAGTAAACCTGTACCAATTAATACGTAAGGAATATTTGCAGGCGGAACTTCTTTATGCTCTAAGTGAGATTTTCTACGTTTTAATACCAATGCCCCCGCTAAAGCTGCCATACCAGCTGAAATGTGAACAACTGTACCACCGGCAAAATCGAGAACACCCATTTTTAATAAGAATCCTTCTGGCGACCATGTCCAGTGTGCCAATGGCGAGTAAACGAAAATGGCAAACAATACAATAAACAAAATGTAAGAGGTAAATTTGATACGTTCAGCTACAGCACCAACAACCAAACCTGGAGTGATGATGGCGAACATAAGTTGGAACACAGCGAAAAGCGATAAAGGAATAGTACCCCAAGCTGGTCCAGAGTTTACACCTTGAAAGAACAAATAAGTTGAAGGATTTCCAATAAATCCACCTATTGATTCTCCAAACGCTAGACTGAAACCTACAACTGTCCAAAGAACAGTAATAACCCCCGCAGCAACTACACTTTTAATCATAGTTGATAGTACATTTTTACGGTGAACCATACCACCATAGAAAAATGCAAGACCAGGAGTCATTAAAAACACCAAAGCTGCCGAAATTAAAACGAAGGCAATATCAGGTGCACTGTATTTTCCATCGTCAAAATTTGGAAGTAAAGGAATAAATAGTGCCGCAATTGCCACAATCATTAAGACTGCGAAGGGCGCATACTGTTTGAGGGAAAATTTACTCATGTTTTTTAGTTTAATTTGTTTGTTTTAATAAATCTCTTAATAATTCAATAATTATTTCTATAAAAATACGACATATTGTAATTTTTACATCATTTAATTAAATAATTATAACAAAAACAACAAATTTTTATAAAACACAGCAAAAAACAACGCTAAAAATGAAACGATAACAAAAAACGATACCTTTTATAGGCGCATTTTAACAAAAACAAAATCGGATATTTTGAAAGAATAACAAGTTTTTATCAATTTTTTGAAGAATATTATCACATTAAAGCCGTAAAAACAAAAAAAATCCTACGATAATTCGCAGGATTTAATAAAAAAGCTAATAAAAGGTAAATAATTAACCTAAATAAAGAGAACCCTGAACAACCTCTCTTTTTTCTAGCGCTTTATCTATATATGTTTGAATTGCCGATTTATTTAACCCCCAATTTGGCGCAATTAGCAAATCCCAATCGGAAATTCCAAATAAACGCTGAATTACAATATCTGGCCGTAGCATCGGAATAAGTTCGCAGAGCAAATCTGTATATTCTTCTAGGGTAAAAAGCTTAAAGGGTTCTTTTTTATATTTCGCACCCATTATAGAACCCTCCACAATATGAAGGTGGTGAAATTTAACAAACTTAATTTGAGGGAAACGATTGATTTCATGAATATAGCCATGCATCATTTCCTTAGTTTCCCAGGGGAAACCAAAGATGGTGTGCACACAAAGCTCAAGTTTACTATTTTCCAGGAGCTTAACTGCGGCTACAAATTCTCCATGACTGCAGCCTCTGTTAATCTGTTCTAAAGTTTCATCATAAATGGATTCCATTCCCATTTCCAAATCAACGTCGAAACGATCGGCGTAACTTTCCAGCAAAGCCACTTTTTCTGCGTCAATACAATCGGGACGAGTGCCTACCGAAAAACCAACAATATCTTCTGTATTTACTGAAAGTGCTTCATCATACATCATCTTTAAATAATGTGTTGGCGCATAGGTATTGGTGTTCGGCTGGAAGTAAACGATAAACTTATCGGCTTTGTAACTGGTTCTAGCACGCTTAATTCCCTCCTCCAATTGCTCCCTAATGGTAGGCATCTTGCGTGACGGCTCGGGCGTAAAAGAATCTACATTGCAATAAGTACAGCCACCAAAACCTTTACTACCATCTCTGTTAGGGCAGGTAAAACCACCATCTACGATTACTTTAAATACACGCTGGCCGTTATATTTTTCACGTAGATGTGTGCCATAATTTTTATATCCTTTTATACCTAAATCAACCTGTGTTCCCATCGTCGCAAAAATACACAAATAGATTTATAGTATAAGTTTTTAGCTTTTAAGTTTACATATCGATCATAAATATTAAAAATCAAAACAGTATTCCATTTGAATGGGGGATTTCCCGTCTGGCTACCGTGGCAAGCAATCATTAAAAGTAAAATGGATTTTTATGCCGTCTGGTTCACGGATTTAGTTTCATGCAATTGTTGAAATTGATTAAACCCGACTGTTGCGGAAATCCTTTTTATAAACCTTATAGGTTTCGGCGTAGCCGTTTGAAAACCTATAAGGTTTAAATAAAAAGATTGGAGTGAAGGCGGGACCTCGGAAACCGATGGACACAGAAACCTGCTTTCGAATAAAAAAATAGCTTACAGACATTATTCTACAAAAAGGAGCAAATAAATCTGCTCCCTTACAATGTTAACTTTTTAATATCAACTTTAAACTGAACCTTCTTTTGTTCTATTGATAAAGAAATATACCGGAACACCAAGTAAAACAATGATAAGCCCAGGCCAGGTATATTGTTGTTTATATATCAAAAGCAAGATGCAAAATGCAGCACCAATTAATAAGTAAACAATTGGCGTTATTGGATATAACCAAGTTTTATATGGCCTTTCTAAATGGGGTTGCTTCAATCTTAAATATATAACGCCAAAAACGGTGATCATATAAAATAGCACGATAACAAAAGAAATCATATCTAATAAGTTGCCGTATTGGCCGCTCAAACATAAAACCGAGGCCCATATTCCTTGCATCCAAAGTGATTTTTCAGGCACTCCGTTTTTATTGTTTTCAAGAGCAGCTTTAAAAAACATTCCGTCTTGTGCCATGGTTTGAAAAACCCTTGCTCCTGCCAGCACGATACCATTTACACAGCCGAATGTAGAAACCATTACCAGAACAGCCATTACAATTGTTCCGATCCCACTTCCGAAAATTTGTTCGGATGCAGCAACAGCAACCCGATCATTAGCAGCAAATGCAATACTATCTCTACCTAAGGTATTCAGATAAATAAAGTTAACCAATAGATAAAGAATCATTACTGCCGAAGTGCCCAAAACCATTGATCGGACTACATTTTTCTTTGGATTTTCAATTTCTCCCGAAACGAAGGTTACGTTTTCCCATGCTACACTTGAAAATACAGAGCCCACCATTGCAGCGGCGATGCCACCCATAATAGTCATTCCGGAAATAGATTCCCAGCCCGATTTGGTCAAATTGCCAGCCGAATCTGTTTTAAGATTATTAAAAGCATCCCAACCGAAGCTCATGTTTTCAGACCAGAAGTTGCTCTTCACCAACAGAAAGCCTAAGATAATTAAGCCGATTAAAGCCACTATTTTAGATCCTGTAAAGATGTTTTGCAATATTTTGCCGCTTTCTACACCTTTTGTATTGATATAAGTAAGCAATAAAATCACACCAATGGCTAAAATCTGTATCCAGGTAATTTTATATCCACCACTTTGAAAAATCGGAGCGGCATCATTTAAAGCGGGTATTAAATAGGCGGTAAATTTTCCGAAGGCTACCGCAACAGCTGCAATGGTACCCGTTTGGATTACTGTAAAAAGTCCCCAGCCGTAAAGGAAGCCCATCATTTTACCAAAAATTTCTTTGAGATAAGTGTATTGACCTCCTGCTTTTGGAAACATTGCCGATAACTCCCCATAACTAATTGCAGCAGCAACCGTCATTACCCCGGTAATTACCCAAACCACAATTAACCAATAGCCAGAGCCGAGGTTTCTCATGATATCGGCACTGACAATGAAGATTCCGCTACCAATCATTGATCCCATTACCAACATCGCAGCATCAAAAAGACCTAATTTCCTTTTCGTAGATCCCTTTTCCTGAAGATTTTCCATTTTAAATTTTTAGTTTGGTTTTTAGTTGTAGTTAGCGGCTAATTTATTTATAAAAATACATAAAGCAACTTCTTGCTTTGTATTATTTTGATGAAGATGAAATGCCTGAATGACATTTAGCATTAAGAATGTGTTGAAAATTCCGCACTTCAGTCATTCCTTCATTCTCTATTATTTTATTTAACCACAAGGAAATAAAATTATTATATTGCTAACTAATAACCAAAATGCTAAAATCAATGTTCTTTACTGATGAGGGTGATTTTATGAACTTGATATCAACAAACCAATAACCAAATATTAACTATGAATTTTTTACAAGACAACTTAATTTACACTATTCCGGCGTTGGGCCTAGTTGGAATAATTGTGATGATGATTAAAAGCGCCTGGGTAAACAAGCAAGATGCAGGGGATAAAAACATGCAGGAACTTGCTGGCTATATCGCTGATGGTGCAATGGCCTTCTTAAAAGCTGAATGGAAAGTTTTGAGCATTTTTGCTGTATTTACAGCGGCTTTGCTTGCTTATTCAGGAACCATTACCGAAATCAATGGTGTTCCTATGCATTCTAGCTGGATTATCTCGATTTCATTTTTAATTGGTGCATTCTTTTCTGCAAGTGCTGGTTATATCGGAATGAAATCGGCCACTAAAGCTAACGTAAGAACTACGCAAGCTGCAAGGACTAGCTTAAAACAGGCGCTAAAAGTTTCGTTTACCGGCGGAACAGTGATGGGATTAGGTGTGGCTGGCTTAGCAGTGTTGGGACTAGGTGGACTATTCATCGTCTTTTTAAAATATTTTAATGTAGTCTCGGTTAACAGCGTAGAGATGAAAACCGCTATCGAAGTATTGACGGGATTTTCGTTAGGAGCTGAATCAATTGCTTTATTTGCCCGTGTAGGTGGTGGCATTTACACAAAAGCTGCCGATGTAGGTGCCGATTTAGTGGGTAAAGTGGAAGCGGGCATTCCTGAGGATGATGTACGTAACCCGGCAACAATTGCCGATAATGTGGGTGATAATGTGGGTGACGTTGCCGGAATGGGCGCCGATTTATTTGGCTCATATGTAGCAACCATTTTAGCAACAATGGTTTTAGGGCAGGAAATAGATGTGAAAGATAATTTTGGCGGAATGTCCCCTATCCTTTTGCCGATGGTGATTTGTGGGTTAGGCATTATCTTTTCTATTATAGGAACCTGGTTTGTTACCATTAAAGATGAAAAATCAAATGTTCAAAATGCGCTGAATCTGGGAAACTGGTCTTCGATTATCATCACTGCAGTTGCTTCATTCTTCATCGTAAAATGGATGTTGCCTGAAACCTTGAATTTACGTGGATACGAGTTTTCTAGTATAAACGTTTTCTATGCGATCATGGTCGGCCTTGTAGTGGGCACCATAATGAGTATTGTTACCGAGTACTACACCGCTATGGGTAAAGGTCCCGTAAACTCAATTATCCAACAGTCTTCTACTGGTCATGCTACAAATATCATTGCTGGTTTATCTGTCGGAATGAAATCGACGGTTATTCCTATTTTGGTATTAGCTGGTGGGATCATGTCGTCTTATTACTTTGCCGGGCTATACGGAGTAGCTATTGCTGCTGCTGGAATGATGGCAACTACCGCCATGCAACTGGCCATTGATGCTTTTGGTCCGATTGCAGATAATGCAGGTGGTATTGCAGAAATGAGCCAGCTTCCTCCCGAAGTTAGAGAAAGAACAGATAATTTAGATGCAGTTGGAAATACTACTGCAGCGACTGGAAAAGGATTTGCTATCGCCTCTGCAGCTTTAACTTCATTGGCTTTGTTTGCTGCATTTGTTGGAATTGCTGGTATTAGCGCTATCGATATTTACAAAGCACCAGTTCTGGCAGGCTTATTTGTGGGCGGGATGATCCCTTTTATTTTCTCAGCATTGTGTATTCAGGCGGTTGGAAAGGCTGCGATGGATATGGTTCAAGAAGTTCGCAGGCAGTTTCGTGAAATTCCAGGAATTATGGAGTATAAAGCAAAGCCTGAATATGAAAAGTGCGTAGCCATTTCAACAAAGGCTTCAATCAGAGAAATGATGCTTCCGGGTGCAATCGCACTGATTACACCTATTATTATTGGATTTGCTTTCGGGCCGGAAGTTTTGGGTGGTTTGTTGGCTGGGGTTACAGTAACGGGCGTATTGATGGGAATTTTTCAGAGTAACGCTGGTGGTGCCTGGGACAATGCCAAAAAATCTTTTGAGCAAGGTGTAATGATCAATGGCGAAATGTTTTATAAAAAGTCAGAACCACATAAAGCTTCGGTGACCGGCGATACCGTTGGCGATCCTTTCAAAGATACTTCTGGACCATCAATGAACATTTTAATCAAATTGATGTCGATTGTTTCATTAGTTATTGCTCCATACATCGCAGTTAAGGCAATCCCTAGCAATCATCAGCAGGAAGTTAGGAAAGAAATTAAGATTCAGCAGAAAATCGATGCATCTGGCAATATAATTAACGATACTTTGATCAATAGTACCGATACTTTAACACACTAACTGTAAAATCATAGAGAGATTAGGACTTAAAAGGGGTTTTTAGCAAAATCCCTTTTTGTTTTTCGCAATTTTTATTTAGGTTTACCGCTTATTATCATAAAATCAACAAACATAAAAGACTAAACGAATTATGAATCTAAAAAAGCCTATTGATGTGCTTATAGCAGAATCTGCTGAAAGTGGAGAGGGCACACTCAAACGTACGCTAAGCAGTACGAGCCTTGTTGCATTGGGTATTGGAGCTATTATTGGGGCAGGTTTATTCTCTTTAACTGGTATCGCTGCTGCAGACCACGCTGGTCCGGCTGTGACCTTATCATTTGTATTGGCTGCGGTAGGCTGCGCTTTCGCTGGATTATGTTATGCAGAATTTGCATCTATGATTCCGGTTGCGGGTAGTGCTTATACTTACTCTTACGCCACCATGGGCGAATTTATGGCCTGGGTAATTGGATGGGATTTGGTATTGGAATATGCACTTGGAGCGGCCACAGTTGGTGTATCCTGGTCTGGCTATTTCAATAAACTCCTCCACGAGTTCGGAATGGAAATGCCGCTCTATTTAACAAAATCTTTTGCTGAAGTTGATGGCGGCGGAATTAACCTTCCTGCTGTTGTTATAGTTTCATTATTATCACTCATGTTAATCCGTGGTACTAAAGAATCAGCTAGTCTTAACAATATTTTGGTAATTGTAAAAGTTACTGTTGTAATTGTATTTATTGCGCTTGGATGGAAATTTATCAATCCTGCTAACCACACGCCATATATTCCCGAAAATACAGGTGTTAAAGGTGAATTTGGTATCTCTGGCATCGCAGCTGGTGCCGCTCTAGTATTCTTCGCCTTTATTGGTTTCGATGCTGTTTCAACAGCGGCTCAGGAAGCTAAAAACCCTCAAAAAGGAATGCCAATAGGTATTTTAGGTTCACTAGTAGTTTGTACTATACTTTATGTATTGTTTGCACACGTAATGACGGGATTAGTTCCTTATTCTATCTTTAAAGGTGATGCATCGCCTGCAGCTACTGCATTTAAAGTAACAGGATATAGTTGGCTGCAGATGGGATTAATCATTGCCATTTTAGCAGGTTACACTTCGGTAATTCTGGTAATGTTAATGGGACAATCAAGGGTATTTTATACCATGTCTAAAGATGGTTTATTGCCTAAATTCTTCAGTAGCATTCACTCTAAGTTCAGAACGCCATTTAAAACCAACATCTTCTTTATGTTCTTTGTGAGCATATTCGCTGGTTTTGTTCCGGTAACCGATTTAGGCCACATGGTATCAATAGGAACTTTGTTCGCTTTCTCATTGGTTTGTATCGGTGTAATGTTGTTACGTAAAACTGATCCAGATAGAGCAAGACCATTTAGAACGCCGTTGGTGCCATTTGTTCCAATTATGGGCGTAATTGTTTGTGTTTATTTAATGTCGTCATTACCATTAGAAGCATGGATTCGTTTAGCAATCTGGATGGCTTTAGGTGTAGCGATTTACTTCTTCTACGGAAAAGGAAATTCAGTACTCAGAAATAAAGGAAAAGTGGTTACTCCAGTTGATCCTCCAAAACCTGAATTATAGAAATAAATATTTAAAGCCTCGAGAAATCGGGGCTTTTTTGTGCCATTTATTTTGGTAAAGATTTTATTGATATACCTTTGCAGAAAATCAGCTACATGAACCAACCATTTTTATCGGCATTTGGTAAATACATTATTGGTATTTTATTTTTGTTCGTTATTTCTTCAAGTGCTTTAGCACAACGCACTATAAATGATATCATGGATTCTACAACGGTGAATCACCTGTTAATCATCTCCAAGAAATATGGTTCATTATCATTTAGCGGTTACATGCAACCTCAGTTTCAGGTGGCTCAAACGAACGGTACACAGGCAGAATATCAGGGTGGCAATTTTGGCGAGTTCACCAATAATCGTTTTCGTTTAAGAAGAGGCAGGCTAAGGGCCGATTATATGATATTGAATGATGACCAAAGTCCATCTACCTATTTTGTTTTGCAATTCGATGGAACTGAGCAGGGCGTTAATATCAGGGATTTTTGGGGACGTTATTACGAAAACAAGTGGAAATTGCTCTATATCACATTGGGTCTTTCCGGCCGTCCTTTTGGTAATGAACTACAACTCTCCTCTTCAGTAAGGGAAGCCCCAGAACGTGGGCGGATGTCGCAGATTTTAATGAAGACCGAACGTGATTTAGGCGTTACTTTTACCTTTAATCCAAGATGGAAAGACGCTACGCTCAAAAATTTCGTACTCGATTTAGGCGTTTACAATGGTCAAGGCTTGGCTGGTCCCGGAGAATTTGATAACAGTAAAGACGTAATTGCAAGACTAAGCCATAAGCCATATAAAATAAAAAGCGTGGGTTTATCCATTGCTGGCGGAATAAGTACCTTACAAGGCGGGCTAAACCATCGCTTGCCTGTGAGTTATAAGATAGATAATCAAAATGGCATTTTGAGTATGGTTAAAGATTCTTCTGCTTCAACTATGAACAAGGTTGCTCCGAGGAAGTATTATGGAGTGGACATCCAGCTTGCAACATCAATTAAAAGCTGGAAATCGGAATTAAGAGCAGAGGTGATTTCCGGGCTTCAATCTGCAACGGCCACAACTTCTACTACGCCGGGCTCTTACCCTGTCGATAATAAATCAGTCCCATTGCCTTATTATACCAGAAACTTTAATGGCGCTTATTTCACTTTTGTGCAAACCTTAAATAGCACCGATAATCAACTTATTTTTAAATATGACTGGTACGATCCCAATTCGAAAGTTAAAGGGATGGATATCTCGGCAAAAAGAGGCTTAACTGCTGCTGACGTTCGCTTTGATACCTTTGGCTTCGGCTTTTTGCACCATTTTAATCCACACTTTAAAGCGGTTTTATACTACGATATCATTAAAAATGAATCGACCCAAATACCAGATTATACAGACGATAGAAAAGACAATGTGTTTACTTTAAGAACCCAGTTCTATTTCTAAAGAATTTGTTGATAATGATTTAATACAAATTGACTTACCTTTATTAAAATTGCACCCTATGAAATTCGATTTTTTAAAATTCGACTTCAACCAAATTTTAACCACCACAATGGTTATTTTTGCCATTATCGATATTTTAGGTTCAATTCCGGTAGTGATAGAACTACGCAAAAAAGCAGGTCATATCGAATCAGAAAAAGCTTCTATCGTAGCTACAGCCCTGATGATTTTATTTCTTTTCTTAGGAGAATCGCTTCTTAGGGTAATAGGGCTTGATGTAGAATCATTTGCTATTGCGGGCTCATTTGTAATTTTCTTTATTGCAATGGAAATGGTTTTAGGTTTGACCATTTTTAAAGAAGAAGCTCCTGAAACGGTTTCGATCGTACCACTGGCTTTCCCGTTAATTGCAGGTGCAGGAACGATGACAACATTACTCTCCCTAAAGACTGAATATCAAACGCAAAACATTTTAGTGGGCATTATTTTGAATATGCTTTTTGTTTACTTCGTTTTGAAAAATACGGAGAGATTGGAAAAATTATTTGGAAAAACAGGATTAAATATCCTTCGCAAAGCGTTTGGGGTAATCTTGTTAGCCATTGCAATTAAGTTGTTCAGGAATAATACGGGGCTTTAGGGATTATTTTTAAGATTCGTCACCTCCATTTATCTCAAGGTTCAATACCGCAAAACAGATGAGGAAGCTTGGTTTTTTCATTACACGCCAAGTCGTCGTTGCCAAAAGAAACGACGAAGCAATCTTAATGTGACCGCTACCTGCTATAGTTGTAGGATTGCTTCGTGCCTCGCAATGACGATCATTGTATTAAATGACAATCCTAAAATGAATCTGTAACAATAATTTCGTATATTGATCTAAACATAAAGCTAACGAAAATGAACAGCTTTGAGGAATATACATTAATAATTGGGGCGATTGCTGTTTTAATCGAAGCAGTGAAGTACGTCAAAAAGAATTTCAATTCATGGTTTGAGCATGTATAACCTGTGCATTAAAACAAGTTCAAAAAATTATCTGAAAATAATCCAGTAGTCTTAATTAATCCTGGCGCTTAATCAATCTTGCCACAAACATCGTATCAGCATTGTTCTGATAACCTTTAATAAGCTCCATTTTTTCTAAAGTCAAGGGTAAAGTTTCCAGGAGGTGATTAACAACATCTTCATTTTCGGCAGCAAAAGCGGAGCAGGTAATGTAAACCAAAGGCTTTCCAGGCTTAAGATATTTAATCACATTAGTGGCAATAGCCTTTTGTATCGTGGCGAATTGATCTATCTTCCGTTCTTCAAAAAAAGTAAGCATTTCTGGCGTTCTTCCCCAAGTACCCGAACCTGTGCATGGAGCGTCTAAAATAATCCCGTCGAATTGATAATGATGCAGTATTTGATCATTATTTCTCAAAAGATCGAGTTCTTTTTTATGGTATTTCCTTATCCCTGCCAAACGGAATCGCTCATCTAGATTCAATAGAACAGACTCTCGCAAATCACTTACTAACAACTCTATTACGGGCTCCAGACTGTGTAAAAGCAAGGTTTTCCCACCAGATGCCGCGCAACAGTCCCACCATTTATCCCATTTGTTAGGCAGAAAATATTCTCCAGTATATTGTGAAGATAAATCCTGAACCTGATAAGATCCTTCTTTCAAAATGGTTTCTAACTTTGTGCCGTTGGCTAAAGCCAATGCGGTTTTTGATACCTGTCTTACATCAATATTTTTACCTTTTAATTGATCAATAATCTGTCCTGCCTGACCTTCCGCAACCCTGATGAATAAATCAGGTTGTGTAAAGAATGATATGAAAAAATCTTCTTTATTTAAACTTTCAGATAACTTTTCGTGGTGAGGATAAACATCTGTTAATGCAAATGCTGGAAATTTCTCTTTGACTTTTTCTAACTTTTCCAGCAATGAAAGTTGTATTTGATCTATAAATTCTGGAAAGTTCTTCTCTACAATAGGACTTAGCGTGTTATGGCAAAGAAAATCTGCAATGCTTAACCTTTGCTCTTGATTCAATTGCAAAAGCGCTTTACCCAATCTAAAAAAGCTGTAAACATGCCGTGTTGCCCATCGCCTATCGGAAGAACCCATTTGTTTATTTTGCTTAAAATAACCAGGTAAAAATCGATGCAGTGGCAAACTGCCATCGTAATGGGTTAAAATTTGTTCGAAGGCACGTAACTGATGATCAGCTCTCATAAAAAACAGGAAGTAATAATATTATTCGATAATATTTAGGGCAAAGTTTTTATACTTTAAAAGCATTAAACTGGTATTAATATAGCCTAATTTTTCATCATGAATAAAAGAAAAATTGTTATGTAAACCTTTGTACTTTTCTTTGGTCATGTACTCCAAATAATTTTCACCGTACTGATCTAGCAGTTTACCGAAATAAACCCCAATATCGAAACCTTTAAAAGCATATTCTCCAGGCTCAAAGCCATATTGGCGCCGATATTTTTTTATAAATGAGGTTACAGCAGTGCTTTTATAATCAATTTTATAGGATGAACTCACTATCGTATTTAATGCCTGTACCTTTTCTGTTGGATAATTTTGTTTCACCCAGTTTGGATGACCAAATAGGTTTATATTATAACCTCCTGTAGGAAGATTTTTTAATTTATACAGTTTCTCTACGGTAGGTAAAACGAAGGCTCTATCCGCTGAAGTAACAATAACTGCATATTGTTTGCCTTTTATCATTTTGGTTTCGAAGGTATATGCCGATGCATACTCCTGCACAATAAATTTAGGATTACTTTGCAAATATGTTCTCAAAGGAGCAGCAAACTGCTCATCCTCACTTTTTCTAGGGTTGATTAGAACCACAATCGTATTAGCAGGGTTGAAATTTCTGGTGATGTAGCTTGCTATTTTCTTGCCATGCAAATCGATATTATTAACAATCGAAATCAGATTTGGATTATTGAATTCCAATGGACTTGAAGCCGCTAAAGGCGAAACTACCGGGATATTATTTTCTTTGGAATAGGATGCAATAAATTTTTGTCCATCAGGAAAAACAGGCCCCACAATTAAGTTGCTTTGTTTAAAACGCTCATTTTTATAAAGCATCGAAATATGGGCATTATCATCCTGTGTGTCAAAAACATTCAATTTAAAGTTTAGTCCCGATGCAGCCGCTGAATCAATCCCAAGCTTAAATCCCTGATAAAAATCAATCGGCATTGCATACTTTTCTACATCTGCCTTGGTAGCGGTTTTTAAATTGATTTCATCAAGTCTAAATGGTGCTAATAATGAGATGCTAGCTTGAGTAAACTTGTTTACAGGTTTCTTTTTTTCTTCAGGTTTTTCCTTTTCAACAGGTTTGCTGGTTGGTGGTTTGGGTGTTCTTATTTTCGGTGAGCAAGCACCCAAAACCAAAGTGAATAGAAGTAATATCCAGTAACTGTTTTTTAAATTCATACCTATCTTTTTAACAAAATATGCCAGCAAAAGTTTATTCACTTTGCTAGCATACTCCAATACTTGTTTTAAATGATTTTTAAGATTTAAAAATCAGGATCCTCCAATCTTATTCCCACTCAATAGTTGCAGGTGGTTTCGAGCTGATATCGTATACCACCCTATTAATTCCTTTAACCTTATTGATAATTTCATTGGAAATCTTCGCCAATAATGGATACGGCAAATGGCACCAGTCGGCTGTCATGCCATCCACTGATTCAACAGCTCTAAGCGCAATTACGTTTTCGTAAGTACGCTCATCGCCCATTACCCCTACCGATTGAACCGGCAAAAAGATAGAACCTGCCTGCCAAACTTTATCGTATAAGCCAGCAGCTTTAAGCTCGTTGATATAAATCGCGTCTGCATCTTGTAAAATAGCAACCTTCTCTGCTGTAACTTCTCCCAAAATACGGATTCCTAAACCTGGCCCAGGGAAAGGATGGCGACCTAATATCACATCATCAATACCTAAAGCTTTACCAACTCTTCTTACCTCATCTTTAAACAATGTTTTTAATGGCTCCACAACTTTTAACTTCATAAAATCGGGCAAACCACCCACATTATGATGTGATTTTATAGTAGCAGATGGACCGTTAACAGAGATTGACTCGATTACATCAGGATAGATAGTACCCTGACCTAACCAGTTTACACCAGTTACCTCGTGTGCAGCATCATCAAAAACCTCAATGAAAACACGACCAATGGCTTTACGTTTCAATTCAGGATCGGTAACACCAGCTAGCTGACTTAAAAATCGGTCTTTAGCATCAATGCCTTTGATGTTTAAACCCATGTGTTTGTATTGCTCTAATACCTGAGCATATTCATCTTTACGAAGCAAACCATTATCAACAAAGATGCAATGTAAATTTGCACCAATTGCTTTATGCAATAAAACCGCAGCAACACTACTATCAACACCGCCAGATAAGCCCAAAACAACTTTATCATTGCCTAGTATAGCTTGCAGTTCAGCAATGGTGGTTTCAATAAATGCTGTTGAAGTCCAATCCTGGCTACAGCCACAAATATCTACCAGAAAGTTCTCCAATAGAACTTTTCCATCAATACTGTGTGTTACTTCAGGGTGAAATTGTATCGCATAAGTATTAGAATCTTTAATGTGATAAGCGGCAACCTTAACGCTCTCTGTGCTGGCAATTAATTCTGCATTTTCTGGCAAATCTGTAATGGTATCGCCATGGCTCATCCAAACCTGAGAATCAATGTTTATACCCTTGAAAAGTTTATTTTCCTGGTTAACAAAGCTTAAGTTTGCACGACCATATTCGCGTGTTGAAGAAGCACGAACCTGACCACCAGTTTGTTGCGCAATATATTGGGCACCATAACATACAGCCAATAATGGATATTTGGTATGATAGTTTGATAGATCAATTTGTGGAGCATCATCCTGACGAACTGAATATGGGCTACCTGAAAAGATAACACCTTTTACATCCTCGGTAATTTCAGGAAGATTGTTGAATGGATATATTTCACAGTAAATATTTAGTTCGCGAACTCTACGAGCGATGAGTTGTGTAAATTGCGAACCAAAATCGACGATAATGATTTTTTCTTGCATCCGCAAAGATAGATAAAGAAAGGGAATTGTTAAATTGTTTTATCGTTATTTATAATCAAATCTATTGTTCGTTACTGGTTTTCAGTTACCGGTTGTTATCAGCAGCTCGACACTTCCATACTTCATTAATTCTAACAATTATCAATTTACAGTTTAGCTTTCCATTAACATTACCTCTACCCCAAACTTCATCAAGAAATCAACACCTTCATCACTCGGCAAACCTTTGTATGCTGCGTAAGATTTTGAATAATAAACCAGTTTAATTCCTGATGATAAAATTAATCTGGCACAGGCGATGCATGGTGATAAGGTGGTATAGAGTGTGCATCCTTCAATCTTGGAGCCATTTTTGGAAGCGTATAAAATAGCATTTTCTTCTGCATGAAGCGCCAAAGAACAGCTTCCCTTGCTGTCTCTTGCACAACCGTGTTCTGGCCATTCTTCGTCACAATTATGTGTTCCTGCCGGCGGCCCATTATACCCAATAGAGATGATTCTGGTATCTTTTGTTAAAACCGCACCAACATGGGCACGTACGCAATGCGAACGTTCCGCTAAATCAGTAGCGAGATTCATAAATATGGTATCGAAACTTGGTTTATTAGTCATGCTTAAAATAAAAAAGCCACGAAGCAGTTTAACTTCGTGGCTGTAAAAATACTTTATTAAAAATTAATGTCCGCCAGAAATTTTCTGATCAAAATTAATTCCTTGTGATCTTAAAATTCCACTTACTCTCCAGGCGTAAAAAGCAAGATATGCGAAACACAGAATACCAACAATGTAACTATATTGAATACCAGTATACTCCGATACTGCACCTTGTAACCAGCTGATAATTCCGCCGCCCATAATCATCATAATTAGGAAACTACTTCCCTGACTGGTGTGTTTTCCTAAACCACTTACTGCTAAAGTGAAAATACATGGCCACAATGTGCTACAAAATAAACCTACGCTTGTGATGGCATAAACACTAACCATTCCAGTGGTAAACATTCCGATAAGTAAAGCAAGTATGCCAATTGCAGAAAATATTAATAGCATTCTTGCCGGATTTCCTTTACTCGCCATATCAGCAATAATCAATACTAAAATGATTAATCCGTAAACGTAGAATGGAGCCAGATCGTGATCGGCAATTGCATTAACCGCTAAGAAAATTCCAAAAGCTAAATATGGCGCAACAAATCTTAATATTTTTTGAGTCTGGATGTTATCGGTGAAAGCTTCTACAGCTCCGGTCCATCTACCAATCATCATACTTGCCCAGTATAGCGAAATATAAGGTGCAATATCATGCAGTGCGAAACCTAAATCTTTCTCCATATAAGCTGGCAAATTACTCGCCGTTGATACTTCAACACCAACATAAACAAAAATTGCAATCATCCCCAAAACCAATTGTGGGAACTTCAAGGCAGATCCCTTTGCCCCTTTTTCTTCTATTTTCGCTTCAACCAACGCTGGTCTATCTGGTAAAGAAGATAATTTTAAGAATATCGCGACAGCAATGAAGGCAACCCCCAGAATTAGATAAGGAATCTTAACACTTTCTATACTAATATCTGAACTTGCATTTGCTGCCGAACCGAAAATGGCAAAACTTACAATAAGCGGTCCAATAGTAGTTCCGAAGTTATTGATACCGCCTGCAAGGGTGAGTCGCTGTGAGCCCGTTTTAATTGGACCCAATGCAATTGCTAAGGGATTGGCAACGGTTTGCTGTAGCGAAAAACCTAATGCAACAATAAATAAACCGGATAACATTAGCGGGAACGATGCCAAATTTGCCGCCGGATAAAATAATAGTGTACCTAATGCCGAAATCACGAGACCTAACGCAAGCGAGTTTTTATAGCCTAGTTTATTTACAATGTCTTGCCCGATTAGCACTGAAATTCCGTTATAGATAAGCGCACCCACGGTGTATGCAATATAAAATGCCAGTGAAACCAACTGACTTTCAGCTTGTGATAAATCAAAAGCCTTCTTGAAAACCGGAATTAAAATATCATTACTTGCGGCAACGAAGCCCCAAAAAAAGAATACGGTTACCAAGGGAATAAATTGGGCCCACTTGGTTTGTGTTTGTTCTGAACTCATGTTTAAAATATAGTTTTAGTGGGGCTAAACTTAGATAAAAAAAAATTAAAAAATAGTAACTTTTATGCAACTTATGCAACAAAAATAAATGTACCATCTTTAGGTATAAAATTGCATATTCGCATATTATAAACAATACAATACATGTTTGAAGCCATATTATTAGGTATTGGGGCAGGGATTATTTCGTCGTTTTTAACAGGTCCGGTATTTTTTGCAATGATTAAAACCAGTATAGAAAGAGGCTTTATGGCAGGGTTTTCTTTAGCTATTGGGGTTATAATTAGTGATGTTATATTAATCGCATTAGTCCTTTTTGGAAGTCAGTTTTTTGATTATAAAGCTAGCTTCGACAAATATGTCGGTACTATCGGCGGGATTTTCTTACTCGCGGTAGGAATATATTATCTGGTTTCGAAAATGAAGGTTAATTACGATTCCGCAACCCTCCAGAAGATCAGTAAGAGAGGTTATGTTTTAAAAGGATTTTTGATGTGTATCCTCACTCCTTCTACCTTAATGTTCTGGATTATTGTAAGCGGAATTATTTCTGTTAAGCTAAATAACATGCTGAACGAAAAATTGGTTTGCTTTTTTATCGCGATGGTTACTCAACTGAGCATAGATGGAGCAAAGAGTTTCTATTCAAGTAAACTCAGATACAAAATAAAGGAAGATGCCCTAAAAACACTTAATAAAATTGCAGGGGTAATTATTATTCTATTTGCTTTCTGGCTTATTTACAAAACATATGTTCAGTTTTATGCATAAGAACACTCACTAAAGTACGTCATCGAGATTATAAATATCAACATAATCCAAAAGCCTCCCACCAGCGCAGTTTTCCATTTTTTGCAAACGATAATAGGAACGGCTGCCTTTTTTAAAAAATACCTGAGCATCAGTTTTTTCACAAGGAACACCGCCATTATTATCTTTAATATACGTGATTATCGTTCCTTCGAAGGAAATTCTGTTGGAATCCAATCTTTTCAAACGACCATCAATTTTAAGATATTCATTGTCGGTATTCGTTTGCTCCCCCTTTATTGAAAACCATTTACTGTCCTTTTTAAGGATTTCGGCCGAACCCTTTTCACTTTCGAAACTGATCCATTGTAAACTTATCGGAACGCGTTTGCTCACATTTATTTCTACTTTAGGAATATGGCTCTTGATATCTTCTTTTACATTTTTTAAGGTATCATTCAATTCAGAAAGCTTAGTTGAAATACTATCGCTTGTATTATCGATAGCGTTTGTAACCTGTTGTTGATTACTTTCAGAACAGCTTAAGCCTAAACAAACGGTAGATATCAGGAAAAATTTTATTAGGTTTTTCATAATGGAAAATTAACATTTACACCCTTCTAAATGTTTTTCGCTGTCAAAGAAGATATGCAATCTACAAGAAAAAAGGATGATAAAACGTTTACCAAACGGGACTTAAAATCTCTAATAACGGGGTAATAGTGTCACTTTCTATATAATATCAAACACAAATGAATTTACATTTTTAGGGCAAAAAAAATAGCCCGCATAAATGAGGGCACTGAAAAAGTTACCTCCTTTAGTGGGTTAACTTTGAGAATCGATCATGTGAACATGTTTTCACTTGATCGATTTTTTATTTAATGGGTTTTATTTTCTAGTCTGTAAGTTTGCTTTTGTGTGCTGACATTGGAATATGAAGTTTTGGGTCTTTATTTGACACTATTTTGGCTTCTAGATAGCCAGTTTGATGATTCCTTTCAGGTTTACAGTGAAAATAGCAAGTGCACCCTGCATTTCCATGCCGTCTATTCCCCGTCCATATCCGTGGACGTTTTTTAACTCGCTGTTTTTGGCTTCAATCTTGTATCGGTGCCGGGCTTTGTCCCTGTAATATTCAGTCTCCTGAAAGATCATCTGCTCCTTGTGCAGGCCTGATTTTATGGATACCTCCGAAACGGTAAATATCGTTTTCAAAAGCAGATATTTGAACATGCGGACAGGACTCTCTGCCGCACGCCCATTGTCCTGACAATATTTGTCCAAAAGCTCGTTATATATAAAACCAAAATCTATAAGCTCGTTGATTTTGCGAAGCAGATTCTCCTTGGTGACAATCACATCGTAGAGCCTGGAAAATTCGCTAAACTGGATTTTTTGTTGTTGAAGAAGCATTTTAAAAGCCGTTCTGGTACACCTTTAAAATACAAAAAAAGGAGCAGAAATTATTAATTTATACTCCTTTTTTCTGACCCAATCTTGAAGGGACTTTTCCAGTGCCCTCGCATAATTTTGGGCTATTTTTATTCAAAATATCAAAGGATTAATAAGCTCTTTGATTATTCCCTTCTTTCCAGTTAATGAAAGCTTTGTTCACCACTTTATTGCCACCTGGAGTTGGATAATTACCAGAGAAATACCAGTCACCTTTGTTTTTCGGACAAGCTTCATGCAAGTTCTCCAAACTTTGATAAATTACTTCTACCTCAGCCACAGTGCCTTTAGGAGTAATAATTTGTGCAATTTTAGCTGAAATTTCTTCCGGGGTGAAGGGTTTGTAAATCTCTTTTACATGATTCACGATTTCTTCTTTCGGAAGTAATAATGAAGCTTTACATTTTGCATAAACATCTTCGATCACCTGCCACATGCCACGCTCAGTTAATAACTGAATTGCAGCATCGAAAGCAACAAACTGCCCCATTCTGCTCATATCAATACCATAACAATCCGGGTAACGGATTTGAGGTGCCGATGAAACAATGATAATTTTCTTAGGATGTAAACGATCCACGATTTTGATAATACTTTGCTTTAAGGTAGTACCCCGAACAATAGAATCGTCCAAGGCTACCAAAGTATCCTGATGGTTATTGATAATACCATAAGTGGTATCATAAACGTGGGCCACCATTTCACTTCTATCCGCATCCTGCGTAATAAAAGTTCGCAGTTTCACATCTTTTACAGCCAGCTTTTCAACGCGGGGTGCAAGAGACAACAATTCCTCCAGCTGCTCATCGGATAACTCCTCTTTTTTATGTAGAAGAATATCTTTTTGGTGCCTGCGCACATATTGTTGCACACCGTCAACCATACCGAAGAAAGCCACTTCAGCAGTGTTCGGAATGAAAGAGAAAACGGTATTTTTTAAATCGTAGTTAACGGCCTGAAGAATTTTATCGCTCAATAAACGACCTAATTGCTTGCGTTCACGGTAAATTTCTACATCACTTCCTTTTGAGAAATAGATGCGTTCGAACGAACAAGATAATCTTTCAGTAGGCTCACGGAATTGCTCCATGCTTACCTCGCCATTTTTCTTGATAATTAAAGCATGACCAGGATCGATCTCCTTAACATCTTTAAACTGGATGTTGAAAGCAGTTTGTAGTGCTGGTCGTTCAGACGCGGCTACCACAATCTCATCATCATAATAGTAATATGCCGGACGAATACCAGCTGGGTCACGCATGATGAATGAATCGCCATTACCCACCATACCGCAGATAGAGTAACCACCATCCCAGGTTTTAGCCGAGCGGCGAAGAATATTTGCGATATCTAAATGATCAGAAATTTTGTGCGTGATGGCTACGTTATCGTGTCCTTCTTTTTTATATTGATCAAAAAGTTCTTGATTTTCATCATCCAAAAAGTGACCAATTTTTTCTAAAACAGTAACAGTATCGGCTTTTTCTTTTGGATGTTGACCTAACTCGTATAGTTGCTCCAATAACTCATCAACATTCGTCATATTGAAGTTACCAGCAATAACCAGGTTACGGGTCATCCAGTTGTTTTGCCTTAAGAAAGGGTGGCAGTTTTCGATACTATTTTTACCATGTGTACCATAACGCAAATGGCCCAATAACACCTCGCCGATAAAGCTAACATTGTTTTTGAGCCACTCTGTATCCTGCATTAATTCAGGTGTGTTTTCTTGTATATCTACGAATTTGTTTTGAACATACTCGAAGATATCTGCTACTGCATTCGAAGCCATGCTCCGGTATCGGCTAATGTACCTACTGCCAGGTTTCATATCCAGTTTAATGGTGGCAATACCTGCGCCATCCTGGCCCCGGTTATGCTGTTTTTCCATTAAAAGATATAACTTGTTAAGGCCGTAAAGTGCTGTACCGTACTTTTGCTGGTAGTAGGAAAGTGGTTTTAACAGGCGAATAAAAGCGATTCCGCATTCGTGTTTTATCTGATCACTCATTGTGTGGGTTTGAAGCCGCAAAGTTATCCTTTTAAATAATCACAACCTAAACAAAAGTATTTTCTTTTGTCACAATGAGGTTAATTTGAAAAAGCCATAATTAGATACATTTAAGATAGCAAATATTAAATTATCTAGAATTAGTCTAAATAAATTGGAAGGTAAGTGTAATTTTTACACCTTTGCAAAAAATGATTCACGTTTAAGTTCCTGCACCCATAATTACCAATTGCTTGAAAAGATTATACCTAGTTGTTTTACTGTTTATTGCGATATCAGCCCAAGCGCAGCAAGGAATGTTTATCGAAGGTAGGGTAGTTGATCAGCAAAAAAAGCCGATCCCATCAACCAACATCAAAATTATTGAAACCAATCAATATGGAATAACTGCTTCGGACGGTTTGTTTAAACTACCGGTAAAAAATTTATCAAATAGTACACTAACGCTTGAGTTCACATTTATAAGCTATCAAAAGTTAACTAAAAAAGTACTGATTTTTGGGGATGGAGTAAACTTAGGCAATGTTGTTTTAAAGGAACTTAACCTAAGCTTGGAAACTATTGCTATAAATGCTAAACGTAACTATGAAGGACAATCAAATTCCTCACTAATAATTTCCAGGGATATTATAGAGCAAACACCAGCTTTAAGTTTAAGTGATTTATTGAATCAAATACCCAACAGAAAAATAGTTTCGCCGTCTTTACAAAGTGTTCAAAACATCAACTTGCGATCGACATTTGCTACAACTACAGCAAACACGAGGGGAACTTATGACTTGAATAATTCTTTTGGAATTGCAATTATTTTAGATGGAAATGCAATCAGCAATAATATGAATATGCAAAGTTTCAATCCGGGTATTACAGGTATTGGAGGTAGCAACTCATACCAGATATCAACGGGCACGTATGGCTTAAGCGGTGCTACAAATTCAGGTTATTCAGGCGATTTTGCATTTGGAGGAACAGATTTAAGACAGATACCGGCAGATAACATTGAAAACATTGAGGTTATCGCCGGGGTTGCACCTGCAAAATATGGTGATTTGAGTGACGGCGCTGTTATTGTAGATCGACAGGCCGGCAAAGCCCCTGCATATTTACGGATGCAGATTAGGAATGACGCTACATCTTACGGCTATTCTCAAGGATTTAAACTTTCTCCAAAAGGCGGTGCAATGAATGTAGGTGTAAATTACGTTAATTCACTGGCAGATAACCGAGATAAACTAAAAGCATACAAACGAATCAACACCTCTTTAATGTACACCAACACTTTCGGAGCTGAAAAAAGAATTAAAAACACTTTCAGTGCTGATTATGGCCGAAATTTGGATGGACTACGAAGTGATCCTGATGATATTACTCAAACAATTGTACGATTTGACAGTTGGAATGCAGCAATCTCGAACAGAACATCTTATGCGCTTAACACAAATTTTTTAAAAAATATCTCTTTAAATTTAAGGTATTCTGAAGGGCACCAAGAAAGTTATCGCGAAACCAATCGCAACGAACCTTATGTAATCATTTCTGAAGCTACAACTTCAGGAATACATGAAGGAACTTACGCTCCAGGGATTTATACAGCCGCATCGCTAATTGATGGAAGACCTGTAAACGCTACAGCAAGGCTGGATTTTAATGCTGATTTCAAAACTGGTGATGTAACCCACTTTTTAGGATTCGGAGTAAATTACGATTACGGAAAAAATAAAGGGCTGGGCCAGGTTTTTGATCCTAATCGTCCGAGGGCATTTACAGCCGTTTCGTCGACATCACTTCAGTCCAACCGCTCAGAGCGATACTATGACTTTAACCTAGTTAATGCCCAGCAAAACCTGGGTTTATACTTGGAAGATCAGTTTAAAGTGAATCTTTTTGAAAAAAATCTTAATGTTAGGGCTGGGATCAGGTATGATATGCAAAATTCTTTACCTTCTTTTTCTCCGCGTTTGAATATGAATTACGAGATTAATAAAGACTTTAGAATAGGTTTCGCTTATGGACTATCATATAAATCGCCATCACTTTCACAGCTATATCCGGGGCCAACTTATTTCGAGGTACCACTTGTAAATGCATTCAATGGAAATGCAGCAGAAAGCACTTACTTGGTTTACGTAGAGCGATATGATCCTGAAAGTGCAAACATAAAACCTTCATATGGTCAAACGTTCGAGCTAAGCACAAGCACTAAAATCAAAGATTTCAATTTATCGCTGTCGCTGTTTCACAAAAATTCAAAAGATGGAATTTCAACGATTTCAAACAGAAAATTTTTAACTGTTCCAAATTACGTTGCTACAGCTATACCGGGCCAGAAGCCGCTTATAACCCAGACAGGCACAAGAGAAGTAAATTTTGTATATCACAATTTCAGCAATGATTTAAAATCCGATAATCAGGGAATTGAACTCATATTAAGTAGCCCTCAAATTAAACCAATGGCTACTACATTTAATATTAGTGGGGGGTTTTTCCGCACTTACTACCAAAACAATCAACCCCGTTTAGGCACCGAGATTGAGGATCGCCCAAATGATCCGGAATATGCTATTCTTGGTATTTATGAGGCAACCAAGAGAATCTCCTATCTAAGTAATGCAAGGATAAGTTCAGCAACACACATTCCTAAAATTGGCTTAATGATCAATTTTACCGCTGATTTTTCTTTATTACAAAAAACAAATATCGAAGCTTCACAGGGAATTCCATTAGGATACTTTAGCCAAAATGGAAATGAAGTTATGCTTACAAACCCTGATCCAAACAACCCAAAATATGGCCACCTTTTTATTCCATCCAATGAACTGAATGACCAAGATATTCCACGCATCATTCCTAATTTTCATTTAAGCGTGGCCAAAGACATTAAAAAACGTTTTCGATTCTCGTTCAATGTTTTTAATGTTTTCAATTATCAGCCCTACTACATAAATGCCTCAAATAATTATGTATTCACTGGAACTGCGCCAAATTTTGGGGCAGAAATCTCAATAAAACTTTAATATTTTAAACTTAATTTTATAATGAAAAAATACCTACTTTTATTAATCAGCGTTTTTGCACTCACTTCTTGCAAGAAGGAAAAAACAACAGAGATTGTACCTGTTGACTTAAATTTGAACGTCTCTTATAGAACTGAAACCAGTGGCTACCAATTACCTCTTAATGAGGTAAAAGTTAAAGTGACAAATGTTGATACCAAAAACACCTTGCAGTTTACTACTAATGACAAAGGAAAATTAGTAGCACCCCAGCTTAGCCCTGGAACTTATGATCTTGATGCAACCATCACAATTACAGCAGCGAGATACAGCACACTTACAGGGATTCAAAGTCCTAATGATGTAACCTTCAATGCTTCAGTAAAAAATAAAGTTATTGGTGTTGGTTTTACTGAAACCATAGACCTAACTCTAGTTACTGGAACGATAAGCGATTGGGTAATCAAACAAATTTACTATGCTGGTTCTGACAGGGTGAATGGAGCAACTTATCGCGACAATTTTATTGAGTTTTATAACAATAGTGATAAAACATTGTATGCAGATGGATTATGTTTCACTGAGACTACAGGGATTATCACTGTATCGACTCCACCAAGACACCACCTGCTATCCAATGGTCAATATGATTGGAATAAAGCAGAAGGTATTCCTGCTGGAATAGACGCTAACAATGATTACATCTACGTAAGAGCATTTTTAAAAATTCCTGGTACAGGAAGCCAGTACGCTGTACAACCAGGCAAAAGCATTATTGTCGCCCAGTCCGCCATTAATCATAAAAGTCCTTTCACAGGCCTTGACGGCAAGACAATTTCGGTACTTAATCCCGCCCTTACCGTTGATTTAAGCGGTGCGGATTTTGAGGCACACTATGGCTCTCTTGTAACTAGACCACTTGCTTCTGATGTTGACAATCCTTTGGTTCCTAATCTTGAGGTTTTTGATTATTTTGGAAATGATATGATTTTTGATGGAGATGGAAGATACTCTTACGCTCTTTTAAAATTTACAGATGGTGTTAACCCTGCAAACTTTCCTCAATATGCGATACCCACACTGACTGTAAGTTCTACTGCTTCAAAAGTGTTTCAAATCCCCGCAAAATATATTTTAGATGCTGTAGAAGTCCAGCCAACAGAAGCAAACAAAAGAGTTCCTAAAAAATACTCTGCTAATCTGGATGCTGGATTTGCATTCAACCCAGCCGGACAATACACTTCTCAATCTGTTATTCGCAAAACTGATAAAACGATCAATGGCAGAATAATCTTAAAAGACACAAACAATAGCACTGAGGATTTTACTTTTTTAGAGGTTGCAAACCCTAGAGGTTTTAAATAAAATCCTTTTTATCGGGCTTGAACTGATCAAGCCCGATTTCTTGCTTAAATCATTAAATCTTAATGAAAAAAATTACACGCTATATTCTTTTCGCAATAACTTCTATCCCATTTGGATTGAGTGGACAAGAAAAGATTGGAGAAAGCCAGACTTCTCTATCGGCTAACTTTTACACGGATTCTCTTCAGAATCAGCGGAGAATATTTGCAAGGAAAAGTGCTTATTATCTCAGTTTACTTCCTGATCAAATGAGTATGGCTCGAGGTGCCTTTAGTTTTGAGAGAGGAAACTTTATTCCTTCACAGGGTGCAACAAAAATAAGATCAGGACAATTATATACTGAAGGAACAACAAAACTGAAATCGGTAAAAGTATTTGGAAGCTTTCAATACCGAAAAATCTTTGAGGACAGTACCCGCTTTGCCCATCAAACCAGAAATAATTTTACAACGCCTTATTATTTTGGATCACCAGGTTATGTTCACTATGAGCGAAGTATTTATAACATAACCGCAATGGCAAGTCAATCTATACTACAAAACAGATTGACTTTTGCGCTAGGAAGTAATTATAATGTAGCGAATCACTTTTCTACTAATGATCCACGGGGTGCAGTGAATGAGTATCAGTTAGATATCAATGCCTCAGTTGGATATCAGTTATCTCGAGAAATTAAAATAGGATTGGGATATCGTCCGGGTTATGGAAGAGAGGACATTAATGTAGCTTACAAAAACCCACGATATTATGAAAGTTCGTCATTCCCAATGTACTATAATCACTTAATAAACGGTTATGGCGAAGGTAGACCAGTGCTAGCTGGTCCAGACAGAAAATATTTTAATAATTTTAAAAGGCAAGGGGCTGACTTATATCTTGACTTCAGCAACCATGTCCTTGGCGAAATAAATTTATATGGAAGTTACATCAAAGAAAATCAGCGTTATTTTCAAACTAGCGGAACAGGCTTCAAATATTTCTCAAACTACGACCTCGAGAAAATGAATGTAGCTTTGCGTTGGTTGAAATCACTTAACAAAAATACTAGGGTAGGTGCAAATTTAGTATACGAAAAGTTGGATGGCCGGGATCAAAATCTCGAATTTAGCGCTAACAATTATATCTATGCTGGTCAACGAATTAACGCCAAAATATTATTTAATACAACCGCTAACAAAAACTCATTCAATTATTATATTAACGCTTTACAGTTTTCTCAGGAACGGATTGACGGCATAAGAGGAAACGATGTTTCTTACAATAATTTGCTTTTGGAAATTGGATCATCGGTAAAAAGAAACCAATCAAATAAAAATTTTTTTGGAGCAAATATCTCTACTAGTTACAAAATGCCAATGGGTAACCGTTTTACTGTAGCACAAGCGAATGAAGGATATTTCACAAGGTATGTAATTTATCATGATTACCTCTACAACACTTCCTCTTACATTGGCGGAGCAGTTTCAGGTGAGTATGGCTTTTCTGTTTTTAAAGACATGATCGCTTCTCTTCAGATAAATGCTACATACATGAAGAAATTAGAGCAGCAAAACCTAACTAGAACCATCATTTCTGAGCCCGGCAAACACCGCTTTTCTTCCAATATCAGCTTAAATCTCTATTTTTAGCCTTATGAATAAAGTTTTCCTCACGCTTGCCCTAATCTTTACCGGATTAACCCTGTTATCTTTTCAATCAACAAATTTCAACGATGATGAGGAACTGAGCATAGATAGCTTGCGCAAAGTTTATTCGAAACCTACAGATCAATGGCCAAAGCCAACCGTAGATAAAGGAGCCATTTTTCAGGAATTAGGAGAACTTCTACCCTCTCCCGTCGATTTAAAAAATGATTCCGTTAAAAAGGTAGTTGAATTGGGTAAAATTTTATTTTTTGACCCTCGGTTATCGGGATCAAACCAAATTTCCTGCTCGAGCTGCCATGCACCAGATTTACACTGGTCTGATGGTCGTCAGGTTTCTGTTGGACATGATCACTTAACGAACATCCGTAATGCACCCTCTTTAGAAAACGTTTGGTTTTACAAACGTTTGTTTTGGGATGGACGAGCGGCGAGTTTGGAAGAACAAGCAGAAAGCCCTGTGGCGGCACATAACGAGATGCACCAGGATATGAAAGCTTTACCCAAAAAGCTGAGCAAAATAAAAGGATATCAACCATTCTTCGTTGATGCATTTGGATCGAAGGCCATCACCAATAAAAGAATATTCGAAAGTCTGGCCACTTTTCAACGCAGCATTGTAAGCAGGAGAACCCCATTCGATCGTTTCCTGGCTAGAGATAAGAATGCATTGACCGATCAACAGCTAGTGGGTTTACATTTATTCCGCACCAAAGCCCGTTGTATTAATTGCCACAATGGTCCGTTATTTACCGATAATGAGTTCCACAACGATGGGTTAACTTATTTCAAACGTAAATATGAAGACTTAGGTTTATATAACGTAACGAAGAAACCTGAAGATGTAGGTAAATTTAAAACGCCTGGATTAAGAAATGTAATGAAAACGGCGCCTTGGTTCCATAATGGTTTATTCCCTGATATGGATGGTGTGATGAACATGTACAATGTGGGCATGCCCGTTCAGAGGGTTAGGGCTGAACAAATAAATAACCCTCTACTGCCTAAGAACGACAAGTTGTTAAAAGGTTTAATGTTGAGTAAAGCAGAAAAGGATGCGGTGGTTTCCTTTCTAGAGGCCCTCTCCTCGCCTACAATTTTGGTTAGGGTAGAGAAATTGCCGCAGTAATCGGTTGCCAGTTACCGGTTGTCAGTCAGTTGCCGGTTACCCGTTACTGGTTACAAATCTAGTCATATAAAAAGTTTACCAACAATCAGCGAGCCCGTTAAGATTCCCACCTGCGTAGGAATGACGCCTTGGCTACACATTAGGAGGATCGATTTCCGAAAGCACATCTATTATCGCAATAGCATGATCAAATCATTTAATTATGATGCACTAGTTTAGGATAACATTACATCTTTCCTGAATTCAATTCCTCACCAAAAAAAATCGAAGCCTGGGCATCAAAAGCCAGCGGATCGCCACTGGTGTAAAAAGACTTAAGTCCGTCTTTACTCAACTTCGTTTCTATCTCAGGATGTCTTCCTAAATAATCAACCATACTTTTAGCTACAATTTCTCCCTGGGTTAAAATATTAATATAGTCAGGCAAAATCATTTTTAACTTTGGCATAAGTAACGGATAATGTGTGCAGGCTAATAGAACGCAATCTATTTCTGCAGACTGCTCTATTAACCGATTGCAATATTCGTTGATAAAAAAGTCAGCACCAGATTGCAAATGCTCATTGTTTTCTATTAAGGGCACCCACATCGGGCAAGTTTGCTGATATACCTTAACCTCTGGAAAAAACTTATTAATCTCCAATAAATAGGATTGTGAATTTACAGTTCCCCGAGTACCCATTACGCCAACATGGCCACTGGATGTGAAGCTGCCAATGACCTCCGCCGTTGGCCTGATGACACCTAAAACCCTTCTATCTGGATACTTAACAGGTAAATCTTTTTGCTGGATAGTTCTTAAAGCTTTTGCAGAAGCGGTATTACAAGCCAGGATAACCAATTCACAGCCCTGTGCGAAAAGCCATTCAACACATTCTAGGGTATATTTGTAAATTGTATCAAAAGAATGATCACCGTAAGGAGAACGGGCATTATCGCCTAAGTATATGTAACTGTATTCGGGCAATTGATCAGCTATCGACCGAAAAACAGTCAAACCACCATAACCTGAATCGAAAATACCTATGGGCGAACATTTTTGCATCACCGTAAAGATATTATTTATTGTTGGAAAGTTGTGTTGTTGAAAAGTTGGGTGATGACCAAAAAAAAACGGAACCAAGTTGCCTCGATTCCGCTTTATATTTGACTTTGTATTTGAGACTATTGACTCAATACTCTCGACTCCAAACTATTTCTTAGGAGCTGGTGCTTTAGCTGCAGTAGCAGAAATACCTAATTTAGTTTTAACTGCTGAAGTGATATCATCACCACCTTCCCAGAAAACCAGGTTATTACCACCTTGTCCGTTTGCGATATCGAAAACGTAAGCTAAACCTTTTTCTTTCGCTACAGCAGAAATTGCAGTAGCTACTTTAGCTTGAATAGGTTGAAATAACTCACCTTGCTTAGTACCAACATCCTGAGATGCTTTAGTACGGGCATCAGTAATGCGTTTTTCCAAATCCTGTAATGCTTGGCCAGCGGCTTGTAATTCTTTACCAACTGATTCTTTATTTGCTTCGCTTAAAGTTTTTTCTTTCGCTTGGGCTGCAGCCAATTGAGTTTGATATTCTTTGATCATCGCATCAATTTCTGCTTGTTTTGTTTTACCCAAAGTTTCTAAGGTAGTTTGAGCCGCTTTAGCTTCAGGAAGATTTGCAAACACATCTTCTGAATTAATATGACCTAATTTTTGTTGCGCACTTGCCATATTCGCTGTAAACATCAACCCTGCTGCTACAAAGAATACGTTAATTAACTTTCTCATCGTTCTATTTTACTTTTTTATTTTTTTTGTTTGTTTTCTAAAATCTAAGGGGGCGAATATACTAATTTTTTCCAGCCCCTGGCTTGTAACCTAATTTCACAATTACATCATTACTAACATCGTAGCTGCTGCTTGCATAAATCATCATGGTTGCTTCACTGCTTTTGTCAAAAATGAAATCAAGATATTTAGCCTTCGCAATCTGTTTAATTACATCAGAAACTTTCTCTTGAATTGGCTTGATCAATTTTGCTCTGCTTTGAAACAGCTCACCATCTGGTCCGAATTTTTGGCGTTGAAACTCTTTTGCCTGTTTTTCTTTCTCAATAATTTCGTTTTCACGGCGTTTGCGCATATCATCAGTTAACAATACCTGATCTGCCTGATAGGCTTTGTACATCCGGTCGATTTCAGAAAAATTCTGGTCAACTTGTTGTTGCCATTGTTTAGATGCTACTTCTAATTGGCTTAATGCAGACTTATATTCTGGCATCTGTTTCAAAATATACTCGGTGTCTACATAAGCAAACTTTTGGGCATAAGTGCCAAAGGTTGTGCATAATAAAAATGCGATAAAAAGATACTTCTTCATTTGTGTGTGTATTTAATGATTCGTTATAACCTAAGCTTTTAATAAACTCAACTTAAGGCGTTTTATTACATATTTAGTTAAATTTTTATACTTTATCAATTAAAATCCACCTAATTGTTGTGCGATACTAAAGTGGAACTGGCCTTTGTTCGAATCAGGTAATCCTGGAATCGCATCAAAACCGTAACCATAATCAATACCCAATAAACCAAATATCGGTAGAAAGATTCTCGCACCTACACCAACTGATCTTCTCACGTTGAAAGGATTAAAATCACTAAACTTATTCCAAGTATTACCACCTTCGGCAAAAGCCAATACGAAAGCAGTAGCTTGTTGACTTGCAATAACTGGATAACGTGCTTCTAAAACATATTTGGTGTAAATCGGGCTACCAGATTGTTGTGCAATACGAGGATCTGAACCTACTGGAATAACTGTATTGTTTGCATAACCACGCATCGCGATTAATTCTGATCCTTGTAAGAAATCAAATCCTTGCATACCATCACCACCTAATTTGAAACGCTCAAACGCTGATTGACCTACTGCACTGTTGTATTGGCCCAAGAAACCAAACTGTGCCTGTGCTTTAATTACTAAATTACCTGCAACACGTTGGTACCATTGCGAATCAAATTTCCACTTGTGGTATTCAGTAAAGCGATATTTCTCTTTATCAGGTGCGGTTGCATAATTCACTTTATTAAATAATGAATATGGAGGCGTGGCCTGAATAGTGAAACGAATAAATGAACCCGATTTAGGGAAAATTGGTGAATCTCTTGAGTCACGGCTGATTTCTTGCGATAAGTTTAAATTGTAAGAGGTACCCGAAGTAAATAAATAACCTGGGTAGTTACTTAAAATATACTGCTGTAAGTTAACGGCATGGCTCAACTGGAAATAATTATCCGGCCAGTTTAATCTTCTACCCAAACTCACGGTAACACCATTTAAACGGATTTTCTGGAACTGAGAGTTATCCGAATTTAAACCGTTTGACTGTAGTGAGGTAAAAGCACTTACACCAAAACTCACTGGCTTTTCTCCACCAAACCATGGCTGAGAGAAAGAGAAGCTATAAGATTGATAGTATTTACCATTCGTTTGTCCACGTAAACTTAGTTTTTGTCCATCTCCTTTTGGAAGTGGTTTATAAGCTTTCAGGTTAAATAAATTTCTTAATGAGAAGTTATTGAAAGTTAATCCTAAGGTACCGATAATACGGCCACCACCAAAACCACCTGATAACTCAATCTGATCTGAAGGTTTCTCCTCTACAGCATACTCAATATCAACCGTTCCATCTGCAGGATTAGGACGAGGAGTAGGAACTGTCTTCGACTCATCAAAGTTACCTAACTGACCAATCTCACGAATGGTACGAATTAAGTCACTTTTATTAAATTTTTGCCCCGGCTTGGTACGAATCTCACGTAACACAACCTTATCATTGGTAATTGTATTCCCTTTTAAAGTAATTCTATTGTTGGTGTATTGCGGCCCTTCATACATTCGCATTTCTACGTCAACCGTATCGCCATAAATTTTGGTTTGTACCGGATCAATATTGAAAGTTAAATAGCCATTATCGGTGTACATACTGTTGATATCGCCACCATTTTCACCGCCGCCGTTTAATTTCTTGTTTAACCTTTCTTCACTAAATACATCGCCTTTCTCAATGGTTAAAACTTTATTTAAAATACTATCAGGATAGATGGCATTTCCAGCCCAGGTAATATTACCGAAGTAATATTTCTTTCCTTCATATAAATCCATTTTAATATTTACCCTTTTCTTATTGTATTGGTAAATACTATCTTTCAGTAATTCAGCATCACGGTATCCCTTTTCATGCATCTTACCAATCATCTTCACTTTATTCTCTTCATATTTTTCTTTAGAGAATTTTCCTGAACCCCAAAAACGCCACCATGCAAATTGCTTAGGATTTTTTAAGTACTTTCTAAGCTTAGCGGCTTTAAAATCCTTGTTTCCAGTAAATTCGATACGTTGAACTTTTACACGGCTACCTTTATCAATATTCGCTTCCAATACCACGCTATTTTCAGCATTTGGATCTTTACGCGTTTTGTAATCTATTGTAGTGAAAAAATAACCTTTATCTAGCATGTACTTCTTTACAATAGCCGAAGTAGTGTTGTATAAGTTGTCATTTACAATTTTCCCGGTTTTATCATTAAGTTTTTCCTGAATAGCCGTTTTTTGCGATTTACTGATTCCCTTTAAATCGATTGAACTTAAACGAGGACGTTCAACCACTTCGATTTCGAAATACACAGAATCCTGAACGAATTTTTCGATATTAATTTTAACATCATCAAACAATCCCTGTGCCCAAAGCGTTTTAATTGCATCAGAAGTAGCCTCACCAGGAAGAGTAACTTTATCTCCCTTTGTTAATTTTGATAAGGTGATTAATACATCTTTATCGAGATATTGCGTTCCTGTAACGGTTGTGCCACCAATGATATATTCTTTTGGACTAAAATAATCGAGATCTAAGCCTCCAACTTTTAAAGATGGGGTTGCTGGCGCCTTACCTGTCGGACGTATTTGCGCAAAGGCTGGAGCAGCTAAAATGACTAGGATTAAAACTTGAAATATTCTTTTCATTAAAATAATTTGTTCAGTAATGGCCACGAAGGTAACAATGTTTTTTTTAGCAAAATTTACATTTGCCATGTTTCCCTTATTATGGTTTCATTTATCGTATAAAAGTGGTGCTAAGTTAGTTTAAACGCTTGTTAAAAAGTGTTAAAAGAAAAATTAGTTCAATTGTTCGCTAATTTTTCCGAAACGGCGTTCGCGTTTTTGATAGTCAACAATAGCCTCAAAGAGATCTTCTCTTCTAAAATCTGGCCACAAAACGTCAGTGAAATAAAACTCCGTATAAGCCATTTGCCAAAGCAAATAATTACTTATCCGATGTTCGCCACTTGTTCTGATCATTAACTCCGGGTCAGGAATATTTACGGTTGTAAGTTTCGATGAAAAGAGACCCTCATCGATATCATCCATAGAGATTGTATTATCTTTTACGGCTTCAGCAATTTTTCTGGCCGCCTCAACAATTTCCCATTTTGCACTATAGCTAAGGGCCAGTGTTAAGGTACATTTTTCGTTGTGGGCAGTCTTATCCATTGCTTCTTTCAAATCATCAATACACTCTTGTGGTAAAGATGATATGTTGCCAATGGCATTAAGCTTAACTTTATTTTTGTTGAGCGTTTCGGTTTCTCTGTTAATTGTTGAGATCAGGATTTGCATCAAAGCATCAACCTCTTCCTTCGGACGATTCCAGTTTTCAGTAGAAAAAGCATAAAGGGTTAGGTATTCAATACCTACTTCAACACAGCCTTCTACAATATCTTTTACAGATAGCACACCTTGCTCATGCCCAAAAACACGTACTTTTCCCTGGCCTTTTGCCCATCTTCCATTCCCATCCATGATAACGGCAATGTGCTTTGGCAGGCGGCTATAGTCTATTTGTTCTTTAAAATCCATTAATTAAGTCAAAATCAGCTTAAAACGAGTAGCATTTTGAGGATACAAAGGTAAAAGATATGCCAACACTAACAAATAGATAAGTGTCCCTTTTTCTAAAATCTCCTCTTTGGGTTCCTGCAACACCAATTTGACTGATAGATGGATCGGATAAATTGATGCGATTTCCATCTGAACCAACAAATACCTGTTTATCGCTGTCCGGATACCTTCCGCTAACGTCGTCAATATAGTCAGTCAACGGCGTTCTATAGCCTAATTCGGTAAAAACAGTCCAGGTATCTTTATAATTGTATCGTAAACCCACGCCATAAGGAATGGTTAAAACGGCATTTCTATATCCATTCTCTTGTCCTTCTGTAGCCAGTCTATCCAAACGATAGGTTTCACCGTCGTATTTAACTTTTGGTTTAAATACCACAAAACCAGCACCGGCAAATAAGTAAGGTGTAAATTGACGGGTTCCACCACCCAAATTGAAATTAAAAAAATTGAAATCAATTAGTGCGCTCAATTCGTTTAAGGAAGTATTAAAACTTAAGTTTCTTTCTCTGAACTGTGCATTGTTTGATTGTGAATCTTTAGCCTGAATCTGGCCGTAAGTATAGTTTAATCTTACCCCTAAGTATTGATTGAAGTTTTTCTTTCCATAAACTCCGGCAGAAATACCACTCACTTTTAAAGGATGGTTTTGATTAAGATCACCAATGTATCCTGCGCCGCCGCCCATCAGCCCTATCTCCCAATTGCCCTCTTGAGCAAAAGATATTTTTCCTCCGGTAATAAGAAATAAGATGATGATTAGGAGTTTATTTAGCGTCATACTTAGTAGTTACGGGTATCTATGCCCCATAATAATTTATTCCTTAACGTGTTTAAGTAAGTTTCATTGTTAAGACGAATAAGATTTATGCAAAAGTCGGCTTTTTTTATCGATATTTTAACTGAACGCTCAACCGTTACAGTTCTACTATCACACGAAACCAAAAATTTAGATTCTCTGGCCTCTACTTCGAAGGATAATTTATTATCATCAGGAAGCACTACTGGCCGCACATTTAGATTGTGGGGAGCAATAGGCGTGACCACAAAATTTTCTGAATCTGGATAAATAATTGGTCCACCGCAGCTTAGCGAGTAAGCCGTAGAACCCGTTGGCGTGGCAATAATTAACCCATCTGCCCAGTACGAATTGATAAATTCATCATTCATTAATGCATGAATAATCATCATTGCCGAATTATCCCGCCTGTGGATGGTGATGTCGTTCAGCGCAAAGTTTTCTTCACCAAATAATCCATTATCCGATTCTAAAACCAAAAGTGAACGTGTATCTAAGCTATATTCTTTATTTACCAACGCATTAAGCGCCGATTCTATTTCGTTTTTATTGATACTGGCCAAAAAGCCCAAACGACCAAAATTAATCCCAATAACGGGAATATTTGAATCGCGAATTAACGAAAGTGTATCAAGCAAAGTTCCATCCCCACCTAAACTTAAAAGTACATCTGCATGATCTTTGAGTTCTTTGTGGTTATGAAAAATTACTGTATTGGCTGGCAGCTTAATTTTACCGTGAAGCGATGTTTTAAACTTAGAATATAAAACGGGTTGAATATTATGAGTGGCCAGATAATTAAAAACCTCTTGCACATAGGGCAAAACTGTATCGTTAAAATCCCTCCCGTAAATTGCGATCCTCATAAAATATTTTAAACGTTTAGATAGTTCATGAAAGAATCATAACGTTCTTGAGAACCATCGTCAATTTGTGTGTTGTTGTAAACTTCCTTCACCAGGTAATCGTACCTTTCAAAAGAAGCCACAAGCGATGTAATTTCTGTTTTATTAACTTTTAAAGTCACTTCCATACGAGTGGAATCATCAAAAGTATTGACATAAGATGACAGGATCTGAGCATTATCTGCTTCGACAATTTGTGAGATATGTGCCAAAGAATTATCCCGGTTGCTGATTTCCAACACAATAATTCCGCCTGGGTGATTAACAGCATACTGTTCTGCCACGGCATCAACCATGTTGTTAATAGAAATTAAGCCCAAGTAGTTTTTTTGCTGATCGACAACCGGCACAGCTGTTAGTTTTAGCTGGCTCATCAAACGAATCACATCATAAGTGTGTGCGTCGCTTAAGGTAAAAACGTTTAAAAAATTAACGCCAGAATCCGTCAAGATTGTATCGTGCTTGCTGATATTTAATAAATCATCTTCGGAAACTAAACCCAATAAAGAAGCTTCGCTAAGAACCGGCATGTGCTTCACTTTAAATTCGTTCATACGATCTAAAGCTTTTTGCACCGTGTCATCAGCTCTTAATGATGGAATAGCATTCGATATGATTTCTTCAGCAAACATTATTTAAGTAAAATTCTATCTAAAAATTTCTCCAGATAACCATTAAATATCTCCGGATGCTCCATCATAGGGGCATGACCGCATTTATCAACCCAGTTCAATTCAGAATTAGGCAACAATTGATGGAATTCTTCTGCCACTTCTGGCGGTGTAACTTTATCATTCTTTCCCCAGATCAATGAAACCGGGATGGTTATTTTAGAAAGTTCCTTGGCCATATTGTGGCGAATTGCCGACTTAGCCATCGTTAAAATCCTAATCACCCGAGATCGGTCGTTAACGGTTTTAAACACATCATCAACCAATTCTTTCGTTGCCGTTGCTGGATCGTAAAAAGTAAATTCTACCTTTTCTTTAATATAATCATAACTTTCACGACGTGGGAATGAACCTCCGAAAGCGTTTTCGTATAAGCCAGAGCTACCTGTTAAAACCAAAGCTTTAACAAACTCCTGATGTGCAACTGTAAAAACCAAACCCACGTGACCTCCTAAGGAATTACCCACTAAAACCACTTGATTTAATCCTTTAAATTTTAAAAAACGATGTAAGTACCTGGAAAGTGCTTTAACGCCTAAAGTTAAAATTGGCAAATCGTAAATAGGTAAAATGGGAATAATTACATGATAACGATCTTTAAATTGCTCTATAACACGCTCCCAGTTACTTAATTCACCCATTAAACCATGCAGCAATACCAACTTTTCGCCTTTTCCAGTTTCAATGTATTTAAATCCGTCTTCTTCAATTATCTGGTATGTCATATATATTATAGGTGGTATTGTGCACTAAGTTAGTAGAGTAAAATTAAATTTTCGCATTTCTATGCCATTTTTCTGAAATAAAGCCGATAACGGTATAAAAACCTTTGTTAAAGCATGAAAATGCAAGTATCAAGTATCAAGACAGTTGCTAGATTCATGTCTTTACCTTTAGTCTTTAAGCTTAACTATGCAAGCTTCTCTTTTACAATTTCAGCTATTAATTTGCCATCTGCCTTACCTGCAAGTTCTTTATTGGCCAAACCCATCACCCTCCCCATATCTTTAACCGATGTGGCACCAGATTGTTTGATCACGTTTTCGATAATAACTGCAACCTCAGTCCTATCTAACTGCTGTGGTAAAAATTGGTTAATCACCGCAATTTCTTCTTCCTCTACCTTAAACAAATCTTCACGGTTTTGTTGCTTGTAAATATCAGCAGACTCACGGCGTTGCTTGATTAGCTTTTGAAGAATTTTTAATTCCGTTTCTTCGGTAATCTCTTCTGATGAACCTTTCTCGGTTTTAGCCAACAGTAAAGCCGCTTTAATTGCTCTTAATCCTCTTAGTTGAGCATTATCTTTAGCCAGCATGGCTTTTTTTATTTCTTGATCTATTGTGTTTGATATCATTTTTCTGTTATCAGTTATGAGTTATGGGTTGTGGGTTACCTGTTTGAGCTACCTTTTAAACACCTAAACTGTAAACTCGCAACCGGTAACTGGCAACCCACTACTTTAATTTCTATTTATTATCGTTGCTGTGGCCTGTACAGTCGGCATAATCAGCATATCGTTTATATTTACATGTTTCGGACGGCTTACTACATACCAAATCGCATCCGCTATATCATCGGCGATAAGTGGCTCCAGGTTTTCGTACACTTTTTTAGCCCTATCTTCATCCCCTTTAAATCGTACTACCGAAAATTCGGTCTCCACCATACCTGGATTAATTTCAGTCACCTTAATTCCGTGAGGCAAAAGATCAATCCGCATACCCTTACTTAATGCATCAACCGCATGTTTGCTGGCACAATATACGTTTCCGTTTGGATAAACTTCCTTTCCAGCAATTGAACCGATGTTAATGATATGACCCGATTGATTTGGAATCATCCAGTTGGAAACAATTTTGGTAACATACAGCAATCCTTTAACATTGGTGTCAATCATGGTATCCCAATCATTGGTATCGCCCTTATCAATAGGATCCAAGCCCTGGCTTAAACCTGCATTGTTAACCAATACATCAACATTTTTCCAATCTGCAGGTAAATTTTCCAACACGGTTGATAAACTTTCTTTGTCTCGAACATCAGCCAAAACCTGCTTAATTTCGATGGCATATTTATCAGCCAAATGATGCGAAAGTTTCGCCAATCGATCTTCGCGACGGGCAAGTAAAATTAAGTGATAACCTTGTTGGGCGAAGGTGTGCGCACAAGCTTCGCCAATACCAGAAGTTGCGCCTGTAATTAATGCAATTTTAGACATGTTTATGAATAATTTAGCTTCAGTTTAACCAGGAGCATTGCTGCAATTGGTTTTTCTTAATGCAGGCAAAGGTAAGTTTTTTTGAATTGTACGGCTATTGAAAAATTAAACTGAACGTTAATTGACGTAATTTTAACTTATCAATCGGATTAGCAAAAGCAGTATCGTCGTGCTGAAGCAAATCATTGGTTGAATAGGCCAACTTAATTTCGGGCGACATTTTGAAATACTCGAAATACAAGTCAAAACCTATTCCCGTTTCATAGGATAGATAATTGCGTTGATTTTTCAACAGCTTGTTTATTGGCGTTTCGCCTTCATCGAAGAATTTCTTTTTCGAAGCAATATCAATCGAATACTTCGCTCCGCCCAACCAGTAAGCCCTAAAATTATTCATGCGGTTCGATTTAACTTTTATACCTATCGGAAACTCGAACATGGTTGCCTGAACCTTCTTATCGATTAAGGTTTGATAATTTTTCGTTTGGCCATTGCCGAGATCAATGGGGTCTAATGGCAAATACTCATACGAAACTACACGATCGCTGAAAATCAATGATGGAGTTGAACGAATATCAAAATTCTCTGCCAAGCGCCTGTTCATCACAAAACCTAAACCAAAGCCCTGCGAAGGTGGACTTGAAATAGCATTCAAAGAATTTGTAACCGGCAAACCCGAATTCGGATCATAAGACACGCCCAAAGAATTTCGCACTTCGTAAAAAGGTGCCCGCCAGTTTTCTTTTTTAAGAATTTTGTATTCTGCAGAAATATACTGAAAATTAAACCCAAAGCTCCAATCTTCATCATCAATTCCCCCACCCCAGTTCTGAGCCAGGCAAGCGGTAGAAATTGTGAATAACGAAAAGATGAGGCTTAATTTTTTTATCATTTAGTACCGACGTAGATTGAACTTATTCCAAACGTTAAAATTCTTTGTTTGGTACTTTTGAAACCAACTTTTTCCATAAGGGTTGTAAAATCAGTTCCATCAGGAAAAGCGGCTACAGATTCAGGTAAATAAGTGTAGGCTCTGGCATCTTTTGAAAACAACTTTCCGAAGAATGGCGTAACATGCAGGAAGTAAAAATTATATAGTTGCTTTACTGGAAAAACACGGGGTTTTGAAAATTCTAAAATGACCATTTTGCCGTTGGGTTTTAACACCCTGTACATATCTGTTAGACCTTTTTCGAGGTTTTCGAAGTTACGAACTCCGTATGCGCAGGTAATGGCATCGAAAGTATTGTTTTCAAAATGCAAGCCTTCCGAATCGCCTAACTGAACGGTAAAAGTTTCGTTTAAGCTGCGTTCGTTAATCTTTTTCTTAGCCACATCCAGCATTCCTTCAGAAATATCTACACCAATCACTTTCTCAGGATGAAGTTTTTTAATCGCTTCAAAAGCGAAATCACCTGTTCCAGTGGCTACATCCAGTAAATTCCTCGGTTGAATGGAAGCCAGTTCTTTGATCGCTTTTTTACGCCACAGTACATCAATCCCTAAAGAAAGAAAATGGTTCAAAAAATCGTATGTACCCGAAATATTGTTAAACATAGTTGCAACCTGCTCTTTCTTGGTTGCGTCTTCTACTTGATAAGGAGTGATATTCTGATTCATGGTATGGGGCAAAGATAGGGAAAAAGTCCGAAGTCGGGACTCAATAGTCGGAAGTCCAAACTATCAAAAGATATCAAAAGCGATAAAAAGATAAATTTAAACCAAAGGTGGATTACAGATGACTTTAAATGCAGTTTTGGAGAGCAGATAGACTATATGCTTGAGCGAATTTTACAATATCAAGAGATTGCAGATTTAGACTAAAGGCTTCGGACTTCGGACTTCCGACTCAAAACCCTACCTTTGCAACATGGTTATCAAAACGGCAACATTTGTTTGCAGCAACACCCAGATTTCGGCTTTACCGATACCAACAATGCCCGAGTATGCATTTATTGGCCGGTCAAATGTGGGCAAATCTTCTTTAATTAACATGTTGGTTAATCAACATGGATTGGCAAAAACCTCTCAGCGGCCAGGAAAAACGCAACTCATTAACCATTTTCTAATTAACGAGAAATGGTACATTGTCGATTTGCCGGGTTACGGCTATGCAAAGGTTTCTAAAACCAGTAGAGAAAAGTGGGAGAAATTCATTCGTGCATATATCACCAAAAGAGAAAGCTTACAGTGTGTTTTCGTATTGATAGACAGTCGCTTAGAGCCACAACAGATTGACATCGAGTTTTGCTATTGGTTGGGCGAAAAGCAAATCCCTTTTTCTTTGATTTTCACTAAGGCAGATAAACAGGGCATGACCACCACTCAAAAAAACGTAGCTGCTTTTAAGAAAAAGTTAGGTGAGTTTTTTGAAGAGATCCCCGCAACCTTTATTACCTCAGCCGAAAAAGGAAATGGAAAAGATGAAGTTTTAAATTTTATTACAGAGGTGAATCAAGATTTTGTGGTTCCATCAGACTATAAAAAGTTTTAAGCGCTTCACAGTTTTCAAAGAAGTTTGAGATCTTAACATAACAATATTCGTATATCAGTAAATGAAAAAATACTTTTCACTCGTATTATTCGCTCACTCGGTTTTTGCTTTACCGTTTGCAATGATTGGGTTTTTCCTGGGCGTTACCACTACCGAAAATCCTTTTTCGTGGTATAAGTTAATCTTGGTATTGCTTTGTATGGTTTTCGCCAGAAATGCCGCAATGGCGTTTAACCGTTATTTGGATAGAAACATTGATGCCAAAAACCCACGAACCCAAATGCGGGATATTCCGGCGGGAAAAGTATCTGCTAACGAGGCATTAATTTTCGTAATTACAAACTGCGTATTTTTTGCCGTTGCCACTTACTTTATTAATCCGCTTTGCTTTTATCTATCGCCTGTGGCGCTTTTTGTCGTGTTATTTTACAGCTACACCAAAAGATTTACGGCATTGTGTCACCTTGTTTTAGGCTTAGGGTTATCACTAGCTCCTATTGGCGCCTATATCGCAGTAACCGGGCACTTTGCTTTAGTGCCGGTTTTATACTCTTTAACTGTGCTTTTTTGGGTAAGTGGTTTTGATATTATTTATGCCTTACAGGATGAAGATTTCGACCGTGAAGAAAAATTACACTCTATACCATCTGCACTTGGCATAAAAAATGCACTTAATGTGTCGGTTTTATTGCATGTGCTCTCCGCAATCTGTGTGATCCTACCCGTGTTTTTTACCGAGTTTAGTTGGGTTTATTATGTTGGGATCGCATTTTTCTGTTCGATGCTCATTTATCAGCACCTGCTAGTAAAACCAAATGATATTAGTAAAGTAAACAGAGCGTTTCAAACTTTAAACGGATATGCATCAGTAGTGTTTGCTATTTGCTTTTTAATCGACGCTTACATTAGAACCAAATAACAATAAATGATAGAATGAATGAGTTTTGAATGATAGAATGCTCTGCAATATGCTTTAAACCATTCTATCAATTACTCATTGAAAATTCAATAATTAATAAAAACATGATTGTAGAAAAAAAAATCAGAACATATATTCCTCAAGATTTAGCCATCACTTGGGAAAGCTTATCCCCACTTTTTACCGAATTACAAAACCGCGAAATCAACAATGTTGATGAGTTGGAAAAGTGGTTAAAAGATCGCTCAGAACTGGAGGCCGCTTTAGAAGAAGATTTCGCCTGGCGATATATTAAAATGAGTTGTGATACGGCAAATGAAGAATTGGTTAAAAACTTCCAGTATTTTGCAGAGGAAATTGAACCCAAAATTTCTCCTTTATCAAATGAACTGAATAAGAAGTTTGTCGACAGTCCTTTTATGGATGATTTGGACAAAGAAAAGTTCTTCGTTTATAGCAGAGCGATTAAAAAGGCTTTGGAAATTTATCGCGAGGAGAACATTGAACTTTTTACTCAATTACAAGTTAAACAACAGAAATATCAAGGCATTACTGGTGCGATGAGTGTTGAAATTAATGGGCAGGAATATACACTGGAACAGGCCTCTATTTTTATTAAGGATTTAAATCGCGAGGTGAGGGAGAATGCATGGAAAACCATTCAACAGCGCCGGTTAATCGATAAAGATGATTTAAACATCCTGTTTGATGAACTGATTAAATTGCGTAACCAGGTTGCTTTGAATGCTGGCTTTGCAAACTATCGCGATTATATGTTTCAGGCCTTAGGCCGTTTTGATTATACACCACAAGATTGCTACGATTTTGCCAATGCGATAGAAAAGGAAATCGTTCCAATTTTAAAGGAACAAGCCGAAAAACGTCGCGAAGCTTTGGGTTTAGAAACGCTAAGACCTTGGGATATGGAGGTTAGTGTAAGCGGCAAACCTGCATTGAAACCTTTTAACAACGGTACTGAACTTATTGATAAAAGTATCGCCTGTTTTAACGCCATTGATGAAAAGTTGGGTACAAAGCTAGCTACAATGAAAGCCAATAATCTTTTTGATGTAGAAAGCAGAAAAGGTAAAGCGCCAGGTGGATACAATTATCCGTTGGCGGAGACCGGAGCACCATTTATTTTCATGAATTCGGCCAATTCTCTTCGCGATTTAACCACCATGGTTCATGAAGGTGGCCACGCCATTCATACTTTTCTAACGGCAAACTTAGAATTAAATGATTTTAAGCATTGCCCATCTGAAGTTGCAGAACTGGCATCAATGAGTATGGAATTAATTTCAATGGATAATTGGAATGTTTATTTTGATAGTGAGGAAGATTTGATTCGTGCCAAAAAAGAGCAATTGGCTGATGTTTTAAAAACCTTGCCTTGGGTTGCAGTAATTGATCAGTTTCAGCATTGGATTTACACCAACCCAAATCATACTGCGGCTGATCGTGAAGTAACTTTCAAGCAGATTTACAACCGTTTTGGTGCAGGCTTCGCAGATTGGACAGATTTGGATCAACAATTTGGTAATGTTTGGCAGAAACAGTTGCACTTATTTGAGGTTCCGTTTTACTATATTGAATATGCAATTGCGCAATTAGGTGCCATTGCAGTTTGGAAAAACTACAAGGAAAATCCTGAAAAAGCGCTAGAACAGTATTTGGCTGCACTTTCTCTAGGTTATACCAAACCAATGAATGAGATTTACGAAACTGCAGGAATCAAGTTTGATTTTAGTGCAGAATATGTTAAAGAGTTGGCTGCTTTTGTAAAGGAAGAGCTAGAGAAATTGGGATAGATTGAGTTTCCATTCGAATTTTAAGTCGTGGCATTTCGCTACGGCTTTTTTTGTTTTAGAGCTAAGTGCTTAGCAGATATAGTTGTCGTGTATTGCTGCTATCTTGAATATCAAAGGCATATGCTACAGAATTAAATTAAGTCTCCCACTGATTTCACAGATTAACGCAGAGCAACTTGTTAATAGACAAAATTTAGTCATATCGTTGCAAATCAACTCTGCCAAAGCAAAAAATTCTGCGGACTTCTCCGTAATATGCGGGAGGGAATAAAGCGTATAGACTTCCCGCTGATTATCGCTGTAACCGTTTCGCTAAAACGCTATAGCAAATTAAGATAAATCTACCGCTGATCTCACAGATTAACGCAGAGCAACTTATTAATAGTCAAATTTTAATCATCTGTTGAACATCATCTCTGCCAAAGCAAAAAAAATCTGCGGACTTCTCCGTAATCTGCGGGAGAAAAATAAAGCGTATAAACATCCCGCTGATCAAACACAATACTAATTAGCTAAGAAGTAATCTCATCCTTCTTTCTGGTTCTCATAATCAAAACCATTATCGCTAAAGAAATCACAATCATCACTAAATAACTGAAACTCAAATTTCGCTCATCTTTTGCCGGGAACAAATTCACGATGCCATAACTTAGAAAGGAAACGATTACATAAGTGATTCCGCCTGTTAAACCTCCTGCTATACCCGCATTTTTAGGGAATTTGCTTAGGCAGAATGTGAAATAATTATTAAAAGTAAAACCAGCTCCAATGTGAATAATGAAAGCGAAAAAGATCAGTGAAAATAAATTTGATACAAAATTTAAGCTGACTATCATTAAAGCTACGAACACCACCTGAAGTAGCGAATTGAGCATTAATCTTTTAAAAAACGGCTTATTGATTGTTGCTTTTCCTATAAAACCTCCAACCATCCACGCGAAGCCTAAAACCAAAGAACTATAACCTGCAACAACCGGCGAATAATGCAGTTCGTGTTCAATAATAAATGGTCCGGTCATGTTATAAACCATTACCATACAGTAGGCAAGGCCAAGCATCACGATACCAAGTGTAAAACTGGTTGTTTTTACCATACTTAAATAAATATTGCTAATCTTTTTCAGTTGGAAATCTGTAAAATGTGTCAGCGTTTCTCCACTAAACAAAAATTCCAACAAGGCAAAAACTAAAGCGAAACCAGCAAGGAAGTAAAAGTTAGATTCCCAGCCAAAAGACGTTTGTAAGTAGCCACCGACAAACGGCGCTATAATTGGCCCGGTAGACCAGATAATGGAAAACAGACTCAAATAATGCTTTAATTTCTCGCCTGTAAATAAATCTACAAAATATGCTCGTTTAGCCACAACTACTGCACCCACAGAAAGACCATGAACAATTCTCATTAAATAAATAACGTAAATGTTATGCGTTATGGCGATAATTATACTCGCCGCCGCAAATATCAATAGGCTGTATAACCCAATTTTGTAACGTCCAAAACTATCCAGCAAACTCCCTACAAAGAGCTGCGCAACGCCGTAGCTGATCAGAAAAATACTTAATGTCAACTGAACCTGAACACTGCTGATGTTCATTTCGCCTGCCATTGTAGGCAATGATGGAATGTAAATATCTGTGGCAAAACCAGAGAGCGGAATAAGGGTGAATGCCAGAATTGTGGCTATGCCTTGATTTTTTTCTTTTATCGCCGGTCGTTGTGTAATAGAAGATGTCATTGTAAAGAATTGGAATGGATAATGGAAACCATCACTGAATAGTGCGGCAAAAGTAGTATTTTATCGTGGGGCCAAATTACCTGTCAGGCAATAAACACATCGAGATTACAAAAGAGTGGTATTTTTACTTTGGAAACAGAAAAGTTGTAGGATTTTATAGATTATCAAGACCTTTTTTGACCTCAAAAGATCTTCGAAAATGAATGTAGAGAAATTTATATCTCGCTTTAAACGTTTTTAACTGATATTTTTTTAAGTTTGAAGAATACAACAACCAGGCAAAATGTTCGAAAAGCTATTTAGAAAAAAATCTATCTCCAAAATTTTAAAAGATGCGGCAAGCGGCTATGGCGATCATGAAAATACGCTTCATAAAACATTAGGGGTACGAGATTTGACTGCGTTTGGTATTGCTGCAATTATTGGCGCTGGTATTTTTAGTACCATTGGTAAAGCCAGTGCAGATGGTGGTCCGGCGGTGATATTTTTGTTTATTTTTACTGCTGTTGCTTGTAGTTTTGCGGCATTTGCCTACGCAGAATTTGCTTCAATGGTTCCGGTTTCTGGTAGCGCATACACTTATTCCTACGTAGCATTTGGCGAGTTGGTGGCCTGGATTATTGGCTGGTCCCTCATCATGGAATACTCGATCGGAAATATCACGGTAGCCATTTCTTGGTCTGATTACTTTACCGGATTACTCTCTTCTATAAAAATACCATTCTTAAATATCAACGGCATCCATGTTCCCGATTGGGCAACGATGGATTATTTGAGTGCCTATAACGGACATAAAATTGCTGAAGCTTTATCGGCGGCAGGCAAAAACCTTAATGATTTGGATTCTGCTACAGCTTTAGCGAATAACGCCTGGTTAACCGCTCCACAAATTGGAGGCTTCCACCTGGTTGCAGACATTCCCGCCCTGGGAATTATTATTTTGATTACCTGGTTAATTTACCGTGGAATGAAAGAAAGCCGTAATGCCAGCAATGCAATGGTTGTGGTGAAGCTGGCTGTGATTCTATTGGTGCTTGCAGTTGGTATATTTTATGTTGATACCAACAATTGGAACCCTTTTGCGCCAAATGGAGTGTCAGGTGTTTTGAAAGGTGTCTCTGCAGTTTTCTTCGCCTATATCGGTTTCGATGCAATTTCTACAACAGCCGAAGAATGTAAAAATCCGCAACGTGATTTGCCCCGTGGAATGATGTGGGCAATTATCATTTGTACCATTTTATATGTTGCTATTGCCCTGGTTTTAACTGGAATTGTAAAATCTGATACGCTTGCCGTTGGCGATCCACTGGCATTCGTTTTCGATCAAATCAATTTAAAACTGATGAGTGGCATCATTGCCGTTAGTGCTGTTTTTGCAATGGCGAGTGTACTTTTAGTATTTCAAATGGGGCAACCACGTATTTGGATGAGCATGAGTCGCGATGGATTGTTACCAAAATCTTTTTCAAAAATCCACCCTAAATACAAAACCCCATCCTTCGCGACTATTGTAGTCGGGTTCGTTGTGGCTGTTCCATCGCTATTCATGAACTTAACCATTGTAACCGATCTTTGTTCGATAGGAACATTATTTGCTTTTGTATTGGTTTGTGCCGGAGTTTTAGTATTGCAAAACCGTCCGGATGTTCAACGTGGTAAGTTTAAAATTCCCTACGTTAACAGCAAATTTATTGTGCCGATTGCTTTTATTGCAGCAGTAGCATTCGCTTTCACACAATACGGTAAGGAAACAAAAGCATTCCTTTTCAATTCTCCTAAAACCGTTACCACAGTCAATTTTGTTACTTCCTTAAATGGAGAAGAACTAAAAGTTGTAAGAGAAGAAATTGTAAAAAATGCGGCTCCACAGATTATGCTGGCAGAAAAAGTTGACGCGGAGTCTTATTTGAGCGCATTACCCGGAGATCGTTACGAACAATTTATCACCGCTTCAAAAATTTCATTCGAAAAAAAGTATGAGAGTGGCTGGAGCCTTTTCAAACACAAAATACCGATGTGGATTTTCCTGATCATTTGTCTGATTATCTGCTATTACTGCATTACACATAACCTTTCTCTGATTCCGGTTCTGGGCCTTGTAAGCTGCTTATACATGATGTGCGAATTGGGAATTTCCAACTGGATCGGCTTTGGTATCTGGCTGGTTGTTGGCTTGGTGGTGTATTTCGCTTACGGATATAAGCATAGCAAGTTGGCACAGGAAGTTTAATGTAGATATGATCCTTTAGTACATCATCGCCGCTCCATTAGGTTAAAAGGATTTGATTATTCTAGCGCAGGTGCATATTTCGTTACAATCTGTTGCGAAGGTAGGTTACATAGATTTGGAAAAGTAACTGACGGCGAGATGATTTTGAATGATTGCATACAATGAGTGGCATAATTTAGCTGAAAGATTCTTGAATTTCGAGCTTGATGTTTTTCAAATTATGCCGAATCTCATGCATGGAATAATAGTTTTGTCTGATGAAATAGTTGTCGGGGCAACCCTTGCGGTTGCCCCGACAATATCCGATGTAGTTGGAGCATAAACAATTGTTTCTAACTCTTGCTTAGACCTGTTCAAACTAGATAGCAAAAGGATGGGGAAATTCTGGCAGAGGAATTACTACGAACATATAATCCGGGATGAAAATGCTGATAATAATATCTCCAATTATAGCTTGAATAACCCTAAAAAATGGGATGAAGACAAATTTCAATAAAAAACCCATTTCATTCGTTTGAATAAAATGGGTTACTGACCTGATTAGGAATCAATGTAAATCTAATTTTCTTTTTTCTTAATAAAAGCCAGTGCCGTAATCATCACTAATCCTAATGCAGAGGCAATCATATAAGTATTACCAGACTTAAGGTGGTAGATTTTAGCAGCCGGACCGGAGATAAAAAGACAAATACCGAGTATTAAAATTGCAGTTCTCATGGGTTAAACCGGTAATCTGTTGAGTTCGATATCATCTGGAGTTACAAAAATTAAAGGCACTTTCTCTACATCTACATAGCTGCTATCCAAACCAAAACTTCGTTCTTCCGATAAACTCATTTTCTTTAACAGAAAATAATAGTCCATGATTTGTCTTTCATAGAAACTCAATTTTGTAAACTTAGACAGGTGTTTCTCCAATAGTACGAACCTAAAATCACCCGCAATCTTATGTTTATTTAAAGATTTGTATTGACTCGTGATATCAATTTCTCCGTTTTTCACCAGCTCTTCAACTACTTTACGGTATAGCAAATTTACCCGTTGCTCTATCCTGAAACCTAAGCGGAAATCAATACGGATAAGCTTTCCAGGAATCAAGAATTCCACCTTATAATCTAACGTATAAGGCTCATCCATAACATCTACGTGAACCAACCAATAAACATCGGCACGTTTTGGTTCCTTTTGAATGATAGAGTAAATGATTTTTGATTCTATCTCTGTTTTAAAATTTGCACTGGTGAGGTAAACCAATTGAGAGGAGTATTTTGGAACCGTTTCATCATTACTCAATTCACTTAATATCTGGTAGTAATCTTCGATTTCTACATATTTAACAAAACGGTTTTTGATTTTGCGAGAGTTGTACCAGGTCCACATTACACTTAACAAACCGCAACTAATCAACAGCGTTACCCATCCACCATGAACAAACTTAGCCATGTTACCTACTAAGAATGTCAGTTCAATGATAGTGTAAACGCCAACGAAAATAATGATCAAGTATTTAGGAAATTTTTTCCTTAGCATATAAACGGCTACTAAAACCGTTGTCATCAAGAAGGTAAGATTAATCGCTAAGCCATAGGCACCCTCCATATCATCCGATCTTTTGAAATAAAGCACAATTAAAATGCAGCCGATACAAAGTAACCAGTTGATAGATGGAACATATAATTGTCCTTTTTGAACACTAGGATAGTTGATTTTAACTTTTGGCCAAAGGTTCAATCTTACTGCTTCAGAAATTAACGTAAATGAACCTGAAATCATGGCTTGCGAGGCAATAACAGCTGCTGTTGTGGCTAGAATAACCATATAAATAACCAGATTTTGGGGCACCAATTGGAAGAAAGGATTTTCCAATGGATTTCTAGGATTATAATTCGGGTGGCTCAGTACCCACGCACCCTGACCTAAATAATTCAAAATAAGGGTTAGTTTTACAAAGATCCAACTGATGCGAATATTATCTTTACCACAATGTCCTAAATCGCTATAAAGTGCCTCAGCACCTGTGGTACATAGGAATACGCCGCCTAAAATCACCAACGCACTCGGGTTGGTAACAAGTAAGTGAATCGCGTAGTAAGGATTTAGTGCTTTAAACACAGATGGATCATCCATCACATGAGATATACCTGTGATGCCCAATGCGGCAAACCAAAAAAACATGATAGGTCCAAAAAGCTTCCCTACCAAATTGGTTCCAAATTGTTGTATTACAAACAGTAAAGTTATAATTCCTATTACAATCGGCAATACCGGAACCGTCGGGAAGTTTAGTTTTAAACCTTCGATGGCCGAAGTTACCGTAATACTTGGGGTAATCATTCCATCTGCCAACAAAGCGGCGCCGCCGATAATTGCTGGAATAACCAACCATTTAGCTTTTTTGCGTACCAAAGAATAAAGCGAGAAAATTCCGCCTTCACCTCTATTATCGGCCCTTAAGGTTATAATTACATATTTTATGGTGGTCTGGAGCGTCAAAGTCCAGATAATGCATGAAAGCGCCCCCAGTACGACATCTGAACTGATGGGTTGCCCTGCATCAAATACCGATTTAAAAATCGCTTTAAGCGTGTACAATGGTGATGTACCGATATCGCCGAACACAATTCCCAAACTTACCAGAACTCCTCCGGCTGTTAACGCGTTGACATTTTTATGATCTGACACTTCGTTGATATTTTTAGTGCGTCAAAAGTAAACTAACTATAACAAATTAACAACCATAATATTGTGTAATTTTCACACTATGAAAAACAAAATTAATTGTTAAATTGTGTTAAAATATAACAGAACCATAAAATGTTTAATTTCTTTGTTTTTAATTAATACATTTGCTTAATAAATTTGATGAAACTCTACCCACTAACGTTGCTCACAAAACTTGCATGCATCTTATGCGTCGCTTTGTTGTGCAGTGTTAATTCTTGGGCGCAACAGACTGATAGTATTCACATCAGCTTAAAAAACAGAGTTAAAAAAACAAGCACAGTCCCAGAGATTAAAGCAAATATTCAGCCTTACCGACCGTTGTTTGGTACCTTAGGTACTTCGGGAATGTTCAACACTTATTCTGGAAGCACAAAGTCTACAAATATTGCTTCAACTAAAGATAAACTACTCACCATAGTTAAAGTTTACCCTAACCCTGTTGAAGATCAACTGAATATCATTTTATCAATAGGAAAAGACGGTACCCAGACGACGGTTAAAATTATTGATTTATTGGGCAATGAAGTGGTTACGCTTGCCAATGAGAGGCTGAATGCAGGTGAACAAACCAGAACCTTTAATATCCCGAGCCGATTAAATGCTGGCATCTATTTTTTAAGAGTAATGGCGGGCTCAGAAAGCCAGGTAAAACGCATCTCTGTTTTATAACCACGATTTCTTTTCTATTTTTGATTCTTCTGGAACCTTTTCCGAAAAAAATACCTCATAAAAAATTAATCTAGTATGAAAATCATCGCTATTGGTCGCAATTATGCCAAACATGCAAAAGAATTAAATAATCCCATTCCTACAACGCCCGTAATTTTCATGAAACCCGATACGGCATTATTGAAGGATAACAAACCTTTTTATTTGCCAGAATTTTCGAACGATGTTCATTATGAATTAGAAGTGGTGTTAAAAATCTGTAAAGAGGGTAAACATATCGCTGACAAATTTGCGGCAAATTATTATAACGAAATTGGTTTAGGAATTGATTTTACAGCCCGTGACATTCAAAGTAAGCACAAAGAAAAAGGTTTGCCATGGGAACTTGCAAAAAGTTTCGATAGCTCTGCCCCAATCAGTATCTTCTTGCCGAAATCTGATTTTGAAAACTTATATGATTTAAACTTTGAGTTGAAGATCAATGGCGAAACGCGTCAGAAAGGCTATACCAAAGATTTACTCTTCTCGTTTGAAAAGATAATCAGTTTCGTTTCACAATACATTACCTTAAAAAAAGGCGATTTAATTTTTACAGGCACCCCTGAAGGGGTAGGAAAAATTAATCAGGGCGATAAGCTGGAAGCATGGTTAGAAGACAAGCAACTGTTGAATTTTGATGTAAAATAAAGAATGGTAAAAATCCCGATCCGCAACTTGTTCCATACCGCTTTCCTTATTTGTTTTTCTTTATTAGCTCATTTCGCACAGGCGCAACAAATATTTAGCTCCAATAAATACCCTATAACCGATTTTCGACAGCCTTTGGATATTACTCCTCCTGCCCTGGCGGGATCATTTGGAGAAATTCGTGGCAATCATTTCCATTCTGGGATCGACTTCCGGACAAATCAACGCGAAGGGTATCCGGTTTATGCGGTTGCAGATGGATACATTTCCCGCCTTAGAGTTCAAAATAGTGGCTTCGGCTTGGCACTTTACATCAACCATCCAAATGGCTTTACCACTGTGTATGGCCACCTACAACGCTTTTCTCCAAAAATAGCAACCATTGTAAAAGATTTGGAGTATGAAAAAAAATCATTCGAGATTGATGACTTTCCTGAAGCCACACTCATCCCTGTTCGTAAGGGCGAAGTAATTGCGTGGTCGGGTAACCGAGGCAGTTCCGGAGGGCCGCATTTACATTTTGAAATTAGAGATACCAAAACAGAAGAAACCATAAACCCGCAATTTTTCGGCATTAACATTCCTGATAATATCCCGCCGGTAATTCATGGTTTATATGTTTACCGTTTAAATGGAAAAAACTTTAACGAATTTACGCCGAAACAGGCCATTGGCATTAGTGGTGCAGCTGGCAGTTACAAAGCAACTGCTCCGGTTAGTTTAACCGGCGAAGTTGGTTTTGGCATTGTGGTAACCGATAGGCACAATGGTTTATCTGGTACAAATGGTGTTTATTCTATTCAATTGGAACTTGATGGCAAAATGATCTATACGTCTGCTTTAGAACGTTTTTCTTTTGAGAACAGCAAAGCGATTAACTCACACATCGATTATCCAACTTATATCAATACGAAAAGAAGTATTCAAAAAAGTTTTGTCGATCCGGGAAATCCCCTGAAAATTTATAGCGGGTTGGTGAATAGCGGAAGAATTAACTTCAATGATGGCGAAACTCACCAGCTTCGATATATCATAACCGATTCAAAAGGAAACGCATCAACATTGCCATTTACGGTAAATGCCGGAACAGCGTCTCTCGCTGCTCCTATTATCCCGGCGGGTTTAAATTTTCCTTATAATAAAGCCAGTGAATTTAATAGCGATGAAATCAAAGTGGTTATTCCGCAAGGCACTCTATATAACGACTTAAATTTTGTGTATAAAAAATTGCCCAAACCAGCTGGAAACGCTTATTCTGCCATACAGCAAATTCATAACAGATTTACCCCGCTACATATTGGGTTTAATTTATGGATAAAAGCCGATGCCCTTCCCGAAAATTTACGTGATAAAGCTTTGATAGTAAGTACAGGTGGCTCATCGCAAGGCGGCTCGTTTGATAACGGCTATCTAAAAGCGACACCAAAGAATTTTGGCAGTTTTTATATTGCTGTTGATACAATTGCGCCCCGAATTGTCCCTATTAATATTGCCGATGGAAAAAGTATGGCAGGATTATCAAAAATGACTTTCAGAATCAGTGATAATCTTTCTGGAATAAAAAGTTTTAGTGGCTACATTGATGGCAAATGGGTTTTAATGGAATTTGACACAAAAACAGCAACCCTATGGCACAGCTTTGATGATAGAACGGCATCTGGCAAACACACTTTTGAGTTGGTGGTAACAGACGGAAAAGATAATGTGAAGCGTTATGCCATTTCATTTTTTAAATAGTTGTATCAATCTTAGTTGAAGTTGATTTGGAACGCTGAGATCTTGCAGTCTGACACATTCAAAACAGTACCTATTTAGCCCCGGGTGTAACGGTACACTGCGGTAAAGAGGGTTACAGACGATGCGAAGCGTACAAGCGCAACATGGGAAGAATGTATGTGTAGCCTACAGAATCTGCGCTCCAAAACAAAGAATTAATAAGTGAATATTTAGGTGAATTTCCGGCAAAATCTAAAAGCTACTACCTAATAATGTCATCTTTTAACATTCATTGAACACTATAACAGGTTAAACTGTTTAAATTGCAATCTCAAAATAGTCAATTTACATCTCAAATCATTTATATATGGCCGAATTAAAAGAAGGCGATCAAGCACCTTCAATTACATCCAAAGATCAAAACGGAACCGCGGTTTCGTTGAGCGATTACCAAGGCAAAACAGTGGTACTCTATTTTTATCCCAAGGACGATACACCTGGTTGCACTGCCGAAGCCTGCGATTTTAGAGACAATTACCAGGGTTTGCAAGCTAAGGGAATAGTGGTTTTGGGTGTGAGTGTCGATGACGAAAAATCGCATCAGAAATTTGTAACTAAACATAACCTGCCTTTTACATTACTGGCAGATACTGATCAGAAAATTGTAACTGATTATGGGGTTTGGGCAGAAAAAAACATGTATGGGAAAAAATATATGGGAACGGTTCGAACTACTTTCATTATTGATGGTGATGGCAGAATTACCCACATCATCAAAAAAGTTGACACCAAAAACGCTACTCAGCAAGTACTCGATTTAATCAATAACTAATTATAATATAGCAGTTAAAATATTAACTTTGCTATGTAACAACAACCTCTTATTTTAATGAAACATACAATAAAAGAGCTAGAAGATATTGCTTCGCAAATCAGAAGAGATATCGTAAGAATGGTTCACGGCTGCCAATCTGGCCATCCGGGCGCATCGCTAGGATGTGCAGATTTTTTTACCGCTTTATATTTTGAAGTATTGAACCACAAAACAGACTTCACGATGGAAGGTAAAGGAGAAGATTTGTTCTTCCTATCTAACGGACATATTTCACCAGTTTGGTACAGTACATTGGCACACGCTGGTTATTTCGATAAAAGTGAATTGGCTACTTTCCGTAAATTAGATTCAAGATTGCAAGGTCACCCAACCACACATGAGCATTTACCGGGAATCCGTATAGCCTCTGGCTCATTAGGTCAGGGTTTATCAGTGGCTATTGGCGCTGCCTTAGCTAAAAAACTAAATGGTGATCATTCTCACATTTTTGCTTTATTAGGTGATGGTGAATTGCAAGAAGGACAAAATTGGGAAGCCGCTATGTTTGCCCCTTTCAACAAAGTTGATCATTTAATTGCTTCGGTAGATTACAATGGCCAGCAAATTGACGGACCGACAAGTAAAGTTTTGGCTTTAGATGATTTACAAGCAAAATTCGAAGCTTTTGGATGGCATGTAATTAATACTGATGGTAACGATATGCAAGCTATTGTTGAAGGTTTACATTATGCAAAAACGTTAACCGGAAAAGGCAAACCAATTTTAAATTTAATGAGCACGCAAATGGGTGCAGGTGTAGATTATATGGTTGGCTCACATAAATGGCATGGTACGGCTCCAAATGATGAGCAATTGGCTTCAGCTTTAGCGCAATTACCAGAAACTTTAGGGGATTATTAAATCAGATTGGAGATGTGAGATGTGAGATGTGAGTCTCATATCTGATGTCTAAAATCTCATATCTAAGATATAATGAAAAAATACACTTATACAGAAAAAAAAGATACACGTTCGGGATTTGGTGCTGGCTTACATGAGGCAGGGAAAAAGAACGAAAACGTTGTAGCATTGTGTGCCGATTTAGTTGGATCGCTTAAAATGGATGCTTTTATCAAAGATTTTCCAGAGCGTTTTACTCAGGTTGGTATTGCCGAAGCAAACATGATCGGTATAGCAGCGGGTATGACGATTGGTGGAAAAATTCCCTTTACCGGAACTTTCGCTAACTTTTCTACAGGTCGTGTTTACGATCAGATTCGTCAATCGGTAGCTTATTCAAATAAAAACGTTAAAATTTGTGCATCTCACGCTGGTTTAACTTTGGGTGAAGATGGTGCAACACACCAGATTTTAGAAGATATCGGTTTAATGAAAATGTTGCCAGGTATGGTAGTTATTAATCCTTGCGATTATAATCAAACCAAAGCGGCAACTATGGCCATTGCGGAATATGAAGGTCCGGTTTACTTGCGTTTCGGTCGTCCGGTAATTCCGGTATTTACAGATCCTGATCAAAAATTTGAGATTGGTAAAGCCTGGATGGTCAACGAAGGAACTGATGTAACCATTATTGCAACCGGCCACATGGTTTGGAAAGCAATCGAAGCTGGCGAAAAATTAGCAGAACTAGGTATCGATGCGGAAATTATCAATATCCACACCATTAAACCTTTGGATGATGAAGCGATCTTAAAATCAGTAAAGAAAACAGGCTGCGTGGTGACTTGCGAGGAGCACAATAAATTTGGTGGTTTGGGCGAAAGTGTTGCCCGCTTATTGACTACTGAATTACCTACACCACAGGAATTTGTAGCTACGAACGATACTTTTGGAGAAAGCGGAACACCAGATCAATTGATGTCGAAATATGGCTTAGATGCTGTAAACATTGTTGAAGCGGTTCAAAAAGTGATCGGCAGAAAAAAAGCATAAAGTCCTTAGCATAAAAAAGAATAGAGAATGGGGAATAGGAAATCTGCTAATGCAAAGTAATTTCTGAACACCTATTCCCTATTTACAATTTCCTATTTAACATTTTCTTTTATACCATTCGTACCCTCCCTTCCAAAAAAAACCTCTCCTAGAAAAATAAATGAAACAAGTTGAAGATTCAGAAATTCTTGCCCTTTTTGCCGTCGAGAAAACCCGAAATGAAGCTTTTAACTTGTTATTAAAAAAATATCAGCAGAAAATTTATTGGCACATTCGCAGGCTAGTGCTCAACCACGATGACTGCGATGATTTATTACAAGAGGTGTTTGTAAAGGTTTGGAAAAACCTCGATAAATTTAGAAGTGATTCTCAACTTTATACCTGGATCTATCGCATCGCTACCAATGAATCCATTACATTTTTAAATAAGCAGAAGCAAAGAAATAACACGCCATTGGATGAAGTATCATCTGAATTGGCTGATAATCTGGTTGCCTCTTCCTATTTTAATGGCGATAAATTGGAGCTTAAACTACAAAAAGCTATTCTTACCCTACCCGAAAAACAACGGATCATTTTCAACATGAAATATTTTGATGATATGAAATATGAAGAAATTTCGGAAGTTTTAGGCACATCAGTTGGCGCCTTAAAAGCATCATTCCATATCGCAGCAAAAAAAATTGAAGCAATTATTACAAATGATGAAATTGATTATTAAACCTTTTCATCTTAATTCAATCATATATCTGTGATGAACGAAAATATAGAAGATAACGATTGGAAAAAGGATGCACCAAGCTTAGCAGCAATGGGCAAAAACAATCCTTTTACTGTTCCGAATAACTATTTCGACAGTGTAGAGGAGATAGTGCATTCAAACATTTTTTTAGATGGATTGAAAGAAAAGGCCAATAATCGCGACTTTGCAGTTCCGCAGGATTACTTTGAAGATTTAACGGAACGTATTGAAATCAATATCAGATTAACGGAACTGCCCAAAGCAGCAAACACCTTCGCTGTTCCCGAAAATTATTTTGACACCTTACAAAACAGAATTTCGGATAGGATTGCAGCTGAAGCACCACAAAAAGTTGCGAAAATTGTTCCGCTTTGGAGAAGAAGTCTGGTTAAATATGCCAGTGCAGCCTGCTTTGTTTTAATTGCTTCATTTGGTGCTTATTTTTATCAAAACAGCAGTTCTATTCCTGTTGCTCAAACCCAACCGGCCGATCTTTCAAGCGAGCAAATGTTGTATGATATAGATGAAAGTACAATTATAGAACATTTAGAAGCACAAAATACGACGGCTTCAAAAACTACTTCTGCCTCAGATACAGAAATGGAAAACTACATATTGAGTAATTTCTCTTCGAGTGATTTAACTCATGAATTAAATAATTAATTAGAAATGAAGAATTTATTATTCGTTGCTTTAATGTTTTTATTACCCACTACCCTTTTAGCACAAAGGCCAAAAAATGAGGAGATAGAATCATTGAAAATTGCTTTTTTCACTCAAAAACTTGATTTATCGCCCGAAGAAGCTAAAATATTCTGGCCGATTTATAACGATATGCAAGCAGAGCAAAATGCTTTACGTAAGGAAAGGATGCAAAAAATGATCTCTTACAGGAAAACTACTGAAATTGATAATTTAAGCGACGCCCAGGTACAAAGTTTAATTACCAGCGAGTTTGATTTTAAACAAAGAGATCTTAACCTTGATAAAAAATATTATAATCGTTTGAAGTCTAATCTACCGATTAAAGTGGTTGGGAAATTTTACAGAGCCCAAGAAGGCTTTAAGCGAGAGTTGCTCAATCGCTTCAAAGGCGGACCAAGAAATTAAAATGAAGACTTGCAGTAATGCAGGTCTTTTTTTGTTCTAAAGCCTACTGCAAATCCGTACTTTTGTGCCATGCTTACCCAACGTCAGTTGTTTTTACAACACAATGCACAAACCTCTCCAGAACCTTTAATGCTCGAATTTGTAAGGGCAAAAGGCGTGTATATTTACGACTCGTCTAATAAAAAACACTTGGATCTTATTGCCGGTATTGGCGTAAGTAATGTGGGCCATTGCCATCCAGACGTGGTTAAGGCCATACAAGAGCAAGCCGAAACTTACATGCACTTAATGGTATATGGAGAATATGTGCAAACGCCACAGGTAAATTTTGCAAAGGCATTGGCCGATATTTTACCGCAAAATTTAAGCTGTACTTACTTTTTAAATTCAGGAACAGAAGCGGTTGAAGGCGCAATGAAATTGGCTAAACGTTATACAGGCCGGACAGGATTTATCGCCTGTAAAAATGCCTATCATGGTAGCACTCAAGGGGCCGAAAGTTTAATGGAGAGCGATTTCTATTCTTCAGGATATGGACCATTTTTACCAAACGTCAGCTTTATTCAGCATAATGATGTTAACGATTTACATAAAATCACTGAAGATATTGCCGCCGTTTTTATCGAACCTATTCAGGGTGAGGCTGGAATTCGCGTTGCCGATCTAAATTACATGCAGGCTTTAAGAGCAAAATGTACCGAAACAAAAACGCTGTTGATTTTCGATGAAATCCAATCCGGTTTTGGCAGAAGCGGAAAAATGTTTGCTTTTGAACATTATAACGTTGTTCCCGATGTTTTACTGTTAGCTAAAGGAATTGGTGGGGGAATGCCCATTGGTGCATTCATCAGTTCGTTGGAAATCATGTCGGTACTTTCGCACACGCCAATATTAGGCCACATGACAACCTTTGGTGGCCATCCGGTTTGCTGTGCAGCAGGCCTGGCTACCTTAAGAACATTGGTAGACAATAATATAGTAGAGGCAGTAGAAGAAAAAGGTCAACTTTTCAAGTCGTTGTTAAAACATAGCGCTATTAAAGAAATAAGAGGCAAAGGTTTAATGCTTGCTGTAGAATTTGAAAGCTTCGAAATCAACAAAAAAATTATAGATGCCTGTATTTTGGATGGCGTATTATCAGATTGGTTTTTGCATTGCAGTAATTCTATGCGTATCGCCCCTCCCTTAATCATCACCAAAGAGGAAATAGAAGGAGCCTGCCAGACCATTTTAAAAAATATTAACTTAGTTACTAATAAGGTGGAACGCTGAAGGATTTGAGGTAAAGGGTTTAAAACCATTAAAATAATTATTGGAACAGCATTTTTCGCGAACGTTCTTGATACTTGCTACTAAATACTTAATACTCATATGAACGTACTCATAGTTGAAGATGAAAAAGGCCTGGCGCTCGAAATGGATGAATTTCTAAGCAAAGAGGGTTTCATTGTAGAGCATGCCTGGAAAAAGTCATCCGCCGAGGAAAAGATTTTTGTAAACAATTATGATTTCATTTTACTTGACTTAGGCTTACCCGATGGTGATGGCTTTGAGGTTTTAAAACAGTTAAAAGGGCTAAAAGACCGTGATGACGCAGTGATTATTTTGACCGCCAGAAGCGCAGTAGACGACCGCATTAAAGGTTTGGATGAAGGTGCAGATGATTATTTACCAAAGCCCTTCTCTCTGAATGAGCTTTTAGCCCGCATGCATGCCATCACCCGAAGAAAGCACAAATTAGAGAAAAATGAAATCAACATTCACGATTTCTTGTTGAATATCCAAAATAGAACGGTCTCTTTTGGCGAAGAAAGGCTAAACCTCACCAAAAAGGAATTCGAAATTTTCAATTATCTGGTGCTAAACAAAAATCGGGTGGTTTCAAGGATGAGTTTAACTGAGCATGTTTGGGGCGATATTCTAGAAGTCAATTCTGATTCGAACTTTGTGGATGTGCATGTAAAAAACCTAAGAAAAAAGCTGACTGCGATTAGTCCGATAGATTGGTTTGAAACCGTGAGAAGTATCGGTTATAGGATCAATTGTTGATCAAGTCGAAAGAGTGAAATTCGACGAAGCAAGTTTGAAGCACGTTTGAAGCCTATTCCACAAGTACACCAATGAAACAAATGAGCCATTGAATTATTGAACCAACCAAATGAAGCTACAGGTTAAGTTTTCTTTGTATAATGCCATCACTAAAATTGCAATCATTGTGGTATTGGGAGGGATTATACTATTCTCCTTAGATAACATTGCCTTTAACCAACTTGATAACCGGTTAGTAAAAAAGAAGAATCGAATTATTGAGCACCTCAACGAAAACGAGATTGACAGCCTGCTAAACAAAGAACAATCGTTTACAGATTATAATATTTTAAAAGAAGAATTTATCGTCTTAACAGATATATCAGATAATCAAAAAAAAGCTTCTGCTACAATAATTACCGAAAAACGTGAAATTGAAGGCGATGTTGAGGTGTACAGAATTCTGAATTATAAATTTTCATACCACACCAATTGGTACAATTTAGAAATAGGGGAATCGATGACAGCGCTTTCGTCGATTAAAAATACCATTAGATTTTATATGTTGATGGTTTTGTTCGCTGCATTGATCATCACTTTAATGACCGATTATTTCTTTTCCAATTATTTGCTAAAACCTTTTTATACCATTATCGATAAAAAGATAAACCTGGTAAACGATCCTACTCATTACAATTACGATAACATTCCAACCAGCACGGATGATTTTAAAATTCTAGATAACAGTATAAATTCTTTGATGAGAAAAATTAGTACATTATTTGCACTAGAAAAGCAGTTTATAGCCAATGTTTCTCATGAGTTATTGACCCCAATATCAGTTTTAAGCACTCGTTTCGAGAATATGCTAAATACACCAGATATTCCGGAAGAGCATGAAAACAAAATCTACGCTTCCCTGAAAACACTAAATAGATTAAAGGTGATTATCAACAGTCTGCTATTAATATCAAAAGTGGAAAATAATCAATATTTGAAAACTGAAGAAATTAGTCTGAAACAAGAGATAACTGATATTTATGAAGATCTGGAAGATAGAATTTCAGATAAGAATCTCCGCTATGATTTATCCATTACACAAGATTTCAAGTTTTTGGGAAATAAAGCACTCATCCATATATTATTGAACAACCTGATTAATAATGCAATAAAATATAATATGGCCGGGAGTTTCATTAACATTACTGGAGAAACTGTGCAACATCACTACAAACTGAATATTAGTGATGGCGGCGTGGGCATGGATAAAGAACTATTGACAAACGCATTCGACCGCTTTAAACGGGGAAATACGGAGGAAAATGGTTTCGGCTTAGGCTTGGCAATTGTGCAGAGTATAGCTAAATTTCACAATATTGAAGTCGAAATTCAATCTGAGGAAAATAAAGGCACAAGCATTTCTCTTATTTTTTAAAATGAAATTGCACTGATACGCTTATTGCTAACTGCTTAAGCAAATCGTTACCTTTGTATTAATGCAATTATCGTTTCTGAAGAAAATATTTTTATTATCCTTTACCACTTTGCTGCTGGCCATTTCGGGCTTAAAAGCGCAAAAAATTGTGGAGGTAAATGACAGCATTCCGCAGCATATATTCACGTTTAACGAAATAGAATTTTTTGAAGATGCAAAAAACGAGTTTACGTTTGAACAGATAAAAAGTAAAAATTTCGATCAGAAATTCAAAGGAAGCATATCCAGCACACCACAAACTAAAAATCTAAACAAAACTTATTGGTTCAGGATTAAAATCAAGAACAATGAAAAGGCAAGGAAGCCATTCTTGTTAGAATTTTTTGATCAAACGATTGATCAGATTACGGCATATATTCCTCAAAGTGATCAGCGTTATAAAATCGAAAATCTTGGTGATGCAAACGCTTTTAATAAACGCTTGGTCCACCATAAAAACTTTGAAATCCCCGTTCAAAATGAGGGTAACGACGCTCAAGTTTATTATTTCAAAATTAGTTCTTCTCAGATTTCGGATGTAATTATCGTGTTAAGATCAGCCGAATGGTTTATCTCTTATGCCCTGGATGAGTATTTCTATTTTGGAATATTCTATGGGATGATTTTGGTCTTTAGTTTTTATAACCTCATTATGTTCATCGCCATTCGGCAGAAACAGTATTTATATTATGTTCTTTATAATTTAAGTGTTGGCTTTTTCGAAATGAGCAGTGACGGTATTGCTTATCAGTACTTATGGCCAAATTCTCCGGTATGGAACCAAGTGGCTTATGCGTTCGCACTATGTGCAACCAGCATTTTTGCCTTATTATTTACACGAGAATTATTGTTTGTTAAAGCCAAAGCACCGAAATTAAATCAGCTCATTGTTGGTGTAATTGTAGTTCGGTTAATCTTTTTTGCTTACTGTTACCTCTTCGACCAAACGCTTTTCAGCTTCAAATTCATTGAGGCTATTCCACTTGCTGTTGCATTTTTTACTGGTATCTACATTTATAAAAATGGTTATCAGCCGGCACGTTTTTTTGTATTGGGCTATAGCTTTTTGTTTCTTGGCTTTGCAATGAAATTTCTGATCATGCTAGGTTTTAGCTGGCTGAATTTTGGAGTAGTAAGCTATTATAGTTTGAGCTTTTGTTTCGTATTGGAAATGGTTTTTCTATCGTTTGCTATTGGCGATAAAGTTCGGTTGCTTAAACTAAAAAAAGATAAAGCACAGCAAAAAATCATCAAACAGATGGCAATTAATGCAAAGTTGAAAGACACTGTTAACCAGGAACTAGAGACCAAAGTAGAGGAGCGCACGCGGGAGGTTTACCATAAATCAATCATTATCGAGAGTAAAAACCAGGCCTTAGAAGAAGCGAACGCTTTACTGCAAAAACAGGCTGAAGAAATTTCGAGAATGAACGTACTGCTGGAACAGGATAATGAAGAACTTCAAACCAGTGTAGAGAAAGTAACGCGTGATCGGGTGATGAATACCGAGGTCGACTTTGAGGAATTCAGCAAAATTTATCCTGACAAGGAAACCTGTTATCAATTTTTAGCGGAACTGAAATGGAACAAAGGCTATCATTGCCGTAAATGCAGCAACGACCATTATTTTTCCGGCCATATTTTACACAGTCGCCGCTGTAGCAAATGCGGCTATGAAGAATCGGTTACTACTTACACCATTTTTCACAATACAAGAATTCCGATCAACAAAGCCTTCTACATGATCTTTCTGATCTATTCTTCAAAAGGAAAAATCTCTTCTCACAAACTTTCCGAATTGCTTTCCGTTAGGCAAAGCACCTGCTGGACCTTTGGTACAAGAATCAAAAAAGTGATGGATGACCGGAAGAAAACGCTCAAAAAAGGCGGGAAAAATGGGTGGAGCCAATTGGTCATTGAGTAAATCGACGTCGAATTCCGCTAATATCCTGCTGTACTAACACCAAAATCTTAACAAATAGTTAAGGTATTTAAGCGTATCATTTTCCCGCTGACACCATGCTTAGTCTAATTGCTTAAGTGCTGATAATGAACGTAAAAACCTAAATTTTAGGTCCGGTACTCAAGCGTATCAAAAACAACACAAAGAACTAGCTATCAGCAGTTTACATGAAATTTAATCCATCAAAAACTTGCTTTTAACATTAAATGAATAGTAACTTTACATCCTATAACAATTAACAAGAGCAAAAATTATGAGAAAAAAATTTACATTGCTTATGGTATGTATTCTATGCGGAATCTCTTTGAGTATGGCACAGAATGTAACTATAAAAGGGCTGGTAAAAGATCAAAAAGGTCTGCCCCTGCCTGGAGTTTCTGTAAAAGTTAAGGGAACTAACCAAGGTGCTTCAACCGCAGATAATGGAACATATACCATATCTGCTCCACAAAATTCAACATTAGAGTTTTCGTTTATCGGTTTTAAAGCCGTTGAAGAAACAGTAAATAACCGTACAACAATTAACGTTACGTTATCTGATGATAATCAACAGTTAAACGAAGTTGTAGTAATTGGTTATGGTACTACTACAAAGAAAGATTTAACCACGGCTGTTGTTTCGGTATCATCAAAAGATCTCGAAAATCAGCCCATCACCAACCCGTTGCAAGCCATCCAAGGTCGTGCGGCTGGTGTTCAGGTGAGTTCTCAATCAGGCAAACCTGGTGCGGGAATTTCCATCAGCATTAGGGGAAATACCTCAATTACTGCATCCAATAGCCCGCTATATGTTATTGACGGAGTAACTTCGAGAGATGCAAGTTTTGTAAATGCAAACGACATTGAGTCGATGACGATTTTGAAAGACGCATCTGCTGCTGCCATTTATGGTTCAAGCGGTGCAAACGGTGTGGTTTTGATTACCACCAAAAAAGGTTCTGCAGGTAAATTGAAAGTAGCATTCAATGCTTTCACAGGTTTTTCTAATTTCTGGCAAGAACAAGAAGTGTTAAACAGCGATCAATACGTTGGTTTAATGAGAGAATTAGGCTACACCTCTTTTGGAGGCACAAATAATACCGATTGGCAAAAAGAAACCTTCGGAACGGGCAAACAAAATCAATATCAGATTTCACTTTCTGGCGGTACTAAAAGTGGTCAATACTATTTCTCTACTGGCTACCAGCAAGATCAAGGTGTTGTTGCACCAGCGAAATTAGATCGTTTGACGGCTAACTTTAATGCTACGCAGAACATCACACCATGGTTAAAATTGACTGGAAATGCAGTATTAACATCCAGCACCTCTATCGATGTTGGCGATAATAGCAGTGTTTCTCGTGGTGGTGTTATCTTGGGCGCACTAACAACCCCTCCTACCATTGGTATTTTTGCACCTAACGGTCAATACACAACCATTCCGAATGCAGGTGGTTGGGACAATCCTCTGGCTTTAGCATTCGGTTCTGATAACAGAAATAGAAATTTTAGATTTATTGGAGCTTTCGGTGCACAATTGAATTTTACAAAAGATCTATATTTGAAATCTACCATTAGCACCAATAATAACAGAAATTTCTATCGTTATTTTACAGATAATTTCCTGACTACTTACGGTCGCCAGGAAAGAGGTGTTGTACGTGATAATACAACCAGAGAAGGTGTTTGGTTGAATGAAAATATTTTAAACTACACTAAAAACGTTGGAAAAAATGCTTTTACAGCAACCGGCGGTTATACGATTCAATCATCAGATTGGAAATACAACAACAATGAATCTACCCGTTTTTATGATGCAACAGGCAATCCAACTGCTCCATCTGTAGCTTTAACTATTCCACAACGTGCGCAATGGAGCAAACAATCTTATTTGGCACGTGTAACTTATGCTTACGATAGCAAATACTTGTTCAGCTCAAATTTCAGGGCCGATGGTTCATCAAGATTTACTAAAGAAAACCGTTTCGGTTATTTTCCTTCGGTTTCTGCAGGATGGAGAATTTCTGGTGAAAACTTTATGAAAGAAAACAAAACCATTGATGATTTAAAACTTCGTGGGAGTTGGGGTAAAGTGGGTAACGATGAAGGTATTGGAAATTACGCTTACTTAAAACTATACAGCGTAAATGCACAAGGCGAATACAATCTTCAAAATCCGGCTAATAATGCATTAACTTGGGAAAAAACGACTCAAACCAACATTGGTTTGGATTTAACCATGTTTAAAAGCAGAATTACCTTTAGCGCTGATGCTTACCTGAAAAAAACGAACGATTTATTGATCAATGTTCAATTGCCTCCATCGTCGGGTTTTGGAAGCCAGGCTTATAATGTTGGTGCAATGGAAAATAAGGGTTTGGAATTCACTTTATCCACCAAAAACTTCGATCGTGAAAAATTCAAATGGACTACCGACTTAAATTTCTCACTTAACCGTAACAAGGTTACCGATTTAGGTTCTACAACACAATCTTTGGATTTTGCGGGTATTTATGAGCGTGATGCAGCCGTTAGAGTGGTTACAGGAATGCCATTAGGAAGCTTTTACGGATATCAATTTACTGGTGTTAATCCGGCTACCGGTGCGGCGATGTATGCTGATACCAATAACAATGGTGTAACTGGTTCTGCTGATCCAGGTGATAGAACTTTTATCGGTTCTGCCCAACCTAACTTCATCTATGGAGTGACCAATAATTTAACTTACGGAAACTGGAATCTGAATATGTTTTTCCAAGGTGTGCAGGGAAGCCAATTGTTTAATGCATCAAGAATCGATTTAGAAGGAATGTTCGATTCTAAAAACCAATCTGTTACAGTTTTGGATAGATGGACAACACCCGGCCAAATTACTACAGTTCCAAAATCATTGAGAAGCAGTTCAGAAAATTCATTAACCTCTAGTCGCTTTGTAGAAGATGCCTCTTACTTACGTTTAAAAACGGCTACGCTCTCTTATAGCTTTGGTCAATCAGTTTTAGAAAAATTAAAAATGAGTAAAATTACTTTGTTTGCTACAGGTTACAACCTATTAACCTTCACGAAATATTCTGGTTTAGATCCGGAAGTGAATGTGAATTCGGCAAATGGTCCTTCAATGGGTGTTGATTTTGGTACCTATCCTCAGTCTCGAAGTATATTGTTCGGTGTTAATATTGGATTTTAAGAATTAAGAAAATGAAACTAAAAATATATTCATTAGTAGCTGCAGCAGCATTGACTATTACGATGCAAAGCGGTTGCAAAAAAGATTTCCTTGATAAACAACCATTTAACCAGGTTACTGGCGATGTGGCGTTTACAACAGCTGCTGGAGCAGAGAAACTTATTTCGGGTACTTATGGAGGCATGTATAATGACTACCATATTTGGGATTACATGGTAAATGGCGATGTAACCTCTGATAATGCTTATGCAGGCGGCGATAACCCAGCTAATATTCAAATTGATTTATTCACCACAAACTCCACTAATGGAAACGTTGGCCGGGATTGGAGTGGACTATATTCGAACATTAAAAATGCAAATGAAGTGCTGGAAAATGTACCTAACATTCAGGATCCAGCTTTAGATGCCAGTGGTAGAAGAGGTCAGATTTTGGGAGAAGCGGCTACTTTGCGGGCTTATTTTTACTTCCATTTAGTACGCTTATGGGGCGGTGTTCCTTTAGTACTAAAATCGCCAACTACTTTGGAAGAAATGCAAAAATCCCGTTCTTCTGTTGAGGAAGTGTATGCTCAAATTATTAAAGATTTAGAATATGCCTTGCCACTGGTACGCACAAGCGCTCCAAACAAAGGAATCATTACAAAAGGTATCGTAAACGCATTATTAGCTAAAGTTTACGCTTCAAAACCTAATCCAGATTGGACAAAGGTTCAGCAATATGCTGATGCAACCATCAATGGAGGTTATTCATTAATTGGTTCTTTTGATCAACTGTTTGATGGCGCACATAAAAACAATAGCGAGTCGATCTGGGAAATGCAGTACGATGGCTGGGGTGGTCCTTCTGGTCGTGGTAACTGGATGACCGGTGTTATTGTCGGAACAGGATGGAAACGTTTTTGTACACCAACAAATGATTTAGTGGCTGCGTTTGATACCGAAGGTGATGTGATCCGTAAAAATTCGAGTATTAGTTTTAGAAACGTATCTACAGAGGGATGGTCTGATGATTATTGGTCGAAGTCCAATTATCCTTTCATTAACAAATACAGAAATGATGATTTGGCTAACTCTTATATTATTCGTTTGGCCGACATTAAATTATTAAAGGCAGAAGCTTTAAATGAGTTAAGCGCATCAGGATGGTCCGCAGCAGCTCCAATTGTAAATGAAATTCGCGGTCGTGTGAAGTTAGGTGTTACTCCAGCTGCAAACCAGGCTGATATGCGTTTAGCAATCGAAAAAGAAAGACGTTTAGAATTAGCCTTTGAAGGTCATCGCTGGTTCGATTTATTAAGAACAAATAGAGCTGTTGTAGTGATGAACAATCAAAAAAATGGTAGCGGCGCTAACCTAAATTATAATGTTGCTGCGGGAAAATTATTGTTCCCAATCCCTCAGGCAGAATGGGATAGAAATCCGAATATTCGCTAGAAGAACGGTAGCGCATTTGATCAGCACACTTCTATGGACGAGCGTTGATAAGAAAATTTTATCACACACAAATCAAATTTAAAGGGCGGAGCCTACAAAAGCTTCGCTCCTTTATATCATCCTACCCTATTTTATAAAAACCGAAAAGCTAATGAAATCTATCTACAATATTAGCCTTGCTGTAAGTCTATTCTTTGCAGCTTGTGCCTGTAGAAAAAATACCACTACAGCCAATCAAGAAAAGCCAACAAATTCCGATCCCATTAAAACAGAAGTGGGTTTTTGGCTGACCAAGGGAGACCAGTCTCAGCTGTTGAGCAAACAGAATGTGGCGCTAAACTTCAGCGAATCCACAAATTCTAATCCTACTATCGAAGTGGATCAGAATACAACTTTCCAGGAAATTGATGGGTTTGGCTATACCTTAACCGGTGGAAGCGCAAGTTTAATTAATGCACTGCCAGCAGCCGCGAAAGATAAACTGCTACATGAACTTTTCGCCTCAGCTGATGATGCGATTTCTGTAAATTATATCCGGGTAAGCATTGGCGCATCCGATTTAAGTGCCTACCCGTTTACTTATAACGATTTGGGTGATGGCGAAACCGACGAAGCATTGACAAAATTTACCATTGCAAAAGAACAAACGGATTTAATCCCGATTTTAAAAAAAATTGTCGCCATCAATCCGAAGATAAAGATTTTAGGCTCTCCCTGGACTGCTCCTACCTGGATGAAAACCAATAAAAGTTTTATTGGAGGTAATTTAAAACCAGAATATTATCAAGCTTACGCGAAGTATCTAGTTAAGTACATCCAGGCAATGAAAGCCGAAGGCATTACAATTGATGCCATTACGCCGCAAAATGAACCCCTACATCCTGGAAACAACCCAAGTATGTACATGTCGGCAGAAGAGCAGACCAGCTTTATTAAAACCGCTTTAGGACCGATATTTAAAAGCAGTGGTATTGCTACAAAAATCATTATTTATGATCACAATGCTGATAAGCCAGAATACCCCATTACTATTTTAAATGATGCTGATGCCAAGAAATATATCGACGGTTCGGCATTTCATTTATATGCGGGGCCAATCTCTGCGCTAACACAAGTTCATAATGCGCATCCAGATAAGAATGTTTATTTCACAGAGCAATGGGTTGGCGGACCAAGTAATTTTGGAGAGGATTTGAAATGGCATGTTTCAACCTTGATAATCGGCGCTACCCGTAACTGGAGCAGGAATGTTTTAGAATGGAATTTGGCTGCCGATCCGAACTACAATCCACATACCGATAAGGGCGGCTGTACATCTTGTTTAGGGGCGATTACCATTGCACCTGCAATTAGCAGAAATGTTGCTTACTATGTTATTGCTCATGCGGCTAAATTTGTTCCGGCCGGTTCTATACGAATAGCTTCAAACATTACAAATAACCTTCAAAACGTAGCCTTTAAAACACCGGATGGTAAAAAAGTCTTGATCGTTTGTAATAACAATAATAACGAAGCAACCTTTAATATTCGTTTTGATGGAAAAATAGTAACGAGTACTTTGGATAAAGGTGCCGTTGGAACTTATAAATGGTAAAAACTTTGTTTAATTGTTTAGATGGCCCCGCTAAAGCGGGGTTTTTTATTTACTGGAAATTTATTCCTCATCAAATCTTGGCAGGCTGTTTGCGTTAACTTACTCATCAATCCTTAAGAAATGAAAAAATTAATCCCTATGCTAAGCATGGCCGTTTGTTTAATGGCGGCTTGCCAGTCTAAAAATACCGATTCCGATGCCGGAGATTCAACATCGGCCAGTTCTAAAGAAATTGACCAGTCAAAGCAATGTTATCAATCCATAAAAAACAGAGATACGGCAAATCTATCTTTAAATGTAGAAGATGAAAAAGTAACCGGATCGCTATCTTATAATCTTTTCGAAAAGGATAAAAATAACGGAGTAATCTCTGGAATAGTCAAAGGTGATACCATTATTGCCGATTATACATTTCAATCTGAAGGGACTACCTCTACCCGTCAAGTGGTATGGTTAAAACAAAATAACCAGTTAGTTGAAGGTTTTGGAGATGTAGAAGAAGTTGATGGAAAAACTCAATTTAAAGACTTAGGAAAACTGGGCTTTGGTAAGTCTCTTGTTTTTAATAAAACCGATTGTAAATAAACAATGGGCTTGCTTTCACAAACCCATTGTTTATTTACGAAAGTCGTTTATTTTACTGCTTCTTGTGCGGCAGCTCCCCACTCTTTGCTAACTTTAGTCATGTAGTCGGCATATTTTTGAACTTCATCTGGTTTCAGTTTGTTTGCCCAAGGTAGATGCTGTTTGAGCCCAGGTAGAATATTTTGTCGTTAAAGCCTTAACGTGGGTTTCGTTTTTGCTTTTTAATGCGCCGAGATGTTATCTTTCAGCTTAGCCTATTCCCTAAACCCTTATTCACTTCATCACTAGAAAAGGACGGTACATCAGAATTTACTTCTTCGGTTTTAACTGTTGTTTTTACTGTTGTATCTCCATGAACAACCATCGCTACTCTTCGTAGTTTTTGTTGTGTTTTCGCATGAAACAAGCGTTGCAGCTAATAAGCCAACTGCCGCAATTGACAAAATTGTTTTTTTTATAATCTTTGGTTTTGCTTTCCATAACCTATGCAAAAAACAATGCCAAACATTTCAAACTTCCTAATGAAGCTTTGAGCTGCTTTTAGCAATGATGATAAAATATGATGGGGATTTGGTGATGTTAAACAGAAAAAAAATACCAGTACTGAATTACATATTTTCGAAACGCTCCCAAAATCCATCAATAGGTAACTTCGCAAAAATGTTTACCGGCTCCTTTTTTACAGGGTGCAAAAACTGTAACTTGCGTGCATGAAGGCAAATGCTTCCTTTGCGACTGCCTCGTGGATAACCATATTTATTATCCCCTACAATCGGGCAGTCCATCGAAGATAACTGAACCCTGATTTGGTGCGATCGGCCCGTAATTGGATCGACTTCTAAAAGATAATAACCATCTAAATTTCCAATTAAGCGGTAAGAAAGTTCGGCTCTTTGACTATTGGCTACTTCAGATTTATAATAAGTGACTACATTTTTCTGGGGATTTTTAATCAGCCAGTGAATTAGCGTAGCAGCTTCTTTTTCGGGTTTGTTTCTTACAACCGCCCAATAAGTCTTTTTTACTTGACGATTTTTAAAAGCAGCATTCATGCGCTCTAAAGCCTTACTGGTTTTGGCAAACAGTATTACGCCGCTAACCGGTCTATCCAAACGATGCACCACGCCTAAAAAGGCACCGTTTGGTTTATTATATTTTTTAGCAATGTATTTTTTAACCTGTTCATCTAAAGGTTCATCGCCGGTTTCATCCACCTGAACGATATCTCCTGCTCTTTTATTAATGGCAATGAGATGGTTATCTTCAAAAAGTATGTCTTTTTCAGTGATTGGCATAAATCAGTTGTGAGTTATAAGTTTTAAGTTATAAGTCATGTTCCCATCACTTACAACCCATAACCTGTAACTAATATTGTTCTTTATCGTTAGGGAAATCGTTAGCTTTTACATCGCGGATATAGGATTGTGCTGCGCCTAAAATTTCCTCGTATAGATTTAGATACTGACGCAGGAAACGTGGTTTAAAACCTTTGGTTAAACCAATCATATCGTTAACGACCAAAACCTGGCCATCGCAATACGAACCTGCACCAATACCGATAGTTGGAATATGTAAACTTTCAGAAACCTCCTTACCAAGTGCAGCAGGAATCTTTTCTAAAACAATACTAAAACAACCAGCTGCTTGAAGCGCCAATACATCAGATTTTAATTTGTTTGCTTCCTCCTCTTCTTTGGCTCTCACGGTGTAAGTTCCGAATTTATAAATAGATTGAGGCGTTAAACCCAGGTGCCCCATAACTGGAATCCCGGCTGTAATAATGCGTTGAACGGATTCGATAATTTCTTCGCCACCTTCCAGCTTCACACCGTGTGCACCCGACTCTTTCATGATTCTGATCGCAGAATTTAAGGCTTCTTTAGAATTGCCCTGGTAAGAACCAAAAGGAAGATCGACTACTACGAAAGCACGTTTAACAGCCCTGATAACCGACGCGGCATGATAAATCATTTGATCTAGCGTAATGGGTAAGGTTGTTTCATGCCCGGCCATTACGTTAGAAGCAGAATCTCCAACCAGTAGTACGTCCAATCCGGCATCATCTAAGATGGTAGCCATGGAATAATCATAAGCCGTAAGCATTGATATTTTTTCACCACGCTGTTTCATTTCCTGCAAAATGTGCGTGGTTATTCTTTTGATTTCTTTATGTACTGACATTGGTTTTATTTTGCTGTTTCAAAAGTATCGTTTTTTTCTTTAAAAAGAGGCCGATGCGCAAAGCGAAAAGACCAAAGCTGCGAGAAATGAAAGCCGGACAGTAGTTCTGCCTTAAGCTTTACGCTCTCCACTTTATACCTCAAACCTATTTCATATTTTTCTTTACATTTACAATGTGAAACCCTATCTTTGTACCCCGAAATGAAAGGGATTTATTCATCTTTTTTTGCCCCAAGCAAATACGGCTCGATTGCCGAGAGACATCCTTTTTTCAACTCTTTTTTAAATCAAAATCCATATTGTAATTACCATGACTAACTACACCAAGTTACCTGCGATTTTATTACTGGCCGATGGCACAGTTTTTTACGGCAAAGCTGCTGGAAAAATTGGCACCACTACTGGCGAAATTTGTTTTAACACCGGGATGACAGGATACCAGGAGATTTTTACTGATCCAAGTTACTTTGGCCAGATCATGGTAACTACTAATTCCCACATTGGTAATTACGGCATCCAGAGAGAGGAAATTGAATCTGACTCTATTAAAATAGCAGGTTTGGTTTGTAAAAACTATAACATCGTTTACAGTCGTAAACAAGCTACAGAATCTATCCAGGATTATTTCCAGAATGACAATTTAGTGGCCATTTCTGATATTGATACACGTGCTTTGGTTCGTCACATTCGTGATAAAGGCGCAATGAATGCCATTATCTCATCAGAAATTACAGATCTTGATGAATTGAAAAAGAAATTATCAGAAGTACCTTCTATGGAAGGTTTAGAGCTTTCCTCTCAGGTAAGCACAAAGGAGCCATACTTCTACGGAAATCCAGAGGCTAGCTTAAAAGTTGCTGCTCTTGATCTTGGTATCAAGAAAAACATTCTTCGCAGCTTCGAAAACCGTGATATCTATGTTCAGGTTTTCCCAGCTAAAACTAAGTTTGCTGAAATGGAAAAGTTCAGTCCGGATGGTTACTTTATCTCAAATGGCCCTGGTGATCCGTCAGTAATGCCTTATGCGGTAGAAACAATCCAGGAAATATTAACAGAAGACAAACCATTGTTCGGTATTTGTTTAGGTCACCAATTATTGGCTGAAGCAAACGGAATCGGCACCATGAAAATGTTTAACGGCCACCGAGGATTAAATCATCCAGTTAAGAACATTATCAAAAATCATTGCGAAGTGACTTCTCAAAACCATGGTTTTGGTGTAATCCCGGATGAAGTGAGAAACTCAGATAAAGTAGAAATTACACACGTAAACCTGAACGATAAATCTATTGAGGGTATTCGTGTGAAAGGAAAGAAAGCATTTTCGGTACAATATCACCCAGAATCTTCTCCAGGTCCACATGATTCTCGCTACTTATTTGATGATTTTGTAAACGTAATGAAAGGTGAGTTAACCTGGTAGCTTCAAGCTGAAAGATAAAAGCGTAAAGACTAAAGCGAAATATTAAAATCTGCGAATCTGCGGCTCAAATTAAAGCTGAAGATTCGCAGATTTGCTTTTAACGGAACCCCGCACTGGATTGTTTCATCATCCTGGAAACATTTTACAAAAAGTTCTTAAAAATTCACTTCTAATTCATTTAAAGCTTCTTACATTCGCAGCATGGAAACAAAAAAAGCCATCATCACGGTTACAGATCTGATAAAGAAGTATGATGATTTCGTGGCCGTTCAGGGATTGAGTTTTGAAGTTTATGAAAATGAAATTTTCGGTTTACTTGGACCCAATGGTGCTGGTAAAACAACAACGCTGGAAATCATTGAGACCCTAAGACCTAAAACCTCAGGAAAAATTGTAGTTGATGGCTTTTCAGTTGATAAAAATCCACAGGAAATAAAGCAGATTATTGGTGTACAGTTACAGGCGGCAGGATATTACCCAAACCTGAACCTTACTGAGTTGATAGAGCTTTTTGCTGGTTTGTATGGCGCAAATATTAAACCCATGGAAATGCTGGAGAAAGTAAATCTTCAGGACAAAGCAAAAGCGAAATACAAAGCTTTATCTGGGGGTCAAAAACAAAGGTTTTCCATTGCAACAACGCTGATCAATCAGCCAAAAATCATCTTTCTTGATGAGCCGACCACGGGCTTGGATCCGCAGGCCAGGAGAAATCTTTGGGACTTAATCACGGAGATCAGAGATGCCGGAACTACAGTAGTCATCACAACACATTATATGGACGAGGCTGAGCAGCTTTGCGATCGTGTGGCTTTTGTAGAACGAGGACAGATAATTGCCTTGGACACACCAGATAATTTAATTGACCAATTGGTGAATAGTGGTTTCGAGCGCAAAAAGGAAGTTAAGAAAGCCAATCTGGAAGATGTTTTTATCAACCTGACTGGAAAAGAGTGGAGAGAATAAAAATATTATTTTTTTGTAAAGCAATTACAGCAATCAAATTAATGTTACTCCCGCTTTACGTTTTAGTCGCATTTAAAAACCGGGAATTGCCAATCAATCTGGTTTAAGAAAGAAAGTAAAATCACTATTAATCATCAATAGTAAATGAAAAAATACAGCAACACTACTGCCACCTTAGCATTAGCAAAAGCAAGTTTCCGTTCCATTATGCGCAGTCCATCTGCGGTAGTTTTTACCCTTGCCTTCCCTTTGATTTTTATTTTGGTATTTGGATTTTTAGGCGGTGGTGGAACCAGAATAGATGTCGGGGTTAATCCAGGATCGGACGTCGATAATCCGGTTATTTCAGTGCTTGCAAAGACGGGCATGATCAGATTGGTGAAAGATAAATCGAAAGAAGATTTTGATAAATTACTGGAGAAGGGAAATATCGATGCCATGATTGATGTTCACAAAAAAGTGAACAGCGCAGCATACTCCGTGAATGTGGTATATACATCAGCTTCAAGAGATAAAGGCGGCATTTTAAAATCGGTACTGAATAATGTTTTTTATGATAAAACACTAAAGCCTACCGTTGCAGAAATAAAAGAAAGCACCATCACCGGGCGTCAATATAAAACCATCGATTTTATTTTGCCGGGTCAGTTAGGCTTTTCATTGTTAAGCACAGGAGTATTCGGAACAGCGTTCGTGTTTTTAAGTTTACGCCAAACCCTAGTAATTAAACGGTTCTTCGCTACACCTGTAAAAAGATCGAGTATTGTTATCGGCGAAGGGATTGCAAGGATAGGTTTTGCACTAATTGGTGCAGTTTTTATTATATTACTGGGCCATTTCTTTTTTGGCTTCACCCTGGTTCATGGTGCGGTCACAGTCGTCAATATGCTCATATTGGCTACCATGGGCATCATTGTATTTATGGGTTTTGGTTTTATCATTTCAGGAATTGCCAAAAGCGAGAGCATGGTGCCTCCTATTTCTAACATCGTCACCCTACCCCAATTTTTATTATCAGGCACATTTTTTTCCATCGAAGCCTTCCCAACATGGTTGCAACCTATCAGCAGGGCGCTGCCTTTAACTTATCTGAATGATGCAATGAGAAAGGTGGCTTTTGAAGGTGCTGGTCTTTGGGATGTGAAATTCCAGATTATGATTCTTTTTATTTGGGGAATTGTAATTTATGCAATAGCAGTGAAGGTATTTAAGTGGGAATAGCAATCATTTCATTCTGCTAAAAAAGTCAATAAAATGGCTGTTTTGATAAATGTAAATGGCCATCGCCATCATGGTTAAAGCTACCTAAAGTACTACGGCTATAAACGATTGAATAAATACCATTGCTGTACCCACAATTCCGCTTTGTTGCATAAAATCTTTATAAGCGTAAGTATAGTAAATAATTTGAAGAACTAAACCAATTGAGGGCACAATAGGTAACCAAGGCGTATTTTTAGCTGCTTCTAGCGTGAAAGCCAGGAAAGTAAAAGCCAGGTTTGAAAAACTAACACGCAATACATTTGCAATAAAGTGCTCTGCATCATTATACTGGCTTTTATAATAAATAAGCCAGAAAAACAGCGCAAAAAACGGCACCGCAATCATGGAAGTATGTTTCCGTACTTCGAGGTTAAAATACCGGACATTAGCTCCTCTTTTGGTCATCTCTATTACCTCAGCCTTTTTTTACAGGATCTGGCATATTTTGAACGCTTACCGGTATCTCAGGGTTGCGGCTAACACTTACAGGACTAAAAAAAGTATTCGAGAAAATGAAAAGAACAGCAAGAATTAAAAAGAAAGTGAATGGATTAAAGTATTTCTTTCGCTTACCCCCAATATATTCTCTAGCTACAGTACCGGATTTTAGCAGCAACTCTTTTAACAGATAAAAAATTCCTTAATCTGCATGGGTAAAGCCATGAAAGAATTGATGGAAAATATGCCCCAACGAAAACCGATGCCCATGACTTTCCTGCCCACATTTACTGCGATACTTATCCTCAGTTCTAGCTAAGGCATTACAATTGAAACAATGGCTTACCTTTAGTTTCGTTTGATAACCTACACTAGCAAATTTATTCCCAAACTTCAATCAATAGAAATACTGATAAATCATTAATAAATTAGAATAGACATTTATGAAGTACCGAAAAAACCCCTAAAAGTGAATGTTAACCTTTTTTAACTTTTAAGCACTTAGCAATAGCGTATTTTTGGCAAAATTGCTTTATGAAAAACCTATTCATCTTTTGCCTTTTGCTGATTTCTTTTCAAGCAGGCGCTCAGTTTAAACTTCTGGCTAATAATAGTTCTGACCAATATAAAGCAAAAATTTTTGTTGCCGAATGCGAAAATGGCATATGCGGAGGCAAGGCAACCATCATTTTATATGATAAAATATCGGCTAAAGAATTGGAAACATTCCACTCTCCTGATTTAGATTTTAGCCTTACCAGCACCCAGGATGCAAAAATAGGCTGGTTAGATTTGGGAAAATATCAAAGTCCGCTGATTTTTGGCGATTTTAATTTCGATGGCAACGAAGATTTAGCGATACGAAATGGAAGCAAGGGAATCTACATGAGTCCATCCTATGATATTTATCTGGCGACAAACAACAAATTCTTATTAAGTAAAGAATTAACCAAGCTGGCAAGTGAAAACCTGGGGATGTTTGGTATTGATAAGAAAAATAAGCTACTCAGCGTTGAGCAAAAAAACGGTTGCTGCTATCAGCAAACCATCAGTTACCGGGTTGATAAAAAAAATGTCCTTGCCGAAGTTTCTTCGGTAATTGAGGATTCCAGCATCGGCGATGACGTTACTGTCATTACAACAAAACTAGTGAATGGCAAAACACAACGCACTGTGCAGAAATATAAGACCAAGGATTACTATTCAGAAAACTAGAGCGCTGCCCTAACCAAAAATGGAAGTATTTCTTTTTGAAAACTAACAAAGTTTTTGCGAACATCAGAATCGCTTACCGAGGTAAAAGCAAAGGAGAAAACAATGCTTTTACTCGCTTTAAGTAGAAATGCCAAACCTTCTCTCCTTGCAGGATTGTTTTTAAAGGTATCAAGCTCCAAGTAGGCTGCTAATAACAGCGCTTCAAGCTGATCAGATAAATGTTTCAAAAACTCTTGTGAGTTGGCGTTCTCCCGTACAAAATCCCAGCCAATAAATTCATTACAGGCAGTGAAAGAAAGTCTGCTGGTTTTCATCACCAACGCTTTAAGATGCTCCTCTTCAGACCCGTAACTTACCTTATTGTTGATTATTTCATAAAGGTTCTGATCCAGATAATCCATTAAGATGCTATCTAAAACCTGTTCCTTACTTTCAAAATATTTATAAATGGTTGCTTTTGCTATCCTTGCTTTTTTGGCAATTTCGTTAACACTTGTTTTGTGATAACCATATTTCCTAAAAAGTTCTTTGGCAGCTTTTTTTACTGTTTCTTTAATTTTTTCAGCTTCCATTAATTTCTTACGTTAATTGTAGTATTGCCTTGTAAAGACACACTATATGTTTTTAAAGTTCTTTCTGCAGGTGCTTTTTGCGGCGTACCATCGAGAAGAGAAAATTTTGCACCTGAACACGGATCTGTAGCCGTTAAACCACTATCATCGGGAACAATTTTGCATTTGCTATCGGAATTTACCGTGCTACACCGATCGAAAGCTACAAAACCACCAAGTGGAGTTCTAACAATTACCAAACCTGCTATTCCGTTATTTGGAACCAATAGTACATTGTTTACCGCTTTTATTCCGAATTCTACCAGGGTAACATTATAATTAACCGGAATGTCGGGAATAAAGTTTTCTTCTTTGCCGCAGCTAACAAACAGAAAACACACGAACACAATACTAAATAGATGCTTCACGATTAAATCAGGGCAGATTTATACTGGTTTAGAAAGCGAATATCGTTTTCTGAAAAAAGACGTAAATCTTTGATTACATACTTAAGATTGGTAATTCTTTCTATCCCCATACCAAAGGCAAAACCACTGTATTTTTTCGAGTCGATGCCACAGTTTTCCAATACATTTGGATCTACCATTCCACAACCTAAAATTTCTACCCAACCGCTGTACTTACACATGTTACAACCTGCACCCTTACAAATGGTACAAGAGATATCCATCTCGGCAGATGGCTCGGTAAATGGAAAATATGACGGACGGAAACGCACCTGAGTACCTTCCCCGTACAATTCCTGAACAAAATAAAATAGCGTTTGCTTTAAATCAGCAAATGACACATTTTCATCTACATACAAACCTTCAATCTGGTGAAAGAAGCAATGCGCTCTAGCAGAAATGGCTTCGTTACGGTAAACTCTCCCCGGCATAATGGCACGGAAAGGCGGTTGCCCTTGTTCCATCATACGTACCTGAACAGATGAAGTGTGTGTACGCAACGCTATATCACCTTTTTCGCCGCCCTTTTTAATGAAGAAAGTATCCTGCATATCTCTTGCAGGGTGTTCTTCAGGGAAGTTTAAGGCAGAGAAATTGTGCCAGTCATCTTCAATCTCCGGCCCCTCGGCAACTGTAAAACCCAGTTTAGCAAAAATTTCTACAATCTCCCTACGCACCAAAGCCAACGGGTGACGAGATCCGATTTCAAATCCTTCACCTGGCAAGGTCAAATCAAGACTAACATCTTCAACTTTTGAGCTATTACTGTCTGTGGATTCTTTTAAAATTTGATATTTAGATTCGGCAAGTTGTTTAAACTCATTTAAAACTTTGCCTAATGATCTTTTTTCTTCAGTCGAGACAGTTTTGAACTCTTCAAATATTTCTTTGATAATTCCTTTACTGCCTAAATATTTGATACGGAATTGCTCTAGTTCGTCAGCTTTTTCTGTTACGAAAGCATTTATCTTTTCCGAGTATTGTGTGATTTTATCCTGCAACATGGCTTCAAATATACGGCAAAAAATCTAAAATTTTAAGTGATAACAGGTTCAAATAATCAGTTTACAATATCATTATAAAAGAAAATGAACTCAAAACAAAAAAAGCCGCAATTACGCGACTTTCTTAAATCATATAAAACTTATCGAAGTTAAATCACTCCCAATTCTTTACCAACTTTTGTAAAAGCGGCAATGGCTTTATCCAGGTGGTGTTGCTCATGACCTGCTGAGAGCTGCACACGGATCCGGGCTTTGCCTTGTGGAACTACAGGATAGAAAAATCCGATCACATAAATGCCTTCATCCAACATTTTTGCCGCAAACTCCTGTGCTATTTTAGCATCGTAAAGCATTACCGGTACAATTGGGTGAAAACCTGGTTTGATATCAAAGCCAGCTTCAGTCATTTTTGCACGGAAATATTTAGTGTTGCTTTCCAGCTTATCTCTAAGCGAAGTAGTTTCGCTCAACATATCTAATACCGCTATTGATGCTCCTGCAATGGCAGGCGCTAGAGTATTGGAAAATAAGTAAGGACGGGAACGCTGACGCAACATATCGATAATTTCTTTTTTACCAGAAGTGAAACCACCAGAAGCGCCTCCCAATGCTTTTCCTAGGGTACCGGTAATGATATCAATCCGATCCATTACATTGAAATGCTCGTGCGTCCCCCTACCCGTTTTACCAATAAATCCAGAGCAGTGCGATTCATCAATCATGATGAGCGCTTCATATTTATCAGCCAGGTCAGCAATTTTGTCAAGTGGCGCCACTGATCCATCCATAGAAAAAGCACCATCGGTAACGATGATTCTATGTCTGCAATCTTTGGCAGCAATCAATTGCTTCTCTAAATCCTCCATATCCGCATTTTTATAACGGAAGCGCTGTGCTTTACACAAACGAACCCCATCAATAATAGAAGCATGGTTTAATTCATCAGAAATAATGGCATCTTCAGCATTAAATAAAGGCTCAAAAACGCCTCCATTGGCATCAAAGGCAGCAGCATACAAAATGGTATCTTCCGTACCTAAAAATTGAGATATTTTCGCTTCTAATTCCTTGTGAACATCCTGTGTTCCGCAGATAAAACGAACCGAAGACATCCCATAGCCATGATCATCGATCGCTTTTTTTGCCGCCTCGATTACTTTAGGATGCGAAGAAAGACCCAGGTAGTTATTTGCACAAAAATTGATCACCTCTGCACCGCCGCTTACTTTAATATCAGCACCTTGTGGCGTAATGATTATGCGTTCGCGTTTAAACAACCCAGCGTTTTCTATTTCTTCAAGTTCTTTTTGGAGAACAGGTTTAAGTGTTTTATACATGGCTTTTTTAATATTTTTTCTTTTTTCCAAAGTTATAAAAAAAACTCCTTGGCAACTTAAAAACCAGCTCAATAGCTTGTAACTATTTAGGCGCAAACGTTTGATATTTTATCAAACTGCACTTTTGAATCCTTATAAAGGATATCAAAACGGCTAAAAGCTTAATTTTTATTCAACTTAACAAACTTTAACATACCACTATGTGTATAGTGTTAAAACTTATTCGATATTTATAGCTTACTAATCAATACACATGACCCGACTCTGCGCACTCATCCTTCTTTGTAGTTTAACTCAGCTGGCAATAGCACAACAATATACGGTTAGCGGAACAATTAAGGATACAGGCGGACAACCAGTTCCTTTTGCATCAGTTTACATTAAAAATACCACTACCGGAACATCGGCAAATGTGGATGGGAAATATGCCATTAAATTAGAAAAAGGTGATCATATCATAAGCTACCGAGCAGTTGGTTATAAACAACAGGATTATAAAGTAAAGTTATCGGAAACCATTACCCATGACGTGATCCTGGCATCTGAGAGTTATACCCTGGAAAATGTAACCATTAAAGGTAATGCCGAAGATCCTGCGTTTGAGATTATCAGAAAAGCCATAAAACAGCGAAAAACGCATTTGGAAGAGGTAAAGGCATTTACCTGCAATGTTTATATTAAGGGCGTACAAAGGTTAAAAGGCGCACCCAAGAAATTTATGGGCAGAGATATCCAAAAGGTTATGGAACTTGATTCGAACCGACAAGGGATTCTTTACCTGTCTGAATCAAACAGTAAATTTAGTTTCCGCAGACCCAATGATGTTCATGAAGAAATGATTTCCTCGAAAGTGGCCGGTAGAAATAATGCTTTCAGTTTTAATAAGGCCTCTGATTTAATCATCAATTTTTATGATAATTATCTACTGGAAAACAAGCTGAGTTCTAGAGGTTTTATTTCTCCTATTGCTGATAATGCCCTGTTTTATTACAACTATAAACTGGTTGGCGAATCCAAAGAAAACGGCGAATTAATTCATAAAATTCAAGTGATTCCCAGAAGGGAAAACGATCCTGTTTTTAGAGGTTATATTTATATTTTAGATGAAAGCTGGAGAATTTACAACACCGATGTTTACCTGACGAAGAAATCTGGTATTAATTTTATTGACACGCTGAATATTAATCAGCAATTTACGAAGGTAAAAGATACTTACATGCCAACGAACATTAATTTTCAGTTCGCGGGCAGCGTTTTAGGATTTAAACTTGCTGGCTATTTTGTTGGCGTTTACAGCAATTATGATCTCGACCCTAAGTTTCCTAGAGACCGTTTCAATGGAGAGATATTAAAGATCACTAAAGCGGTAAATAAAAAAGATTCGCTTTACTGGATCAATAATCGTCCGATTCCCTTGACCCCCGATGAACAGGTAAACTACATCAAAAAAGACAGTATTGCTAAGCGGAAAGAGTCAAAAGTTTATTTGGATTCGTTGGAGAAAGAGAACAATGAGTTTAAGATCACTAAATTATTGTTAAGGGGCTATAGCAAAAATGATCGATATCATAAGCAGTACTTAAGTTTTGATCCTGTTTTGAAATCCATCTTTTACAATACCGTGGAGGGATTTGCTATTAAATATGGAGTAACTTATCGCCAGGATTTCGAGAACAGACGTTCCTATTCCGTCAGACCGGAGCTGAGATACGGTTTCTCCAACAAAAAGTTAACCGGAAGCTTAACCGGAAATTATTATTATGATCCACTAAAACGGGCCTCTTTTGGTGGCTCTTTCGGTAACGGAATTTTCGATTTAAATAACTTGGGCTCGATGACTGCTTTGGGAAATACCATCAACTCCTTACTTTACGAAAAGAATTTCCCGAAATTTTACGAAAAAAGCTTTGTAAATCTATATACCACCAGAGAGCTTTTCAACGGTCTGCAGGCCAGTTTAAGTGCAGATTACAGTAAAAGTAATACCCTGACAAACAGCACAGATTTTAGGTTTTTTGATGCGAAAGACAGGGAGTTCACCTCGAATAATCCATTTTCGCCAAATGCAGAAACACCGCTTTTTCCTACCTATAAATCATTTAGCGCAACAGCGAGTTTAACCTACACCATCGGGCAAAAATACATTACCCGCCCTGACGGAAAGTTTTATACCGAATCTAATTTTCCTAAAATCACCGCGTTGTATAAGAAAGGATTCAATGGTGTTTTAGGCAGTGATATTGATTATGATTTTGTTAAAGTTGAAATAGCCCAAGATAGAATAGGTTTAGGGTTATGGGGTTATACTTCCTTTCTTGTTGGCGCCGGTAAATTTCTGAATAATGACAAGGTTTACTATCCGGAGTACAAACATTTTGCCGGTAATATCTCTACTATCTTCCCACCGAATTTAAGAAAATTTCAGTACCTGGATTTCTATCAGTTTAGCACCAATCAACAATATTTCGAAGCCCATGTTGAGCATAATTTTGCGGGCTTTTTTTTAAACAAGGTGCCATTGTTACGCAAAGCGAAGCTTGAGGAATTTATTGGTGGAGGATATTTATCATCACCGGAAAAACGAAATTACAAGGAATTTTACTTTGGTATACAACGATTGGTACTTAGAGTGAGTTATGGTTTTGCCTATGATGGACCAACAAAATTAACGCAAGGATTTAGAATAGCATACGGTTTTTAAAAAGTTGAGGGTTTTAGGCTTGAAGGGAATCACTAAACCTTAAGCCTTTTACCTATTGTCTTTTTTCTTATCTTTGCCCCACTTTAAACGCCGTTTGCAACGGTATCAAGAGCATTATGAAAAAATATCAAACACTACTATACTACTGCTATAGTTACATAGCAGAGGCGGAACAATTTGCCGCCGATCACCTTAAGTTTTGTAAGTCACTGGATCTAGTTGGCCGTATTATAGTGGCCGATGAGGGCTTGAATGGCACTGTTTCTGGTAGTCTCCAATCATGCGAGGCATACATGAAAGCTATCCATGCTGATGAGCGTTTTGCAAAAACGGAATTTAAAATTGATGAAGTGGAAGAACCTTCTTTCCTGAAAATGCATTGCCGTTATAAATCGGAGATTGTTCATTCTGGGTTACGGGATACTTCAATCATTAATCCAAATGAGAAAACAGGAAAACATTTGGAACCTACAGAATTCATGAAAATGAAAGATGATGAAGATGTAGTGATTCTAGATGTTCGCTCAAATTATGAGCACAATCTAGGAAAATTTAAAAATGCCATCACCCTTGATATTGAAAATTTCAGAGATTTCCCGGAGCAGATTAACCAGTTAGCCCAGTATAAAGACAAAAAAATTTTAACCTATTGCACCGGCGGCATTAAGTGCGAGAAAGCTTCTGCGCTATTGCTGCATCATGGTTTTAACGATGTTTATCAATTGCATGGTGGCATTATCAAGTATGGTAAAGAAGCTGGAGGAAAGGATTTTGAAGGTAAATGTTACGTTTTCGATAACCGCATCGCGGTTGATGTGAACCGAGTTAACCCAACTGTGGTTTCGATTTGTTATAACTGTGGAAAAACCACGCCTAAAATGATCAACTGTGCTAATCCAGAGTGTAATGAGCACATTACGCAGTGCGATGAATGCGGCGAAGAATTGCAGGGGTGTTGTTCAACAGCTTGTACTACAAATCCGCGTAAACGCCCGTATGATGGAACCGGGTACTATGTAAAAGTGCCACAGCCCGTTGCAAAAAAGGCAGCCGAAATATCAGTTGTATAGCTTAACTGTTCATTATTCTGCAATTGATTATCAATCGATCATAACTTTATTTCCATTTTCTTTTGCTTTATCATAAGTAAGACATGTCATTCTGAGCCTGTCGAAGGAGGTATTAAGATTTCCTGAAATAGCTTTTCGATGAGCTCAACGTGACAATCTCTGCGGCAAATTGATTGATAATACAGCCCCTAAGACAAAATTGCGCCTATATAAATATCGGATTGAATTTGCGACAACTTATCGATGTTTGTTTTCCAAAACTTTTTTTAAATCTAAAATCTTACTTCGAAGGCAGCATCTTTTATTACAATTGAGTCTTGCAAGTCTTTAGTGTTATATAATACACCATTTAAATTCCCTCCGACAAAAGGAACGGATCCGTCTTTTGGTTTTTGATATTTTAGGATTGAAATTTTAAACGCCTTCTTACTTTCATCTGTCGTATAGGTTTTTGAACCGGCCGTTCCGAGTTCAGTAACTAAATAAATATGCGTAGAAAAATCTTTTTGAAATGCTATTTTACTATTTAATAAATACTCTCCGGTCTTAATATCAAAGATTTGAAACTGTAATTTTGAACCAATTTTGGTATTTAGCACATCTTTTGGAACCTGTACATTGACGGTATACATTTCATTATTTGTTCCATCGCTGTTTCCGAGTATAGTCCAACTTCCATGAAAAATATTTCGAGGAGTAGAGATATTACCAGCAATATTTATGGGTTTACCAGCAATATTAGCTTGAAAATATTGCTTATAACTATCTTCTTTGGGTACATCAGTATTTTCTTTTTTACAGGCTATCATAGACAAACAAATTGCAAGAAAGAAAATTATAAACTTCGATTTCATAGAAATCAAATATAGTATTCATAATTGTTTTAATGCGATAATTTATTATTATCATTTCTTAGACAAATGAACAGAGGATATATTATTTTGAAGCAATCGCAAGAAACAATAATATACACCCGACCACGTTCCAGCTTTATTTATCGTAATTGAGCATAATTTCGAACATGCGTCTGTAATCTTTTGAATACGCAAATTTGGTCTCCTATCTGTCAAAATATGAGTGAATGGCTTGCAGTAGAATGTCTGATGAAAACAACACCGTCAAATGAGCTTGTAAGTACTCCATGATACTGATAATGGTCTTCTCCGGTGTAAATATAACCGATATCAAGTTGTTTCATGGGAACACCAAACAATAATCGAGCTGCCTTTTTATTCTCCCCGGAAAATTTCAGAAAGTAATTATCAGGCTTTATTTTGGAAAAAATATATTCATAAGTTCCACGATAAGGATGTTCCATCTCATATGATTTCCAGTTCTTTTGAGAATAGTTGGAAGATGCCATATATTTTCCACCTCCTGATGTGATCGACAGTGAAAAATATTGACCCTCGTATTTTTCTTTGAGAAAAGCACCCATTGTTTTCTGCCCGTTCAGATTCACATTTGCCACGTGAAAGTTATGCGCCCAGAGGAAAACCTTTTCTTTTGGATGGGAATCAAGAAAGATATTGATATTCTCTGCCATAAACTCGTCCCGATTGCCTTTGAAAAACCTATTCTCTATCCATTGTCGGCAAACCCGTACATAACTTTTCAGTTCAAATACGGTTTGCTGATCGATGCGGTTTTTCTCCATATTAATCAGGGAGTCCATCTGTAATAAATCGTTTTTAATTCGCATTGCAGCCCTTATCGTTTGTTCGCTATCCATACTAACCCTACTGAGTTTAATCAAACTGTCCAAATCCCCGTCAATAACGAGTGTCTGCTGGCGGATGCCCGGATTGTATTTTTCCCCAAACTCCCTTAACATCCTGCGTGAATTCCTCAGCCCCAAATCTTCCATATCGAATCCAATAAACTTTACTTTATGATCTTGCGAACGGTTGTACTGGTTTATCCAGGTGAAAAGCTCCAGCATTTCCTGGGTTTTCCATAGCTTATAAAACGGCATGCTCAACAGACTGTCCTTCAAAGCCGGGGTGTCCGCATTCAGCAGGCGGTTCATTTGATCGCAGGTGGCTATGGATTCCTCCAGGGCGATTGTCCTCATCCCTTTCTGCCTGATCACATAATCCAAAATACGGGTCTTGAATTTTGCAACTTCACTGGTGCCATGTGTTGGCTCACCAATACCGATGACCCTGGCATCCCCTATCGCGTCCCCTAGCGGAGATAGATCTTTGAAAGATTCTCCCAGCTCGAGTTGTTTGAGTACGGAGACGCTACGGCCAAGCCAGTCAATCTTTTTTTGAGTAGGTTCCTGATAAAGGCTTCTGGGATCATCTATTTTCAGACCATTTACGATCAGCGCAATATCATCCAGCCATACTCTTGTTCCTGGGCCCACCTCTATCCCGTAATAAAAGCGGTACCATCTTTCTCCGCTGGGAACAGTATAATCTAGTATCACTTTATGCCAACCATTTTTAACCCGTGATACAGTGCCGGAACGAATGATCTTGGACCCCTGCTGAATAAACAGGGATACCGAAGAGTCCAGCTTTTCAATAATTTTGATCCAGCCGGTAAGCTGAACGTGATCAACCTTTGTTGCTGAACTCGAGCCGTAAACATTGGCTGCGATCCCATTTTGCCTTCCTTCTATACTTCCCGATGCGCCATTGATTTCAAGCGATTGTTTGCCTGAATGAAATTCATTTTTGCTTAAACTGATCAGGAAACTTCCCCCGGCATTTTCAGTGATCCAGTTTCTGGCCATCCCCCGTTGATTGGACAGTTCAAATCCCCCGTTGACAACCTCCTGTGCAAACAAAGCATTGTTAACAACCAGGAAAATAAAAAGAGCGAATAAAATATAGTTAGGTTTCATAGCCAGATATTTAATGTATCGCAAAGAACGGCAAAGCGGATCCGCTTCGAACATTATGTTCGACCAATCTTCTTCTGAACCAGATCAGTGAAGCAAGTAGATAAATTCGTCGTGAAAAATATGACGCTGGTCGAAAAACTTGCCATTGAAATGGATTTTTTGACGAGTTTTGTATAGTGAGAGAAAAGAGCGTATTCAACTTCCAAAGTATATTCGAAGCCATCATCTGGCTTTTTTATGTAGGTCTCTATAAATACTCCTACCTTGTTGATCATGCAAGACTTCCGGCAGTAGGAAAGGCAGTTTTTCCATTTCCTGAAATAGGTCTCTATGCAATTGTGTCTACACTTTACCTGATTCCATACTACCGCTGGGCGGTTCCACAGCTGCTATACAATAAACGCTATATCGCACTTTTCCTTCTGACCCTGGTCGTTTTCATTTTTATCACCACTTATAATAACATTGGCGTTTCCTGGATTTTTTTTCAGTTTAATCAAAACCATCCCACTGGCATTTTTTTTGACCGGGAATCAGCAGGATTCTTTATGGACTGGAACATGATCATGACGGATTTCATTGCCTTTTCGAGCATTGCCTTTGCGCGCTTCTCCTATCAAAACCAGCAGGAAAGACACCAGATTGAGCGTGACCATCTAAAATTACAACTTACCTTGCTAAAAAATCAGCTTCAGCCCCACTTTTTATTCAACACCCTCAACAGCCTTTACGGAATGAGCCTTGCAGGATCGAAGGAGACGCCCAGATTCATCTTGTTACTTTCCAATATGATGCAATATATCCTGTATGAATGTGATCGTCAAATGGTATCTCTTCAAGGTGAAGTACGGTTTATGGAGGGCTATTTCGAGTTGGAGCAAAAAAAATATCCGGAGGCTTCAATATCTTTTTTTGTACATAGCATCCCTCAGGAGATTCAGCTCCCTGCTATGCTTATATTGCCACTGATTGAAAACAGTTTCAAACATGGCAGGCATAAAATCCAAAACGACAGCACGGTCCGGGCGGAATTAACCGTTAAAAACAATAAACTTGAATTCCAGATCAAAAACGACAAGGTGGCCATAACATCTTTCCCAAGAAAAACTCTGCCTGGTGGAATAGGTCTGGTGAACATCAAGAAACGACTGGAACTGTATTATCCTGAACGGCATGAACTTTTGCTTAATGAAAGCGATCAATCCTACAACGCCAAACTAACAATCAACTTATGATCACGTGCATTATTCTTGATGATGAGCCTTTTGCGCATCAGGTATTGGAACATTATATTTCACAGGTTCCCGAACTGGTTCTCAAAGCAAAATTCAGGAATTCGGTGGAAGCATTTGAATTTTTGGAAAAGAGCAGCGCGGATCTGCTGTTTCTGGATATTGAGATGCCTCTGGTCAACGGACTCACTTTTTTGAACACAGTCAAGCAGCCTCCTGCTACAATATTTACCACAGCATATAAGGAGTATGCATTTGAAGGTTTCGAACTAAATGCTGTTGATTATCTATTGAAACCTTTCTCCTTTGAACGTTTTCAGAAGGCAATCGAAAAGACAAGCCTGTTGAACAAGACAACAAGTGATCAAACCATCGCAATAAAAGATGAAAAGGGAACTGTAAATCTGAGGCAGAATGACATCATTTCTATCGAAGGCATGAAAGATTACATCAAAGTCACTACCTCAGAACGAGAATATGTTATCTATCACACCTTAAAGTCCATGTTAGAAAGACTTGACCCTCGCCTTTTTATACAAATTCACCGCTCCTATATCGTGAACAGAGTGAAAATCATCCGGATTACTCAGGAAATGGTTGTACTATCCAATAACACGCTTGCCCCAATAGGCAAATCCTTTAAAAAGGACGTCCAAAGTTCGTTAAAGTTATAACTTAGTTCTGCTGCCCATTATTGTGGTGAATAGCTATTTGACTAAAATCGTCCCTGAATTTAATGCTGTTCGAAAAAGATGAACCACGGCAAAGAAAGTGTTAACCATTGCCAGTAAGTTAGAAATCAAAAATTTAATTATACTTTAAGACAATCCAAAGCTGAGTATCGTTTGAAGATAATTACTATTGAAACCTAATATGATTATACTCACGCGTGGTTTGGGGCTTTGAATTTGGAATTCGCTACATTGAGATAAGGCGTCCCCTCGGTATTAACTTTGTGAACTTATCTCCTCAGATATTTTAAAAACAAGTAAAATCTCCTAAAACGAATATTTTACTTAATACCTTTTTATCAAAAACTTATTATCTGAAACGTGCTGCTCCTGACTTCTAGGCTCCATTTTTGGAATGCTTGTTTATTGAAATAATCGTCATTCGGAGCACAGACTGCACACCTGACCAGCCATTTTTTTAATCGAATAGAAAACCTTTCCTGATACTTAGTAGCGCAATTTCAATTTACACTACTAAGTTATTAAGAGAATGATTATATTTTTAGTTATATACAAAATGTCTTTTTACAGATTGTTCTTCTGACTTAGATGCAATGTGCCCACTGTCTCGAAGCACGTATATAATTAATTAAACTATTCTAGGATTATTGATGCAAATGTTTTGATCTTAAATATTCCAGCAATTGTTGTGGTCTATCAGTTTGTATAATAGTTGCGCCATGTGCTATTAGCCAGCCCCATATTTCATCTGGTTTATTTTCTTCAACAGCTTTATCATCATTATGAGCCCCACTAAGCGATGGCCATAATGAATTCATCCAAATACGAGAACCATTATTTGTTATTTTGTTGTGTTCTTTTAGTAAACCGGATGTATCAACACTGAAATTAAGTTCAAATGCAAAAACTTTATTTTTAAATTATATTCGTTAATAATTGCCAATCGCAGTTGCCGTTGTCTCTCGCGCCATTAGGCGAGAAAGCAACTGTAATTAAAAGTGTTGAAAATGCGAAATCCTATGAGTATTACAATCGCAATTTCCCTTTTCTAAAATCTATAAATGGTATTCCTATTGACAAAACAATTCATTCTTTAGTCTATAAATCAAAGAAAGCTCCAAAAGAAGCTAAGTTTGATATCGGTCTCTCAGAAATACAAAAACTGGGAAGGCTTTATTTTATAAATAATTTAAAGTTACCGGAGCATTTACAAATTGTTTTTACCAATGGTAAAACAGACTCTACCACTACGATTCAGCTGCAAGACAGACAGTTTGGCTATTTTTCTAAGTTGGAACTTAAATCCTCCTTGAACGCTGCTGCAATTTCAAAGGGAGAGTTTAGCCATATGGCTACCTTACTCAAAGGAAATATTGGTCTATTTTCTTTACCAGAAATGTATAGTTTTGCTAATGTGATTGGGCTGAAAGATTATATTGATTCGATATTTACCACTTTTCGCGATACAAAAGCAATCATCATCGATTTACGTTTTAATCCAGGTGGAAGCAGAGATTTAATTCCAAAATTTCCAGTCATATTATTTCAAGAGCTAATACACCATGGATCGCGAATGTAGCATACTTACGTACAAATAAGAGGGACACTATCTTCGATTCAATGTCTGAACGATTGCTATATCAATATTATTCCGATAGTTACAACGATTTGGAAAAAAGCACTATATCCGCATATCCGCTTTCTTGAAAAAATTTGTCGCATAAAAAAAAATGATACCAATAAATTCAGTCATCCCATACAATAAAAGAGCAAAAATAGCTTTGATTAATTTAGAGCATTTCAAAAAGTACAAATTTCTTTTAATCAGCTTTAAACTCTAAGTTTAAAAACATCGTCCCACTTACTATCTTTGACTTTAAATTAAACTGCTGCACGCATTGCCGCCCGCCTCGACATGATTTTCTCAATAAGGCCGTGCAACCGGCTCCGATAGTCGCTACCCAACCACTTGATATAGTTTTTGGTTACCGAACCCAGGCATTTGCTGTATTGTTTTATCCTCCAGTTGATTTCTTTATCAAGTTCATGTTCCAGCTGAAATGCTTGGCTCACCGTATCAGCATTTTCAGCGCACATCATTGCATGTTGCCTGATGGAATCCCGGAGCACGGTTTTTGCCTTTTCCCCTTTATCCATGGCTGTTTGATAAACGGCAAGCACATCGAAAGATATCTCAGTGCTGTTGGCAAACCTGTTTCGCATTTCGGCAGGCATCTGGTGGATATCATCGCTGGCCTTTGCCAAGATCTGGTGAAAGATTTCGGGATTTTCAAATATATTTTGCCAATCAACTGGTGCATCCCATTCTCCAAACCTTTCTGCATTATTGCCCAGGTCTATTATAGTAAAAGTCTTTTTACCGGGCAAACGTCTCGCTCCTCTCCCAATCATCTGGTGATAAAGGGTAAGAGAGGTAGTAGCACGGTTGAGGATAATTGACTGCACAGACGGCTCATCAAACCCAGTAGTTAATATGGATACCGATGTTAATATCGCTCCCTTTGTTTTTTTAAACCATTTTAATATTTCAAGCCGCTCTGTACTTTCGGTTTTGTTATCTAGATGGCGGATGGGATAACCCGCCTGCTGAAAAACTTCCAATACCTTTCGGGAGGTAAATATACCGTTATTGAAAATCAATGTTTTTTTACCAGATGCATTTTCCTTATAGGCGTGTACCAAAAGATCGAGCATTATTTTAGACGAATATAGCTCATCTGAGCTACTCACCGTATAATCGCCATGTATGCCCCTGTTTAGCGTGTTTAGTTCCACCTCATAAGCAAAACCCTTTGGCTTTGCCAAAAAGCCTTGTTCGATAAGCGAATTGATCTGCTCCCCTAGCACCAGCTCACTGTATAAGCTTTTCATCGGGCGCGAAACATCTGCTGAAAAAGGTGTGGCAGTTACCCCGATTACTCTGGCACCCGGAAATTTATTGAGCAGTTTATGAAAAGAATTGTGATGAGCTTCATCTACAATCACAAGGCCCACCCCTTTAGTGTCGATCAAACCATCATCGATCCTGTGTTTAAGGGTTTCGACCATGGCTACATAACAGTGATAATAATCTTTTTTGGCTATCCGCTTAACTTTGCTGTCTACTACTTTATTGAAAACGCCAGCATTTTTCATCGCCAGCGACGTTTGTTTGCATAGTTCTTGTCGGTGCGTGAGCACAATGACCTTTTTTCCATATTGCCTTATAAAACGATCGGCAATTTCAGAAAAGATAACCGTTTTGCCTCCACCCGTAGGCAACTGGAATAGCAAACGTAGCTGATCGGTGCCGGTCTGCATTTTTTCGAATAAAGTGTCTATCGCATACTGCTGATAGGGATATATTTTTTTTGCTGACCCATTCGCAGCCGTGGATGATAAAATCTGCATGGTGATACAACCACAGAAACTGGCTGAAAGTTTTAAGGCATTACACCATTGGTTCGATAAAATCAGCGACAGCCTAATCTCGTAAATAATGATGCTATGCCCGCTTTTTAACAGGCTTTTGGAAAAAACCTTTACCATAACCATAAGTTATATTTCGGGGTATGCCCTGAATCTAGCCTAAAACAAACGCTTCTAGGCTGCAGTCCAATTACCCGCTTCCCCACGCTCTTCGGGCACCAGCTAAATACAACTAATATTAGCGTATATGTGAAGAGGTTATATTTTCAAGCTGGGTTACGATAAAAGCCTGGATATGAACCAAATAATTTGGTTTATCAGGATGGAAAAAAGGTGTCTCAGCACCTACGTACAGTTCCTTTGGCTATAAACTATATGAAATTATTGCAGCTAAGAGAAAAACGTCTCACAAAACCAAGACTTTAACTTAAGTATCCCAAATGCTTAGATAAATATGCCTACGGTAAAATCAATTCTGCAAATATTGTAACCTACCCGTTATTTTAATTTACCGAATTAAGTCGATCGAAATTTTTTAAATGTATATTTGATGCAATTGGCAATTTCATCCATCACATATCACCAGTTTCTTCCGTCCTCCGTTAGGGCATTTCTGCTACTTATATTGTTTGTGGGTGCACTATTAGTGCAAAATTTACACCACCATGAGCAGGAGGTTCCTCAGCTAGGGGTTCACAACAAAGAAGAAACTTCGGTGTCGTTCAAGTATTCAACAGCCAAAGCAAGTTGTAAACTTTGCGACCTGATCAAAAATCAGTCTCAAGATTTTGATTCACCTAATCTTCCGGTTTTAGCAGCAAAAACAGGTAAATATCCCGGTCATATTTTTGGCTACCTCTTTGGCCATACGGCTAATTATATTCTTTCTGCGGCCAATAAAGGTCCGCCCGCTTTGGTTGCCTAACTTTAGACAGCTACATTATTTCATTTTATCCTTTTTCGATTTAACAAATGCATGGCATTCGCGTATGCGTTAATAATTATTTTTATGCTTGAAGCTATTTCACTATCTAAAAACTATGGGGACTATCACGCCCTTAAAAACCTAAACCTTACTGTAAATGCAGGCGAGGTATATTGCTTGCTTGGTCAGAATGGGGCAGGTAAAACCACCACCATCAATCTATTTCTGGGATTTATAGAGCCATCTGAAGGCAAAATATTAATTAATAATGAGTATGTATCTTCTAGTGATGAGTTAAGAAGGCAACATCTTGCCTACATCCCGGAAGTTGTGATGCTTTATGGAAATTTGAGTGCTGTAGAAAACCTTGATTATTTTTCAAAACTTGCTGGTTATAACTACAGTCGTAGTCATCTGCAATCATTACTAAGTGAAAGCGGGTTACAAGAAGCTGCTCACAACAAGCGTTTAAACGGTTTTAGCAAGGGAATGCGACAAAAGGTTGGAATTGCAATAGCTGTAGCAAAAGATGCAAAAATTATTCTGATGGATGAACCGACAAGCGGCCTTGATCCTAAAGCAACTGCCGAATTTAGTTTGCTGATTAAAAAACTGGCAAATGAAGGCCGCTCCATACTGATGGCTACTCATGATATTTTTAATGCAGTGGAGATCGCGACGCATATCGGGATTATGAAACAGGGAGAATTGATTCACACCCTTAAAGCAAATGAAATATCTGCGAATGACCTTCAAAAACTCTATCTGCAAACCATTTAAAGTTTTAAGATGTATCACATAAATAAACCAGCTTATTTTCTGCAATTCGTTTTTATTTCACTTCTGCTGCTGGCAATTTTACCCTCGGCAAATGCGCAATCGAAACTAAGCGGAAAGGTGACCGACAGAACGGGCCTAGCGATTAAGGGTGCAACGCTCCTTTTCAACAAAAACGATAAACAGTTAGTTACCAGTACCGATACCCTTGGCCTGTTTTCGGTGGTTTTGGAGAACAACCGTACTTATCAGCTCCGTGTAACGGCACTGGGTTTTGCTCCCTACCAGGCAAATATTAAAACTGCAGCGGCTGATAGCTTAATCAAAAATCCAATAGTGCTTGATGCCACCAACCAGGAGCTCCAAACAGTTGAAATAGTGGGTACCAACGGTAAAAAATACTATGGTAACTATTCATTTTCTGCCACTAAAACAGCGAGTTTAAACAAGGATATTCCACAGGCTATCTCTTCAATTTCTAAAGAGTTAATTGCCGATCGCCAGGCGGGTGTGCTCTCTGAAGCCATTAAAAGCGTAACGAGTGTATCACAAAGCAGCTTTTACAATCAATTTGCTATCCGAGGAATTAATCAGAATGAAGAAGGGGTGATTATTAATGGAATGCGTACCCGCCAAAACTATTTCAACCAACCCCTTACGAGTAATCTGGAACGAATAGAGGTCATAAAAGGACCTGCAAGCGCTACATTTTCAAGCGTAGATCCTGGAGGAAGTATTAATCTGGTAACCAAAAAGCCTTTGCCCCAACAACGTCGGGAAATCAGCATTTCAGGAGGTAGCTTTAGCACCTTCCGTGGTGCCCTTGATTTTACAGGCCCGCTGGATGAGGGAAAAACCCTGTTGTACAGACTTAATGTCGGTTATGAAAACAGCAAAAGCTTTCGCAATCTCCAGTTCAGGAAAGGATACATTATCGCACCCTCGTTCTCCTATATCCCAAATGAGAAAACCAGTTTAAGTATTGAAGTGGTGGTTAACAATAGTGATTCGAGGCTTGATCGCGGGCAAGCGATTTTCGGTGCCACAGCCGGTCAGACAGATCTGAACAGCACACCCATCCGCTTTAATATGGGTGCCAGCAATGATAAGTTTAACACGCGTGATGTAATGCTGATGGCCAACTTTTCTCATAAGCTGGGTAAAAACCTATCTTTCAATTTAGCTTACATGAAACAGGACTGGAATGAAGATCTGGTGGAGCACCGCACAAACAATGCCTTTGCTCTCGACGAAAATAGCCAGCCGATCCGTAGTCTGGCAGGAATGATTGCTGTACAGAGACAACAAAAGTTTAGTACTGAAAACTTAAGCCCATATTTCTCGCTTTCAGCCAACAGTTTCGGCATTAAGCATCAGATTGTTACCGGGTATGATCGCATCAGCACACAAAAACTTCGTGGTGGTGGGTCGAGTACCGCGCAGGGATACCGTTTGAAAGATGGTACGGTAACGCCCCGGTATGATGCAGCAAAAAAAGAGCTTTACCAGTTTAGCACTGTAAATGGTGTAAATGCGCCTGTGCCAAACGTAGAACATTTCAACCTGCTTAATCCCTCCTACACACTTAAAAACCTGAGTGATTATACCTTTACCAAAACAGAAATCGCACCGGCATATTATCTGGTAAATGCCATTTATCTTCAGGATCAGGCTACCATAGGCCGGTTTACGCTCACCTTAGGTTTAAGGCAGGAATGGTATGAAGATTACGCCAATTATCAGCTTGCTACCGAGCAGAAAATAAACTTTGCGAAACTGCTTCCCAGACTGGGCGCAACTTTCCGCATTAATCCACAGATAAATGCTTACGCAACCTATTTGCAGGGTTATCAACCACAGGGCAATACCTCTTCTCTGGTCATTACTCCTCCGCCTTCCGGCTCAAATTTCAAACCATTGGAAAGCGATCTTCGTGAATTCGGGATCAAATCAGAGTGGCTAAATGCAAATTTGATGATCAATATTGCTGCATTTGAAATCAACCAGAAAAACCTGCTTATGAACGCCAATGATCCTTTGGACGTCAATCGTCTTATCGAAAGGGGCGCACAGCGAAGCCGCGGTATTGAGATCGAATCTTCAGGTTTCATCAAAGATAACTGGCAGTTTAATGTTGGCTATAGTTATGTAAACGCTATTGTAACAGACGATTTTAATCCTCAGATCATCGGTCAGCGTGTTCAGAATACGCCAAGGCACAGCGCAAGCCTTTGGACAAGATATGATCTTCGCCAGGAAAAACTTAAAGGTCTGGGTTTTGGTGCAGGGCTACAGTATAGCGGCAACAAACTGCCTCTTTACATCCGCGATTTTACTCTGCCTGCTTATACCGTGGTTGATGCTGCAGTTTATTATTCACCAAATACATCCAAAGTGCAACTTTCTATGAACCTCAACAACCTCCTGAACAGAACCTATTGGGTGGGTGCACAAAATTACCTGCGTCTTTTTCCAGGTACGCCAAGAAATGTGATGTTTAATATAACTTATCGTATTTAATGAAAAATATTGTTTTTACCATATCCAGGCAAACCTACAAAAGTATAATAGCCAATCGGGCAACGTTGGCCTTAGCGGTTCTTCTCGGCCTTTCGCTCTGCCTGGCAACCTATGTAGGATGGCAGAATTTTAAATCGCAAAATAGCCAGCGCCTCCACTACAAACAACTTGTTCGGGCGCAATGGCTTGCCAAGCCAGACAAACATCCACACCGGATGGCCCATTACGGATATCTTGCTTTCAGGGAAAAGCATGAGCTGAGCTTTTTTGATTTTGGAATAGAAAGTTTTGCCGGTGTTTCTATTTTCCTGGAGGCACACAAACAAAATACGGTCAATTTTAGCGAAGCTGGTTTTTCTAACGGTATGCTGCGATTTGGAGAAATAAGCGTAGCTATGGTGCTGCAGCTTCTTGTTCCACTGCTGATTATTTTTCTTGGATACAATAGCATTTCTGCAGAAAGGGAATCAGGAACGCTGAAGATTTTACTGTGCCAAAAGGTAAGCTGGAAAAAACTTTTATGGGGTAAAACTTTTGGAATTTTAGCTGTAGTACTTTCCATATTTATTCCGCTGATTTTATTGACCATATTGCTATGGGCATCTTTAGCCGATTGGGCAGTAAGCGGCGATTCGGCCATTAGGCTACTGATATTGATTATCTGCTACTCCGCATATTTCTTCATCATAGTGGCTATAACCGTTTTGGTTTCTGCATTTTCCAAAAGCTCCAGAACAGTATTAACTATGCTGCTTGCTGCCTGGATTGTGCTGATCATCATCGTTCCGAGGATTACACAGGCCGTTGGGAACAGGATTTTTCCGGTTCCATCCAAGCTTGAATTTTTGGACCAGATTGGCTCCGATGTTCAAAAGCAAGGTGATAGTCATGATGCGAATGACTCTCACTATGCCAAAATAAAAGATTCTTTGCTCAAAGCTTACCGCGTAGATGATGTAAAAAAACTGCCTTTTAATTATGGCGGCTTCATCATGGCAGAAGGAGAACGGATCACGGCAGGTATCTACTCTGCTCACCAAAAAAAACTGAACGAGAAATTTCAGCTGCAAAACAGCATTACCGCTATGGTAGCCTTGCTCAATCCATACCTGGCATTAAAACAGGTGTCAATGGCTTTAACTGCTTCAGATTTTGAGACTTTCGTAGATTTCCAGAATCAGGCCGAAGCTTACCGCTATGGATTGGCGCAAAAAATGAACAAGCTTCAAATTGATAAAATCAGTAATGAGAAGCCAGGTGAACATGACAAACCGCTTTCCATCAGCCGCTCTAACTGGGCAGAACAGCCTGATTTTAATTATAAGTTTAAGTTTTACGGTAAAGTAGTGCGTCAGGAAGGCGTTGCACTTGCTGCCCTAGGGCTTTGGCTAGCAATGGTTATTCTTTTACTTCAATATTCCCCTCGTTGGATCAAAACAGTTTAGCAAAATGAAAAATACCTATAATTTAGAATTCAAACTTTTTTTCAGAAGTAATTCAGCATGGGTTGGCATATTGGTGTTGCTGGTTACCGGATTTGCTGGCTTGTATTTTGGCAAAACCTTTATCGATAAGCAAAACCAGGCAATCGAAAAGGCCGCATTGCTGCAGCAGAAGAATACTCGAAATAATGTAGAACACTTTGGCAATGACATTGGCCTTTTCTTTTTTCACAATAAATTTTCAATGGCCAATGTACCTCAGCCATGGGCAGCATTTGCCAATGGCCAGCGAGATGTAAATCCATACCTCATTTCTGCCACGATGCTGGCGCTGGAAGGCCAACTTTATGATACCGAAATCAGCAATCCTGTGAGTTTATTATTTGGCAATATGGACCTGAGTTTCGTGTTCATCTATCTTTTTCCATTGGTGATTATTGCTTTAGTGTACAACTTAATTGCGGAAGAGCGGGAGTTGGGAATCTGGCCACTGTTGAAATCCCAGACTAACCAACTTTCCAAGTTAATCTGGAAAAAATTTATGGTCAGGACTCTGGCAATTTACCTAACTTCTATCATATTGCTTATAGCCGCCGTATTATACCTTCATCTTCCAACTGATCAAAATTTGCTTGCAGTAACAGTTATCATCTGGCTGTATCTTGCCTTTTGGCTTGCTGTGTCATTTTTTGTGATTAGTTTAAGCAAGTTTTCCAGCTACAACGCTTCCGTTTTGGTTGCCCTGTGGGTATTATTGTGTGTGGTGTTGCCTGCCAGTTTGAATCTGGTACTTAGCCAGAAATATTCAGTTCCCGAAGCGCTGCAAAATGTGATCAATCAGCGTGAGGGCTACCATGAAAAATGGGACATGCCAAAAGAAGTAACCATGAAACCATTTTTTGAGCATTACCCTCAATTGAAACAGTATCCATTTCCCGCTGATAAGACGTTTAGCTGGTTTTGGTATTATGGCATGCAACAGATGGGCGACGACCAAGCGGTTGAAAGCAGAAAAGCAGTAGCCGAAAAGCTTAAGTTAAGACAGCATTTCACGTCAATTGCAGCACTTTTGTTACCAACCGTTCAAACTCAACTGGGCATCAATGAGGTTGCCGGAACAGATTTGAATGCTCATCTCGCTTTTCAAGAAGCATACCGATCTTTTCACGAGAAAACCAGACTACAGTTTTACCCTGCAATTTTTTTGGAGAATGGTATCGAAACAACTAAGGTAAGCTCCACTAAACTTGAAACATTTGCGCCAGGTACCATTAAAGATTGGACAAGATTGGTATCATTGAGTTTGCTCACCATACTGTTTCTGACATTAACGTTAAGAAATCTAAAGGAAATCCAAATTGTTAAATAATTCGGATATGCATTCCATGGTAAACAAAGCTTTAAAAACCATAATGATCAGGTTCGAAGTCATGACTGATATCCATTAGATAAGTCCGAGCATGCAAAAAGTATTTCGAATGCTGACACGCGAATCATTCAATAAATGCGATAAGGGACTATGATCGAAAGTCATAGTTCCCGCGTGTTTATTTTACGATAGATATTATCCATATGTATTACTCTCAGCTATAAGCTTCGAATAACTATTAGCACGAATTGAAAATGTCTCTCATAATAAAGGTATCCATTCCATTCAGTATATTTTTCTTTCAGCTGTAGGTTCACATCCTTGAAGATTTCATGAAAAAAGATGGCTGCAGACGAGGTCGCATTTCTCCTAGCTTAAATCAATCCACACCTTGCTTTTGCCAGATTGCATTTTATATCTTGTACAACCGTCGAGAGTTCACCTGAAAGCGTAACATCGAGTATGTCATTATCTAAGATTACCTTTCTATCAACCGGAAAAACATTTTCGTTCTTAATGTGATATCACCAATCATAAGATTATAGATACCCATATTTAAAAAGGCAGGAAAACTATATGATTAATTGTAAATTAAAATCAATATGAAAATGTCATTGATTTGTTTCATTGTTGAAGGCAATGGAATCTTATCAGTTGAGCGGGAACGAGCCATGAGTTAAGGTATTTCTGAGGCTAAAGCAAAATATAATTTCTGCTAACTAAATGATTAACAAGCACTAATATTTAAACTATAATATTAAAGCGAAATTCATTTGCAGATTAGCGCCAAGTTCGTACTTTTGCAGCGGAGAGCTGGCAGAGTGGTCGAATGCGGCAGTCTTGAAAACTGTTGACTGTAACAGGTCCGGGGGTTCGAATCCCTCGCTCTCCGCGGATTTAGGTTCAAAAAATTAGAAAAGCCCGTTTATCGTATGATAAAGGGCTTTTTTG
>NZ_JAPIVT010000019.1 GCF_026239735.1 Pedobacter sp. MC2016-05
ATTAATTAATGCAGATGGAAGTTATCCTGCTACGGGTCGATCTATTATTTATCGTGGTGCAGCTTTTCATCATCTGGCCGATGTTGCGCTAAGAAAGGCTTTGCCGAAACAGCTTAGTCCTGCGCAAGTTAGAGGTGCATTAACGGCGGTTATCAAGAAAACTCTAGAAAGCCCAACGACCTACAAAGCAGGCTGGTTAACTATCGGACTGTATGGAGCACAGCCATCGTTAGGCGATTTTTATAACAATCAAGGTAGCCCTTATATCGCTACTAACATATTTCTTCCATTAGGATTATCTGAAGATGATCCATTTTGGGCAAGTCCTGCAGAAAAATGGTCGGCACAAAAGATTTGGGGTGGAGAAGACTTTCAGAATGATCATAGTGCGAGTTTGAAGTAATATATATACAGTAACATGGATTTAAATTTCACTTTTCCTGCTTGCTTGAAGACCTTAATGAACAAACAATTGTTTATCTGTGTTTTAATGCTGTCTCTATTGGCGAGTTTTGCTGGTGCACACGCACAAGAAATCAGCACGATTGCTTCCAATGGTTGGGCAAATAACTCTATCAATGCAGTGATTTTTAGGAAAAATTCGCTGGTAACATTCAAGGGAAATCAATATGCCGCTTATTACGATGACGAACAATTTTTGGTTCTAGCTAAAAGAAAATCCGGAGGTCAAAACTGGACTATCGAAAAAACGCAATACAAGGGCGATGCTACAGATGCTCATAAATCCATTAGTATAATGGTTGATGGTGCGGGTTTTTTACATGTAGCCTGGGATCAGCATAACAATGCCTTAAATTATGCAAAGGGTATTTCGTCAGGTTCGATCAAGCTTGGAGAGAAGCAAAGCATGGTTTCGAAAAAAGAAGGAAAGGTGAGTTATCCTGAGTTTTACAATTTGCGTAATGGCGATCTTCTCTTTTTTTACAGAGATGGCGGTTCTGGGAATGGGAATTTGATGATTAACCGATATAGTGTTAAGGATAGAACCTGGAAGCGTATTCAGGATGGAATGATAGATGGCGAGGGCAAGCGAAATGCATATTGGCAGGTAGCCATCGATGAGGCTGGCACCATACATTTATCCTGGGTATGGCGAGAAAGGCCGGACGTGGCCAGTAACCACGATCTCTGCTACGCAAGATCGAGAGATGGGGGAGTAACCTGGCAGAAATCGACAGGTGAGTTGTATACCTTACCGATAAAGGCAACGAATGCCGAATATGCGGTTAAAATTCCTCAGAAGAGTGAATTGATTAATCAAACGTCAATGTTCGCCGATGATGCCGGCAGAGTTTTTATTGCCAGTTACTGGCGCAATGCAGCAGATAAAGTTCCTCAATATCACATCGTATTTAACAATGGAAAACGCTGGGCAGTGAACGACCTAGACTTCAGAAAAACAGCGTTCAGTTTGAGTGGAGGTGGAACAAAAAAGATTCCGATTTCACGTCCCCAAATTATCACCTGGAAAAATGGTAAACATCACGCTGCCGGCCTCCTTTTTCGAGACGTGGAAAGAGGAAATAAAGTTTCGATGGCGGTAAATAATGATATCATGAGCCGAAGCTGGAAAATTAATGACTTAAGCACCCAGGCGGTTGGAGATTGGGAACCCAGTTACGATACTGAGCTCTGGAAAAGTAAAAAAGTGCTCAACCTGTTTTTGCAAAACGTGGTACAGGTTGATGGAGAAGGTAAAACAAAAGCGGCGCCAACTGCTATACAAGTTTTGCAGTGGAAACCTGATAGATAACTAACTATAATTGGCTTGGGTCTCATATCTTTATTGATTATCGCTTTCCCGATAAATAAAAACCTGATGCATTAGCATCAGGTCAATCTCAACCAGAAAGTGTCATCCGTCTAAATTAAGGCTGGTTCAAAATAGCATAATTAATTATGCGCTAAATACCGAAAATACTTTTTCTATACTGCGCTAAATACCTGGCCTAACCAATTATAAAGTAATTTTATCTAGAGATTTGCCGCGATGATTTGTAAATAGGCAATTGTGCTTTTAATGCTGTTTTAGAGCAGTTTATAGGGTAGGAAAAACCACAATTATTAGGTGTTTGGCACGGTTTTGGGTTTAAGTATATAAACAAATTAATTATGGAAAGAATCTTAAATGCTGAAAAGGTTTTGTTTAATCAATTACACCTTTTATCAACTAGTTTTCCAAACATAAACTTAGAATTGAACAGCGATGCGATTAATGGGTTAATATCAGCAATGAACATCCATACTTTGCAATACCTAAATCCTGTAAAAGATTTACTAAAGCAATTATCGAAGTTGAAGCATATTGATTTGCCAATAGATGAAATAAATCATTTGCAGGATACAATTGCGACGTTTTTTAATAAGCTATAATAGCTAGAACCAATTAGGCACAATCGCTCATTTCGAAATTTCAATATCCAGGCGCCCTTTGAAGGGCGTTTTTCAGTTAACACAAAAGCCTTCAATATTATTGAAGGCTTTCTAACGTAAACTAACCAAAGTATATGTTTGTCATAGGTAATGACGTGTTAATAACCATTAATTTATCTTTTTGTTTGAGAATTTCTCATTTCCCGATAAAAAATTTTTAGAAGTCGAGGTTTGATGCTCTTTTTCAGCATTTTGATTTACAATCAAGCAAGCTGTCGACTGACTTTATATGTATTCCAATCTATTTTTTCTTGTAAAAATATGCTTGTGGTAGTTATTTCATCTCAGACCTTCATTTACCATTAGCCAACAATTTTTTTTCTGACAAAACCGGGCGACCTTTTCTAATGTTGTTATCATGACCAAAAAAAAGGAGCATGATGAACAGCGCAGAAGGATGGTTTGCGGATTCCACACAACATCAAGAGTTGCTTCATACGGAGGTTAATAAGATTTTAAAATTAACTCCTGTTACGAAGAAAAATCCGTCTTTGGCCAGGGAAAACGCCCTAACCCAGACAAAGTGTCTAAACAAAGAGACCAGCAGCAAGATGATCAGCGGTAAGTTTAAACCATTGATCACTTTGGCAACAGTAAATGGTCTTCGAGGGCTACTTTAAAGGCGTGGGCGGCAAGACTGCCCATGTTTTTTATTAACTGCAAATTGATTTTCTAACCAAATGCGTATGAAGAATAATGCTACTTCGGCCCCGGTTCCTAATGGCAAGCTGATGGTCATCGGCGGTGCAGAGCAAAAAGAAAGTAATAATCGACCGGAATCACACAAGGATCTTTTACTCCAGTTTTTAGAGTTGTGTGGAAAATCCAAACACATTGAAATTATTACTACGGCTGGTACAGAAGAAATAGATGAAACATACAAGCAATACGATGACTGTTTTCGGAAACTAAGTGCAAAATCAACCGGCCACATTCATCATGATTTCAGAGAGCAGGTTAGTGATGACCTATTGGAACGCATAAACCTTGCAAACGGGTTCTTTTTTACCAGTGGAGATCAGTTAAAATTGACCTCGATTTACGGAGGAACTAAAATGATGAGTCAGCTTAAGCAACGCTATATCGAAGATAAAATCATTATTGGGGGAACTAGTGCAGGCGCTATGGCCATGTCGACACCCATGATTTTTGCAGGAAGTGGTGAAACTGAAATGGTGGCAGGGGAAGTCAAAATTACAACTGGTTTCGAATTTTTGAAAGATGTTTGCATTGATACTCATTTTGTACATCGAGGTCGTTTTGTTAGAATGGCTCAGGTAATTGCAACTAATCCGGCCTGCATTGGGATAGGGATAGAAGAAAATACCGCAATTATCATCAGCGAAGGGTTGAAGGCACAGGTAATGGGCTGTGGTGTGGTCATTAGTATCGATGGCGAAAGGAGCCGGGGTAGTAATATTACCAGGTTTGATGAAAACAGAAAAATAACCATCCGCGATCTGAGGGTTTCCATCCTTTCCGATGGCGAAACATTTGAGCTACCGGTAAGAAATCCTCCGCATTTGTAAATAGTTGGAGATCTTTCAACTAGGCGATTATGTCCATTCGCTTTTTAGCAAAATCTAAACTCAACATTTACACATCAAAAATTTAATAGAGATGTTCAGAAAAAAAACAAATCACAAAAAATCCGGAAATAAAAAGAGTGATACAGGGGCGGTTTTGGCAGCGAAAAGTTCAAGCGTGTCTTTTCCAGTTTTTGATCTTAAACAATTACTCAACTTAAGCCAAAACTCGAATTACGATGGCCAATAAACGCAGGTCTTTTTTGTACAAGAACGGTCTTAGTATCGTTTTTATATCGCTTTTTTTAATTACACTGGTTGCACAAGCATTAACCGGCTGGAAACAGCATAATCAGGAACTGATGGAGTTGAAGCAAGATCAGCTAGCGTTTTCAGTTTATTTACAAAGCGGACACTTTATATCGGCCACTTTTGAAAATTTCGAAAGCGAGTTTTTGCAGATGGCATTATATGTGCTACTTACGATTTTTCTTCGGCAAAAAGGGTCAGCCGAATCCAAAAGCCTGGAAGACAAGGAGGAAGTTGACCGCGAGCCAGTTAACAGACCAGATGCTCCGTGGCCTGTGAAAAAGGGCGGATGGGTGCTAATGGTGTACAAAAATTCTCTTTCCATTGCCTTTGGAATTTTGTTTCTGTTCAGTTGGGCAATGCATCTTTATGGAAGTTGGGAAAACAACAACATTGAACAGCTTGCGAAGAACCTTCCTCAACAAAGTGTTTTCCAGTACCTCACAGAACCTGAGTTTTGGTTCGAAACTTTTCAAAATTGGCAGAGTGAGTTTTTATCTGTTTTTTCAATCGTATTTCTTACCATTTATCTGCGGCAAAAGGGTTCGCCCGAATCTAAGCCTGTAGATGCACCTCACATGGAAACTGGAAAATAAGTTTTTTCTAAATGTGGTGATGGCCTTATATAAGCGAGAGCAGCGTTGATTTGTCTTCAAGTCAGCACATCTGTGTGGTTATAGAATCTGGTTTAGCATTAAGCTTAAGGTATTTCCATTCATCCATTGATCCTTATGCAATGCCTTAAATCCTGTATCAAAAAAGGTATTTATGCGGTAAACCAAGTCATTCTCATGCTTGTTTTTAGTACAGGCAGTTCCAATGATCCATTTGCAGGGAAATGTCCATCTCATTTAACCGCCAGACAATAAAGCAGTTCAGTGGAAACAGTTTGCAATGCAAAACGCAGTTTCGAGACTGTATAAAAGAGGCTAAATGATTTGAAATAAGATAATACAATCACTATGAAAACAACAAAGACCAACACCCGCCGGGATTTTCTGGCAACATCGATCAAAACAGCAATTGTACTGGGTGCCGGTGCATCCATTGTAGGCAATGCTTTAAATCCAATTGCAGCCTTGGCTCAAAGTGCCGATTTGACCTTACAAGCGAAGATTGCGGTATTGGGTACTGCATCGCTTCAAACCAGTCAGCTTGCATCAACCAAGGCCTCTAATCCCGATGTGAAGCTCTTCGCTAAATTCGAGGCAGCCGAACAAGAGGTGATGGGCAAGATTTTGAAGGACATGGGAACGCCAACACCTGCACCAAGTGAAGAGGGAAAGGCGATGCTCTCCAAACTACAAACATTAAGCGGGGCTGCTTTTGATAAAGCATTCATGCAAGGTCAGGTAGACACTCATAAAAAACTGAAGGATGCTGTAAGTGCACTGATGAATGCCAGCAGCAATAAACACATCAAAAATGTAACGGCACTTGCTTTGGCAACTATTCAAGAACATACCGAAAGAGGGCAGATGCTTTTGGGTAAGCTATAGTGGAATTTTGCTCAGTTTTTGGCCGGTAACATGAGCTACTTCACAATTAAGGTATCTATAATAAAAATTAAATGAAAAAGCAGATGAATGATGAAAACGAACAGACTCCGGAGCAAGATAAGGAGTTGGCGGAGGAACCTGATTATCGTGGTATAGCCGGATCAGGTAGTTTAAATTCAACAAAAAAGAAACTCCATTTGGATGATATCGAAGATGAGCCTAGTCAAGATCAAGAGAATCCGCTAACCCGTGGAATTTAGCATTAAAACAAAAACTAGCTTGGCATTTTAGTTGAGGTATGCAATAGGTTCTAGTCAGTCGACGATCACTTTAGCAGTGTAAACCATAATGAACTCTCGTTTCAATCAACGATTTAAGCGAGAGTTCATTCAAAAGACTTTATCTCCTTAGTTTTCTAACCAAACCATTTGGGTATAGGCGCCATTGGCTGCAATATCCCAGGCTTCAACTCTTATCCATTTTCTTCCCGATAAGTTTATTGGCCAGATAAATTGTCGTTTTCCAAACGCTCGTGTATTGGATAAATCAATTCTCTCCCGGTAAATTTCTTTTCCATCGCCAGAGACAATATCTACGTGATTTAAAGGGAAAGTCCAATCAAGATTCATATTCACTTTTACATTTCCATCCTTGTTTAGGCTTAACGTTTCTCCAGATTTTTTTCCATTTACATTGAAAGCTGGAATCAATACTTCACCAGTTGACACGAAGAATTTCCCCTTACGAATAGCATCCAATACGCTTTGCCATCCTTGCTCGTAATTAGGCAGTTTATCCATTTCCAAATAATTCACATTGAGGTGGGCATACATTTCATTTTGATGCGTGATGGTAAATATATCCGCCTCGGAAATTACATGCTTTTTCAATCCCCAATTGGCCATGTCATCCATTAATTTAAGTACCCGTTGACTGAGCGTTGGAATCGAAAGGTCTGCTGGAATAGCTTTCCAGGCAGCTCCAAGAAACGTTTCTGATTTGAAAAAGGCTTCGTCTTTGTAGGCGTCGGGATATCCTGTAGAAGCTTTAGTTCTGGCGTGAGCGGTCCAGGCTAAACCTTTTTCCAGTTCCAAGAGTTTCAACATTTCGGCTTTATCCCCGATGTGATATACTTTCCCTAGTTTAGGATCATTCATCACAAATTGCTCATTTCCTTTTCGCGACATCACCCAATACACTGGCTTAGGGAAAAACGCAAGCCAATGACCTCCGTAGAAGTTATTTGCTTCTTCTCCCGGAAGCAAAAGAAACTTATTATCTGATAATCTTTTGGTTTGCTCAAATAATGCCGTTAACTCTTTCAATCGATCATTATCTGGTCCTTTTGGATGCCCTGGTCCATGAAATTCTGCCAATTTCACAATATCTAACCCATGTTTTTTAAGTACATCAACAAATTCGGGTTTTTCCGGGATAGGTTTTCCTGCAAGTACCACATCAGATATAAATTCATTATGGAAATGTGTAGCCATTGTTTTATATCCGGAAACTGGTTTGTAAGCATCCTCGTGGGTAAATTTTTTCACCTCTGCCAACGCAGATGCTGCATTTCCTAAATCAAGTAAGCAAAAGAAATTTAATCGCTGCTGGGTTTTCGGTGGCGCATTAAACCATGGTACATATCTGTTATCACCGTAAGGATCCTGGCGGATACCCATCCCAAAACCTGGAATTAAATTATGAAAGTTATTTCCGTACCAGGTAAACTTCAAATTAAAGGCTTCATCCAATGGATAAAAATACTGATGTGGCGCAGGAAACAACGCCAGACTACCTGTAGCATTTTCACCAATAATTGTGCGGTACTTTACTTCCAGATTCCGACTACTATCTGCCGCTTGTGGCGTAGCTTGTTGCAGCTCATCCTGAACGTTTGCCCAAGCCATCTTTTTCCAGATTGCCTTTTTATTTACCAATCCGGCATCGTATAAAATTGCTGTAGAATCTATGTCGGTCGCCACTACCGCGGCAAAATTAAAAAGCGGACTTCCATTATACAGCGTAATTTCAACAGTACCTTCAAAACGATCAGCATTTGCGCCATCTATGGTAATGATAGTCCTTTGCCCTTTCGTGCTTACCCTAGCGTACTGCTTGTCTATCTTAACTTCATAAGATTGAAATGGTTTCTTTGGCACCCGATCAAAAAAAACATCCCATCCGCCGCTTGATGGACTTAAAGAACGTTTTCCGATGGTAAGTACAAATGCAGGATCCAGATCAGCTCCGATTTCCTTAAAAGCTTTATTATTTCCCAACTGAACGCTCTTTAGCATCGGGCGGTCTTTCTCTAAATCGATAAGCATTTTGCCGGTCAAATTGTTTCCGGCAGGCCATGTTAAAGTAATTACTTTTTGGTTAACAGTAACTTCAGAGCCATTTTTTTTAAATGCAGAAAGATCTACGGATTTGGTTTGTGCACAAACTTTAAGAGAAAAAATTAGTGCACAAATAAGGATAGGTTTTCTCATAATAAACTAAAATAGATAAAATATAAAACAGATAAGATTACCTCGTGTAATAATCTTATTATACAGTTTTAATACTTCCTAAATCGTTTTTATGAGTGATTTTTGAGAGAGATAAATCTGTCCATTCAGGGACGACATTTAACTCTGCGAAATCAGCTTACTCTTCTTTTTCGTTTCCTTGCTCATAACGCTCATCTCCTTTTTTATCTTCATGTACAATAAGAGAATCGGGAGCTGCGGCAGCATTATTTGAGCCAGTTCCTGAAGTTTTTGGAGTGCTCAGGATGTCATTGTCGCTCTGATCTAGTTGATCATTAACATCTATATTACCTAGTGCTTTTTGGCTCAATTGCTCTTGATCTGATCTTTCATTTTTAAGATCGACATTGTTTTCATTATCGTTTTCCATATTGATAAGAACAGTTAGGAAAAGTTAAAGTTTCAGAAAACCTCCAATTATGATAATAGATTTTGGCTATCAAATTATAGAATTAAATGATTGGGATTATCAGTGTTAATCCGTTACTTTTATAATACTATCAAAACAAAAGTAGTTAGACTGTAAAACCTTAATGTATTATTATAATGGAGAATGACTCAAACGACATCAGTAAGTGCCCTTTTCATAATGGCAGCATGAAGCAAAATGTAGGTGGCGGCGGAACCAGAAATCGCGACTGGTGGCCAAATCAACTGAAAATTAATATTCTACGTCAGAATTCTTCTTTGTCTGACCCACTAGGTAAAAATTTTAATTATGCTGAAGAATTTAAAAGTCTCGATTTAGAAGCGGTTAAACGTGATCTTCATCAGCTGATGACCGATTCGCAAGAATGGTGGCCAGCAGATTTCGGTCATTATGGTGGTTTATTCATCCGGATGGCTTGGCATAGTGCGGGTACTTATCGGGTTGGCGATGGCAGGGGAGGCGCAGGTGCAGGATTACAACGTTTTGCGCCACTAAACAGCTGGCCAGATAATGTAAGTTTGGATAAAGCCAGAAGATTGCTATGGCCTATCAAGCAAAAATATGGTCAAAAAATCTCTTGGGCCGATTTAATGATTCTTGCTGGTAACATGGCGCTAGAATCAATGGGTTTTAAAACTTTTGGCTTTGCTGGTGGACGAGAAGATGTTTGGGAAGCCGACGAATCTGTCTATTGGGGTTCCGAAAAAACCTGGCTTGGAGGTGATGTTCGTTATGCGCATGGATCTGAGGGCGTTAAGGATGAGGGTGTTTTGGTTAGTGATGATAATGCGGATGGAGATGTGCATACCAGAAACCTCGAAAAACCTCTTGCTGCAGTTCAAATGGGTTTAATTTATGTTAACCCTGAAGGACCTGATGGCAACCCTGATCCAATTTTAGCGGCGAAAGATATTCGTGATACATTTGGAAGAATGGCTATGAATGATGAAGAAACGGTTGCTCTAATTGCAGGCGGACACACGTTCGGCAAAACCCATGGGGCGGCATCATCAGATCATGTAGGCAAAGAGCCAGAAGCTTCTGATATCGAGAGCCAGGGATTCGGTTGGCATAACAGTTACGGTTCAGGCGCTGGTAAAGATACCATAACAAGCGGTTTAGAAGTAACCTGGACCACTACTCCAACGCAATGGAGTAATAATTTCTTCGAAAATCTATTTGGGTTTGAATGGGAATTGAGTAAAAGTCCGGCGGGTGCACGCCAATGGATCGCAAAAAATGCAGATGATATTATTCCTGATGCCTTTAATGCGACGAAAAAGCACAAACCTACCATGTTAACTACAGATCTTTCTTTGCGTTTCGATCCTGCTTATGAAAAGATCTCCAGAAACTTTCTGGAAAATCCTGATCAGTTTGCGGATGCTTTTGCTAGAGCCTGGTTTAAATTAACGCATCGAGATATGGGCCCGGTTGCAAGATATCTTGGTCCTGATGTTCCAAAAGAGGAATTACTTTGGCAAGACCCAATTCCAGCAGTTAACCATGCTCTGGTAACTGAATCAGATATAGAATTATTGAAATCGAAAGTATTGCAATCGGGCTTAAGCGTTTCCGAATTGGTTTCTACTGCCTGGGCTTCAGCCTCAACTTTTAGAGGATCTGACAAACGGGGCGGCGCCAATGGTGCACGTATTCGTTTGGCGCCACAGAAAGATTGGAAAGTGAATAACCCGGCGCAACTGCAAAAAGTATTATCTGTTTTAGAAAATATTCAAAAAGATTTCAATGCTTCACAGGTTGATGGTAAACAAATTTCTATCGCCGATTTAATAGTTTTAGCTGGTTCGGCTGCTGTTGAAAAAGCGATCAGCGATGCTGGCTTTACCAATAAAGTACCTTTCACTGCAGGGCGGATGGATGCTTCTCAGGAACAAACTGATATAGAATCGTTTGGATACCTGGAGCCACAAGCAGATGGTTTCCGTAATTATAGCAAAACGCGTTTCACCGTTTCTACTGAAGAGTTATTAATTGATAAGGCGCAATTACTTACGTTAACAGCGCCAGAGTTGACCGTGTTGTTAGGCGGTTTAAGATCACTGGATATCAATTTCGATGGATCTAAAAATGGTGTTTTAACGCTAAAACCTGGCCAGCTGAGTAACGATTTCTTTGTGAATTTGTTGGATATGAATACCGCATGGAAAGCCGTTTCTGATGATAAGGAAGTTTATTTGGGTAGCGATAGAAAAACTGGCCAACCAAAATGGACGGCTACACGTGCCGATCTTGTTTTTGGTTCAAACTCAGAGTTAAGGGCAATTGCCGAAGTTTACGCTGGTTCGGATGCTAAAGAACGGTTCGTTGCTGATTTTGTGGCAGCCTGGGCTAAAGTAATGAACCTGGATCGTTTTGATTTGGTTTAAAATAAAGGCTTAGAATAATAAAAAAGGGCGCCATTCAGGTGCCCTTTTTTGTTTTATAGAGATCTTATTATCGGTGTAATATCGCTAACCTTTCGAGATTATTACACTTGAAATTCAGATTATAATAAACATTTTTTCGTTCATTATGTTAGAAATATTAATCAAAACATTTTTAACTATGGATATCAATCACGAGAATCACTACAACAATAGTCAGGAAAATGAATCAGTTTCTAATTCACACAATAAGGAACAAAACCGAACGGTTGCAGGTATTAACGACATCAGTAGAGCATTTTGGGATGAGATTAACAACGAAATCGCATCAAATGATTTGCCGCTCTGGAGAATGTGGCGCTAAATTTTATGCAGGGAACATTTGTTTTTTAAAGATTGGCCAGCTGTATTTCACATCATCATCTGTGCGGTAATATCATATATTGTCCTTTTCATATTTATCCGGATTTCAGGGAAAAGAACACTTGCCAAGCTTAATGCATTTGATTTTGTGGTAACCGTTACACTTGGTTCCACATTATCGTCGATGATTTTAAAAAAGGTACCGCTTGTCGAGGGTTTTGTTGCCCTAATCACCATTATTGCCTTACAATATCTCCTGGCATTCCTGGCTAAAAACTCTTCAAAAATGGAGGATATGATCAATTCTACTCCTACACTCTTGTTTTATAATGGAAAGTTTATTCTACCCGCCATGAAGAAGGAAGTGATTACCGAAGAGGAGATTTACTCTGAAATCAGAAAATATCGGCTTGAAAGTCTGGAAGATGTTCAAGCGGTGGTAATGGAGTTAAATGGAACTTTTACGGTAGTTAAAAAATCAAATAAAGTTGGCCCAAGTTCGCTTGATGATATTGAACTTGAGCACTAAAGTAACCTTCATTAAAGAGGGATTTCAAACCAAAATTCTGACCCTTTATTTTCTTCGCTAATTACGCCAATCTCGCCTCCATGTCTTTCAATAATTTCTGCCGAGATATATAATCCCAAGCCCAGTCCAGAGAATAAGTGTGAGGATTCTTCGACTCTAAAGAACCTGTCGAAAATATAATCGGCTTTGTCTTTCGGAATTCCAATGCCAAAATCTTTTACAGCGACCCGTAAACTTGCTTCTTTTAGCTCTGTTTTAATAATAATTTCGTCTGAATGTGGCGAATATTTCAATGCATTAGAAAGGAAGTTAGAAACCACTTGCTCAATTCGGTTCTTATCAGCATGTACAATAACATCTTTTTCCATTTCCATGGTTACCGAATGTTTTCCCAAACTTCCTTGCATGCCATCAACTGATTCTTCAATTACCTCATTGATATTAAAGTCTGAAAATGTAAATACCATTTTCCCAGCTTGAATCCGGGTAACATCCAGTAAATCATCAACCAGCGAAGTCAATTTGCCTATTTGTTTAGTGGCCTTATCAATAAAACCCGAAATATGTTCGAACTTTTCTTGTTGAGCCATTTTAAGCGCAAATTGTAAATAACCTTTAATGCTGGTGATAGGGGTTTTTAATTCGTGGCTGGCAATACTCATGAACTCATCTTTTTTGTTCATCAGATCTTTAGTCGCCTCTTGCGCAATCATTAAATCGGTCACTTCGAAGGCAAAAAATGCTACACCATCAATTGCACCATTATCAGAGAAAACAGGGTTAAGGATAATATCGAACCAACTGTCTTTTATTGCTCCGGTATTTTCGTCCTTTTGCTGAAGTTTGTAGGAGTTCGCAATAAATGTTTCTCCGGTAGCTAATACCTTCTTTTCGATATTTTTAAGCTCTTCAGTTTCAAATTGCGATCCTTCCTGGAGCTGTGTTTTTCCAATGTAATTGCTGCCCCCGTCAAATTGAATAAAAGCTTCGTTTACAAACTCATAAACTAAATCTTTACCTCTTCTGATGGAGATTAAAGCAGGAGCTTTTTTGAAAATACTGTAAAACTCATCCTGCTGCTTTTTGATTAACTTTTGAAGTTCGTTCCGGCGTTTTTCATTGTGTTTCTGCTTGCTAATATCAATAATGTAAGAAACAGCATCTTTTCCATCTTCATCATCTAAAATGGCAGAGCCTACCAATACATCGATCGTTTTACCGCTTTTAGTAATGTATTGCTTTTCAAATGGCGGACAAAAACCTTCGTTCTTAACCATATCAGCCGATATTTTGCTAATCGGAATAAAATCAGGAGGGATAATGTCATTCCATTTGATTATACCTTTCTCTAGATCCTTCGAAGTATAACCGAGCATATCAATGAAAACTTTGTTAGCTGTTTCAATTCTTCCGGTTTTAACATCAGAGAAGATCATCCCGATTACGTTCGAATCGAAAATTTTGCGGAATTTTTTTTCTGTTGAATTCAGTTTTGTTTCTGTGTCAATTAAAACAGTAATATCCAATATAGAGCCTACCATTCTATATGGAACTCCGTTATCATCTAACAAAATGCTTCCCCGGTCGAGAATGGTAGCATAGCTTCCATCGGCTTTTTTAAGTCGATATTGCGAGGTCCACTGCGTTTCCGAATTATTAATGGCTTCGTAAACACTGTCTTTTACCCGTTTTCTGTCATCAGGATGAATGTTTTCAAAGAAAAATGAAATGTTCTGACTACCTGGATTATTTTCATAACCAAACATTGTGGCAAAATTATCGTTTCGCCACATGGTGTTATTGGCCAAATCCCAATCCCAAATGGTATCATTGGTAGCCTGAGATACAAGATTAAAACGCTCTTCGCTTTCGGAAAGCCTAACTGTACGCTCCAGAATTTTTTGTTCCAGTTCTGTATTTAATTCTTTTAGGTTCTCTCTGGTGCCTAGTAACTCGTTATAGTTGCGTTTTAACTTTTCTTCTGATAATTTCTGTTTTGTGATATCAGTTATGGTGGCAGCAAAACCATCAGCCATTTTCACGGCAACAATTTCTAACCAAACCTTATCGTTAAGTTTTAACTCAAACTGTAAAGATGTGCCTTTCTCTACTACATTGATGTATTTATTAAAAATATTTCCTTCAGCAATTTCAGGCAAATGTTCGAGAAGTTTTCCGCCAGCAAGTTCTTTTTCATTCTTGCCAAGAATTTTTAAGGAAGCCTCATTAAAAGATAAACATTCAAAGTCGGTGATGAAATGTTGCTTATTTCGAACTGCTTTAAAAGCAATTACACCATTTAAACTGGCATTAAAAACTGCAGTAATGATGTTACTTAGCTCGGTTAGTTTCGAGATATCAACAAATGTAATCACCACACCATCCATTTTCTTGTCTTTTCTGATGTATGGCATAATCCGCATCAAACTGCTATTGCCATTTTTGATGTGGATTTCTTTTTCTACAATCTTGCCTGTTTTGATAACCGAATCTATATCCCTATTTAAGTTGTCCGTTTTAATGTTGTTAGAAATATGTTCAATTGAGCGACCGATATCAGCCTCAATTAAATTAACCATACTAATTGCAGCCGCATTAAACTTGCGGATGTACATCCCTGAATCAACAAAAATCTGCCCGATATCGGTACTTCTGAAATAGTTATCCAAGTCATCATTGAGTTCAATTAACTCCTTTATTTTAACCTGATGCTCGGTGTTTAGGGTATGCAATTCCTCATTCAATGATTGTAATTCTTCATTACTCGATTGCAATTCCTCATTTGCAGAAAGCAGTTCCTCGTTGGTAGATTGAAGCTCCTCATTGGTGGTTTCCATTTCTTCAACCGCCAATTGCAGATTGTTACGGGTTTCGTTCAGCTCTGCCTCCAGCTCAAAAATATACTCATTTTGATCGCCGGTATGGTAATTTACCGAGCCTAAATCATCTTTATCAGGAATAGTTTCTAAAGTGCTTTCTCCAAAAACTACCAGGGTGAAGGTACTGGTATCTGTAGATTGTGGGGGTTGAACCGAAATATTTAAATAGGTTTCTTTGTCGTTTGAAGAAAATCTAACTCTTTTTAAATGGGTAATTTTATTGTCTTTCCAGGCGCTTCTCAAAGCCGTATTTAAAATGATAGAAATTTCTTTCGGTACCATTTTCAATATGTTCAGCTCCAGTTTATCTTCAGGGAGAAAAAGAAATTTGCGATAATCACCAATCGCATCTTGCATCAAGTACGATTTATCTATGTAAATGCCCACGTAGCCTAAATCTCTGGTTAAAAAGTTATTGAAACTTTTTTCAATTGGGCTAATCGCAAAATCGCTGGAGCTGCTTTTCTTTTTGCCTTGATCTGAAGTCTGTCTCGATCCGGTGTTGTAGGTATTATAGCTGGAATAGTTGATCACTCCAGTTTTCTGGTAAATTTTCCATTTGCTCGAAACCTCAGTTAATCCAGCTCGCAAAGACGATGCAGTTTCACTTGAGCCCAGCATTAAATAACCGTTCGATACCAACGAAAAGTGAAATATGGATAGTATTTTTTCTTGTAAAACACTATTCACGTAGATCAGCATATTTCGGCACGTAATCAAGTCATTCTTAATAAAAGGAGGCGACTTAATTACATCGTGCTTGGCAAAAACAACTTGCTTCCTAATGCTTGGAATTACTCCATAGAACTTGCCATCCTGATGAAAATATTTTTTGAAATATTTCGGTGGCACTTCTTTACTGATACTCGCAGGATATTGGTTTCTGGAAGCAATTTCGATGCTTTTATCATCAATATCAGTAGCAAAAATCTTAATATCAATTTTCTTTTTCGATTTCTCTACACATTCATTGGCTATAATGGCAACAGTATATGCTTCTTGTCCGGTGCTACAGGCACAAACCCATATTTTCAGCGTGTCACCAGCAGATTTTTCTTTTAAAACTTGATTAACCTGATCGGCAAATGCTTCAAAGGCACCTTTATCTCTAAAAAATTTAGTTACTCCAATTAAAAAATCCTGCCCTAAAATGGCAACTTCCTTTTCGTTTTTTCTCAGAAATGCGACGTATTGATCGAGCGTTTTGATACCATTCTCGTTCATCCTTCGCCCAATTCTCCTGATGATTGTTGGCGTTTTATATAAATTAAAATCGTTGCCACTCTGTAAATGAACGAGTTTAAAAATCTCATCCAAGAGCTTTTCATTTATTTTACCATTCTCAAGCACTTTCACAGGCTCCTCATTAACATAATTGAAAAGTTCCTTGTGCATATCTGGCGCAGCAAGTATATGATCTACATTGCCAGATGAGATTGCACTATTGGGCATTCCATCAAACTTTGCGGTTGAGGGTTCTTGAACGATAACCATACCGCCATTTTCTTTAATGGCCTGAATCCCTTTGGTGCCATCAGTACCTGTGCCTGAAAGTATTACGGCGATTGCTTTTTCTCTTTTATCTGTGGCTAGCGTGTATAAAAAATTATCTATAGCGGTATTAGGTGCTTTGATAACGGACTTGTCTGCCAGTTTTAATCGCCCCTGGCTTACGGTCATTAATTTATTGTTGGGGATGATATAAACACAATCTTGTTGAATAGCCATGTTATTGGCTGCTTCAAAAACCTTCATGTGGGTATGCTTGGCGACAAGTTCTACCAGCAAACTTTTATAATCTGATGAGAGATGTTGAATAACTACAAAAGAGAAGCTGGTGTTGCTAGGCATGTGATCAAAAAACTCATGTATAGCTTCTAAACCACCTGCCGACGCTCCAATTGCAACAATATATTTATCGTATCTTTTTGAAGTTTCTTTAACTACTTGCTCAGTCATTCCGTTTAATTATAAATTTGTTTAGCCCTAAATTCAAAAAGGAAGTTTCTTAAAGATTCCGCCATTTCCAACTCAGTATCTTGCCAATCGCTAGATTGCCCGTAAATAGTTTGTAACCATTGCTTAAATGAATTTCTTGGATGATAATTAATACCGTCTTTTTCGAATTTGATCGCCTGATTAGGATCTCCGCCCCACTTAATATCTTCTATTACCTCAGGCCTAAAGCAAATCAAAAATTCTCCTTTGCTTGATTCAATTGGAATAACCAGTAAACCACTCGCTACAGCAGCATAGTTTTTCGCCTCCTCGTAAATTTCTCCTAAATTTTCACTCGCAAAAACTTTATTAATCCCTTTTCCTTCAAGCCAAAGTACAAGATTTTCCAAATCATCCATATCTGGTACAGTGCCTAAAGTTTTAATTTTTCCGTTTAAGCTCAAGGCCGCACCAGTAGCATTAAACAACGAAAGCAGGTTTTGGTTTTCGTCTGTTAAAATTCCTTTAACGATGTCGTTTTCGGAGTAAACTAAGTCCGTGATTACACTTCGTTGATGCAACAATTTAGCGTGATCCATTAACTGCTCATGTTTTATAATGGACGAAATTCGATAGGAAATTTCCATGCTTAACCAATCAAAAACTGATCTGCTTTCTACGCTGAGGTATTTGCTGGTAATGTGGTGGCAGGAGATTAAACCCCACAAGGTACCATCGACCATAATGCGTATAGACATAGATGCGGTTACATTCATATTGGCCATATATTCCAAATGTACGTTGGCTACACTGCGTAAATTACAATCCGAAAGATCTAAGAAACCATTGGTAATAGGATTAATAACCGGGAAAAGTTTAATGGTTTGATAATTTCTATTCGGAATCAAACGAAATGGATTTTTCAAATACAGTGCTCTGGCTTGCTTCGGAACGTCAGAAGCAGGAAACGTTTGTCCTAAATAACTTTCTAAATCACCAGTTATCTCTTCGGCTATTACGGTTCCGTTCCAGTTTTTATCGAAACGATACATTCTAATCCCATCAAAACCAGAAATTCTTCGAATCTCTTTAATACTCGCCTCACAAACATTTTGCAGGCTTTCGGTACTTTCTAATGTGGAAATAAACGATCTTACTTCTTGAAATACTTTGGTAAAACTTCGCTCAGGTTCGTCATCTATCTTTTCTATTTCAAGGATGATAAATTCTTTCTTAACATGAGCCAGAATATTTACTGGTTCGGCAAGCGATCCATTTTTTAGTGAATACTGGAAGGGCAAACGATTTCTTAGGCCTTTACTCACTCCAGCTTTAAAATGTTCAAAATCTTCATCAGATAAATACTGCTGAAAAGCATTAAATATGCATTCTTTGGCGATACAACCAATTATTTCGTTGACATTTTCACTGGCTTGAATGATATTAAGATTTTCGGTATCTAGAACTAAAAGATATCCGAAATCTTGTATGGAGTTGGTTTGATGGATGGCAAGATTTCCACAAAATTCTGCATCGTAATTATTTTGTTGACTCATTTTTTTATTTTTCACGCCCCGTTTTCGGCAACGTTTAGGAGATAGATTTAATGTGATTGAACTACATATTATTAAATAGCAATGAATTAGGTTTTTAATTAATAGCATTTGAATGATGAGCAGCTCTGAACGCATAAAAATATACAAAAGCTATCTAAAAACCATTCTTTATATCTAAAATGGTACTCCTCTTAATTTTAGAAAATGTGCTTCCGTTATCTAAACCAAGCGCTAGGCATTTTTTAAATCTTTTAAAACATTATAGGCTAAACAGACCTTTAGTATTTAAAATTTGATGATGAATCGTTACGAAAATAAAATAGCGCTGATTACAGGAAGCAGCCAGGGAATAGGAGAGGCTTGTGCATTGAGATTGGCCAAAGAAGGTGCTGACATTATTTTAAATGGACGTAAATTTGACGAACGCGGAGAAAAATTGATCGCCGAAATCGAAGCAATGGGCAGAAAAGCCAAATTCTTAGCTGCTGATGTGAGCAAAACTACCGAAGTTTTAAAGCTGATTGATGATGCAACAAAAGTTTTTGGATCGCTGGACATTTTAATCAATAATGCAGGCTTAGAAAAAAAAGCAGATTTCTGGGAGGTAACAGAAGAAGATTACGACATTGTAATGGATACGAATCTCAAAGGTGTTTTTTTTGGCATTCAGGCTTTTGTTAAATATTGTAAAAGAGAAAAGCGGGCGGGTACCATTATTAATATGAGTTCTGTTCACGAAGAGATCGTATTTCCGCACTTTGCCGCGTACTGTGCCAGTAAGGGAGCATTAAAAATGTTATGCAGGAATTTAGCGACTGAACTTGCACCTCTAAATATTCGAATTAACAATGTTGCACCAGGTGCAGTAACCACCCCAATTAATCAAGATTTGTTAAATAATAAAGCACAGCTGGAGAGTTTGTTAGAGAATATTCCGATGCGGCGCATGGGTAAAGTGGAAGATGTTGCTGCAGTGGTGGCCTTTTTGGCTTCTGATGAAGCAGGTTATGTAACAGGCTCTACTTATTTTGTTGATGGTGGTTTAACTTATCACTATGAAGAACAGTAAGCTAAAGCTTGCTGGTTCTTCTTTCTATTTGTTTATTTAATTCTACTGCTGCACTAATTAAAGCCAAATGGGTAAAGGCTTGAGGAAAATTGCCTAGGTGTTCGCCTTTTTTTCCTAATTCCTCACTGAACAAATGCAGGTGATTGGCATAACCAATCATCTTTTCGAAGTTTTCTACTGCCCGCTCCAATTCTCCACTTTTAGCCAAAGCTTCAATGAACCAAAAAGAACACATATTGAAGGCGCCTTCTTCCCCTTCAAGGCCATCGATATTTCTTAAGCCGTTATTGTAGCGATAAACCAGAACATCAACCAATAATTCTTCATCAATAACCTTCATAGTTGAAAGCCAACGCGGTTCTATAGGAGAAATAAAATGAGTCAAAGGCATCAGCAGAACGCTTGCATCTACATGTGTCGCACCCTTATATTGTACCCACGCACCCAGTTTTTCACTCCAAAAGTTGTGATAAATATCGTTGTAGATGTCACTCCTGATTTGATGCCATTCATTTTCAGGATAGGGAAAAGAGCGATGTTCAGCTATTTTAATTGCCCTATCGAGTGCAACCCAACACATTAAACGCGTATGGAGAAACTCTTTTTTCTCACTTCTGATCTCCCATATTCCATGATCAGCCTTTTTCCAGTTTTTGATCACCTGGGCAATTTGTTTTTCAATAAGGGTCCAAAACTCATACGTAATTGGTTTATACGATTTATTATAGATGTAAATCGTGTCAATCAACTCTCCGTAAATATCAATTTGCAATTGTTTTGCTGCAGCATTACCGATCCTGACGGGCTTAGAAGAACGATAGCCTTCAAAATGTTTCAGCTCTTTTTCTTCGATGCTTGTTTCTCCATCGATCTGATAAACCAACTGCAAATCAATTTGTTGGCAGAGGCTAAAAATCCAGTCGATGAATGCGGTTGCCTCATCATTAAATCCTAATTTTAAAAAGGCATACATGGTAAAGGCCGCATCGCGAATCCAGGTATAACGATAATCCCAATTTCGGTTGCCTCCAATGGCCTCTGGAAGGCCAAAAGTAGGAGCGGCTACAACAGAACCATGTTTTACAGAAGTAAGGAGCTTTAGTGTGATAGCCGATCGCCGTATCAGTTCACTGTATCTTCCGGTGTAACTGGTTTTGTTAATCCAGTTAATCCAAAAGTCTTTCGTTTGGTGATAGGATTGCTCTTTATAAAACTCAAAGTCTTGCCCTTTTTCATCATTTTCTAAAAATTCGATAACGATTGTGGCCACTTCGCCCTCCTTTAAGGTAAATTCACTATAACCGTTTTTCTTGTTCACCCTTAGTGCTTTATCCGAAATCATATTGATTTGCAGATTTTCTTTCTTGCAGGTAAACTTAATTTCTGTTTCCAAACATTCGGTTTCGTAGTCGCTTTCCGAATAACCAAAGCGAGGAACGCAACTCACCTTAAAATTGATACTTCCACGTACAGTTTTTATTTGTCTTACAATAGCACTATTAAGCGCAACATTCCCTTTTTCAATAGGCATGAAGTCGGTTAGCTCCGCTATTCCTGCATCAGAAAAATAGCGGGTCAGTAAAATTGCAGTGCCAGGCAAATAGAGTTGTTTGCTGGTGAAATTTTCTAAATCGGGTTCAACGGCGAAAAAACCACCTTTTCTCGAATCGAGCATGGTGGCAAATACGGTAGGAGAATCAAAATTTGGTGCACACATAAAATCAATCGACCCTTGTAAGGATACTAAAGCAACGGTTTTGAGGTTGCCGATGATGCCGTAATTTTCAATTGGCTGAAAAGGTCGTTTTGTGTGATTCATATCTGCTAATAATGGGTCAATTCCTTTAATAAATAAGTTTAAACGTTTTTTTGTTTGCTTACCTCAGCATTTGGCTAGCACCTGCAAGAATGTTTGGGCAAAAAAAAATCCCGACTAAATTTTCATTAGTCGGGATCATTATATCTTTTGGAGGTGTTTACACTAAGAAACCGCCACCCAGTAAATCGTTTCCTTCATAAAAAACTGCAGATTGTCCTGGTGCAATTGCCGATACATTATGATCAAAAACTACACGCATTCTGTCTTTTTCTTGTACAATGGTACTTAACATGCCAGCATCTTTATAACGGATTTTGGTAATTACATCGTTCATTGGTTCTTCAATGCTTGCATATTTAATCAGGTTAATGTTACGCACCATTGCTTCTCTACGTTCCAATTCTTCAGCTTTTCCTAACACAACGGTATTACTTTCTGGCAATATCTGAGTAACAAACATAGGTTCGCCAAATGCTACACCTAAACCTTTACGTTGCCCTATGGTATAGAACGGATAACCTTTATGCTGGCCAACAACCATTCCATTGCTTAGAATAAAATTTCCGCCGGCAACTCTGTCTTCCAAATCTTCAACTTTATGTTTCAAGAAAGCCCTGTAATCATTATCAGGTACGAAGCAAATCTCGTAGCTTTCTGATTTTTTAGCCAACTCTTCCTGACCCATATCCAATGCCATTTGTCTGATTTCGGACTTCGCAAAACTTCCTAAGGGGAATTTAGTTCGCGAAAGATTTTCTTGCGAAACACCCCAAAGCACGTATGACTGATCTTTATTTTCGTCTTTTCCTTTTGAAATAACATATCGCCCGCTATCTTGCTGGCGGATGTTTGCATAATGACCAGTGGCAATAAATTCGCAATCCAGTTTATTGGCACGTTTTAACAAAGCTTCCCATTTAATATGCGTATTGCACAAAACGCATGGATTTGGAGTTCTTCCAGCTAAGTATTCATCAACGAAGTTATCGATTACATAGTCGCCAAATTCATCGCGGATATCTAAAATGTAGTGTGGAAAACCATAGTTTACCGCAAGTGTACGGGCATCGTTAATACTATCTAACGAGCAACAACCGGTTTCTTTGCTACTTCCACCTGCACTGGCATAATCCCAGGTTTTCATGGTTAATCCAATTACTTCATAGCCTTGCTCATGCAACATTACTGCCGCAACCGAACTATCAACCCCGCCACTCATGGCTACCAGAATTCTACCGTGTTTACTCATTTCAAAATAATTGGATGCAAAAATAAGGTTTATTTACCTCAATTTTTTTAAAGCAAGTCAGTTACTTGTAAAAAGCAGATCGTACGTCCTTTCAAATCTTGACTCAAAAAGCCTTTCTGAATGCCTATTTCCTTATGATTCGCTATTTCTCATTCTACTTTCCCTAAACAAGGGTTTTGGACGCTCGCTAGCAAACCTGATGTTTAGCAGGCCACTTTGTGTCTAAACCTGATCGTCAGCGGTTCCCGATTTTTCATCGGGATAAGCAAAGAGCAGGACTGAAATAAACTAAAAGCACAGAAACATGCTTTCCAAATCGAAAATAGGCTTCCATGTCAATTGTATTTTTTCTATTGATTAAACGATTTAGTTTAAGATTTTATGCAGATTAGTTTTTTAATTAATACCTTAGAATCTTCAAAATATAAAGTTTCAATTTTAAACAAATATGATTAAAAAAGTTATCCTGCCTTGTTTGTTATTGTCGTCATTTATGGCCTCGGCACAGCAGAATTTAGTTCAATATGTTAAACCTATTATTGGTACCTCAAAAATGGGACATACGTATCCTGGAGCTACAGTTCCGTTTGGTGCGGTACAGTTAAGTCCGGAAACAGATACGCTATCTTACGAGGTAAATGGTAAATATAATGGCGACGTTTATAAATATTGTGCAGGTTATAAATATGAAGATAAAACGATAACAGGCTTCAGTCATACACATTTTAGCGGTACAGGTCACTCAGATCTAGGTGATTTTTTAATTATGCCTACCCAAGGAAAGCTCCAGTTAAATCCGGGTACGGCCGACAATCCAAAAGGTGGATATCGCTCTGCATATTCTCATGCAAACGAAAAAGCTGAAGCGGGTTATTATAAAGTAAAGTTGGATGACGACAATATCACTGCTGAATTAACAGCGACAAATAGAGTCGGGATGCATCAGTACACCTTTCCGAAATCAGATCAATCGCACATCATTCTCGATTTGATGGCTGGGATTTACAATTATGAGGATAAAACCGTATGGACTTATGTTCGCGTAGTTAACGATACTTTAGTTACAGGCTATCGCCAAACCAATGGTTGGGCAAGAACACGTACCGTTTATTTTGCTATGAGTTTTTCTAAACCTTTTAAAAGCTATGGCCGTAAGAGTTACGATGCTAAACAGGCATATCGCGGTTTCTGGGGTAAGTTTAACCAGGATCAAAACTTCCCTGAAATTGCTGGTAAAAAGCTAAAAATGTATTTTGATTTTGATACGCAGGAGGGAGAGAAGGTAAAAATTAAGTTTGCGCTATCTCCGGTAAGTCAGGAAAATGCCTTGCAAAATATGCGTGCTGAAATCTCAGGCTGGGATTTTGATAAAGTTAAAACGCAGGCACAAACTACCTGGAATAAAGAATTGAACAAAATTCAAGTTAGTACTTCGAACGATAATAAGATTAATTTTTATACTGCACTATATCACTCATTTATTAATCCAACAACTTACACTGATGTAAATGGAGAATATAAAGGTTTGGATCAGGGCATTCATAAAGCAGAAGGTTTTACCAATTATACTACTTTTTCGCTATGGGATACCTACCGGGCTTTGCATCCCTTCTTTAACATTATGCAACCAAGTAGAAGTAATGACATGGTAAAATCGATGATAGCCCATTATGATCAGAGCAGTTTAAAAATGCTGCCGATTTGGTCGCATTATGCAAACGATAACTGGTGTATGAGTGGCTACCATAGTGTTTCTGTTTTGGCGGATGCCATAATTAAAGGTACCTACAACGGCGATGCAAACAAAGCTTTAGATGCTTGTGTAACAACGGCTAAACACCGCGATTATGAAGGGATTGGTTACTATATGGATAAGGGTTATATTCCTGCAGAAAAAAGTGGCGTATCAGTTTCAAATACTTTAGAATATGCTTATGATGATTGGGCGATTGCACAATTGGCAAAAAAATTAAACCGAATGGACGTTTATAACGAATTTATTAAACGCTCTAATAACTGGAGAAATAACTACGATGCTGCCTCGGGTTTTATGCGTCCACGTTTAGCTGATGGAACTTTTAAAAATGCATTTGACCCGAAAGACACAGAAGGGCAAGGTTTTATTGAAGGAAACAGCTGGAATTACAGTTTCTTTGTGCCACATGATCCCACTTCTTTAGTGGAAGTGATGGGCGGAAAAAAGAAATTTGCAGCTCGTTTAGATTCTTTATTTAGCATGCATTTGCCTGATGAGTTTTTCGCTCATACTGAAGATATTACACGTGAAGGCATTATTGGCGGTTACGTTCATGGAAATGAGCCCGCACATCACGTGGCTTACCTGTACAACTGGACGGATGAGGTTTACAAAGGGCAGGCACAAATTCGCCACATTCTAAATATGCAATATAAACCTACTGCTGATGGCTTAGGTGGAAATGACGATTGCGGCCAAATGAGCGCCTGGTATATGTTCTCAGCTATGGGCTTTTATCCGGTTGCACCAGGTTCAGATGTTTATTCGTTAGGAAGCCCGCTGGTTAATAATGCTGTGATTAATTTAGAAAACGGAAAAACCTTTACTGTTGAAGCAATTAAGCAAAGCGATAAAAATGTATACGTTCAAAAAGTAATGTTGAATGATAAGGAAATTACAAACCATCAAATAAAGCATACTGACATTACCAATGGTGGAAAGCTCACTTTTTATATGAGCGCTAAACCTAAGAAATAAGATTCAAAATCATCTTTATTGATGTTTAAACCGCTGGCTAAGGCCAGCGGTTTTTTTGTGGGGCAAGCGCCCGAACGATCAATTGGCTGCGTAAAAATATTTTGCGATAATCTATCACTAACAGATTTAGAGAAACTCTTCTAATTTTAAGATAACCAATAACATTCGATCAAAAAAAATGAAACGCCCAATGAAGCTACCCATTTTTAATTGATGGAATTCTCTAGGTAAACAAAGATTTTGATTGATAATTTTCAAATAATTGTAGATAAATTTCACTATTTTCACAGGTAAGTTTATGGTAATCATTTAATTACAAGTATAATCTTACATGAAATTTGCCTATGATCAACACTGCTCTAGATTTCATTTCGAAAGAAATTAATGGCTATTTCAACCATCTTATCGGAACAACAAACGAAGATTATATTGTTGTTTCGAATCTCGTTTACGATGGTAAATTAGCTATTCCTCATCAAAGCCTGGGCTTAACCTTAATTAACATTGAAGAAGATCTTATTGCCAAAAATCAGTTTGTAACTGTAAGAAACATGCCGGGTGAGAGTGAATCCAGAAATCCTGGTATGGGTCTTAGCTTATACATCCTAATCTCCGCAAACTTTCATTACGAAGCAACTATAACGCCCCGAACGGATTATCTGGAAGGTTTGGAAAGGTTATCGCAGGTAATTTCTTTTTTCCAGAATAAAAATGTTTTTACACCGTCCAATTCGCCTCAATCATCTATCATCGATTCTAACACTGAACAATTAAGTATAGCGCTTGTGAATCTTAATTTCGAACAAATAAACCATTTATGGAGCGCTATCGGACACAGTTATCTTCCGTCGGTGATGTACAAACTCCGTATGTCAAGCGTTTGAGAGCACGTACAGCAGGTTACGCATGGAAGAGTTGCATTTATTTCCATTAACAAATTTGAATACCTGGAAATCAACACTTTTAAAAGAAATGCAACATAAGCTTGAAAAATCAATCACTTAAAAAATGGCTTTAAAATACAAAAATCCGGGAGTTTATGTTGAGGAGATTTCAATTTTTCCACCCTCCATTGCCCAGTTAGAAACTGCTATACCGGGTTTTATTGGTTATACCGCTAAGCGGGAAAAAAACGGAATTGCTTTCGATGTAAACGTACCTCAACGCATTACTTCGCTTTTAGAATTTGAGCAATATTTTGGGCTAGCGTATCCTGAGCTTTTGGAAGTTACTATAGAAAATCCGGATAAGGGTTCTACTATGCCGAAGATTGCAGTAAATCCAACAACTACAGTTTCGGGCTATCTACTTTATTATCATGTAAAAATGTTTTATGATAATGGTGGCGGTCCATGTTTCGTTGTTTCTGTAGGTGATTTTGCCGAAACACCAGTCATAGTTAAAAGCGATTTAAAAAATGGATTAGACGCGTGTGAAAAAGAGGATGCGATTACTTTACTCGCTATTCCAGAAATTACAGCGCTATCATCGGCATCGGAAATACTAGAACTGAACGATGCCATGCTTGCCCAGTGCGCAAAGTTGAAAGATCGATTTTCCATACTGGATGTACCACAATCTGGCTCGGCTACGCCTATTCGCGATGCCGATACATTTCGCAGTGATTTTGTTAGCGCTGCTCATTTAAAGTATGGAGCAGCTTATTATCCGAAAATTCAAACAAAAGCTATCTATAATCATACCGCTGATGATTTTATTAAGATTGCAGCTGATAATAGGGGTATAGGGACAAACAATGGTATTTACAAGAAGGTTGGCGATACTAAACAGTCAATTACCAAAATAATTGATACATCTAATCCCGTTACTGCATTGAAGGCCTCTGGAACTATAACTTTCGAATCTAATGATCTTGAAAATCATTCTATTTCCATAGCAGGGATCAGTTTCAAGTTTGGAGGAAGTGATGGTATCCCTTTAGGAAGCGGGGAGGTATCTGCCGAATCACTTAGGGCAGCTATTGCTGCTAACCCCGATCTTTCTGCTCTGGTAGTTGCAACTGTAGATGGCACTATTGCTACCTTAACTGCGGTTACCGCCGGAAATGAAGGCAATAACATCACTATGGTTTATGACCCTAAAAGAAAAACACCCGCTGTTACTTTGAGTGGCCCAGCTTTAACTGGCGGTTTTGATAGCATTGATTTTACCTTATTTCACGAAATTAAGGCTGCATTAAATGCATATACCGTTCCACTCTATCCATCAGGAATGGTAGCTGGAGTAATGGCTAGGGTAGATAACAATAGAGGCGTTTGGAAAGCTCCGGCAAATGAGAGCATCATAACAGTTGATAAACCACTAGTTACAATTAGTAATGAGGAACAAGATTACCTCAATGTCGATCCGACCGGAGGAAAAAGTATAAATGCCATTAGAAAATTTGATAGTAAAGGCACTTTGGTTTGGGGCGCCAGAACGTTGGCGGGAAATGACAATGAATGGCGATACGTTCCTATTCGGAGATTATTTATCATGGTGGAGGAATCTATCAAAAAAGCAACCGAGTTTGTTGTATTCGAACCAAATGATGCCAATACCTGGATTCGGGTAAAAGCCATGTGCGAGAACTTTTTAAATCAATTATGGCGCCAGGGTGCACTTGCAGGGGCGAAACCAGAACATGCCTATTTTGTAAATGTAGGTTTGGGCGTAACCATGACATCCCTAGATATTTTAGAAGGAAGATTAATTATTGAAATCGGTTTGGCTGCGGTTCGGCCGGCCGAGTTTATTATATTGAAATTCTCTCTTTTATTAGTAAAATCCTAAAACAATGAACCCGAATACAAAACGCTGTGATGAACATGGAGAATCAGTGAAACACCTGACATAACCTTTCTCAAATTAGATCAAGCCGTAATTTTCAGCATGTGTTTAGGGCTAACTTTACAAATTCTCGAATTCTGTCCATTTTTTTTTGTACCAATCCAAATTTCACTCGGCTTAATAGAATTATCCCATCAAAGCAAAAAATAATTTCATACAAAGTCAAATTTATCCTCATCAAGAAAATCGATTTAGGAATAGCTTAACTGGCTTTTTTATTTTGATGTTAATGAAATTATACTAATATTTGTTTTTAGTGCTAACCGAATATTTTTATAGCTTATTATTAAACGATGGAATTAATTATTAAGTGAAAATTACTTAACACTGAAAAAATAGCCCGCATAAAAACCGCCATTAATGAGATACATCTTTAGACTATTCTTTTTAACATTCACTGCACTTTTTTATGTTGCCTCAAGTTATTCGCAACATAAAACAGAAAAGTATTTGAAGAGGGTAGATATTATCGAAAATAATATCAACAGATATTTTTTAGTAAGAGATAAAGGCTTGTATTTGGAAAACATTGGGAATCACGATAAACCGTATTCCTACTTGTGGCCTTTATGTGCTTTAATCCAGGCGGCAAATGAAAGTGAGGCCATTGGACGAAAGCAAGCCATGAAGCCTGTAATTTCTGCGATAGACCAATATTATACCACAGCATCTCCCTCGCCATCCTATCAATCGTATATCAACAAAAGTTCACGCTTTTACGATGACAACCAATGGATTGCAATCGCATATCTGGACGCATACAATCGGACAAAAGATTCGATTTATTTAACAAAAGCCAAAGAGATTTACCAATGGCTATTAACCGGCTACGATGAAAAAATTGGTGGAGGATTATACTGGAAAGAGGATGAAAAAACATCTAAAAATACCTGTTCAAACGGACCGAATGTTCTGGTTTCACTACAATTATACAGAGCCACTAAACAAAAGAAGTACCTGGATACCGCAATGCTTGTTTATAATTGGACGAATAAAATGCTTCGATCTCCAGAAGGCATATTTTATGATGCCATCAGCATAAAAAATTCAAAAATAGACTCGGCAACATACACATACAACACTGGTACAATGTTGCAAGCCAATGTAATCCTTTATCAAATTACAAAAGATAAAAAGTATTTAAATGAGGCGAAGTTTATTGCCGGTAATGCCCAAAAATATTTTTACAGCAATAGTAAACTTGGCGATCATTATTGGTTCAATGTTGTTTTAATGCGTGGTTATCTCGATTTGTTCGAGGTTGAAAAAGATCCTCGTAGACTATCATTTCTAATTAATGAAGGCGAGCGAATTTGGGCGGAAGAACGAGATGACAACGATCTCTTAGGAAAACAAAAAAACAAATCGCTAATTATGCAAGCGGCAATGCTGGAATATTATGCCCGGTTGGCGCAACTTAAATTAACCAAATTATAATAAACATCCATAATGAAAAGACGAACATTTATACAAAACACCAGTTTATTAGGCGCTGGGGTTTTGGCATCAAAATTTTCTCTGGCGGCAGATCTTGTACCCGAGTTTCCAGTAGTAAGGGTTGCGGCTGGGAAGAGACATTTTCAAAGCAAAGCAGTAGATTCTGCTATCAAAACATTCCAATCGAATGTTAAAAATCCAGAGTTAGCCTGGCTCTTCGAGAATTGTTTTCCAAATACTTTGGACACTACTGTTTATTACGAGGAAAAAAAAGGCAGACCCGATACTTATGTAATCACTGGTGATATCGATGCGATGTGGCTTCGCGATAGCTCTGCGCAAGTTTGGCCCTATCTTCAATTTATTAATGAAGATGAGCCACTAAAAAAACTTATAGCTGGGGTAATTATCCACCAAACTCAATGTGTGTTAAAAGATCCATATGCCAATGCTTTTTATGGCGATCCAAATAAGGTAGGTGAGTGGAAAACTGATAAAACTGCCATGCAGGCTGGTGTGCATGAGCGTAAATGGGAGATCGATTCTTTATGTTATCCGATTCGTTTAGCTTATCATTATTGGAAAAAAACTGGTGATAAAACTCCATTCGATGCCGATTGGAAAAAAGGCATTGAAGCCACCTTGAAAACTTTCAAAGAGCAGCAACGCAAAGCGGATAAAGGACCATATCACTTTCAACGTGAAACCACTCAACCGACAGATTCATTGCCAATGGCAGGTTATGGTTTTCCGGTAAATCCTGTTGGCTTAATTTGTTCGGCTTTCCGTCCGAGTGATGATGCAACTATTTTCCCGTTTTTGGTTCCATCCAACTTTTTTGCGGTATCAAGTTTAAAACAAGCTGCAGAAATGATCAAGGCATTACAACCTGATAAAACATTAGAAAGCAGTCTGTTAAATCTTTCAAGTGAAGTGAGTGCTGCGCTCCAAAAACACGCCATTATCAATCATCCAAAATATGGCAAAATTTATGCCTTCGAGGTTGATGGTTTCGGGAGTGCCTATTTAATGGATGATTCTAACGTGCCAAGCTTACTTAGTTTACCCTATTTAGGCGCCATGAGTGTTGATGATCCTATCTACAAGAACACCCGAAAATTTGCACTCTCAAAAGATAATCCATACTTTTTTAAAGGCACCGCTGCGGAAGGTATTGGCGGTCCTCACGCTGGTCAAGATATGATTTGGCCAATGAGTATCACCATGAGGGCTTTAACCTCAAAAGACGATAAAGAAATTAAATATTGTATCGATACGCTTCGTAAAACTCATGCAGGAAAAGGTTTTATGCATGAATCGTTTAACAAAGATAATCCGGCAAACTTTACCCGTGCCTGGTTTGCTTGGTCAAACACGCTATTCGGCGAGTTATTATGGAGAACTTACCATGAACGACCGAACTTATTAAAAGCATAAATATTTGGCTGCCTGATTGTTTTAATTCGGCAGCCAAATTTTATTTGGGTTTTCAGAGCTGATCGGGTATCTTGTGTAAAACGAATGTTATAAAAGTAAGCGGCTTTTCTTCCCGAATTTATTTTTGTAAATTGTGCAACATTATCCCCATTAACACTTGCAAACAAATAACAATAACATTCTTGCTGATATAGAATCAATTGGCAAAATTCCTGCAGTAGCAAACATATTAGAAATAGTTTGCAATGCTACAGGCATGGGTTTTTCTGCAGTTGCGAGAGTAACCTCAGACAAATGGGTGGTTTGTGACGTTAATGACAAAATAAATTTTGGTTTGGTTCCTGGCGGGGAATTAGATTTAAAAACCACAATTTGTAATGAAATCAGGCAACATCATGATCCGGTGATTATCGATCATGTTTCCGAAGATGAGCAGTTTGCTAACCATCATACGCCAAAAATGTACGGCTTTCAAAGTTATATCTCTGTTCCAATCGTAAGAAAAGATGGTGATTTCTTCGGTACACTTTGCGCCATCGATCCTAGACCAGCAAAACTTAACAACCCTACTATAATAGGGATGTTCAAGATGTTTGCTGATTTGATTGCCTTTCATTTAGATACGATGGATCAATTGGCGGCATCAGAAGAGCTTCTAAAAATTGAGAAGGAAACCGCTGAAGTTAGAGAACAGTTTATTGCCATTTTAGGTCACGATCTACGCAATCCATTAAATGCAATTTCTAATAGTGCGCAATTGTTGGCCCGTATCAATCACGAAGACCGAACGCAAAAGTTGGTTAACATTATTAAAGATTCTTCATTCCGGATGAATGGTTTGATCGAAAACATGCTCGATTTTGCAAGCGGCAGACTAGGAGGCGGGATTAATATTTCTCTAACTCCTGATGAAGATTTAGAAAAGATTTTGTACCAGGTTATCGAAGAGATTCACGCCATATCTCCTGATAAGAAAATGAAACTGAACTTTGATATTGCACATCCCATTCATGCCGATGGAAAGCGGATTGCGCAACTGTTTTCTAATTTGTTAGGCAATGCCCTGGCTTATAGTTCAGCAGATTCTACTATCGATATCTCGGCGGTAACCAATGAAAATCAGTTCACACTTTGCGTAGCTAATCCTGGTAAAAAAATACCTGAAGCTGCAATGCAAAGGTTATTTCAACCCTTTTCGAGGGGAGAAGTAGAGCCAAACCAAAAAGGACTTGGTTTAGGTTTGTACATTTCTTCTGAAATTGCGAAAGCACACGGTGGATCACTTGAGGTTACCTCTAACGAAGATAATACTTGTTTTACGCTTATTCTACCGACTCTAAAATGATTGTAAATGATGATCTTCCTACATCAACACTGTTAGAACTCAAATTAGGGCAATACATTGAAAATGCGAATGCTTCTGGTAAAATTACGAAAATAGAAATTCAGGAAACTGACGAGTTTTTACAGTTTTTATTCGGATTGGATAGTCAAAAGCAAATTGTAGTAAGAAAGCTAAAACAAGTTTGCTAATTAAATCCCGTAGGCGAAAACTAAAAACATTTGTTACAATTTGATAGGTAACAATAGCGAACTGCAAGTCCATCAGTTAATTATGCCGATAATTTTATTCGCTCAGCTTGTTTTGCCTACTGTTTTCAAAAAGCTTCCTCTTCAAGGATTGTAATTCTAATAAAAAATGGTGATAGTATTTTTAAACTTCATCATATTTGATTTTTTGATGAAGTTCCAGCACAAAAGCATCTGATATTCTGATCGATATAATTTAACTAATCGCAAATATTTTTTAAATTGTAAAAATATTCTAACCAAATATTTTACTCATGAAAGTAGATTACATCGCTTTATCTGTGCCTGTATTTTTTATTCTGATTGGGATAGAGCTTGCTTATAACTTTTATAAAAAGTTGAATTTTTACAGGTTAAACGATAGCATCTCGAACTTAAGTCAGGGGATAGGGCAGCAGCTTACAGGTATTTTCATGAAAACAGCCTTGTTCTTTGGTTATAAATATATTTTTGAAAATTGGCGCTTGTTTGACCTGCCGAAAACCATTTGGATTTGGATTATACTTTTCATAGGTGTTGATTTTTTCTATTACTGGTTTCATCGGATGAGCCATCAGGTAAATGCACTTTGGGCGGCACACATTGTTCACCATCAATCAGAAGAATATAACTTGACGGTAGCGCTTAGACAAAGCTGGTTTCAAGGTTGGTTTAGCTGGGTTTTTTATTTGCCTTTAGCCTTTGCAGGTTTCGACCCAATTATGTTTTTAACATTCAGCTCGTTCAATACATTGTACCAATTCTGGATTCATACAAGAGCCATCAAATCAATGGGCTTTCTAGAATGTATCTTAAACACGCCGTCCCATCATCGTGTTCATCATGGCTCCAACCCAAAATACATCGATAAAAATCATGCAGGTACGCTCATTATTTGGGATCGTCTTTTTGGCACGTTTCAAAAGGAAGAAGAAGAAGTTTATTATGGGATCACTAAGCCTTTGGCCAGCTGGAATCCCTTTTGGGCAAACCTCCATTATTGGGATGATTTAGTTAAAACAGCTCGACAATCACCAAAAATAAGCGATAAGATCAAAGTTTTTATCAAGCCTCCAGGATGGTTTCCTGATCATTTGGGAGGTTTTCAAAATGCACCTGAAATAGATGCAACAAGCTACAAAAAGTATAATCCCGAATTTCAGTCAAAGCTTATGGGATATGTTTTAGTACAATTCCTAATAGCCTTGACTGCTGGATCAGTAATATTGTTTTCTTATACCAAATTAGATACGATATCACTCGTTTTAGGTGCTGTTTTCACACTTTGTACATTAACAACATGTGGCGCTTTGTTAGAGCAGAAGCAATGGTTAGTAAAATTTGAATATTTTAGATTAGCACTCGGTTTTCTCTTGGTGGTAGTTTTGAAATTTCCAATAGGCTATCAAGTAATATTTGCAGGCATACAGTTAATATCCGTAATTTGGTTCTTCAATTTGCAACAGGCAAACCCTAATACTGATGAAAACTAAGCTATTCTCTTTTATTTTTGCAATTGTATTTATTATTCAGCTTTATGCAGAAACAGTCGGCAATATCCAATTGCTCAACTTCTCCAAACCGCTAATTGTTATTACTCTTCTGGCATGGCTTTACTTAAGCACAAATCTTAAAGGCAGGTTTCATAAACGTATTTTTACAGGTTTAATTTTTGCCCTCGCAGGCGATATATTTTTAATGCTGCAAACAGGTCGATCTGGTTTTTTTATATACGGATTAATCGCTTTTTTACTTTGCCACATTTTTTATATCAGGGCATTCATTCTAGATCATAAATCAAACCCTAGCCTAAAAAATGGATTTTTTTTATGGGTTGTAGGTGCTTTAATAATTTTTTGTGTTGGCTTGTTTTTCTACCTACAACCCTTCATTGGCGCCATGCAATTTGCCGTTTTATTTTACGCCATTATTATCACCTTCATGGCGATAATGGCAGTAAACCGGTACGGTAAAGTAAATATTTTTAGCTACAAATTAATTCTTTACGGAGCCTTGTTTTTCCTGTTGTCAGATAGTGCGCTGGCCGTGAATAAATTCGCACTGCCCATTCCACAGGCAGGCGTTTTGATTATGGCAACTTATATGATTGCTCAATATTTAATTGTCTACGGAACAGTAGAAAGGAAGTTAGTGGTTACGAAGACGGAAATTTAAGAAATGCTTTTAGTTTTTGGAAAGCAGTGTTCTGCAATTATCGGTTACAGCAGTCCCGCTATCCTTTCTCCCGAATTCATTCTATCGGGTTTATTAAACTCAAGAAATCGCAAAAAAAATACCTCTTCATAGCCAACAAGCAAACGTCGACGGCAATGAATAGTAAAACGGCAAAAAATAGCTGTAAATCCGTGCTTATCTATGAAAATCTGTGGTTTAATTTCTGAATTTTGATCTTTAAACTCTCTCTACTTTTTCTCCTTATCCAAGACAGTAAAAACCTGTACTAATCTTTCTCCATTTTCATCAACTAAAGTTAAGATATGTTTCCCTGGTGCCGGACTAATAGCCAATTGATGGTAATTGCTGGTAGTGGCTACGTATTCATTATCGATATGCCAATAAATCTTGGAATTTTGACTCCGATGTGCGGCATTTAATACGATTTTACCTCTGGTTCCATTGAGTTCTAAAGGGATATAAACAACTGCACCGTTTTTAGGATAAATCAATTCCATTACATTATTACCGCCGTTGTTCTCACAGCCAATCATAAATGCAGGTAAGCTTTGGTAATCGCTATTTTTAATTTTATAATAATATTCCATCGCCGGCGGTAAAATAAACCAGCTTTTGTGTTGCATATTGGTTACGCTTTCGCACTGGTCGGTTACCCGGTAAGTTCCAGTTCTATCCAGATGAACCAGCTTGTGAAAAGGGCAGGCTGCTGTTTTCTCGCCAGAAGTTGGGATCCATTCATTCACAACATCAGGGCAATTTTCTCCTGCCTTGTAACCGCTCTGTTTGCAAACTTTAGTTTTTCGAAGTTTTGTAGTTGGGGTTTCAAACCATTTTCCGTTAGGCAGCAACCTAAAAATATCAAATAAAACTGGTGCAGCTGCCTCAATACCAACCAACCCCGGGCGACCCTCACCATCGGCATTGCCCACCCATACGCAGACCACATAATTCGGTGTCAGGCCAACCGCCCAGGCATCACGAAAGCCAAAACTCGTTCCCGTTTTCCACGCCACTCTTTGAGAGGATGAAAATTGCTCCCATAACCCTTCATCACCAGGGCGCATTACTTCTTCCATGGCACTAAAAGTGGCCCAAATCGCACCATGGTCTAAAAATGAGTTGCGTTGATAATCTTTTTCATCCTTTGTTTCGGAAGCAAAATAAGTAGCTTGATTATAATCGTTTGGATTATACAAACCTTTATAAGTGTTGAAGTGGTTCAAAGTACGAACCATGCCCATGTACGTATTGGCTAAATCCCACATGGTCACTTCGCTGCCGCCTAAAATTAGCGATAAACCGTAATGGTCGGCAGGTTGATTTAAAGTACTGATTCCGAGTTTTTTTAACTTATCATAAAAACGTTCATACTTATATTGCTGCAACATTTTTACCGCTGGAATATTCAGGGAACGGCTCAATGCTTTATCAGCTGAGATTGCACCATCGTATCCTAAATCATAATTTTGTGGAGAATATCCGGCAATCTGCGTTGGGATATCAGGAACCAAAGTGTGGGGCAAGATAAATCCGTCATTAAGCATGCTTGCATAAAGGAGTGGCTTCAATGTACTGCCCGGACTGCGTGGTGCTTTAATCATGTCTACATGACTCTCCAGATCCGCATTTTCAGGTTGGTAGATATTTCCAACATAACTAACCACATGCCCGGTTTTTGCATCCAGCACCAACGCAGAAATATTGTTAATGTCGTTTGCTCTATATCGGTTATTGTATCGCTTTAAAATTGAATTGATTTCCAGTTGAATATCTTCGTTCAGTGTCGATCTAATTTTGGTAGAACTTATCTCAAGACTTGCTCTTTCTGCTTTAAATCGGTTAAGTAAATGGGGTGCGTTTTGAGGTAAGGGGAGCGGTTTGCCAGGAACAGGTTCGAGTTTAGATAGGTTCGCAGTAGCTTGGTCTATGTATTTCAGCCTAGCTAATTTATCAAGCAAATCGTTTCGTTTTTTTATTAAACGGGCAGAATTTTTCCCTGGATGAACCAGTGACGGACTATTTGGAAGAACAGCCAAAGTGGCCATTTCACCCCAGGAAAGTGTCTTAGCGTCACGGCCATAATAGCGCCAGCTTGCGGCTTCCAACCCGACAACATTACTGCCAAAGGGTGCATTGGCCGCATAAAGATTGATAATCTCTTCCTTTGAATACTTTAATTCTAAGCGTAAAGCCAAAATCACTTCTAACAACTTTTGCCAAATGGTTCGGTCTTGCTGTCGCGACAATCGAATTACCTGCATGGTTAGCGTACTGCCTCCGCTCACTACACTTTTGGCTTTGAAGTTTTGTCGCATAGCTCGGCCCATCGCTAAAAAATCAAGGCCAAAATGATCGTAAAACCGTTTATCTTCAAAAGCAATAATGCAGGTTTTAAATTTTACCGCAACTGAATCAGCCACGGGGAAACGCCACTGACCATCGCTTGCAATAGCAGCACTCAGCAAATTCCCATTGTTGGCTTCAATAACAAAAGAGGTGGGAGATTTGAAGAGTCTTGAAGGTAAAGAAAAAAGAAAAACCAAAAGCATGACGAAACAAGCGATATCGGCAATTAAAAATGCTTTTGGGATTTTGTTCATTGGTTTTGTAAGAATCGATTTGCTTTACCACCCCTAACCCCTCCTAAAATAGGAGGGGAATTGTAAGAGATAAGGGTAATTTTCTGCATTTATTATTGGTTTTGGGATTAAACCCACCAACTTAAAAATTATTGTAAAATTTTCAACCCGCAGTGTCTAATTCCCCTCCTTATTTTCAAGGAGGGTTAGGGGGTGGTTTTTTATCTCCATTATGGCGTGATTTTCTTAAAGAAACCACTATTTCACCACCTGTACCCATTTTCCAGCTTGTGTTGCTGAAATATCGTTGTTATACATCGCCTCACATTGAACTGCCGATAGATAATATTTTCCAACATATGACGCGTTAAGCAATACTTTGTACACCAGGCTTTCGTTTTCTCTGATATTGAAGTAGGTGAAAACCCGATCGTCACGAATATCTTGATAAGTAAACGGAGATGAAGCCAGGATACTTTGGTTATCATTAACACGGGTATTAATAATTTCCCAACCAGAAGGGAAGATTTGGGTTAATGCCATTTGTTCGTAATAGCCCATTCTTCCTGGATTTTTTACGGTTACTTCAGCATAAAAATCGGTTCCCTGTTTTAACGTTGTCGGATCTAAAGTTGTTCCGTTTAAACGTTTGTAGCTTACGTTCATGTCCAAAACTTCAGGTCTGTTTGGTAAAAAGTTGTTCTGACCTGCAACAGGTTGTCCTTCTAAAACTAAACGAACAAACAATACGTTGTTGCCATTATTGGTGATTGAAGCGGTACTGCCTTTGAAGCTAACTGGAGTGCTATTCAGATATTGATTTGAATTGACAGGCGCTGATTTTCCATCTAACACGTATTGATATTGTAGTTTATTTGATGACTGATTAGAACCGCAGAACTTACCAATAGCCAATAAACTATAGGCAGTTGTTTGCGTGCTGTACCAGGTATTTTCACCCAGTTTGGCAGCCAATGGTTGCAGTAAACTGGCCGCTTTTGTTTTTTGGCCAAGCAATGTAAGTGTCTCCAAAATCATTGCCTGATCGCGAACGTCAGAACCATAGGTGCCTCCGAGCTGTTTGTAAGGCTGAATTGAAATGTCTAAACCACTAATCATATTTGAGGCAACATTGCTTTGTCCGGCCAATTTATACGCCGCTGCTAATCGCCATTTTGCTGCCACTGATAGATATTCGAATGCTTTCAAACGGTTCATTGCAGCCATTTCTGGTTTTTTTGCCAGCGCAAGCATGTATAAACGATATGCCTGAGATAAATCTCCACCATAAAAATTATTACTGTTAGGAGCCCAATTTGCAGCTTTCGTTTTTTGATAACGTAAAAGTTCATCCAGTAAACCAACCGGTAATGTATAGCCAGCATTTTGCGCTTCCACTAAGAAATGACCAGCATAGTTAGTTCCCCATTCATCAGAACTGCCTTCGCCAGGCCAGTAAGATAAGCCTCCATCAGTGGTTTGGAAACCTTTCAATCGGGTAATTCCAGCCTTGATGTTTTTCTCTGTTTTGGCTTTTTGCTGTTCATTTAAAGGACTTAATCTATCCAGATACAATTGAGGGAAAATACCCGAAGTAGTTTGCTCAATACATCCGTGAGGATATTGGATTAAGTAACCCAATCGCTTGCCTAAATTAATGGCTGGAATTGAAGAAACCTCCAGTGAACCCGAGTTGGTACCTGCCATCCCGATAGGTTGATAGTTTACGGCCCATTTGGTATGCGGTTGAACGGTAGCTGAAACCACATTGGTGATGTAAGGATTAGGATTTCTGATGTCCATCTCTACATCGTAGTCTGTTTTTTCGTTGCCACTTTGAGCGGTCACTTTCACTTTTGCGATGCCCACCTTATCTGGTGCTTTAACTTCAAAATAAGCCATTTGTTCACCAGTTTTTTGATAGTAGAGTTGTTGTTTATTAGTTCCTTGAACGATTAAGTTACTCGCTTGAAGTTGGACAGAAACGTTTTTCAAGTTGTTTTCTGTTGCAAAAACAGTAACCGGTAACGTAAACGTTTCACCCGGACCAATAACCCGCGGTAGGGTAGCTAAAACCATTAAAGGCTTTTTAACCTGAACAGATTTTTCTGCAAAACCATAGGCGGCATCTTGTCCGGCAACTACCATCGCTCTTACTGCACCAATGTATTGTGGTAATTTGAATTTATGCGTTTTGCTTTCGCCTTTACCAATCGTATACGGGCCCATAAATTTCACCACCGCTTTAAATCGATTTGCCTTTGCAGGGTTTAGATTTTTATTAATGCTTCCATCGCCACCAATACTTAGTATGCGTTCCAGATTTCCGCCCCAAGCACCTAACACATAATCAAATAAATCCCATGTTTTAACACCTAAACCTTCTCGGGCATAAAATGCACCATGTGGGTCTGGAGTTTTAAAACGTGTTAAATCCAATAGGCCTTCATCAACCAAAGCAATGGTATAAGTCATGGCTTTACCGTTTTGTTCACCAACGGTGATGGTATTTTCGGTTTCAGGCTTAATTTTATCCAACATTTTGATTGTTGGTTTCAAAATTGTTTGCGGGTCTTCAACAGAAATAGGTATTGCACCGTACATTCTTATTGGTAGATCGTTAATCGTTTGCGCATGAGGCTGTAACAAAGTAATGTTCGCAAAAACGTTTGGCGCCATTTCTTTTTCTGCCTTAAATTTATATTGCGTTTGGCCGGCTTTGGTATCAATCCAAAAGGTTTTTAAAACGCGACTTCCATTCTCGATAGAAATTAGTGCTCTACCATCTTTTGCAGTTGGGATAGTTAAAATAATGTCTTCCCCAACGGTAAATTTTTCTTTGTTAGCTGTAAACGATAACATCGATGCCTCTGTCGGATTTGCACTTTGTTCACGCTGTGCCCATCCCGGCCAATCTACATAAACTGATTTTCCGGTTACGTGACCACCATTTTCATCCCGAACTAGAATCAAATAACGACCCCATTCGGGTTCATCGATCCGTAAATTCCAACTGCCTTTTCCGTTTGATAAATTCACCTCGTGCGTTTCGACCAACTTATTGTATTGATTTTGAGTAAAATTTGAATAGGTGTATTGGTTATCTTGTTCCCACCACCAACGCCATTGCGTTTTATACAATTCTATTTGAACAGTTTTACTTCCAGCCAATAATTTTCCATCAGTATTTACATTTACGATTTCAATTTTATGGTCTTTTCCAGTTACCAGCATACCGCTTAGCTTATCGCCTTTTTCCGGACGGACACCAAGATAGCTCTTATAAACATGGTAAGGAATGCTGAAGTTATCAATACTGAAATTACCACCTGGCTCGAAAACTTTTGTAGTAAAGTTGGCTCTTAAAACCCCCGGAGCAGTATTGTTCTCATTTAAATTGGTGTTGATTTGGGCACTTCCAGCTCCATTTAAAGAACCCTCGAAAATAGTTTTTACCTGAGATTCGAAATTAATGGTAGGGTTATCAAAACTGAAGCCTTCAAAACCTTTGAACTTGGTCTCGGTAGTATTTAAGTTAACATCAACCTTAGCTTTTAAATTTTGCGCCGGAGAACCAAAAAGCCATTTAGCCGTTAAGGTAGCGGCAGATGTACCAGAACTTAAATAAGTTCTGTTGCCTACATTAAAATCAATTTTTAAACGATTTGGCATTACCGTTTCAATCTTAAGCGTTTTCGTAAATGTGGCGCCACCGGCTTTTACTTTAGCCATCCAGTTTCCGGTAGGAGCGGTATTTTCGGTTGCAGTTTTGAAGCTGTAAAATCCATTTAACGGTTTGCCGTTAATCAACCGTTTATACAACTGCCCTTTCGGGTTATAGAACTCCATGGTAACTGGATAGTTGGCAGGTAATTTTTTCTGCTTGTCTTCTAATATAAATGACACAAATAAACTATCGCCCGGACGCCAAACGCCGCGTTCTCCATAAATAAATCCTTTCAAACCACTTTGAACTACGTCACCACCCACATCAAAGCGACTCAATGGCAATGAACTTCCGTCATCTAATTTTAAATAGCCACGTTCCGAGCCATTTTTTGCAATTAAAAGAAATGGTTGTCGTTTCAAATCGAATCTGGCAAAACCATCTCCATCTGTTTTGGTGGTAAAAATAATTTGCTTTTGATAATCCATTAATTCCAGATCGACACCGCTTAATGGCTTTGCCGTTAATAAATCAGTGGCTACAATGAGCATGCTATTGTCATTTCCACGTTTGGCAACCAAACCAATGTTCGATGCAATTAAATTTCTGCTGGCCCAACGTTGGGTGGTATAAAATGATGAAGTACATGGATTATCCTTATCAGCCCAACGATAGTTTTGTGGGTAATAATTGTTATAACGCATCCAAAAATCGTCATCTTCGTCAATTTTCTCCCCGTAACTATCGCCATCTCCATATTCTTCTTCGCCGTCTCCATCGCCTGCCGTTTCTTCACCGGCTTTACAGTTATAGGCATTATATTCTCGGCGAAAAGCAATGGTAACCCGATACATAGCGCCAGGTTCAGTACGAATCATCTTATCCAAATCTAAGGTGAAACGATTTTTCTTATGAAGATTTAAAGATTTATCCTCATCTAAACGAACTGTTTTTTGTAGGATTGGCTTAGCTACCCGTCGGAGTTCATTACCATCTTTGTAACTATTGGTTTGGAAAAATTGAGGGATGTTATTTTCGTATATTTTGATTACTGTTACATCTACAGCTTTTAAATTGATGGCCTCAAAAGGTAAAACCAATTTGCCTGAATTTGGTAAGATTGTTCCTCCACCGGCTATAGTTACCGAAGGAATTTTATCCTCGAAAACCAGATTTGCCGTTTTTCCACCTGTTAACGTTTTGCCATTAATATTTTCTACGCCATTGTTCACGTTGAGAGTATAATCGCCTTTCAGCTCTTCAGCGGCGTAAACTTTAACCTGGCTGGCATCTATGGTATAACGCAAATTACTCAGGTTACCAAGTGAAATCAATCCGGTTAAATCTTGCCCCACACCAATCGGCTCCGAAAATTGCACCAAAGCGTAATCTTCTTCACCTTGGATGGCTTTCATATCCAAAATTTCGAACTTGTTTAAAGAAGGAATTCTGATTTCTTTTTCACCTTTTTGGTCAGCATCAATGGCATCTCCGTCCCATTCAATTTTCAAAGTTTGATCGGATGCCTTTTTCTTAATACTATCGATAGTGAATTTCGAAATGTTCTTCGCAGGGTCATGCTGCCATTTTACTTTTAATTTTTGGTCAAAATCCAGCTCAATGATTTTTTCAATCTTTGAAGTTTCTTCGGCATCTGCAGTTGCTACTTCTCCGGTTAACTTCATATAATCCATAGAAGTATTATTTTGAGAAACCAAACCATTTTGCGAGAGCATCACGCCAGGTGTAATTACCTTAAACTCAAAATCGAAATCTTCCAAACCTTTTTCGGTGGCAGAAACTTCAGAGAGTTTAAAAGTCGCTTCATATTCTTTGCCTGGTTTCATAGGTTCATCTGGACGGAATTCCACAGTTTGCGGATCTATCCAATAGGTTTTTCCAGAGATGGATGGCGAAAAATCGAATAAATCTCTTGAATCAGCCTTGCCTAAATCTTGCATTCCACTAGCAGCATTGGCTAAATGTACCCGAATAAAACTCTTTTTTGAGATGGTACCTGAGGTATAAGCCTCAATGTATTTTGCATAAGCCTGGTTCTCTTCATTTGTTTTTTTCTTGCGACCGAAATAAATAAAGAGAATTGCGGCAATTGAAATCACCAGTAATCCTATAAAAATAAATTTCTTTTTAGAGGATGATTGATAGGTAGAGGGCTGTTCCATTTTCTGAATGCTGATTAGATGTGATTCAAAATAAACTAAAATTCCCGTTAAACTGAATTTTGTTGAAAATTAGGGTCTTGTTGGGATTTAGCTATTTAAAATTTGTATATCCATAAAGCTATTCTTTTTTAATTATCAATTTTTTCCAGATGTATATTTGTAGAAACTGCTTTATTTTTTGCCAGCTTCGAACTATTATTTGTATTGATTTGCTTGACGCTTTTACACATTTGAACTTCCTTTAGCGTTTTCTATTTGTACTTTTCGTTGGATTTAGATAAGTTTACAAATCACCTAAAGAAACCAGATATGTTTAAGAAACTTTTCATTTTTTCCGCTCTCATTATGATAGTAAATTTTTCTTTTGCGCAAAAAAATGAAGTGGAGAATGCAGTAAATAAGCTAACGGAACTGATGATTACTCCTGATAGTTTAGCGTTAGATAAGTTGATTTCGAATAATTTAAGTTATGGCCACTCCAGCGGGAAAATAGAAACCAAACAACAGTTTATGCAATCGCTGTTGTCTGGATCATCTGACTTTATCGATATTAATTTAACCGATCAAACGGTTACCATTCAGAATAAAACAGCTTTAGTGCGCCACACGCTAAATGCGAAAACCAACGATAAAAATGTTCCTGGAAATGTGAAATTAAATATCCTGCTGGTTTGGAGTAAGGAAAAAGCAGGGTGGAAGTTACTTGGTAGACAAGCGGTTAAGGTACCTTAGTTGGTCTAAAGTCTCTAGTCCGGAGTCTTGCGTTTTGGGTTCAGATAGTAATCAATCGGTTTTTCTGCAGCTAAGGTTTGACTTCTGACTCAGCACTCACGACTCATTTGATCATCACTCCAGGTCTGTTAACCAGCGGAATTTTAATCAGATTAGAATCGATAATACTTTCAGGCAGAAAAATAAATTTTTTATCGAAAATGGTTGAACCGACATAATAGCTTAACCAATATTCATTCGTTAACCCGAAAACTTCTGGATCAATGGCTTCAACGCCCTTGAAATCCTGAGCTTTCATATCGCCAATGAAATGCCTTAAAATAGAGGTTTTTACTTGCTTGCCATCTTTTTCACCATAACCTTTTGAGCTGATTAAAACATTTGTAATTGGCTCGTTTTTTAAGTTAACAAGATAAACAGTCCAGTTTTTTACTTCTGGAGTTTCACTCATTAATACAACAGCCATTGCAATATCTTCAACTGAATTTTCTGGTAAATCGGCTTTCATTGAGATTAAGGATAAAAGAACAAGGAACAAAGACTAGAGACTTTTAGGGTTTTACTTCTAATCTTAAGTCCTTGTTTTTTTTTGTTCTAAATTATTTTTTCTTGATAAAAGAACAAGGACTATATATTTTAAGGTATTTATCCTTAATCCTTGTTCCTTACTCTTTATTCGAGGTTTACTTCTTACTTGCTACAGTCTTTTTTGCCGGAGCTTTCTTCTTAGCAGGTGCTTTTTTCTTCACCTCGAAAGCTTTAGGTACCTGTTCAACAATCATTTTTTTAATTACTTCCAAATCTACATCAGCTAATTCTTCAGCTGTATATTTTTGTTTAGTAGCTTCGTTGTTTCGCAATTTCAGCATCAATTTGCCAAAACGGATGAAGGGTCCCCAACGGCCATTTTCGATTGAAATTTTTTCAGCATCCCAGGTTTTGATATAGCGGTTAGCCTCTTTTTCGACTTTTTTGCCAATTAATGTCTCGATATCAGCCTGCGTTAGATTATCAAAATCGTAACCTTTAGCTGGAATATTAATAAATAAGTCGTTCCATTTGATGAAAGGACCAAAACGACCCTTGCCTTTAGTTACACCTAAACCCTCATAGTAGGCGATAGGTGCATCGGCATCCATTTTCTCTTGTATAATTTGAACAGCTCTATCATAAGTAACAGAAAGAGGCTCTTCATTTTTAGGTAGCGAAATAAAAGCCTCGCCCCATTTAACGTAAGGTCCGAAACGGCCAACACCAATCATTACCTCTTTGCCTTCAAAATCAGGTAATTGCATTGGTAATTTAAACAATTCCAGTGCTTCATCTAATGTTATAGTAGCTACTGATTGGCTACGCATTAAACTAGCATAACGTGGTTTCTCTTCTTCATCAAGCTCGCCAATTTGAACCAGCGGGCCAAACTTACCAACCTTTGTGTAAACATTTTTACCTGTTGCGGGATCCAGCCCTAATAAGCGTTCGCCTGTGGCACGTTCTGCAGTTTCTAAAGTCGTTTCAACTTCTGAGTGAAACGGATTATAGAATGAGTGTAGCATTTTGGTCCACTCTTGCAAACCTTGGGCAATCTCGTCAAACTCTTTCTCCACCTTAGCTGTGAAGTTGAAATCTACAATTCCTTTGAAATGTTCAACTAAAAAATCATTTACTACTTCGCCAATATCAGTAGGGAAGAGCTTCTGTTTTTCAGCACCCGTAATTTCTGATTTCGTATCCTTGGTTACTTTTCCATCAGCCAAAATAATGGCTGTAAATTTACGCTGTTTACCATCTCTATCTTCTTTAACCACATAACCACGATTTTGAACCGTCGAAATGGTTGGTGCATAAGTAGAAGGACGGCCGATGCCCAGTTCTTCCAGCTTCTTAACTAAACTGGCCTCCGTATATCTTGCCGGCGGACGAGAATAACGTTCCGTTGCCTGCATTTCTTTTAAAAATAATTCTTGCCCTTTGGCTAAGGGAGGTAAAATTGAACCGCCTTCTTTTTCTTCGCCTTCTTCATCATCCGTAGATTCTAAATAAACTTTTAAGAAACCATCAAACTTCAAAACTTCTCCCTCTGCAACTAAATGCTCTTTTCTGGTAGATGCCGTAATTTGGGCAGTTGTTTTTTCGAATAACGCTTCGCTCATTTGCGATGCGATGGAGCGTTTCCAGATTAAATCGTACAAACGTTTTTCAGAAATATCGCCATCAACAGTATGTCGATCGAAATAGGTGGGGCGGATGGCTTCGTGAGCTTCCTGTGCACCTGCCGATTTTGTTCTGTAAACTCTTTGTTGGTGGTATTTGTCGCCATATGCCGATTTAATTTCAGCGGCAGCAGCGTTTAAAGCAGTTTCTGATAGGTTTACAGAATCTGTTCTCATGTAAGTAATCTTTCCAGCCTCGTATAAGCGTTGCGCAACCTGCATCGTCCTTGCAACCGGGAAACCCAATTTACGGGATGCTTCCTGCTGTAGGGTAGAGGTGGTAAACGGCGCAGCGGGATTACGTTTTGCCGGCTTGGTTTCTAAACTAGTGATGTCAAACTTAGCAGAAGCACAATCTTGAAGGAATTTTTCTGCATCGGCTTCACTCTCGAATCGTTGTGGCAATTCGGCCTTAACAACCTCTTTTCCTTTACCTGTAGAAAATTGAGCAGTGATTTTATATGCAGCAGCAGCCTTGAAGTTTTGAACTTCTCTTTCTCTATCAACAATTAAACGAACTGCTACAGATTGCACACGACCTGCTGAAAGAGAAGGTTTAACCTTTTTCCACAATACAGGAGAAAGTTCGAAACCTACTAATCTATCTAAAACACGACGAGCCTGTTGGGCATTAACTAAATTATAATCAATGCTTCGTGGGCTGTCTATCGCTTTTAAGATTGCAGGTTTTGTTATTTCATGGAAAACGATACGTTTTGTTTTTTCTACTTTCAGTCCTAAAGTTTCAAACAAGTGCCAGGAAATGGCTTCCCCTTCACGGTCCTCATCGGATGCTAGCCATACCATTTCGGCATCTTTGGCAAGTTTCTTTAATTCGGCTACCAATGCCTTTTTATCGGCTGGCACTTCATAGGTCTGGGCAAAATCGTTTGCAATATCAATCGCCATATCGCCTTTAGCTAAATCCCGAATATGGCCATAGCTCGATTTCACAAGGAAATCTTTGCCTAGGTAGCCTTCTATAGTTTTAGCTTTTGCGGGAGACTCGACGATTAATAAGTTTTTAGCCATGAAATAACGATTTTGTGCAAATAAAGCTATAATTAAAGTATAAATCCAAACTTGCGCATTATTTAATACAATTTTTTTTTGAATTTCTCTTAAAATTTAACGTCAGAAAAGCTTGATTGACCCGAATCATCACTTAATTTATCACAGCATTTATTTTTTGCCAAAGCGCATTATCAAATCCCGAAACGGCGAACGATGGATTGGCTGGGTCGGATGCATTACCCATACGCACGATAACCATACTTTTGCTCGGTATTACATAAATACGTTGGTCTGATGCGCCCATAGCAGTATACATATCGCCTGGCGCATTCGTAACTAAACTGCCTTGAAAAATACTTTGACTTCCCGGTATCATATAACTCCCTTTACCATTTAACCACCATAAATAACCATAAGAAAGATTTATATTTTGTGATGTATTTGTGCTTTCAGAGAAGAAGGATTCATTCAAAATTTGCTCGTTGTTCCATTTTCCCTTGTTTAAGGCTAGCAAACCAAATCTTGCCATGCTTCTGGTACTGCTGTTATATATTTTAAAAATAAATCCGTCATTCCAAAAACCATCCATGCCTAGTTTATTTCTTATTTTAGCATTGAAATAGTTTTCAAAATTTTGCTTGCTTGCTGCAGAAACCACATCCATCAGTTTTTGAAAAACATTAGCATAAGCCCACCGATTCCCAGCATCAGCTACATAAGTCAATTTCGATTTGACGCCTAATTCGCTGCTTTCATCCAATCCTGATGTCATAGTTAAGAGGTGTTTTACGCTAATTAGATTTTCTTTAACGAGAGGTTCGCTGGTCCAGCCCGTGCCTAGATACTGAGATACTGCATTGTTCACCTTTAATAGGTTTTCTTGTTGGGCAATACCGGTTGCGGCAGAAACGAGTGTTTTACCGGCACTATTCCATTCCCAGGTGGCGTCTTTTGTATGGCCATTAAAATATTCTTCCAATACAATCCTTCCGTTAACTAAAATCATAAATGATTTAGAATTTTTCTCTGCAAGACATTTTTTTAAGTCCTCTACAGCATTTTGTTTCCAGCCGAGACTCGAAATCGATTTTGTTTCCCAATCGCTTGTATTAGTAGGAGGAAAATACATGTGCTCAGAATTTGTCGGAGCTGGTTCATCAATTTTCTTTTTGCATGCAAGAAGTGATACAGATATAATTATAAGTATGAGCTTAATTTTCATAGCAACAAAGTTTGGTTCATTGGTACGACATAGATTTATACTTTTGGTTTAATTTTGAGGATTATCATTTAATTTACATGCAAATCACATGAGTGAAAACTATTTGTGTCTATATTCGTATATAAAAACAAAAAAACAATGATCAATACTATCCTTATCCTATTAAACTTTTTGGTGCCAAATCCGCCAAAGAATGTTTACGATTTCAGCTTCAAAACTATTGATGGCAAAGAGGTCAAATTATCTAAATTTAAAGGCAAGAAAATTTTAATTGTCAACACGGCCTCCAAATGTGGATTTACGCCGCAATATGAAGATTTAGAAAAACTCCAAAAGCAATACGGTAAAAAAGTGGTGCTAATTGGCTTTCCAGCAGGAAATTTCGGTGGGCAAGAGTTTTCTACCAATGCTGAAATTAAAGAGTTTTGCACTGGCAAATACAATGTATCTTTCATGCTTGCCGAAAAAAGCAGTGTAAAAGGCGATGATATTAGTCCGCTGTTTAAATATTTAACTTCGCAAACCAACACAGAAGAACAAGGTGATATTAAATGGAACTTTGAGAAGTTTTTGATAAATGAAAAAGGGGAGTTGGTTCACCGTTTCCGCTCAAAAACAAAACCAATGGATCAGGCGATTGTGAAGAATTTATAAAAAATAAACATCTGTGGCTTCAAAACCACAGATGTTTATTTAAAAATTAATTTTCGCTGTCGAGTTGCTCGTTTATTTCTCTTAGATAATCTTTCCTCATAAAATAAAAGACACTAACGCTTATTATTAGGAGAAACCATCCCAAAAATGATCCTGATACGTTATTAAGTTGTTTTTTCTGGTATTCCAGATCGTCGTGAGCATTTTCAGAATGAATATTTGGATTACTGGGAAGGTAAACTACCGATAGCGTATCGCTTACCGGGACCTCTAATATCTGTTTATCTTTTTTGTATATTTTATCCTTTACCTTATAAAAGTAGGAAATTGTCATGTATTTGCTTGTTTGACCTCTTCTATGGTAATCACTATACACCGTGTCGTACGTTGCAAGAATTGTTTTTCCTTCTTTAATAAGTAATTCAGAAAAATGAATCTTAGCAGTTATATCGTTTTTCTCTGTATTCATGTAATGTCTAATCAATAAAAATATTGATAGGGAAAATACAGCAACACAGAGAATAAGTATTTTTAGTTTTGCTTTGCTATTCATTCTTTAGCTCTTCTCTAAAACGCTTTTCCAAACTAGTGCGCTCAATACTGCACCTACAATTGGCGCCGCAACAAATAGCCAAACTTGTTTTAAAGCTTCTCCTCCAGCCAATATCGCCGGACCGATGCTACGAGCAGGATTCACAGAAACTCCTGTTATTTTGATGCCTACAATATGAATGAGTACCAATGAAAGACCGATGGCTAAGCCTGCGAAACCACCATTGATATTTTTAGTAGAAGTTGCTCCAAATATCACCAACAAGAAAATAAAGGTAAATACAGCTTCAGCAATGAATGCAGCAGTAGAGTTATACTCTGCAAAATAACCTTTTCCCCAGCCGTTCGAGCCTAAAGCCCATTCTTTCATTTCAAAATTTTCCTGGTTACTTACAATTAGATAGAGCAAACCAGCACCTGCAATAGCACCCAAAATCTGGGCAACAATATAATATGCTGCTTCTCCGGCTTTCATACGGCCAGCTACTACCATACCAATGGAAATTGCCGGGTTAATGTGACAGCCGGAAATGTGCCCGATCGCGTAAGCCATCGCAACAACAGATAAGCCAAATGCAAAAGAAATACCGAGTAGGCCAACGCCCGTAGTGCCGTCTGCTCCGGCTATTACGGCGCTACCGCAACCCATTAAAACTAATACTAAAGTGCCTAGAAATTCGGCGCTAAATTTTGAGAATTTACTTGTCTCCATTTTATTTTTATTAAAAGATTTAAAAAAAACAATAGGGGGAGATTTTGCTCAAATGTAAATTAAAAATTATGATTTTAAAATTAGGGCTTGATATATTCTGAATTGAAGTGGTTTGGAAAGAGAAAGGGGCTTAAATCCTTAAGCCCCGAATAAACCAAACAAACTATTTATGAAGTATATAGATAACCAATAGCTCAAAAAAAAGTTTGAAAAAAAATAAATTTGCTATTTTGCTTTGAGAGATTTTTTTCTAAGCCTATAAACCCCATTTTGTCAACTAAATAAGTTTAGCTGATCAGGAACGTATTCCGTTGGATTAAAATGGTACGTAGATTTTTGAACATTGTTGTTATTTACATAAAATAACGGAGTTTCCTGATCACGCGATGCTACCTGAACAAACGTTTCTCCGGCTACGTTTTTGAAAATTTCTTCAACTAAAACAGGGTTATTATTATCTTTTGAAAGGTGACTAAGCAATAGGTGGGTCATAAAAGCAGGCTTATGATTTTGAAAAAGCTCAAGGGCCTGTGTGTTGCTTAAGTGCCCGTGGCCACTTGTAATTCTTCGCTTTAAAAAATAAGGGTAGCTTCCGTTAGCGAGCATATTGGGACAATAATTTGCCTCTAAAAATGCTGCATGGCAGGTTTTGAACTGCGTAACCAATCTATCGCAAATGGCGCCAATATCAGTAAAAACGCCAACCCGCACATCATTGCATTCTATAGTAAAGCTATACGGATCTGCAGCATCATGAAATTTAGAAAAAGCAAGAATGTTCAATTTGCCGATTTTAATTTCTTGTAAATGAGAAATAGTGAAAACATTATCTTCAATTAAAGTCAGCTTGCTGCTCTTATAAGTAGGCGTACTAATATAAACAGGTAGCTGATGTTTTTTTGCAAAAACGCTCAAACCTTTAATGTGATCGCTATGTTCGTGTGAGATGAAAATGGCTTTGATTTTTTTTAAAGATAAACCAAGCCGATTGATTCGGGTTTCTACCTCTTTACAAGTTAATCCGACATCTACCAAAACGGCTTCGTCATCGTTACCAATGTAATAACAATTGCCGTTGCTGCCAGAATTTATAGAAGTAAAATATAATGCCATTTTGAACTTGCAAGGTACGGCTTATTTGCATAATCATAAAGTAAATTATACCCTTGCACCATTATGTTCTACCAAACGAGATAGTAAGGGGAGAAAAGCTTGTATAAGCATAATCTCTTCTGATGAGAAAATCTTTTCCATAGTTTGTACAAGCCACTCTTCTTTAATTTTTCTTGTGGCGATGATATGTTTTTCGCCCAGTTTAGTTAAGCTGATGAAGGTTTTTCGTTTGTCGTCTGCACTTGGTTGGCGTTCAACACATTTCGCCTCTACCAACCGGTTGATGATTTGAGAGATTGCCTGCTTAGAAACCCGTTCCAAATCTGCCAGCTCTGTAGATAACATTTTACCATGTTGTTCCAGTAACGACATCGTCAGTAATTCAGCATTACTAAATGAAGAACTCACATTCTGTTTCCGCAACTGTCTGGTTAAACGGGTAACTGTGCTTCTTAATTTAGCGGCAATTTCTTGAGTTTCTGTTGGCATTTTTAGTAAATAAGCTTTACAAATATACGGTAAATATTAATTTATTATTCTCTCCTGATCCAAAATAATGTCTCTTTTATGATTTTAAAATGATTAAATATCCTGTTTACAATTTCTTGTATCCCGTTTAAAATCTTACTTTTGTAAAGTTACTTTACTATTTTAGATATGGGTATTTTTCGTTCATTAAAACATTACAATTATAGATTATTCTTTACAGGCCAAGCCATTTCGCTGGTAGGCACCTGGATGCAGCGTGTTGCGGTAAGTTGGTTGGTGTACCAAATCACCGAATCTGCATTTTTACTGGGTTTAATTACTTTTTTGAGTTTGATCCCATCTTTGGTTTTGGCGCCATATGCCGGGAGTTATGTGGATAGACATAACAAGTACAAAATCTTAATGATTACTCAAATCATCCTGATGCTTCAAGCTGGAGCGCTTGCGGTAATGATTTGGTTTAAAGTTTATGATATATTTTGGATTGCTGCTTTATCGCTTGTTCAAGGCCTGGTAAATTCGTTTGATGTGACTGCCCGACAATCGCTTATGGTTAATTTGGTAGAGGACAAAGAAGATTTACCAAATGCTATTGCGCTTAACTCTTCGGTTTTTAATGCAGCGAGATTGGTTGGGCCAGCCTTGGCAGGAGTAATTTTAAGTACTCTGGGAGAGGATATGTGTTTTTTGATTAATTTCCTCAGTTTTATTGCGGTAATTGTTTGTTTAGTGATGATGAAATTGAAACTACAAGAGCACCCAAAATCAAGAGAAAATATATGGATTGATCTTCGAAAAGGTTACGATTATTTAAAATCATCGCCAGATTTAGCATCAATGATTATAATGATGGCAGCGTCAAGTTTGTTAGTCATCCCATTTACAACCTTATTACCTGTTTTTGCAAAAGATATTTTCAATGGAACAGCCACCACTTTCGGCTGGTTTGAAAGTGCTGCAGGTTTCGGTGCCTTTTTCGGTGCAATTTATATGGCCACACTAAAGGTTAATCAAAACTTACAAAAAATAGTGATGGTTTCAGGCATCCTGCTGGCTGTTTCTGTAGTGGCTTTGGCCATTAGTCCTTCGTTAATTTTAGCATTAATCTGTACAGGTTTGGCTGCGCTAGGTTTAATGGCGCAAACTTCATCCATAAATACTTACTTGCAAACGCATGCTGATGATTTAATGAGGGGAAGGACCTTGAGTTATTACATTATGGCTTATCAGGGCGTTTTACCAATAGGAAGTTTACTTATGGGGTATCTTGCACATCAATTTGGCACACAAACAGTTGTAGCTTTCGAGGGCCTAGCCGGGTTGCTTATTGTTGGTGCTTTTATTTACAATGAGAAACATCGAAATGAGATTAAAAATAATGCTGTTTCGCTTACGTAAACAAAGGAAACTTCCTGGTAGAAAACTTGTTACTTTGTCCTTTTAAAATCAAATCCAACTCAAAGCCTTTCAAATAATTCAATATATTTGGCATTGTTATTTGCGTTAAATTACTTTATGGGGGTAGCTTAATCGTCTAAAATTGCTTTTATACATTCCGAAAGCATGATAAGTAAGTACCGCTACCCTGAAAATTAAATCATTATGCCCAATTTAAAATTTAGAGTTTTTTTACTTCTATTTACGCTTCTTTCATCCATTTGCTTCTCACAAGTTAGTTCAATACAAAACATTCAAGGTAGAAATATTCAAAGTCTAAACGGCAAATGGAATTATATTATCGATCCCTATGAAAATGGATACTATGATTATCGTCATCAGCCGTATGATCAATCCAAAACAGGAACAGGCGGTTTTTTTGACGATCGGGAGCAGAAAGATAAATCTGAATTGATAGAATACAATTTTACTGGTTCTCCTCAAATGAATGTGCCCGGCGATTGGAATTCGCAGTCGGAAAAACTCGAACTTTATGAAGGCACAATCTGGCTGCGTAAAAGATTTGACGCCAAACCAGAGAAGGGTAAGAAATACTTTGTCTATTTTGGAGCTGTTAATTATGAAGCCCATGTTTATTTAAACGGTAAAAAACTCGGTGTGCATAAAGGTGGTTTTACGCCTTTTCAATTCGATGTAACCAATAAATTAAAAACTGGCGAAAATTCACTCGTTGTGAAGGTTGATAATACCAGAAGGCCGGATGAAATTCCAACTGTAAATACCGATTGGTGGAATTACGGTGGCATCACACGAGAGGTGTATATAGCTGAATTCTCTGATCATTTTATCAGCGATTATAAATTGCAGCTGGTAAAAGGAAACAATAATTTAGTTAGTTTTTCTTTAAAATTATCAGATGCCACTGCTGGACAAGATATCACACTATCAATTCCGGAATTAAAGCTTGAGAAGAAATATAAAACAGATAGTGAAGGAAAAGTTAATGATGAATTTACCTGGAACAATTTAAGTTTATGGTCGCCTGAAAGCCCAAAATTATATGCTGCAAACATTAAATCTGATAAAGAAAATATCGATGATAAGATTGGTTTCAGAACGATAGAGGCAAAAGGCGATAGTATTTTGTTAAACGGGAAATCTGTTTTTTTAAGGGGTATTTCGCTTCATGATGAAAATCCTATACTGGCAGGACGCCTGCGTTCTGATGGAGATATGCGAATGATGCTGCAATGGGCAAAAGATATGAACTGCAATTATGTTAGGCTGGCACACTATCCTCACAATGAAAAAATGCTCCGTTTGGCCGATGAAATGGGCCTAATGGTTTGGGCTGAAGTACCGGTTTATTGGACCATCAGCTGGACAAACCCAGCCACCTACGCCAATGCCAAACAGCAGCTTACAGATTTAATTGTTCGTGATAAAAACCGGGCAAGTGTAGTTATTTGGTCGGTTGGTAATGAAACGCCGTTAAGCGATGCCCGTTTAAGTTTCATGAGTAATTTGGTGGAAACTGCCCGCACTTTAGATGATACCCGTTTAATAGCAGCTGCACTCGAGGTGCATCGCGAAGGAAACACAATGATTTTGAATGATCCGCTCGGTGAAAAAATTGATTTAGTAAGCTTTAACGAGTACGCAGGTTGGTATTTCGGCGGTGTGCCAAGTGAAATTACAAAATACGATTTCAATATTAAATATAATAAGCCAGTGGTAATAAGCGAATTTGGTGGTGATGCATTAGCGGGTTTCCATGCCGATGAAAATACACGTTGGAGCGAAGAATATCAGGAAGCTTTATACAAAAATCAAATTACGATGTTGAGCAAAATAAAATCATTAAGAGGGATTACCCCTTGGATTTTAACGGATTTCAGATCGCCGCGTAGGCAGCATCCAGTTTACCAAAATTTTTGGAATAGAAAAGGCCTTATCTCTGAAACTGGCGAGAAGAAAAAAGCTTACTTCGTATTGAAAAATTTTTATGGTGAAATGCAGGAGAAGTATAAGTAATAATCCAGCTTAATATTCATAGACGTTGATACCTAAATAGTTATCTTAAAACGTTTAAAATAATAAGTAATAATTATCATTTTGTGACTTTAATGAATCTTTTATTCGGAAATTCGAAGTTTCAAATGAATGATAGCCAAACAATCGGCTGTTGATTTAAAATATATAAAATGAAACAAAAACTAAGTATCCTATTGGTTTTAGCAACTGCATTTACAGCAGTTGCACAACAAAAAAAATCTGGTCAAACAGTTGAAAAGTATAACATCGGAAATAAAAAAGTAACGGTTTATACTACCGCTGAAAAAACGGACTATCGAATAAGCAAAACAGAAACTTTAAATTTTGTAGAGAATAAGCAGCCTTTTGAAACAGAGCCGACTATTTTTGTAGATCCTACAATTAAGTATCAAACACTGGTAGGCATTGGTGGAGCACTTACGGATGCTTCTGCAGAAACATTTGCCAAACTTTCTAAGAAAAACCAGCAAGAATTACTAGCAGCATATTACAATAAAGATAAAGGTATTGGTTACACTTTAGCACGTACCAATATAGCTAGTTGCGATTTTTCGAGCGGAAGTTATGCTTATGTTCAGGATAACGACAAAGATTTAAAAACATTCAGCGTTGCGCATGATGAGCAATATAAAATCCCGTTAATAAAGCAGGCAACTGCTGCTGCCGGAGGAAAGCTAGCGCTTTATGTAAGTCCGTGGTCGCCCCCAGCTTGGATGAAAGATAATAACAGTTTAATTAAAGGTGGACATTTACTGCCTCAGTATCGCCAGAGTTGGGCCAACCATTATGTAAAATTCATTAAAGCCTATGAAGCCATGGGCATGCCAATTTGGGGTTTATCTGTTCAAAATGAGCCAATGGCGAAACAAATCTGGGAATCTTGCGTGTACACAGCAGAGGAAGAACGTGATTTTATTAAAAACTTTTTAGGCCCAACTTTGCAAAAATCAGGATTGAGTAGTAAAAAATTAATCGCTTGGGATCACAATCGTGATCAGATTTTCCAACGAGCAAGTACAATTTTAAACGATAAAGAAGCTGCAAAATATGTTTGGGGAATTGGGTTTCACTGGTATGAAACATGGACAGGCAGTGGAATGCAGTTCGGAAACGTTCGCCAGGTGCATGAAGCTTATCCCGATAAAGCGTTAATTTTTACTGAAGGATGTAAAGAGAAGTACGATGTGAATAAGTTGGACGACTGGACTTTGGGCGAGCGCTATGGTTATTCAATGATTAACGATTTTAATGCGGGTACAGCTGCCTGGACAGATTGGAATATTTTGTTAGATGAAAACGGAGGTCCAAACCATGTAGGCAACTTCTGTTTCGCTCCGGTGCATGCAGATACCAAAAATGATAAGTTGATTTATACCAATGCCTATTATTATATGGGGCACTTTTCTAAATTTATTCGTCCTGGAGCGAAAAGAATTGGTTCTGCATCCAGCCGTGACCTATTACAATCTACGTCGTTTTTAAATTCCGATGGAAAATTAGTTGTTGTGGTGATGAATCAATCGGATGAAAAGCTAAAGTACAGCTTATGGATAAAAGGTATGGCAGCGACAACAACTAGCTTGCCGCATTCCATCGCTACATTAGTGGTAGAATAATAAGATAGAAAAACTAATAGCAGAAATATCCAGCAACGGTTTTCTATCAAAAATGAGGTTGTTTTGCTAGCCGGACTTTTAGGCAGAGCATTTAGAAACAGACTTTTCGCTGTGCAAAAAATTAAGTTTGACGGTGGTTTTAGTGCTTTTTCGGGAGTTTAAATTATGGAGATGAAATATAAAAAACTGGAACAAACCTGGCGCTGGTATGGTCCGAATGACCCGGTGAGTCTACAGGATGTTAAACAGGCCGGTGCCACCGGAATCGTAACTGCTTTGCACCACATTCCACATGGTGAGGTTTGGCCTTTGGAAGATATCAGGGAACGCAAAGCGATTATTGAGGCCGCAGGTTTAACCTGGTCGGTAGTGGAAAGCGTACCGGTTCACGAGGCGATCAAAACCCGCAGACATGATGCGGAACACTACCTGGAGAATTACCGGATTTCACTACGCAACCTGTCGCAGTGCGGCATCAAAACGGTATGCTATAATTTTATGCCCGTTCTGGACTGGACACGTACCCAACTCGATCTGGAAATGGCCGACGGATCAAAGGCACTTTATTTCGACTGGATCGATCTGGCGATCTTTGATCTCCATATCCTGAAAAGAGAAAATGCGGAGGCTGATTACAATTCATCCATCCTGAAAAGAGCAAACGAAAAATTTGCCACACTGAACGAAGCGGAACTTCAGGATCTGCGCATCAATGTGCTGATGGGCATTCCCAACGAAAAAGAAATTGAGCTGGAAACCCTGAGGGCCAGCATAAACGAATACGCGGCAATCGGTACGCAGGGACTTAAAGAAAACCTGAAATTTTTCCTTAACGCCATTGCCGAAGTTTGTACCGAAGAGGGGATAAAGATGACGATCCATCCCGATGACCCGCCTTATCCAATTTTGGGCCTGCCACGGATAGTGAGTACGCTGGAAGATTTTGAATATATCATCAACGAGGTCAACCAGGCCTTTAACGGCGTTTGTTTTTGTACCGGATCTTTGGGTGCGGGAATGAAAAACGATACCCTGGCCATTTTTAATGCAGTTAAAGAGCGGGTTTATTTTGCGCATCTGCGCAACGTTAAAAAAGATGATGACGGCAGTTTCTACGAGGCCGACCATTTGGGCGGCGATGTAAACATGTTCGAGATAATGAAAGCACTAACGGAAGAAAATGCGAAAAGAGAACAGCCGATTCCTTTTCGTCCCGATCACGGGCACCAGATGCTGGATGATCTTGCAAAGCACACCAACCCGGGTTATTCGGCCATTGGGCGTTTACGCGGCCTTGCAGAACTGAGAGGTTTGGAAGTAGGAGTAACCGGAAACTATTAATTTTTATAACAATACCTGTCGAATAATAGGCGGGTATTGTTTTTTACAGTCAAGTTATGGCTTGAAATTTGAGCAACTCGCATTATGGAAAACAAATCTAATCCCAGTAAAAAAATTTTAACTCCTTCAGTCATTCATGATGATTTACCAGAAGTCAAAAAACCAGAACACCTGCGTAAAATAGCATTGCAACATGATGATAAGTTACCTGAAAATCCAGAAAGAAATTACCACCACGATGAGCTTTTTAAGTCATCAACATCTAGCCATGATGAGATAAAACATGCGGATGATGATGTTTGGAATGGGGAAGATGCCTAGCTATTTCATGCTGATATTAGCTTTCATGAGGTAAACATTATAGGGTTCCCACTGCGACATAGTGAAGTATAAATGATCGTCGTTATTTTTTAACGGATAAATATAAGGACAGTATAATCCTTTAAATTGGTTAACATCGGCTAATATTTTTAGATTGCTCCAGGTTCCATTAATACTTTTGGCATCGCGATAAACCATGGCATGGAATTTACTTTTCGCCATTGGATCATAAGCTGAATCGTAGCTGTAAGCAATGATCCATCGCTTAAATTTCTTATGATCTAGGAGGGAGGCCTCGCCAATGGGTCCGGGGATAATAGTGGTCGCTTTACCTTCATCAGCTTTGAACCACTTTTTCGAATCACCATTCCAATATTCGTATGGATCTAAATTCAGCATTTCTTTTTCCTTAATCCTGGCCAGATATCCAGGCCCACCACGACCGGCTAAGCTTCCTATCATATAAACAAAACCATCTTTCTTAGCATAATAGATCTGAGAAAACTTACTATTGCCATTAAAGGTTACTGACTCTTTTCTTGTCCAGGTTTTTCCGTCATCTGTTGAGGTATACAACGAAGAAAAGTTAGTAAGCCATCGGCTATTTTTACCGGCCCAATCATAAATGTTCATGTAATGCACATAATCTGTTTTACCTACTCGAATAGCTGCTGTTGGAATAGAGGTGTTGTATTTTTTAGGATTTGTCTTTCCACCAGCACAAATTTCTCGGGCACTTCCGTTTTCATCCAATACCATAGAATCAATTGTGATTCCATCCTCCAGATTATTGTCGCTTGAAAATGCCAGAACATTTGATCGCCAATTAGCACCATTGCCACCGCCTTTACCATCTTTTTCAGCAATAAATTCTCTTCCATGAGTATCACCGAAAAAGATCCCGACTTTTGAACCTTCCATTTGCCAAAAAATTCCCAGATCAGTTCCACCAACATCATAGTCCTTTAAAGTATTATTCGGACTGGGAAGTTGTTCACCTTTGAGTGGTGTTCCTGTTAAACGAGCGATTTTTTGACATTACTCAATTGTAATTCAGGAGTTTGATTGTTTTGTGCCAAAGCGCAAAGGCTATTGAAATAAGGAAGGCAACGGCTAGACTAAAAGGTTTTAGTAGTTTATTAAATTGATACGGTGTCATATTGGTTTTCATTTGGTTAGCAGACTAATGTAAGTATATTAGCTAAAAAATAAACCAATATAAATGATTTGTTACCGAACATTTCCTGCAAAAGTTACCGAGTTTTAAATATGGAGATTTCGAAACGTTTGTAGCTCTTTTTTGTTATTTTCATCTACATATTAATAGTTTCAATGCGGAAGTTTTTACAAAGATTATTAGGTAAATGGGTAATTAGCCTCTCTAACAAGTTTGGTTCTCGACCTAATCAGATACGTATTCACGAAGCATTGACGAAACTTTATGAGACTATTTTGGGCGAGCCCGGCAAACGAGGACTGGTTTTCGATATGCAACCGGATGATAAGTTTATCATCTTTTCCGATCAGCATAAAGGCGCAAGAGACTATGCTGATGATTTCGCTCTGGCAGAGAAAAACTATTTAGCGGCGCTTGCTCATTATCATCGAGAAAATTTTCATTACATCAACCTGGGAGATAGTGAAGAGCTATGGGAAAATTTAATGGAATCTGTAATTAAACACAATAAAGCTACTTTCGAGGCAGAGAAGGCATTTATACTCTCTGAATCGTTTACAAAAATATTCGGTAATCACGATTTGTATTGGGATAACGATCCACTTGCTGGCCTCAACCTAAATAGAATTTACGGAAAAAAGATACCCATTTATGAGGGTGCGATTTTAAGAACGACTATAGCGAATAAAAAGTTAAATATTTTTCTCACTCATGGTCATCAAGGTGATTTACAAAGTGACGGAAATTGGTTTAGTAAGTGGTTTGTTAGTACAATTTGGGCACCTTTGCAATCGTTCTTGCGAATTAACCCTAATACTCCGGCTTATGATAATCAGCTTAAAACCGAACATAACAGCATGATGTATAGCTGGCAAATAAAACAACAAAATACCTCGCTGATTACCGGGCATACGCATCAGCCAGTTTTTGCTTCGCTTACCCATTTGGAGCGGATCTATTTAAAGTTAAAAAGAGCGACCTTAAGTAATAATCAACAAGAAATTGACTTATTAAATGCCGAATTGAAGAAAAGAATTCGGGAAGGGGATGAGGCGCCAGAATTTAAACAGTACAAACCGGGCTATTTTAATAGTGGTTGTTGTTGTTTTAGTGATGGCGACATTACGGGCATTGAAATTGAAAATGGAGTAATACGTTTAATCAAGTGGTCATTTCTGAAAAATGGAACTCCAGAAAGAATTGCGCTTGAGGAAATGAGCTTGGCAGAATTGCTCGATTAATTATTTAATAGGCAGCTGAACAAAAAAAGTAGTGCCCTTATTTTTGCCTTCACTCTCTGCCCAAATTTTACCTTTATGCATATCTAAAAACATTTTTACAGCTGTAAGGCCCAAACCATTAGAATTTTCGCCATGAGTTGGTACGGCGCTTAGATCTGCAAATTTTATAAAAAGTCTTTCCAAATCAATATCATTTAAACCTACCCCTTCATCTTTAACAGCTATCGTAAGTAAATTTTCTTCTTGCTGATGCGACAATGTGATGCTTCTATTTTCAGGAGAAAATTTAATTGAATTATGTAAGATGTGATAAAACAACGCCGTTATCTTTTCATGGTCGCCAAAAATTTCTAAAGCCGAATTTATTTTAATATCAAAGTTTTGACTTTTTTTATTAGCTAGTGGCGCTAGTTTTTGGGTAACCGAATTTAAAATTTCTCTGAGATCAATTTTATTTTTTTGTGGTTTAAACGAACCACTTACTTTTTTAGCCGAGCTTAAAATTTCGTTTAAACTAGCGACCATTTTTTTTGATTGCAAATTAATTTTTGAAGCAATCAAGCCCGCTTTTTCATCGATGTTTGGCATTCTACTCACCAATTCCGATTGCAGAGAAATAGTGGTCATCGGATTTTTTAAATCGTGAATGAGCACATGCAAGCGATCATCCTGTGCAGTTAGTGTTTGTCTGATGGCAATCCTGGTTTCTAATTTATCAATAACTAGTTCTGCTAATTTTGATAACATTTCTTTTTGTTTTTCCGTTGGTTCTGCCGTGATAGCGCCAAACACATAAAGCGCTCCAATTATAAAACGATCAGGAGATTTGATGGGTACAGCTATATATTTAGTTTGCTCATCACTTTTAGAGCTATTATTTGTTGTTGCCGCCCCGTAGTTTAAGTATTCTGGAGATAGAAAACTATCATTCTTTGACAATTCAATCTTCTTTCCAACTTCCGATTTTATAAAAATATCATCGTTGGTTATAAAGCAAATTCCAGCATTTTCCACCTCAAAAATTGCAGCCGCCAACCAGCTAATATTGTCGTATGTGTGCTCTACTGGCGAATTTAAAATTTCATAATATAAAAGTTTTTCTAATCGACTGTTGCTATTAATTGGGATAATGTTTTCAGGCATGATTGTATTTTTAGAATGCTGATCCCGATGAGAACAACAATAATGTTAAAGGTAAAGATTATCCTCAAAAAGGATAAAAAAAGAAACAATTATATAGTAAATTTAGTTAATATACATATTGAAAATATTCGGATAAAGAATTCGAATTAACGATCAAATCAACATAAAAATGAGATTATACATCGAACGAAAACCCGTTAAGGTAAACCCCGATACCAAACGTGTTATTGCCCGTTTTTTTTTTAACGGAGAGGAAAGAGCACTTGAGGTGATCAGAAAAGTTTTAGAATTTTCTGACGAAAAAGTTTTCTCCTTAATTTCGCCAATTCTGCAGGAATACTCAAAAAGACATAGGAATATCACAAAGATTTTAAATCGACATTGTAAAAAACTTAAAAAGCAGTTTACCATATTAAATACTGATATGGAAGACCTTGATCAATATAAAAGGTTATTGATCGGTGCTTACTTTACACACGAATATTCAATTGAATCTGCTGCTTTTTTCAATCCCAGTATTGTAGATGATCCTGATCAAACGGATTTAGTGGAAGGTGAGAAAAGAGTAATTATAAGCTTCAGGGCTGTTGGAGAAGGCCACATTTCATCGATTGTTTTCCGAAGGGCATTAATTGATAAAAATAATAATATTCAGGTGCTGCCAGTGGGCGATTATGTAGATGAGGCTGAGGTGGTGAAAAATGCAATTTATGTTAAAAAGCTTTTTCTTAAAAAAGCTGCTTACGCACAAATAGATCCTTCGGTTTTAGAGGAGATTGAGGCTAAATTGGATGATAAGTTTGAGTATACGGCATTAAGTAATATCATTAAAGATTCTAAAAGCTTACATAAAGATAACCCAGTCAAATCGATTGAATTCGATAAAGTGCTTTGGCTTTCTGATACCTACCACACAATAAGTTTTTCTAAAGATACCGATATTTCCGATCGTGTTATTTTTCCGATCTCAGAATTTGAACGAAAAGGAATTGAAGATGCCAGGTTTGTAAAATTTATAAAAGATGATGGAAGAGTGGTGTATTACGCCACTTACACCGCATTTGATGGATCGCTTATCATACCGAAATTGGTACAAACGGAGGATTTCTATGAATTTAAAGTGATTCCGCTTTATGGAGATGGTGCACAAAATAAAAATTTAGCATTATTCCCCCGTAAAATAAACGGGAAATATGTAATGATGAGTAGGATAGATGGGTGGAATAATTACATCATGTTCTCTGACAAAGTGAATGTTTGGGAAAATCCAATTTTGCTAAAACAGCCACGCTACTGTTGGGAGCTTGTACAAATAGGAAACTGTGGTTCGCCGATTGAAACTGACAAGGGTTGGTTGGTAATAACCCATGGTGTTGGCCCAATGAGGAGATATTGTATCGGGGCAGTGTTGTTAGATTTAGACGACCCAACCAAAGAAATAGGACATTTAATGGAACCACTAATTATACCCAATAATGATGAGCGTGAAGGCTATGTTCCAAACGTGGTCTATTCTTGTGGATCAATAATCAGTAACGGCGAGCTTATTATCCCTTATGGTTTATCCGATTATAGTTCTTCATTCGCAACCGTAAATCTAGAGTTACTTCTAAATCGTTTATTAGAAAACAACGATAAATAGTTAAACTCTAATGCACAAAAAAAGGCTGAATCAGATGATGGATCAGCCTTTTTTTATTTACTCGAACAGTCTATTTTTCTACTTTTTCATTTTCTACTAACGGAGAAGATAACGTTGCATATTCAGCTTCGGCAGCCTTTAATACGGCTAGGTGGGAGATAAAATAAGCTAGCGTACTTTCAGCGCCTTGATTTCTGTTCACACTGTTAAACTGTAAGCCATCGGCACAGCCATGTGTTTCAAAATCGTACAAAGGAATATGGAGGCTGTTTTTGCCTAAAAACCACTCGTAACTCACCTGCATCAAGTTAAGGTATTTCTCATCTTTAGTAATTTCATAGGTTTTTGCATAGAGCAGTACCATAGCCATCGTTTCAATAGCTTGCTGATCATATATTGGATTTTTACCATGCTTTTTCATCCAACCATCATTCCCAACTGGATTCAAATAACCATTTTCAAATGAAAAATTATTTAAAAACTCAATACTCTCCATGGCAATTTTATACGATTCTGTATTACCGGTAGCTTCATAGTGATGAAGAAGCGCCAACGGTAAAATGGCATTATCGTAAGTCAAAATATCTTCAAACCAATGCCATTCGCCATCTTTATTAATGTTATACGCTTGTTTAAGTGTATTTGCCAAGGTGTTAATTTCATTGATTAGTAATTCATCACCATGGTGGGTTTTTAAATAATAAGCTACTCCAATGATGGTGTTAGCCTGGCCTCTCAAATATTTCAAACTTTTAAAATGAGAAACGGAATGTGAGAATAATTCTCTTCCGAATTCTCGGTAAGAGTTATTTGGCGCAACATTTATCAAATAACCTAATGACCAAATGGTACGACCAAACGAATCTTCAGATCCAACTTCATCCAGATAATTTCTATTAAAGCTTAAAAAATTCCTAAAATTTCCATCTTCCCGCTGCATGTATTGAATGAAACTTAAATAGACTGGAATTAGCTTCAGCGCTTTTTGATTTTTATATTGCTCAAAAGCCATTAATGCCATAATTAATGCTCTGGCATTATCATCTATACAGTATCCTTCCTTCAAATTCGGAATTCCAAAACGGGCATGCTGTATAATTCCCGTATCATCAGTCAACAGAGAAATATGACTTAAATTTAGAGCCGGCATTCCTTCAACATCAATAATCGGCGGCACAACTCTCAATGGTTTCTGACCTGCGAATAACGCCTCCTCTAAAACGTTCATGTAAACATTTCCAATAGCTGGCCACCTTAAATTTAATCCATATTGGTATGCATTTGATTTATGTTGTTGATGCTTATTTTGATCATTTAATAATTCATTCACCACATTTGCTAGCTGCTCATCGTTTTTAAAATCGAACAACTTACCTCTGTTATCTGCAAGTAATTCTTGCGCATGCCAATAGGGAGTTGAAACTACAGCTGCACCTGCTCCAATAGCATATGATAATGTTCCACTGGTGATTTGCGCTTCATTTAAATACGGGGTAACATAAATGTAGCAGGCAGTTAAATATTGATGTAATTCCTCTTCAGAGACAAATTTATTTACGAATGAGATATTATTTTCCACACCCAGCTCCTTAGCCAAAGCTTTAAGGCTATCGCGATATTCCTCTCCATTATGTTTAACAACACCTGGGTGTGTGTTTCCTAAAATCACATATAAAACATCAGGATGTTGGGCGACAATGCTCGGAAGCGCTTTTATCATCGTTTCTAATCCCTTATTACGACTAATTAAGCCAAAGGTGAATAGCACTTTTCTATTTCTAAATAATTCACTTTTAGCAACTTCATTATTTAAAATCGGCTCCAGATCTGGAACACCATGTTCAATTAATTTTATTGATGATTGTGGAATTTGGTAAATGCTGGTTAAAAATAAAACTGCTTTTTTACTCATCACCACTATTTTCGAAGATTTTAATGCAATCTCTTTAATAATGGTTTGCTGCATGAAATTGGGTTCTTTTAATACCGTATGTAAGATGGTAATGAAAGGCTTTTTTAATCTATTGATAAATGAGAGTAAAAATACCCCGCTATTACCACCATAAATTCCAAATTCGTGTTCGATTATGCAGGTTTCAATATCACTGTTATTTATGAAATCTGCAGCTTCTAAATAATCTTGCTGATTCTGCTGTCTGATTACAAACTTAACTTCCTTCGGATAGGCATGCTCATCAAGATTATCTGATTCATTTAATGCAGCAACGAAACTGTTTTGAGCATCATAAGAAGAGTTTAAGCTTAAGGCGTTAACTAAATTCTGATTGAATGTTGCTAACCCGCATTCGCGTGGAGGATAAGTGGATATGTATGCAATCTTCATAAGTACTAATAGGTTGATATACCTTATTTAACATAGCCGATGGTAAATGGTTTTGTTTTCGATAGATTTCTCTTGATTATGACAAAACAATATGAATTATCGCCTTGTTACCTATAAAATTTAAACATCATTGCTATGAGATCGATTTGGAAAGGTTCAATTGGATTCGGTTTAGTTAATATTCCTGTAAAATTGTTTTCGGGAGTGCAAACTACACACCTTGATTTTGATATGCTTGATGAACGCGATCATGAAAAAATTAGGTACATGCGTGTAAATGATAAAACGCATAAGGAAGTACCTTTTGATAAAATTGTTAAAGGACATTTTCTGAAAGACAAATACATTATTTTAGATAAACACGATTTCGAAGAAGCTTCACCAGAAAAAACTAAAATTATCGAACTCGAAAATTTTGTCGATATCAAAGAGATTAATCCTATTTATTACGAAACATCATATTATACCGAACCAGAGAAGCAGGGTCGAAAGGCTTATGCACTGCTATTAAAAGCATTAGAAAAATCTGGCAAAGCCGGTGTAGCTCGGTTTGTTTTAAGAAATACCGAAAACCTTTGCGTTATTCATCCTATGGAAGGCGTAATTGTGATTACCAAAATTCGGTTTGAACAAGAGATTAGAAGTTTATCAGACATTAATAAAGTAACGGATATCACAATTACCAAAAAGGAGATGGATGTCGGTTTAGCATTAATTAAACAATATAGTTCGAAATTTGATTTAAGTGCTTTTAAGGATGACTACAGCGAAGAATTGTTAAAAATAATCAAGGCAAAAGCCAAAGGCAAAAGGGCCACAGTGAAGAAAATGAAACCACAAAAAGCGACGAGCGATGATTTATACGATCAATTGATGCAAAGTTTGGGATCAAAAAAAGGAGCTTAAGTGTGTTGGATTGAAAAAAAAAAGGAGGCCTTATTGCCTCCTTTTTTCGTTATCTTATTTAAAGGCAAACTTTAACTGTTCTGCTGCATAAGCTTGAGCCGCTTTAGCTTCTGGAACAACAAGGGCCATTCCGAAAAATTCATGTGTTACTCCCTCATAATTTCTGCTATTCACCTTCACGCCAGCTTCAGATAGTTTATTGGCTAATATTGTTCCATCATCATGCAAAGGATCAATTTCTGCAGTTATGATAGTGGTAGGAGGTAAGCCTTTTAGATTTGCATTTACCAGCGAAATTTTTGGATTTTGTGCTTCAATCATTGTGGTTAAGTATTTCTCTGTAAACCAACCCATCATTGCTTTATTTAATGGTTTAGCATTGGCATAAAGCTTATAAGATTCAGTATCCATATTTGATTGTGCAATAGGATATATCAAAACCTCGTGTAAAGGGATCATTATATTTTTATCTCTTGCTGTAATAGATACATTCGCAGCCAAATTGCCACCGGCACTCTCGCCAACAACAGCAATTTTCGCTGGGTCACCTTTTAGACTAACTGCATTTTTAACTACCCATTCATAAGCGGCAAACGCATCGTTGTGCGCCGTCGGGAATTTACTTTCTGGAGCAAGCCTGTAGGCAACTGATACCACTACAGCATTAACCTGCTCGGCTAATCCCTGTGCAGAGGCATTATAAACATCTAAGTTTGCAATAACAAAACCGCCACCATGATAATAAACAATCAAAGGATAGGGACCATTTCCGGCTTTAGGGGTATAAATGCGGACATGAATTTTTCCACCAGCAACATTAATGTCTTTACCGCTGGTATCAACTTGAGGTGCTGGAACTTCGATCTCATTTTGCTTTACTAAATCCATAACGGCATCAGTTGGCGTGTGGTTTTTACGAGCAGCAGCTGGGTCTAACGTTTCCAAAGGCTGATCTCCATAACTCGCTAGCTTTTCAATTACAGTTTGCATTTCCGGTTTAATTGTTTTGCCCCATTCTGGCGGAGGACCAGCGGGTTTTAACGCCACGACAGCTGACGAATCGGCCATTACAGAATCTGTAGTGTTTGTTGTTTTATCTCCACTGGTGCAGGCAGATAGTGAGATCGCCAGCGCAAAAAAGGCAGATGACAACTTTAATAAATTGGTTTTCATAGGAATTTTAGTTTTTATAAATGCTTTTTCTATAACGTTATCAAGAAGTTAGGGTTTCGTTTTACGTACAACCTTTTAGAATTTAGTCCCTTTCCAAACATCTACACCAATAAACTTGTTCTATAAAAAACTAAATAATATGTTAACAGAAATTACAGGGTTACCCGATAATGTATTTGGTGTGAGGGCTACCGGCGAAGTTACCAGTGATGATTTGAAGAACGTATTGCTGCCAGGCTTAAAACGAACTGCAGATCGATTTGACGAAATAAGGTATTTATTGGTGTTGGAAACTGATGTAAAGAATTTTACCGCTGGTGCCTGGGTTCAAGATGCTAAGGCGGGGTTACAAAATTTCACTAAATGGAAGAAGATAGCTGTTGTAAGCCACGAGAAAAGTGTAGAATGGTTTTCAGATGCATTCTCAATAGCAACTCCAGGTTCATCAAAAGGTTTTAAACCAGATGAACTAGAAGAAGCCAAAGCGTGGTTAATTACTGATAACTAAATTAAATATTCAACTATGAAATCCGCTCCCTTTCACGCCGTAATCGGGATGAATAATTCAGCTAGCGCATGCAGTGAGTAGGGTTTTGTTAACTTAAATAATTAAAAACAGATGAAAAATTCAAAAACTTCGGCAGAAAAAAGCAAAGCTACTGCACCAAAAGATGAAAAAGCAAAAGGGGCCGATGAAAAGGTTACTTCGGCAAAAGACGCTAAAAAAGTAGATGTGAGTAAGGAGTCGCCTAACAAAGACAAAAGTAAGTGAGTTTAATTTATGAAGATAGATTCGGATAATATTAATCGGTTTTACGATAAAATTTTTGATTGGGTAATAGCGAAAGGTCCGGCTGTTCTTTTAGGCATTGCTGTATTAATTGTTGGTTTATGGCTCATTAAAATTTTTAGTAAATGGTCAAAAGCAGCAATGACGCGGAGGGCGGTAAACCCTTCATTAACACCATTTCTTACTAGTCTAATCATCATCACGTTAAGAGTGCTTTTGGTTTTAACCGTAATGCAAATTATCGGAATCCAACTGACATTTTTAACTGTATTAGTGGGTGGTATTGGAGTAGCCGCCGGTTTAGCATTATCAGGTACTTTACAAAATTTTGCAAGCGGTGTACTGATACTATTGCTAAAACCGTTTGTAGTAGGCGATAATATTATCGCTCAGGGGCAGGAAGGTACAGTAAAATCAATACAGATTTTCTATACCATTGTGAAAACTTTCGACAATAGATCAGTAGTAATACCGAACAGTAAATTATCGAATGAAGTAATCATCAACATCAGCAAAGAAGGAGTGAGAAGGCTAGATATTGAAATTAAGTTTAGTTATGGGATTGAATTTGAGCAAATAGTCAAAGTTTTTAACCAAACGGTTGACGAATTTAAAAAATGCCTCAACACTCCAGAACGTAGAATAGGGGTATCGTCTTTGGAAGATAGTGGTTACAAAGTGGCCATGAACATTTGGGTGAAAGCTCATGGATTTATGGATACCAAGTTATCTTTTCAGCAAGAGTTAATGAAAAATTTAAAAAATGGCGGGGTAAAATTACCTGGAATGCCAGACTAATTTATGCTTTCAGAAGTGCATAAATCTTATCCATCAGCTCATCAATATTAAACGGCTTTGCCATAAAGTCATCGGCAGAAACCCCATCAAGAGTATAATTAGTTGCGTTATAACGGGCGGAAATCATTAACACAGGAATATGGCTGGTTGAGTCTTTCTCTTTCAATTCTTTCAAAAGAACTCTTCCGTCAATATCCGGCAGCATGATATCCATGATGATAACATCTGGATTAAACTCGGATACATGCTCAATAAAATCTGCGCCTTTGTTTAACCCCGCTACATTAAAAGCTTCGCTTTCTAAAATAAGAGTAATAACATCTAAAATTGCATGGTTATCTTCTATAACCAAAATGTTCTTTTTTGACAAGGTTGGGATGATTTTTAAATTTCGAACAAAGATAAAATAAAAAATAAATCTCTAAACTGAATATAGCAAATTAGAGTCATTCTAAAAGAACAGTAATATTTGCCATTTAGAAAATTCTAATACTTTTGTAAGTGCTAATACATCCTATGAATAAATTTTCTGTTGATTTAACCAATTGTGATAAAGAGCCTATTCACATTCCCGGCAAAATTCAGTCGCATGGTTTTTTAATCGCTATCAATAAAATTGATTTCACTATCACCTATATAAGTGAGAACACAAGTGATTATCTTTCTACGCCAGCTAAAAATTTATTGGATCAGCCTATTTCAGTATTGTCAAATCATTTCGTTCATGAACCTGATTTTAATATCGAAAACTTATTAAAGTTAGGGGTAATCAGAAAAAGCTTCGATGCTATTAGTCCATATCCTATTGAAATAAATGAAAAGCCATTTTATCTTATCATAAATACTTCAGTTAACGATTGGCTTTTAGAATTCGAGCCAGTAAGTTTACAATATGATATTCAGAGTTTAGTAGGGAGATCAGCCTCTGCAATGCTGCAAGGTAAATCGGTATCGGCCTTATTAAAGGGAGCCGCTACCGAAGTTAAAAAGCTTATTGGTTATGATCGTATCATGATTTATAAGTTTTTAGATGATGGACATGGCGAAGTGGTAGCCGAAGAAAGGGAAGATCATTTAGAGCCATTTTTTGGTTTACATTATCCAGCGACAGATATTCCGAAACAAGCAAGAGAATTGTATAAGCTAAACTTAACACGCCTAATTGCAGATGTTAATACCGATGATTCTCCTATAATAACTTTCAACGAAGCCACCGCATTAGATTTAACTAACGGAAGTTTAAGAGCTGTTTCGCCTATCCATATCCAATATTTAAAAAATATGGGGGTGTATTCGAGCTTTAGTATTTCGTTAATCGCAAATGGCGAGTTATGGGGTTTGATTGCTTGTCATAATTATAGTCCTAAATTTATCGATTATAAAGCTCGAGAAGGCGCTAAGCTCATCGGCGAAATTTTGTCTTCTGCATTGGAATATAGAGAGGAAGAAGAAAATTCGGAAACAGTGGAATTATTCAACAACACTGCGAATGTACTATCTGAACACCTCAATAGAGATAAGTATTTAATTGAAGCATTAACCAATTACGATAAAACGTTACTGAATGTTACTCATGGAACCGGTGTGGCGATTGTTTTCGAAAACGAGCTAAAAACAATTGGTGAGGTTCCGGATGATGAGTCAATATGGGAGTTAGTAGCGTGGCTTAAAGATAATAGCGACGAATCGATTTATTATACGCATCGGCTTTCCGAAATTTTTCATCCAGCGAAAAAGTATAAAGATATAGCATCTGGAATATTGGCATGTTCGCTAAGTAAAGATCCTGTTGAAATCATGATCTGGTTTAAGCCAGAACAAATATCTACCGTTAATTGGGCAGGAAATCCTGATAAACCCGTAACCGCTGTAGTGGATGGATTAGCGAGTTTATCCCCAAGAAAGTCTTTCGAAACTTGGTCTGAAGTGGTTAATAATACCTCCGAGAAATGGATGCCGGAAGAGATTACTTCCGTTTTACGCATCCGGGAAATCATCGTTGCTCACATTAATAAGAAAGCCAACGAGATTAGACTGTTAAATGAGAAACTACAATCAGCTTATGAGGAACTGGATACTTTTAGTTATACCATTTCTCACGATTTGAGAACACCGCTTACCTCTATAAAAACCTATGCAGAGCTGATGTTGAAAAACAAAACGCTGGATGATAAGGGAAAAAGCATGCTGGATAGGATTGTTAACAGTGCTAATAAAATGAATTTTCTAATCAAGGAGATTTTAAATTTAGCTCGTGTAGGCCGTTCTGAACTCGTTTTTGAGACGGTAAATATGCAATCGTTGTTAGCTGAGGTTAGCGCTGAAGTGTGGTCGGCTTTTAAAGCAGACAATGCCGAATTGATTTTAGGGCAATTGGTTGATCTAAAAGGTGATAAAACAATGATCGCTCAAGTTTTTACAAATCTTATCAGCAATGCTGTAAAATACTCATCAATGGTTAAAAGCCCTAAAATTGAAGTGAGTGCTGTTATAGATGGTGGAGAAACTATATATGCGATTAAAGATAATGGTATGGGAATTGATAACCGTTATTACGACAGGGTCTTTGAGCTTTTTAAGCGCATGGAAAATGTTAAAGATATTGAGGGAACAGGTGTGGGTTTAGCCATTGTAAAAAGAATAGTTGAAAGACATAACGGTAGGGTTTGGTTTGAAAGCAAACTCCATGCAGGTTCAACTTTCTATGTGGCTTTTAAAAATAAATAGAATGACGCCAGACATATTTTATGTAGAAGATGATACGGATTATGCATTTTTTATGCAGAACGCCGTACAAGAAGTTAAAGAAACGCTAAATCTGAGTATTGTAGAAGACGGAAAAGAGGCTTTGGAAAAATTGCAGGCTTTCGCTGATACTAAAACAAAACCTAAATTAATTTTATTGGATTTAAACTTACCAGGTTTATCTGGGTTAGATTTACTGAAATTTATTAGAGATATTCCTTACCTAAAATCTGTTCCGGTGATTTTATTCTCCACCTCAGATCATCCGGATGATGTAAAAGCATCAATTGAGTTTGGTGCCAATGCTTATTTAACAAAACCTGATGGCTATGATAACTTACTGAAATGTGTTCACTCCGTACACGATTTTTGGTTTAACCAGCATTTACGTTTAAATTAATTTTTTTAGATATAACAATAAAGATTCGGGCTTCAATCCGAATCTTTTCTTTTTTACAATTTAATTTTAGATATCACTTAGATATGATTGCCAATTTATTGAGAACGGAAACCGCTGAAAATCATGCGGCATTAGAATCTTTAATGTTTGTAAATGAAATTATGAACAATACATTAAGCATTGAAAACTATAAAAAACTACTAACCATTAATTACATTATACATCAAAAATTAGAAAATAAGTTAGCCAATATGTTAGATACTGCTTTGGCTGATCGATTGGATATGAAGAACAGACTAAAATTAGCTGCGCTGGAAAAGGACCTGGCGTATTGGCAAATTGATAGTTTGACTTTGCCAGCGCTTAACTTCGAATTATTTGTGCCTGAAAAAAACAATGCAGAAGTGTTAGGCGCATTATATGTGCTGGAAGGCGCTACACTGGGTGGAAACGTAATTAAGAAGCATATTTTGGCTAACCCTAATTTTTCTAATCACGAAGGCGGTTTAAACTATTATGGGGTTTATGGGGAAGAGTTAGGCACAAAATGGAAAAATTTTGTAACTATACTGAATGAAAGTGTTATAAGTGCTGATTACGAGCGATGCGTTAGAAGCGCTAATGAAACCTTTAATAATTTGATCAAGTTATCAAAACAGCTTAATTAGGTTTTCGAATTCGGCCTGATAAAATCGAAAAAATACATCTATAATACTGCTAAGGCATTTTTTTGATTGTTAGAATGTGCAAAACTTCTTTCAAATTAAAATTTGCTTTCTGTTGTTAATTCAAGGTAAATATGTATTATTGAAAAAAATAAATTTTTTAAACCTTAAAAACATCAATTAGCGATGGAAAAATTCTCAAAAGTTAAAGCTGCTGTTGCTGCGATTGAAGCAGATGTAGAAAAATTTTATAATGCTGGCAATGCAGCTGCTGGTACTCGTGTGCGTAAAGCAATGCAAGATCTTAAAGTTTTAGCACAAGAAATCCGTGCAGAAGTAACTGACAAGAAAAACTCTGGAAAATAATATTTCGCGAGTAAGAACAAAAAGGGTTTCGGTATGCCGGAGCCCTTTTTGCGTTTAGTGCATTTTGAGTAGCTATCGTTATCCCAAACTTACTATCTGCAAAAGAGTGGGCATCTTAATTATTAGTTTGCAGCTTGTAACGTTGCTAACGCTAACAGGCAATTTGCTTATTAGAGATAGTAACTTTTAAAAGACAGTTTGGGAATTAGCATGTGACAATGCAACAATAGATCAATCCAACAATTAACCCGAAGCCCTATAAAAGATAAAGCTCCCCATCGCGGGGAGCATCTATCCAACTAACAAAACATATTTTTAATTGAGAGCAAATAATTCAAGCTAACCTTTTTTAACCAACTTATATTCAAATACAGGTTTTCCACGCTCACCACCATCGCTTCCAACACCCATACTGACAAATCTTAATTTATAAATATTACCAGCACCATCTTTAACAACATAGAAACGGTCAGATTTAATACCTGTACCAGTAGTCGATCTCCACTTACTTCCTATGGCATCTCTGGCCGTCAAAAAAGTTAAAGTTGATAAATTTGATTCGGCGAAGGATGCGTATGTTAATGTGCTTGTATTTACAACTTCCGCTGCTGAAATACCTGCTAGATTGTTAATCGCGATATAATCTTGAAACCAATAAGGTGAACCTAAGCCAGAATTGTATGTTCCATAACTCCAGGCAAAATCCCATTCTGTTTTTCTAGGTTCAGCACTTACAGCTTTATTATTCTCTAGTGAAACAAAAACCAGGTTATAATCAGCATTCTTTGCAACATCCAAAGTTTTAATGGCTGTTTCACCTAATCTTGCATATTGAATTTTATAGCCAGCTCCATTCCGAGTAATCCTAACTTTAAACCACTTTTCTTTTTCTTTGCTTCCTTCAAAACTGATTAAGAACACTTTATTCTCCGCATCAATAGCGCTTATTTCAGGGATTGCCGTTTTAGTAACGTCACCATCCCAATTATCAACAAGTGAAACAGTTGTGGGGTCGGTGATGTCATGATTCAAGTTTACAGAGGTGCCCTGATCTGCTACTGTCACAGCAGAGATATCACTTTTTGAGGTAGTTACAGCTGTTGTTTGGTATGCTGCATTTAATACAACTCTAAATCTACTATCTGATGTTAATCCAAAATTGAAGCTTTTCCTGTCAACAGCTGTCGCTTTATCAGTACTTAAATCAGCATAAACGATATTTGCGTAATTCGATTCAGCAGTTTTACCGCTAAGGGTTAATGTACTTCCATCAGAGGGTGGCACTACAATTATAGGTTCTTCGCTATCTTTTTTGCAAGCGGTAAAAGTTATCACTAGTGCAGCGATTGCAATCATTGAGTTAAGTTTATTCATGTTCTTATTTATTGTGTTTAAAAATTATTTGTTCCAGTTAAAAGTTAAGCCAAAGACATAAGAGCGGCCATAGCTATAGGGTACTGCACCACCACCCGTATTATGTGCGCCTCCAGATGCGGTTGAAGTATTGCTCAAACGGGTTACATTAACCAGGTTTTTAACACCTGCATTGATGGTGATGTATTTGTAAATGCTTTTGTTCAACATCAAATCTGCTAGGCTAAACCCACCAATCTCAACCAATTGGTAATCTGTAATATTGGTATTTACACTTTGATAACTCGGAACAGCGCCCGAATATTTATAGAATAGACTGATGTTTCCTCTAATTTTTGGAAAGCTGTATAAGATCGTTGCGGTAATTTCTGGCGACCATGAAAATTCAGGTATTGTCAGCCCAGGATTAATTTCTAATTGTTCATTATATCTGCCGATGTAGGATGCACCAATAGTTGCGTTCAAATTTTTATAGATGATGGTATTATCTAAGGTAAATCCTGCAGTTTTAAATTTTGATACATTAAATAGCGTAGTCATCGTCGCATCTTGTGCCGATTGTGCAAATGAGATTCGGTTTTTAAAAAAATTATAAAACCCTGCTAATGTAGAACGCATTTGCAAATCATCAATTTTTAATCCCGCCCAGGTTAATGAACCATTAAAGCTATTTGATTCTTCAGCTTTTAAATTTGGATTACCAATAATATTATGACTGGCATCAACGAAATCATAGTATAACTCTCTCAGCGCTGGGGATCTAAAGCCGCGGGCGTAAGCTAATCTCAAATCGAAATTTTTGCTTAAAACAAACTTGGTATTTAGTGATGGAATAATAGGAGGAGCGGGGTACACCGAGTTTTTAACAAATCTTAATCCTGGTCTGATATTTATTCCCTCAACGGGTTTAATCTCTGATGAAATAAAAAGCGCATAATCATTTATTACTGGCGAACCATTAATTCGTTGTCCACTTGCTGCATCTCTGTTAAATTCAAAACCTGGTTGAAAGGAAATTTTGGAATTTAAAATATACTGTGCTGTCGCCCTGAAAATAGTGGAGTTAAATTTGGCAGTATCCTGCTTTCCTTGTTCGGTACTGAGCACATCTGCACCTGTACTGAAATTGTGATTAATGGTTTTAGTTAAACGTTTCAAATCAGAATAACCAGCTATTGCAGTTAATTGTAATGAATTACTTAATCTCCATTCAGATTGTAATTGATTGGTGTAACGCTTGGTGTTATAACTCTGCCATTCAGCGATGTAATTCAGCGTATTCATACCGCCACGGCTAATAATTTCTTCCCGCAAACCATCCAATCTGTACCAAACATTAAAATCTTTGTTTCTATACCCAATCTTTGTATTGGCAAGCCACTGCTCTTTTGGTTTCCACCGATTGCCACTCGCCAAATCCTGATCAACAATGTCTCTGGAAGTAGTGCTTGGTTTAATGTTCCAGCCAGCAAAATCGTTATGCGTTACGCCAAACAAGGCACTCCAGCCGTTGTTTTGCCAACTTAACCCAAGATTTTGAACGTGATTTCCCTTGTCCGAAAATGCTTTATATTCGTTTCCAACAGTTTCCTCTTGCAATCTTGCTGTAATATTTAACAACGATTTTCCAGCACGTTTGGTAATAATATTAATCACACCAGCTAAGGCATCAGCCCCGTAAACAACCGACATTGGCCCTTCAACAATTTCAATACGTTCAATGGTATTAATATCAATTTGGTTTAAACTTTCCCTTGTATCCGATCGATCAATCATGGGTACACCATCCAGTAAAACCTTAACATTTCTGCCTGTCATGCCCATTATGGTTACATCGGTTGTTCCCAATGTTAAATCATTACTAAACCTGAAACCTAATTCGGTATTTAAAACTTGCTGTAAGTTAACAGCTCCACGTAAACGAATTTTTTCTGCACTGATCGTTCGCACATTGTAAACTGAATTTTTTAACGATTGAGGACCAAACTGACCAGTAACCACAACATCTTTCAAGTCGGTTGCCTTGATGGTATCTGTTATGATTTCCTGTGCAAAAGTTAAAAATCCAAAAAACATCAAAAAGACTGATAAATATATTTTCATTTATTTAGACTAATTATAAATAATTGTGCAAATTTGTCGATAATCAGACACATCAGATAACGCCAAACGGATAATTAATGCCGTGATACGGATTAAAAAAAAATGGGAATTAAAATATCAGACTATGCTACAGAAGAGCCTATTTATTCAAATACCTATCCATATAATTTCGAAGTTGCAAAGGATATTGATGAACACAGTAGCGAAATAGCGAATGCTGATTATCAAATAAAAATCAGCGAGAAATGGTTTGAAGGCATCCATGTTACTGTTGCAGACATTGAAAGCAATCGACCTAGAGATTTTAGATACAGCTCAGCTCAAGAAAATATTGGCTTTCTGTATTGCATTGAAGGAGTACTTTTCATTAATAATGCCGATGAAGCAAGTGACCCGGTCATTATAAACGCTAATCAACAGTCTATTGCTTTTGGGCAATTAAACAATACCGTACTCCATATTAATGGAAGGGTTAAATATCTATATATTCAACTTACCTCATCCTACTATCAAAGAATCGCCAACAAAATATTTGAAGCAGAATCGTTTCAAAAAGAGAAAACGGTAACACCAGAAATGGAGCTACTATTTCAATCCATTATCAATTCAAAATATGCTGGTAGGGCAAATCGGTTGTTTATCGAATCTAAAATTTTTGAACTGATTATTTACTATATCGATCAGCAAGATAAGCCAGAGAGCTTTCTTATTAAGAAAGATGATGTGGATAAAATTCTATTAGCGAAGAAGCTGGTGGAGTCTGATCTCCAAAAACCGCATTCGCTTGTCGAGTTAGCAAGAAAGGTTGGTATAAACGATTACAAGCTTAAACGTGGTTTTAAAGAAATTACGGGATATACCGTATTTGGTTATTTGTATAAAATTAGAATGGAACAGGCTTACCATTTCCTAACTCAGGATAAAAAAAGTGTAAGTGAGGTATCGTATTTAGTAGGTTATAAAAATCCACAGCACTTTATATACGCTTTTAAAAAGCTTTATAAAATTTTACCAGGAAGTTTGAACAAAATCTAAAACTCAACGCAAACGTTTGTGTTGATTAATCTTTGCCTTCGTTTACAATCAGGTCTGATTCTACTATCGTATTGTAAAATGCCTGATTTTCTGAATTAGGACTATTCATTAAATCGAGAAGAATGTTTGCTGCCTTCTGTCCCTGTAAATAGGGATATTGTTCTACTGATGCAACTGGAGAATGATCTATATAGCTAATAATAGGTAAATTAGCATAACTAACAATGTCGAAATCATTAATTACATTGAGTTTTTTAAAATATTTGATTAAAAATAAGGCAACATAATCATTGAAGGCTACAATGGCAGTTGGTTTCCTTTTATGATTTAAAAATTGATTTGCAGCTTCTATGGTACCTTTTTCAGTTAAATCGCAGTTAACGATCAAAGACGGATCGAACTTCAGCCGGTTAAAGGTAATGGCTTGCATATAACCATCTTTTCTTTCGTCGCTCGCGAATAAGGTGGTCGGTCCGTTTATCATCCCAATGCTTCGATGGCCTTTTTTAAGCAGGTAATTTATAGCCTTAACCGTTGCGCTTTCTAAGCTGCAAGCTACATAATGAACATTTTTGAATGGAGGAATGCGGTCGAAAAATACCACAGGAATATTAAAAGAATTTAATTTTTCAAAGTGATTAAATTTTGACGTGTCTTTACTGATAGAAACCAACAAGCCATCAACACGTTGATTTTTCATCTTTTCTACCAACTTCACTTCCTGATCATAATCATCATGCGACTGGGCAAAAATTACAGTATAATTCTTTTTTAATGCCTCATCTTCAATTGCAGATATAGCTGTGGAGAAAAAATGCTCTGATAGTTCAGGTAAAATTACACCGATGGTATAGGTTTTGCCCTTTTGAAATAAAATTGCAGCATTATTTGGCTCATAGTTAAGTGATTTTGCCAACTGCTTAATCTTCTCTCTTGTTACTGCTCCAATACTGGGATGATCATGTAAGCCTCTAGATACGCTAGAAGGAGAAATGTTCAAAAGTCTGGCGATTTCTTTTATAGTGGTTGGTTTGGATTGCATTTTGACTGCTAAACTACTTCTTCGTGATGTAATATTACGAAATTAATCAAACGTTTGCGTTGTTTTTTTACTCCATTTCCTATAATCAAGATCTAAATATCGATACATTCGAATATCTTTTAATGGGTAACCAATATCAAATATTTGAGCTTTATGGATAGAAGACAATTTGTTAGAAACGCAGGACTAACCACTGCTGCTTTCGCAGCCCTTCCAGATCAATCTATTTTTGCATCACCCGTTGATGATAAAATTAAAGTGGTGATGATCGGAGTAGGTTTAAGGGGCCAAAATCATTTGGAATTGCTTTTGAAAAGAAATGATGTAGAATTGGTGGCTATCTGCGATATAGATAACAGGATGTTAACAATGAGTAAAGCCATAGTTGCGAAAAGCGGTAAGCCAATGCCAAAGATTTTTACAGGTGATGAAAATGCCTGGAGAAAAATGTTGGAACTAAAAGGCATTAAAGCTGTAATCATTTCTACTCCATGGGAACTGCATAAACCAATGATAATCGGTGCAATTGATGCCGGCATAAAATACGTAGGATCCGAGGTATCGTTGGGAATTAACCTGCAAGATCATTGGGATGTGGTACACGCTGCTGAAAAAGGAAATGCACAAGTGATGATGCTTGAAAATGTTTGTTACCGAAGAGATGTTCTTGCTGCTTTGAACATGGTTCGCCAGGGTGTTTTCGGGGAGATGATTCATTTTCAAGGCGGTTACCAGCACGATTTAAGGGAAGTTAAATTTAACGATGGTGTTAATCCATACGGACATGGGGTAGAATTTGGTGACAAAGGATTTTCGGAAGCCAAATGGAGAACTAACCATTCAGTTCATCGCAATGGTGATTTATATCCTACACACGGTGTCGGCCCGATTGCTCAATGTATAGATATTAATAGGGGAAACCGGTTTTTGAAATTAAATTCCTTTGCAACCAAATCTCGTGGCTTGCATAACTATATTGTTGAAAAAGGAGGTACAAACCATCCGAATGCTAAAGTGAATTTCAGATTAGGAGATATTGTAACGACCACAATTGATTGTGCAAATGGCGAAACGATTATTTTGCAGCACGATACTAATTTACCACGCCCTTATTCTTTAGGTTTCCGTTTTCAGGGTACAAAGGGTTTATGGATGGATGTGAACAAAAGCATTTATGTAGAAGGCATAAGCAAGCCACATGCTTGGGATAATGCTAAAGAGTGGCTGGAAAAGTATGATCATCCGCTATGGAAAAAATACGGAAATGATGCCCAGGGTGCAGGACATGGAGGTATGGATTTCTTTGTTATAAACGCGTTCATCGAATCAGCCAAGAGGAACGTACTTACACCGCTTGATGTTTATGACGCTGCAACTTGGAGCGCCATTACCCCGTTAAGTGAACAATCAATAGAGCTAGGAAACGAAACAGTGGAGTTTCCAGATTTTACAGGAGGCAAATGGATGAGCAGAAAGCCAATATTTGCTCAAAATGATGATTATTGATAGGAAGCGATTATGCGATCACTAAGCAAGTGATGAAGTAAAACGAGAAGTGTTATAACCACTCCCCGTTTACTGGCACTTCAAATAAATGAATTCACTTGAATTACATAAGTTATCTAAGCTATATGTTGAGCCGGTATCAAAGTTATCACTTTAAAGCGTTCAAAATTAATTTTTATTGAAATTGCCAAAGGCCCCAGAACATTTCTGGGGCTTTTTATTTTGCTTTCCGCTGACTTAAGTATTGAAGTGATGGTCAATCTAATCCGTACATTGGCCAAAATTTTTCTTAATGATTGCGCTATATTTTTTACTCTTATTTGTCGTCTTATTTTTAGTGATCACCAACCTTCCTGTTTTCGGTAGATTACCAAAAGGATTAAGACTTGAGAGAATCCATCAATTGAGCAATTATCGTGATGGTGCTTTACAAAATCAATCGATCACCCCAATGCAGCCTGAAGGCGTAAGTTTGTTGAAGGTACTGAAAGCTTTCTTGTTCGATAAACATCCAAATAAGATTCCTCAAAAATCTTTAAAACATATCCAACCGGATTTAAATAGTAAACCAGCAACGGCTGCTCCAGAGATTATTTGGTTTGGCCACTCTTCTTATTTAGTTAAAATAGATGGTTTAAGGATTTTAGTTGATCCAGTTTTTAGTCAGGTACCGTCTCCATTTTCTTTTATTGGGAGTAAAGCTTTTGCGGGGACTGACTTTGTGAAAGCTGAAGATTTTAAAGATCTTGATGTGATTTTAATCACTCATGATCATTATGATCATTTAGACTATCAAAGCATCATAACATTGGCTCCCCAAACTGCCAATTTTATTACATCAATAGGGGTGGGCTCACATTTGGAAAGATGGGGAATTTCTCCAAACAAGATTAAAGAGTTGTGTTGGAATGAAACTACTAGTTTGTTGAATGGAATTACCTTTACAGCGGTACCGGCAAGACATTTTACAGGACGAAAATTCAAACGTAATCAAACACTGTGGTCGGCGTTTGTGCTGGAGTATAAAAATTGGAAACTTTTTCTAGGCGGAGATTCTGGATACGATAATCATTTTAAAGAAATTGGAACCAGGTTCGGTTCATTTGATATTGCTTTACTCGAGTGTGGGCAATACAATGCCTATTGGCATCATATACATATGTTTCCCGAAGAAACCGTACAGGCGGCGATTGATTTAAATGCAAAAGTGCTAATGCCTGTGCACTGGGGCAAATTCAGCTTAGCCATGCATCCTTGGGATGATTCTATACGAAGAGTGGTTGATTCAGCCCATGAAAAACAAATGCGAATTGTTACTCCTCAATTAGGCGAAACCGTGATTTTAAACACTGAAATGCCAACTTTCAAATGGTGGCTTGATCAATAAAATTTAAACAAAAATATAGTTCTGCTGTTTAAAAACTAAAATCAACTGATATGAAAACCGATCTTGTAGAAATTTTTCAAACCATAAGAGCCAGTGTACAACCATATGCCACTCGAGGTTATACGGTACACGAAAATTCTGAAACGGGTTACGATCTTTATAGCGAAAAAAATATTCAATACGACGACATTAAAGTTACTGAAAGGTTTTTCATGGGCTTGTACATCAATGGAAGCGAGGTAGAACTTAAGCTGAACAGCAAAGATTTCACATTTAAAAACCAAGCCCTTGTTAGCTTTGGGGATGATAAACTGGGATTGAAAATTTCAGAATTAGATGAAGCTAAATTGAAGGAAATAGAAACGTTAGTTGAAATTCTTCACATTCACTTTAAAGAAAATGAATGGATTTAAAGTTGTTTGATTAATTTTGCGCCAATCACAAATTAATCGAATAATTGAACAGTCTCCAACCACCCATGATATTTGCATGGCACACACAACTTAAATCGTCGCTAACTGATTTCAATGTGGAGTGCCATTTTTTTTTGGAGGTCGAGTTTAATTTGCTTTCTATTCATAATCAATCCCTTGTTATCCATTTAGTAAATATCGACAATACGTTTACGCCTAGCCAACTCATTGATCTACAGCAATCTTACTTAATCAAGGGAATCAAGCTTATTCATTTATGGGAAGATGTTTGGTTTAATAAAAATAACCAGGTTTTGGGAAGAATTGCGTCTATCTTAGGATTAAATAAAAGGATACACGGAAGAAAAACCATTGTTCAGAAAATTGATAAGTCTATTGCGCAAACATTTCTAAACGAAAATCATTTACAGGGTTTTGTAAGGAGCAGGCACAAATTTGGGTTGTTTGAGAAAGATAAATTAGTAGCTGTTGGTACTTTTTCTGCACTTCGCAAAATGAATTATGAAGAAAATTATAAATCAGCAGAATTGATCAGGTTTGCGGTGAAGTCTGGATATTCTGTTATTGGGGGGCTAAGTAAGTTAATCACGCACTTTTCAGCGTTGTATAATCCTGATGATATCATGACTTATGCTGATCGGGATTGGTCGGCGGGAGAGGTTTACCAAAAGTTAAACTTTATCCGAACCGATCTATTAAATCCGCAGTTTTTTTCGTTAGATATAAATTTAAATCGGATCATAATCAAAGAGAATTCATTGTCATCTGCCGCCGTATTTAATACTGGAAGTCTAAAGTATATCCTGAAATTTTAACATGAAAGATTTTAATCTTATTATTATTTTGGGAGCAACTGCTTCAGGTAAAACAAAATTAGCAGCCCATGTTGCACACGCCATTAAAGGGGAAATAATCAGCGCTGATAGTCGCCAGGTTTTTAAAAAAATGGACATTGGAACTGGGAAAGATCTTGATGAATACACGATTCAAAATAGTAAAATACCATATCATTTAATAGATATCTTGGAGCCTGGAGAAAGATATCACGTAGATGCTTTTAAAAACGATTTTTATCGGGTATTTGGTGATATTACTGCTAGGGGTAGAGTTCCTGTTTTATGTGGTGGTACTGGCATGTATATCCATAGCCTACTGCAAAGCCAGGAATATACAGCTGTTCCGGTGAATGAAAGTTTGAGAGAAAAATTGCAACTTGAAACTAAGGATGAGTTAATATCGAGGCTTAAAGAATATAACGATGTAGAGTATGTTGATTTGAATTCTAAGAAAAGATTGATAAGGGGAATTGAAGTTGCAACGTTTTTAGCGCACAACGATATAACCATAAATACAGCTCCAAAAATAAATCCTATTGTCTTCGGACTTAAAAACGAGGTTGAAGTAACCCGAGCAAAGATTTTAAAACGATTGGATGATCGTTTATCATCAGGCATGATCGATGAAGTTGAGAATTTAATTTCAGGCGGAGTTTCAAAAGATATGCTAGTTTTTTATGGGTTGGAGTATAAATTTATTGTGAACTACTTAAATGACCTAATGGATTATGATGAATTTAAATTGAGGTTAGGAATTGCCATTTGCCAATATGCGAAACGCCAAAATACATTTTTCAGAAAAATGGAAAAAGACGGTGTTTTAATAAATTGGCTTGATGCATCATTGCCTACTAACCAAATAACTAAACAGATTTTGGCTAAAATTTCATTTTAGTTTATTTTCGGAAAATCATAATAAGCACGTTCTTATTACGTTACCCGCTTCATTAAACAAAAAAGCTCTTTTGGCACATATTTTGTATTTGTTTCACATATAGTTTAACTCAAAAAAATAACTTATAATGAAAACAATTACTAAAATTATTGCTACCTCAGCAGCTGTAGTGGCTCTATTCTTTACAACAAATGTTAATGCACAATCTCGTAACTTCGGTATTGGACTAAATGTTGGCGTACCGACTAGCGATGCTTATAGTTTCGCAATTGGCGGAGATCTTCGTTACCAATTTAATGTAGACAAACAATTATCAATCCCTGTTACAGCGGGTTATACGCACTTCAGCGGCAAAGAAATTGGCGATACTGGTGTTAATTACGGTAGTTTCGGATATATCCCAGTTAAAGTTGGTGCTAAATATTTCTTTGATCAGTCTGGATCTGGCTTATATGGTTTAGCAGAATTAGGTGCTGGCTTTGGTACTAATGAAGGTAGTGGAACATCATTTGTATATTCACCTGCAGTTGGTTATTCTTGGGATAATGGATTGGATTTAGGTGTTAAGTATGAAGGGTTATCACAAAACAGTGTTAATACTGGTTATTTCGGTTTACGTTTAGCTTACGGATTTAGCTTGTAATCCATCAATAAAATAATTCAAAAAAAGCCTTGACGAAAGTCAGGGCTTTTTTTTTATTTTAAAAATTTCTGAATAAAATGAAAATTATAAAATCTGTTAGAATCAATTTATCGTATATAATCCAAAACCCTTAATTAATAATTTAAATTTATCTAACATGAAAACAATTACTAAATTTTTTGCAGCTGCACTTGTCGCAGGTGCTGTTTTTACAGGATCAAACCTAAATGCACAGACTATGACGACCATGGATGCCGGATCTACTAACAATGGAATGGCCTTTAAGGTAGGAGTGGGATTAAATGGTGGTTTGTTCAAGAAAAGTTCTCCAATGGAGTATGCTTACGGTGCCGATTTAAAACTTCAATGGGATTTAACTAAAGATGTTGCTATTACAGCATCTGGAGGTTATACAAAATTAAAAGGCAGAAATAACTCTTTAGATTTTGGTTTTATTCCTGCCAAAGGTGGTGTTAAAGTTTTTGCTATTGAAAGAATGTACCTATCTGCGGAAGCCGGTGCAGGTTTCGGGATTGAAGATGGCGCTAAAACTAACTTTATTTATACAGGTGGCCTTGGTTATGAGTGGGATAATGGTCTTGATATTGGTGCAAGATATGAAGGTTATGTAAATGATGTAGCTTCTACAACTTATTTCAGAAAAACAGGTCAGTTTGCTTTAAGAATCGCTTATAATTTTAAATTATAATTATAGCATCATATATTTCAGAAGCCTCGCAATTTGCGGGGCTTTTTTTGTTTAATTAATATTATAATTGCTAATTTGAGCGGAAAACCAAATACAATGAAAAAAATATTCGGCATTGCCATATTAGCTACATTACTGGCCTGCAACCAAGCGGAGAAAAAAGCTACAGGTGATAAAGACACTTCCCAGAACAACGCAGCAAAGGTATCAAATGAGGTAAAGATCAACGATGTTAAAAAATCAGAGATATTAAATCAATATGTAGATCTTAAAAATGCGTTGGTAGCTTCAGATTCTGCAGTTGGACAAAAGTCTGCGAAGGCGTTAGAGAAAAGTTTAGCAAATTACGCAGGTTGTGAACCCACGGCAGAAATAGCAGCGAAAATTGCTAGTGCCACTGACCTTGCCATACAGCGCAAAAATTTTACTGTTTTAAGTGCAGATATCATTGCCTTATTCAAATCAACAGAGATAGAATCAGGAACACTTTATGTTCAACATTGCCCAATGGCTAACAAGGGAGATGGAGGAGACTGGCTATCGAAAGAAAAGGAAATCAAAAACCCTTATTATGGTAATGAGATGCTTGAGTGTGGAAGAGTTACAGAAGAGATTAAATCAAAATAGCATGAATGTCGGGAAAAATTAAGCATGATTGTTACGTCTTTTTGACTGATTATTCATATTAATTTAACAGATTTGTTATGCATGTATATTAATTTTATATAATTTAGAAAGCTATAAACACAATACAATAATATGTCAGATATTGCAGAGATTAAAGTTGATGGTAAGACAGTAGAATTGCCAGTAATTACAGGAACAGAAGATGAAAAGGCCATTGATATCTCTAAGTTAAGAGATCTTACAGGCTTTGTAACCTTAGATACTGGTTTTAAAAATACTGGTTCTACAAAAAGTAAAATCACTTTTTTAGATGGTGAAAAAGGAATCTTAAAATATAGAGGATATTCTATAGAAGAACTTGCCGAAAAATCCAGCTTTTTAGAAGTATCATATTTGATCGTATATGGTGATTTGCCAACTCAAGAGCAATTAGATGCATTCCAGGGCGAAATAAGTAAGCATACCTTGATTCACGAGGATATGAAGAAATTTTTCGATGGTTATCCATCGAGATCTCATCCAATGGGTCAACTTGGTTCTTTAATTTTCTCACTATCAACATTCTATCCAGAGTGCTTAAAGCCTAACCAAACTGCTGAGGAGCAAAATCTAACCATTATCAAGTTATTGGCTAAGCTGCCTACAATCGTTTCGTTTATTTATAAAAAAGCATTGGGTCATCCGCTTATCTATCCAAAAAATAAGTATGATTACGTAACCAATTTCCTTTGGATGACATTTGGACAACGTACTGAGGATTACGATGTGAACCCGGTTGTTGTGAATGCCATGAACAAGTTACTGATTTTACATGCAGATCATGAGCAAAATTGCTCAACATCTACTGTTCGAATAGTGGGCTCATCAGATTGTAATTTGTATGCTTCAGTTGCGGCAGGTATAGCGGCACTTTGGGGGCCACTACATGGTGGTGCAAACCAAGCTGTTATCGATATGCTTGAGCTAATTAAGAACGATGGCGGAGATACAGAGAAATGGATTGCCAAAGCGAAAGATAAAAACGATCCTTTCCGTATGATGGGATTCGGACACAGAGTTTATAAAAACTTTGATCCAAGGGCGAAAATCATTAAAAAAGCTTGTGATGATATTTTGGAAAACTTAGGTATTGATGATCCAATTTTAGAAATCGCTAAAAAATTAGAAGAGGCAGCATTAACTGATCAATATTTCATTGATAGAAAGTTATATCCTAACGTAGATTTCTATTCAGGCATCATTTACAGAGCATTAGGGTTCCCATCTGAAATGTTTACCGTGTTATTTGCCCTGGGTCGCCTACCGGGATGGATTGCTCAATGGAAAGAAATGCATGAAAATAAAGAGCCGATTGGTCGTCCACGTCAAATTTACGTTGGTGAAACTGATAGGGCGTTCGTTGATATTAAGAGCAGAAAATAATAGTAATTTAGTCCATAAAAAAAAGCTTCAGAATTTCTGAAGCTTTTTTTATACCCTTTATTTTGATCAGGTTACTACGTAATAAATTAAGTTGAGCATCACCATTTCAGTTAATTTAAGTGATAGGAAGTATAATATAATGATCATGATCATCTTCCCAACTACTTTTTTTCGTTGGTAAAATATTTTCAACGCATTAAACATATACCAGCAAATCCACACGAAAATAGCTATTCCAATGAGGTTTGACATGTTGGAATCTTCGCCGAAAATATATTTTATTAACGGTTTGGTAAATATGGAGACGATGAAGAATGCAGTCATTCCATGTATTGTGAAGATCAGGTGATCCAGATAATAAATGTGATTTCTTCTAAAATTCCACATAATGAAAAGTGCAAGCAAAGGCATCATCAGGAAATATTGCTTCGGTCTGTTGTGTTCAAGGGTTTCCTGAATAACTTCTGCTTTTTCCCCAATAGATATAGCTCGTTTCTTGATCATTCTATCTAACCAATTGTCCTGCTCTATCGGATTTAAAGTTTTCTGTCTCGCTAAATATGCAGCATAAGTACTGTCATTTCGATCATCGTGAATTTCACTAAACTTTCGAATTACCTTAGTTAACGAATCCGATCGGTTGGCTTTGTTCAGCTTTTTCAGGGTTTCTAACGCTATTTTTTGGTCCTTAAAACTTAAGGCTTTGAAATCTTCACGATCTAAATCTTCAGCGATATGCTTCGTAGTTTCATTCATGATACCTGGTACTGCTTTTACCAGTCCGGCATTTTTCAATACTTTGTTTACACTATCTAGTGTAGCTTTTCTTTTTTGAGTTTCGGCGGCAGTTACTGGCTTGTGTTCGTTTTCTATTTCGACATGAGTAGGTGAGTAGGCAACCAAAAAATAAACAATAGACACAAAAATGTACATGCTTACCGGATTGATATACCTGGCTCTTTTTCCAGCTAAATAATCTAACGTAACCTGACCAGGTTTAGTTAAAAGGGGAACAAGTGTTTGAAAAAATTTATTATCGAAATGGAAGTAATGTGCAATGCTATGGCTTATGAAGCCCCAAAAACTTTCTTTTAATTCTAGATTGGGTTGCCCACAATTGCTACAATAATGCTTTTCTACATGCGAGCCACAATTTAAACAATTGTGTTCTTTTCTATACTTACCAGCTGACATAGGTGATTTCGAAATATTTAGTGTGTAATGGCATCAATAGCTTTCTCTTCTGCTTTGGTGTGTTTGTGCTTAAATAATAATGCAAATAAGACCGTAATGATTAACGCATAAATGGCGAATGTTAGCCACACGCTGTGCCAGTTTATAACCGGTATTGCTCTACTCAATTGACCATTATCTAAAACAGAAATTCCTTTTGAACCCAAAAAACTAATTAATAGCTTATTATTAGGTTGTGCTGAAACTAATGTTGCTAATTCTTGAATAGTAGTGTATGCGCTTGTAAAATATTTTTGAATGATCCAGCCAGATGTTAAACTTCCTAATATTGCTCCAAATCCATTTGTCATCATCATAAACATACCTTGCGCTGAGGAACGCATTTTTGGAGTAGTTGAGGTTTCAACAAATAATGATCCTGAAATGTTAAAAAAGTCAAACGCCATTCCATAAACAATACAACTTAAAATGATCATCCACAATCCATCTGCTGGGTTTCCAAAGGCAAATAAACCAAATCTGAATACCCAAGCCAGCATAGAAATAACCATTACATTCTTAATTCCATACCTTTTTAAGAAAAAGGGGATGGCTAGAATGAACAATGTTTCGGAAATTTGAGAAATTGATAAAATTAAGGTGGATCTTTTTACTACATAGAGTTCAGCATATTGGGGAAACATTTTAAATTCATCAAGAAACACATCTCCATATGCATTTGTTAATTGCAATGCTCCACCTAAAAACATTGAGAAAATAAAAAATAATCCCATTTTATAATCTGCGAATAATTTGAACGATTCTAGTCCTAATTTTTGCACCCATGATTTTTTTTCGCTGATTAACTTTAATGGTTTACATGCCGGAAGAGTAAATGAATAAATGCCTAATGCAAAAGCACTTACTCCAGCTATGTAGAATTGATTTGCACTTGCTTTATTACCTGTTAAATTGGTAATCCACATGGCCACAATAAATCCTACGGTTCCCCAAACCCTTATTGGTGGAAAACTTTTAATAACATCAAATTCGCTATTTTTAAGCGTTGTATAGCTAATAGAATTGCTTAATGCGATGGTTGGCATATAAAAACACATTGCCAATAATATTACCCAAAAGAAGCTGTTAGGACTTGTAACTTGTGGTAGGTAAAACATTACACTGGCATACAAAATATGCAAAACTGCATACAGTTTTTCTGCATTAATCCATTTGTCTGCCATAATACCAGTTAAGGTCGGCATAAATAGAGAGGCAATTCCCATCGTAGAAAATATGATTCCAAAGTCTGCACCATCCCATTGTTTGGTTCCGAACCAATAGTTTGCAATTGTAATAAGCCATGCTGCCCACACAAAAAATTGCATAAAGCTCATCACGGTTAAGCGGAACTTAACATTCATCATATTAGTTTGTTTGATTTTTTTGAAAGTAAAGGCTGAATATAGAACTATTTTAAAACATTATTCAAAAATGAACCCAAATTATTTTAAACAATTTGGGTTCATTTTAAATTTCCATTTTCTTGGAGGATTTTAGGTAAGAATCAATAACAATTTATTAGGAAGTTCCTCTTTTATTTAACTCATCTCTCAATCGGGCAGCTTTTTCATAGGCTTCGTCAGCGATTGCTTCCTGAAGTTTCTGTTGAAGTTCTTCAATTGTTAAATCACCAAATCCTTGCTGTTGCGATGAACTTGGCGTTACATCAGCATCAGGTTCTTTGGCAATCGAATCCATGTTTTCTAAAAATAGAAAATCATTTCCTTCAATTACGATCCCTGCAGAGGCCAGTATAAATTCATAAGTATAAATTAAAGCGTTAAACCGAACAGCAAGTGCAATTGCATCTGAGGTCCTGGCATCAATTTCATGGGGGGTTTTTCCATCGCTACAGATTAGTTTTGCATAAAACACACCATCAACCAAATTATAAATAATGATTTCTTGTATGTTGATATGAAAAGTATCAGCCATTGATTTAAATAAATCGTGGGTTAATGGCCTGCTGGGAGTCATCTTTTCAATTTCAATAGCAATTGCCTGAGCTTCAAATGCGCCTATAATAATGGGCAATCTTCGGCGGCCATTTACTTCTCCTAAAACCAGGGCATAAGCACCAGATTGCGTCTGGCTGTAAGATAAACCTACAATATCTAATTTAACTTTTTTCATATATCGTTTTCAAACCTCACATATTTTTAGATATGCGAAGTTTAAAGTAATTTATTATCCTTTATGTGCTTTTAAAGCTTCTATTAATTTTGGTACAACTTCAAAAGCATCTCCAACAATACCGTAATCTGCTACTTTGAAAAAAGGTGCTTCAGGATCTTTGTTAATCACCACGATTACTTTTGATGAACTTACACCAGCCAAATGTTGAATTGCACCAGATATGCCGATGGCAATATACAAGTTGGGGCTAATGGAAATTCCTGTTTGACCTACGTGTTCAGAATGCGGTCTCCAATCTGCATCAGAAACTGGTTTTGAACAAGCGGTTGCAGCACCTAATAAACCTGCTAATTCTTCAATCATTCCCCAGTTTTCAGGACCCTTTAAACCACGTCCGGCAGATACCACTAATTCAGCATCTGGAAGTGAAGCTTTATCAGTTGCTCTTACAATATCTTTGATAACAGTTCCTAAGTCTGATTGTTTAACATCAGCGGAGAAGGTTTCAATAGCTGCTTCGGTGTTATTTTCTTTCACACCAAAGGCATTCGGGTTTAAGGCTATTACCTTATTTGCCGACGTTAATTCGGTAATGGCAAAGGCTTTACCAGAAAATGCAGTTTTTTTAACCGAGAATTTCCCATCTGTACTAGGCAACTCAACAGCTCCATCTGCCAAACCAGCTTTAAGTTTCACTGCAATACGAGGCGCTAAGCCTTTACCAGAAAATGAATTCGATAATACGACGATGTCTGCATTTTCTTGTCCGGCAGCTGCAGCAATTACGCTTGCGTAAGCCTGGTTTACAAACGTTTTTAACTGATCTACACTTACATTTAAAACCTTCGATGGACCGTATTTACCTAACTCTTTTAATTCACTTTCTGCAACATCGCCAATAGAAATGGCAACTAAATTGGTCGATTGTTGATCGGCAATGGCTTTGGCGTATGAAACTGCCTCGAAAACAGATTTCTTAAACTTCCCTTCAGCTTGTTCTACATATACTAATACTGACATATTTTTATCTTAAATCTCCGATGGAGATGTTTATCTACTCAATTAACTATCTCTGTTTATTTCAAGCTCAAACTTAACTAGATCCTATTAAATCACTTTTGCTTCACTATGTAGCAAGCCAATCAACGACTCCGTTTGATCTGCAGGAATTAATTTCACCGTGCCGCGTGGAGCTGGAGTTTCATATTTAGTCACCTTGGTAACTTCTTCAATCGAAACTGGATCAACAACAGCTAAAGGTTTTGTTCTTGCGCTCATAATACCACGCATGTTAGGAATTTTTGGTTCAGCAACCCCTTCAGCACAGCTTGCTACAAACTTTCCAGTAACGGTAACTACTTCTTTTCCACCTTCAATTTCTCTTTCTACAGTTGCATTGTCTCCATCAATGTCGAGTTTTTTGATGATTGAAATTGAGGGTATGTCTAAAAATTCTCCGACCATTGCGGCTACCTGATTTCCATTATAATCAATAGACTCCCGTCCAGTTAAAATGATATTGAAATCTCTATCCTTTGCATATTCTGCAATTTGTTTAGCTACGAAATAGGCATCACGTGGAGCAGCATTTACTCTTACGGCATCATCTGCGCCAATTGCAAGTGCTTTCCTGATGGTTGGATCGTTTGCTGCTTCGCCAACATTGATTACAGTTACTGTTCCTTTACCACCTTCGGTTAACTCAATTGCTCTTGATAATGCAATTTCATCATAAGGATTAACAATATATTGTACTCCGGCTGTATTGAATTCGGTATTATCATTGGTAAAAGTTATTTTTGTCGTCGTGTCGGGCACGTTACTGATACAAACTAATATTTTCATATGTTAATTTGGGTTTTAGTGAATATGAAATTATCAAAGCTTAAAGTAAGGCTCCTGATTAATCATACTATTGGTCTTATTTATATATGGTCTTTCTGCAAATTTAATTAAAAAAGCAAGGAAATAAAATGTCATCAAGCCGTTTAGCAAAGTTATTGGAGTTTTTAGAAAGTGATCCGAACGATCCGTTTATACTATATGCCTTAGCCACAGAGTATAACACTCAAAATGATAAAGAAAAGGCCTATTCTTTTTACCTTCAGTTAACGGATAAACATCCAGATTATGTAGGAACTTATTATCATTTGGGTAAGTTATTGGAAAAAGATGATCAAAAAGATAAAGCGATTGAAGTATATCAAAAAGGAATGGCTGTAGCCCGTAATAAGCGAGATATGCATGCATTTTCTGAGTTACAAGGTGCGTACAACACTGCTGCAGGTTTAGATTATGAAGATGAATAATTTACTCAGTCGTTTTCAATTATTTGTTTATTGCTAATTAGCCAGAATAAATGCAAGCTAAACCCATCGCTGCTAAAAAGCAGTGGCTATTTATCAGGAATGTCGTATTGTTCACCTTCACTTCTTTCGGTGGCGCACAAGCTCATTTAGCATTGCTGTTGAAGTATTTCGTTAAAAATTCCAAGTTTATTTCGGAAGAAGAGTTACTGGAGTTAAACGCTTTAGCACAGGTTTTACCGGGGCCAGCATCTACACAAACACTGGTGGGGATAGCCTGGAAAGTTGGGAAACTGAAGCTAGCAATCCTTACTTTTTTGATTTGGATCTTGCCAACAGCAACAATTATGACATTTGCTGCGATTAGCTATGCCTTGCTTGATCAGAAGCAAAAGTTTAGTGATATTTTGGAGTATATTCAGCCCATAGCGTTGGGTATTGTAGCTTATGGAGCCTGGCAATTGGGTAAGAAAGTTTTGTCTTCCCAAGTTTCCATTTTCTTAGCCATATCTTCTGTTGTGGCAACCTTTGTTCTCCGTAATGCCTATGTGTTCCCATTAGCGATTTTAGTTGGTGGGATAATTTCTTCCGCAATTGAAACGCCTAAAGAGGAAACGGAATTGAGAGTTAAACTTTTCTCGAATATTAACCCGAAGAAGATGATTTACTTTTTAGGTGCACTACTTTTATTCGCACTTGTTGGTGCCATTATCAACAGAACATCACCTTTCAGCTTGCCAATTCGTTTGTTAGAAAATTTTTACCGGAACGGAATATTAGTTTTCGGTGGTGGCCAGGTGCTTGTACCGTTAATGTTTACTGAGTTTGTAGAGATGAAGCATTATCTGCCTTCATCAGGTTTTTTATCAGGTTTTGCGTTACAGCAAGCGCTTCCCGGCCCAACATTTTCATTCACCAGTTATCTGGGTGCATTAAGCATGAAGAACTTCGGCTACGGCGTATGGGGACAGGTGCTGGGTGGCCTAATCGGTGTAATTGGAATTAATTTACCAGGATTAATTTTGGTTTTATTTATCGTTCCTTTTTGGGATGATTTGAAAAAAATCTCAAGGATTCGCTATAGTCTTTCTGGTATCAATGCGGTAAGCGTAGGTTTCATTATTGCCGCCTTTATCCTGTTGCTTATCCCGATAGGTTTTAACTGGTTGTTCTTAGGGATAATGGTAGCCACATTTTTACTTTTAAACTTCACCAAAGTGAGCCCGCCTGTTATTGTTTTAGCAGGAATATTATTCGGATATCTTTTCTAAATAAAAAAAGGGAAATTTTTCGATTTCCCTGCAACTATTTACTTCATTAAAATGGTGGATCATCATCATTATAATCGTCCATTTTTGATGGTCGAATAATAACATTGCTTTGTTTTTCAAAATCTTGTGATGGGTACATTCCTGCAGATGGATCTGCTGAAGCAAATGACGTTGGTGCTGTGAAATCCTCTTCCAAATCCGTAAACTTAACAAACTTACCAATAAATCGAAGTGGTACAATTCCAGTTTCACCGTTCCTGTGTTTTGCAATAATTACTTCGCCAATTCCTGCTTGCGATCTTCCTTGCTCATCTTCGGTAATGCCATAATATTCAGGGCGATAAAGGAATAAAACCATATCTGCATCCTGCTCAATTGAACCCGATTCACGCAAATCGGATAACATTGGTCTCTTTCCCTGCAAACCAGGTCGGCTTTCTACCGCACGACTTAACTGTGATAAGGCTAGAACGGGAACATCTAATTCTTTGGCAACTGATTTCAAAGCTCTTGAAATACTACCGATTTCTTGCTCACGGTTACCGCCACCTTTACCGCCTTCACCTTTACCATGCATCAACTGCAAATAATCTACAATTACTAATTGAATATCGTATTGCGATTTTAGTCTTCTACATTTTGCTCTAAATTCAAAGATATTTAGCGCTGGCGTATCATCGATAAGTAGGGGAGCTTCCGTTAAGCGACCGATTTTACTGTGAAGCTGCTGCCATTCCCACTCTTGTAAATTTCCTTTTCTGATTTTTTCTTGCTCTATTTCAGCTTCTCCCGATATTAAACGGTTAACTAACTGAACAGAAGACATCTCTAAAGAGAAAACTACTGTCGGTTTTTGAAAATCAACTGTCGCATTCCTAGCGCAGGTAAGTACGAAGGCGGTTTTTCCCATCGCCGGACGAGCAGCGATAATTACTAGATCTTGTTTTTGCCAACCTCCGGTAATGCGATCTAACCCTGTAAATCCAGTCGGAACACCCGTTAAGCCATCTGTTTTTGTTCGAAGTTCTTCTAGGGTCGCTAATGATTGTTTGATAATATCGTCCATTTTCTGCGTATCTCTCCGCAAGTTATTTTGGGCAATATCAAACAATCCTTTTTCCGCATGATCTAATAAATCGAAAATATCAGTGGTATCTTCATAAGCATTCGTAATAATATCAGTAGAAATTCTAATCAATTCACGCTGAATATATTTTTGGGAAATAATCCGGGCGTGATATTCAATATTTGCGGCAGAAGCTACACGGTTAGTCAGATTAGTAATATAATAAGCTCCGCCAACCATTTCTAAAGTACCCATCTGGCGCAGTTCTGATGTTACTGTTAAAATATCTACTGGTTTCGATTTTTCGAACAGCATGTGGATGGCTGCAAATATTTTTTGGTGGGCTTCATGATAAAAAACCTCAGGCTTTAAAATGTCGATAACAGCCGAAAGCGCATCTTTTTCCAACATCAATGCACCTAAAACTGCCTCTTCCAAATCTAATGCTTGGGGAGGCAATTTACCCATTGAACTCACTGTTGTATTTAATCTTGCTTTTCGGGATGATATACTATTCTTTCCGCCTTGTTCGTTATCGATACTCATTTTACAAAAGTAGTTAATTTTTGATCCGAATGTTTTAACAAGTTCTTAGCTGTTTGTTAACAAATTGAAGAAGAATAAGATTAAGTTTTCGTTATTTTAAAAAGATCTCAAAATTCTGAACAATAAAATGTTGATAATGGAAGGGTGATAAATATGGGTTTATAGGGAATGGATAACTGAAGGAATAGAGAATAGGGAATTGGTAATTGAAAATAAGGAAGAGGTAATGGGGAATAGGTAGTTGGCAATAGTAGAAAATGTAACAGTACTTTTTTTAAGTTCGACTGATAAACTTCCTATTTCCGATTCTCTATTACCTCTATAATTCTATTGCCAATAAAAATCAGTCCTCTGTTTTACGTCCATATTTTCTAATAGCAAATAATTTTGCTTGCCTTGCCGGAAAAACAACTACTTTTGCAAACAATTTTACAACATGGATAATTTTAGAAGACCACAAAGAGCAAAGGAAAATAATGAGTTTGTATTTGGCATTAGAGCTGTAATTGAAGCAGTGAAAGCTGGAAGAGATATTGAAACGATTTATCAGCAACGTGGTCTGGGAGGCGAATTATTTCTGGAATTAAAAGCACTACTTAAAGATACCTTGATCCCATTGAACGCTGTTCCAATTGAGAAATTGAATAGAATGTCTCAGAAAAATCATCAAGGTGTTATAGCTGTTATTTCTCCTATCACTTATCAAAATATTGAGGATATTGTTCCTGCTGTTTTTGAAAAAGGCGAAGTGCCGTTGATATTGGTGTTAGATAGTGTTACTGATGTACGTAACATGGGTGCAATTGCTCGTACAGCTGCTTGCGTAGGTGTGCATGCTATTGTGGTACCGTTAAAAAATGCCGCACAAATTAACGCAGATGCTATTAAAACTTCTGCAGGAGCCCTATTTAATATTCCTATTTGCAGACATGCTAACCTTCATAAAACCTGTTTGTTTTTGCAAGAAAGCGGTTTGCAAATTGTAGCCTGTACCGAGAAAACCACAGATTTAATTTACTCTCCAGATTATACCATGCCAACAGCAATCGTTATGGGGTCGGAAGACGAGGGAATTTCAAACGATCTTTTAAGAGTAGCAGATCATTTAGCAAAAATTCCAATGGCTGGCAAAATAGAATCATTAAATGTGTCAGTTTCTGCGGGTGTTATTTTATACGAGGCTGTAAGACAAAGAACTACCTAAGGTTGATGTCCTTTTAATTTCTTGATTAGGAATATAATTATGTATTTTTAATTAGAAATTCCATTTATGCTTCCTGCAAAAAACATTATTGAAGTTATCACTCATCTAGATGATATTATCAATCAAAGCATTGCCAAAAAATCCAGAGCGGGATATTTTGCTTGCTTGTATCGAAAAATGACCATCGCTGTTCAAAATGGGATAAATGACGGTTTGTTTGAGGACGGACAGCGAATGGAAAAGCTTGATGTGATTTTTGCAAATCGATATATCGACGCTTATTTCTGTAATTTGAACCAGACTCCACTAACTTTTTCATGGAAATCTGCTTTCGACGCCAGTTTACAGCCTTACACTGTCATTCAACATTTGTTAATGGGCATGAATGCACATATTAACTTAGATCTAGGCATCGCTGCTGCTGAAACTGCAAAGGGTTCTGACATCCAGTTGATTAAAAAAGATTTCAATCTTATCAACAATATTATTGGTAGCTTGATAAATATAATCCAAAAGGATTTGGAAGAGATTTGTGCCCCGATGAAATTATTAAAATATGTTGATAATAAAAGCAAAGAATCTGTAATCAATTTTAGCATTACAGCGGCAAGAAACACCGCTTGGGCAAATGCTGTTAGCCTCTCCGTTCTGCAAACGAATACGTATCAGGGCTACATCAAAAATCTGGATGATAAAATTAATGTAGTAGCCAGAAATATTATAAATCCTAACTTTTCTCAAAGCTTAGTTTTAAGAACAGTTAGGATTTTCGAACCAAAAGATGTTGGCGAGATTTTAAGATTTTTGAAAGATTAAATGAATCTATTGCCGAATCTAGATTTAACTTCGGCTACAAATTCTTTTACTTTTTGCTCCTCATTACGTGGGCAAATCATCAACATATTGTTGTTTTCCACTACAATGTAATCATGTAGTCCTTGTAGGATGACCAGTTTATCTTTCGGTACATTAACCATACAATTCGACGAATCGAACATAATCACCTGTTCTGAAGGAATTACCGCATTACCAACGTAATCCTTCTCAGCCATTTCATAAATTGAAGCCCAGGTACCTAAGTCAGACCAGCCAAAATCAGCAGGTAAAACATAAACATTATCAGCCTTCTCCATAATACCAAAATCGATAGATATATTGGTGCATTGCAGATAAGCATTATTTATAAAATCATTCTCTCTTTCGGTATTCATTTCTGAACGGCCCTGATTGAAAATTTCGTACATATCTGGTAAATGCCTTTCAAATGCTTTCAAAATTGATTTTGCCGACCAGATAAAAATTCCGGCGTTCCATAAAAAATCACCACTTTGGATAAATGATTTGGCTAATTCCAAATTTGGCTTTTCGGTAAATGTTTTAACACGATGTAAATCAGTATCGGTATTTAATACATGATCGGTGTGCTGAATGTAGCCGTAACCCGTATCAGGTCTGTTAGGTTTGATACCTAAGGTAATCAAACAATCATTTTTCGAAGCGGCATCAAGCGATTGCTCAATGGAATCGATAAAACCATCTATGTTAGCAATAGTATGATCTGAAGGTGCTACAACGATAGTCGCATTAGGATTAAGCTCATGAATTTTTAAACTTCCATAAGCTACACAAGGGGCCGTGTTTCTTAATAACGGTTCCGCCAAGATTTGATTATCTGAGAGCTGTGGTAACTGTTCTTTTACAAGATCAGCATAAATCTCATTGGTAACGATAAATATATTTTCTGGTAAACAGATTTTTAAAAACCTTTCGTAAGTGCTTTGAATCAGTGTTTTACCAACTCCAAAAAAATCGATAAACTGCTTAGGGTATTCTGTTCTGCTCACCGGCCAGAAGCGACTTCCGACTCCGCCAGCCATTATTAGGGCGTAATAATCTTTATTCATTTTATGATTTAAAATTACACTATTCCTTCATTCAAAAGATCGTGCAAATGGATAATTCCAAAGTAAGTGTTTTGTTTCAGTACTAGCAACTGCGTAATGTTATTTTCCTTAATTATGTGTAGTGCTTCTACTGCAAGAGCGTCGTACTGTATGCTTTTTGGCTGCTTACCCATAATATCTTCGGCTTTCAGTCCAGTAACCGAATCATTGTTCTCAAGCATGCGTCTGATATCGCCATCGGTAATTACACCAATAACACTATTTTCCTCATCAACAACAGCAACAGCACCCAAACGGTTTTTGCTAATTTCTATTAATACATCCTTAACGGAGGCCGAGGGATTTATTGAAGGTTTTTCATTAGAAAGGGCCAGATCTTTGGCCTTTAAATAAAGTTTCTTTCCTAATGATCCTCCGGGGTGATATTTCGCAAAATCAGACTCATTAAATTCTCTACATTCTAAGAGACAAATAGCCAATGCATCGCCCAAGGCGAGTTGAGCCGTTGTGCTGGTAGTTGGTGCTAAATTATGTGGGCAAGCCTCTTTTTCAAATGAGGTATTTAATACAAGATCTGCCTGTTCGGCTAAAAACGATGCTAATTCCCCAACCATTCCAATCAGTTTATTTCCTGCAGATTTAAGCAATGGAACCAACACTTTTATTTCTGGAGTATTTCCGCTTTTTGATAAACAAATAATGACATCATTTCTTTGAATCATACCCAAATCGCCATGAATTGCATCTGCGGCATGCATAAAAATAGCAGGCGTGCCAGTAGAATTAAAAGTAGCAACAATTTTTTGAGCGATAATAGCGCTTTTGCCTATGCCCGTTACAATAACTCTTCCATCACAATTTAAAATGGTAGATACCACTTGCTCGAAATCATCGTTAATGTTTTTCGCAACATTTAGTATCGCTGCTGCTTCAAGCTCTAAAGTGCTTATGGCTGATTGGATTATGTATTTTTTACTTTTCAAAGAGAAAATAATTGTTGGTGAATACTTGAAATTCTTGTAAAATTATGTTATTTTGGATAGAAAAATAGCATCGCATATTTTATTACACAAAATGGACGTGAAAAAGTCGTTATTTGATAACCTACAAAATTTCTTTGGGTTTGATAATTTCAAAGGTGATCAGGAGTCGATCATAACAAATATATTAGAAGGCAATAATACTTTCGTTATTATGCCAACCGGCGGAGGAAAGTCTATTTGCTATCAATTGCCAGCATTAATGAGCGAAGGAACGGCGATTGTAATTTCTCCTCTAATTGCATTAATGAAAAACCAGGTGGATCAATTAAGGGCATTTGGTGGAAATGATAGTATCGCACACTTTCTTAACTCATCTTTAAATAAGTCTGAAATTACACAAGTTAAGTCTGATCTTTTAAGTGGCCAGACGAAGTTGTTATATGTTGCGCCAGAATCGCTGGCTAAGCAAGATAATATTGAGTTCCTTAATTTAATAAAGATCTCTTTTGTCGCGGTTGATGAAGCGCATTGTATATCGGAATGGGGTCATGATTTCAGACCTGAATACCGTAAAATAAAGCAGGTGATTGCAGGCTTGGGCAATAATATTCCTATTATAGCTTTAACAGCTACTGCCACACCGAAGGTTCAGCAAGATATTATGAAAAACCTTGGCATGACCGAGGCTACACTATTTAAATCGTCATTTAATAGGCCCAACTTATTTTATGAAATCCGCCCAAAAAGGGATATCACTAAAGAAATCATAAAGTATATTAAATCTAATCCAGGGAAATCAGGGATCATTTATTGTCTCAGTCGAAAAAAAGTAGAAGAAGTTGCAGAAGCGCTAAACCTTAATGGAATTAGTGCTTTGCCATATCATGCTGGTTTAGAACCGAAAATTAGAGCTGAAACACAAGATCGCTTTTTGATGGAAGATGCAGAGGTGATTGTAGCGACAATTGCTTTTGGTATGGGGATAGATAAACCTGACGTTCGTTTCGTTATCCATCATGATGTTCCTAAAAGTATGGAGGGTTATTACCAGGAAACTGGTAGAGCTGGCCGTGATGGTGGCGAAGGAGTTTGTATTGCTTTCTACGCTCAAAAAGACGTAGATAAGCTGGCTAAATTTATGAAAGATAAGCCAGTTTCTGAACGCGAAATTGGTACACAAATTTTAAAAGAAGTTATTGATTATGCTGAATCTGGCGTTTGCCGGCGTAAGCAGATACTTCATTATTTTGGAGAAAATTTTAATGAAACAGGTTGCAATTGCATGTGCGATAACTGCAAAAAACCTAAAAAACAATTTGATGCGGAAGACCAGCTATCAACCTTGTTAAAATTCATCGAAAAAACAGGCGAGAAGTTTGACGATGCGCATTTACTAAACGTTTTTTTGGGCTTGGAAACTGCACAAACCATTGCTTATGAGCATAGCAAAGTTCCGGAATTTGGAATCGGTAAAGAAGAAGGAATTCTGTTTTGGAAATCAGTTATCCGGCAGGCCGTTCTAAATAATTACCTTTTTAAGGATATTGATAATTACGGTTTATTAAAGCTAACTAAACAAGGAAGAGACTTTATTATCAATCCTTACAGCTTGAAATTCATCTTAAATGAGCCGATTGAAACGGGCGCAGATGATGATGATGATGATGTAAAACAAGGTCCTGGAGCCTTAGATACCCACTTGTTACAGCTGCTAAAAGATTTACGTAAAAAAATTGCCAAGCAAAAAAGTGTTCCACCCTTTGTTGTTTTTCAAGATCCATCTTTGGAGGAAATGTGTACGCATTATCCAATTACAATGGAAGAAATTCGTCAAATACACGGTGTTGGCTCTGGTAAAGCAATGAAATTTGGTAGCCCTTTTATTGAGTTAATTAAGAAATATGTAGAAGATAACGACATTGAGCGACCAATTGATTTGATTATTAAGACTCAAGCCAATAAATCGCAAATGAAAGTTTCTATTATTCAAAATATCGATAGACAGATTGGTTTAGAAGATATTGCAGATTCAAAAGGAATTACTTACGAAGAAATTTTAAAAGAGGTAGAATCAATCGTAAACTCAGGTACCAAACTTAATTTAAACTATTTTATTGATGAAGTCATTGATGATGATAGACAAGATGAGGTTTTTGATTACTTCCGTGCTGCCGAAAGCGATTCGATCGATGAAGCACTTAACGAACTTGGCGAAACTGACTATACCCGCGAAGAAATCCAATTGATGCGAATAAAATTCATGTCAGAACTAGGGAACTAAAATTAGATTTGAGATAAAGAGACTAGATTTTAGACTGTTTACGTCTGAAATCTCAAATCTCAAATCTCAAGTCTTAAATCTCAATTATGCTAAACTATTTAGATAAAATAAAAAATACAGAATCCGGAAATTTCTTTTTGATGGCTGGTCCATGTGCAATAGAAGGTGAAGATATCGCCATGCGTATTGCTGAAAAGATTATTACGATAACAGCTAAACTTAAAATCCCTTACATCTTCAAGGGTTCTTATCGCAAAGCAAATAGGAGCAAAGGCAGCTCTTTTACAGGGATTGGCGATGAAAAAGCCCTAAGAATTTTGGAGCGTATTGGTCGCGAATTTGGCGTGCCTACCGTTACAGATATTCACGAAAGTGGTGAGGCTGCAATGGCTGCTGCATATGTAGACGTGTTGCAAATCCCAGCTTTTTTGTGTCGCCAGACTGACTTGTTAATTGCTGCTGCCGAAACTGGCAAAGTAGTTAATGTAAAAAAGGGACAATTTCTTTCTGCTGGTTCTATGAAATTTGCAGTTGAAAAAGTGCGGGAAGCCGGCAACGAAAAAGTAATTTTAACGGACAGGGGAAATACTTTTGGCTACCAGGATTTAATTGTTGATTATCGGGGTTTACCCGAAATGCAAAGCTTCGGTGTTCCCGTTGTGATGGATTGTACGCATTCGTTACAGCAACCAAATCAAGCGAGTGGTGTAACCGGAGGTAAACCCGAATTAATTTTAACCATTGCTAAAGCTGCCATTGCAGTTGGTGCAGATGGCTTGTTTATCGAAACTCACCCAGATCCAGCAAATGCGAAATCAGATGGTGCTAATATGTTGCATTTGGATTTATTGGAAGAAACTTTAACCAGGTTAATCCGGATTAGGCAGGCTATTCTTTAAAAATGACAAACTCAAAGGTATTTCTTACTGCCGAATGGCGAAAACTTGCTTTGGCACAATATACTGTAGATAAGGCTGTGCTTTTGAAATACCTGCCGCCCAATACAGAATTTGATGATTGGCAAGGCAAATACTATGTGAGCTTAGTTGGTTTTATGTTCGTAGATGTAAAATTAAGGGGCTTTAATATCCCGTTTCATACTAATTTTGAGGAAGTTAATCTTCGCTTTTACGTTAAATACAAAGATGGTGATGAGTGGAAGAGGGGCGTTGTTTTTATAAAAGAAATTGTGCCGTTGCCAGCCATCACCTTTGTGGCAAATACAGTTTACAAAGAGAACTACCAAACCTTGCCGATGAAACATGTTTGGATTGAGCAGGAACATCAAATCGAAGTGGATTATCTTTGGAAGAACAAAACCTGGAATAAATTTTCTGTTACCGCTTCATCAAAAGCTCAGGAAATTGCTGTGGGCAGCGAAGAAGAATTCATTACCGAACATTATTGGGGATATACCAAGATTGGATTAAATAGAACTTCTGAATATGGCGTAGAACATCCACGCTGGGAAGCTTACCCAGTTAAACAATACAAAATTGAAGTTGATTTTGGGATTAATTACGGAAGTGATTTCGCTTTTCTTAACCATGCTGAACCAGATTCAGTAATGCTCGCAGAAGGCTCAGAAATTAGGGTTTTGAAAGGGAAGAAGTTTTAGCAGTAATAGTATTTTCATAGGCTAGTTCGCTATAAACCGGTCGTCATTGCGAGAAACTATTTTTAATAGTTTCGAGGCAATCTCACTTGATAAAATAATGCCACAAATGGGATTGTGGCAAACGCACTTCGCTGTAGGTTCAATCGGTGAAAAGTCGATTTCGCCAGCCTGCCGCAGGCAGGCAATGACGAAAAGTTAAAAACGTAAATGGTAGTGTAGCAAAAAATCTTTTGAAGAACAACGCATGCCTTTTACTAATCCAAGACAAGTTGTTTTCTATTAAAAATTAAATTTTAGTTATCAAAAATGATGTTCTTCTATTGCTTTTTCGCCCAAGCTCGGTTTTATTATCTGCAATTGGTTTATTTGCCCCAAAACCTTTAAACGTGAGTCTTTTGGCTTCAATATTGTTTTTCAATAAATATTCGTAAACAGCATTTGCTCTATTAAACGATAACTTTTCGTTCAATTTATCATCGCCTATATTATCTGTATGACCTTGAATTTCGATATCTACCGTTGGATTTTGAGTTAAGAACTCAATTAATAAATCGAGTTCTCTAATTGATGCCGGCAAAAGATTGTACTTATTAGTGTCGAAGAAAATATTTCTCAAAGTTACATTGCCACCTTGTTTAATTTTTTCGATGTAGACTTCTATTTGGAAGGGCTTGTTGATATCGCCAGCCTTTAATTCAAAGTTTTCAGAATAAAACAAATAACCCTCTGCATTAACATTGAAAAGATAATTACTTCCGATAGGCATAACAGCTAGAAACTGACCGGTTTCGGGATCGGTATAGTCATCAAAAACTGTATTGTTTGATTTTAAATCGATAACCTGAACATTGCTTTCTATCGTTTTCTTGGTGTCCTTATCTCTCACTATTCCTTTTACATAAGAAACTTTCATTGGTTTCGCAATTTCCGGCAAACCGAAACTATAAATGTCCTGACCACCGAAGCCATCTTTTAAGTTAGAGGAAAACATTCCCGTATTTCCATCAGCACTAACAATTAAACCGCTCTCATCATCAAATGAATTTATCGGATAGCCGATATTAACAGGTTTTTGAAACTTTCCTCCAACATCCATTCTGCTGTAGTAAATATCTTTGTTTCCAAAGCCTGGCCATCCATCTGAGGAAAAGTAAAGAGTCTTTCCATCAGCGTGTAGGAAGGGGGTGTTTTCATCGTAAATTGTATTTATTTCAGGACCAAGATTTATAGCAGGTCCCCATTTGGCATCATCAGTAATAGTGCTTTTCCAGATATCGTAGCCTCCCGAACCGCCGGGACGGTTGCTGATGAAATATAATGTTCTACCATCTGGACTAATTGCAGGTTGCGACTCCCAATACTCAGAATTTACAGGTTTGCCAATATTATACGGTTCGCCCCAATCTTTGCCTTCTCGGTGAGAAACGTAAATATCACATCGACCCAGCCCATCTGGGCGATTACATCCCGTAAAAAATAAATATTTTCCATCTGGAGATATCGTTTGAGCGCCTTCATTGTATCTGGTCGTATTAATGTTGGCTGATAAAGGCGTAGCTAAATTCCATGAATTATTCTTGAATTGAGAAGTCCAAAAGTCTTCATTCCCATTCATCAGGCGAGTAAACACTAATGTTTCTCCATCGGCTGTTAAAGCAGGGAAATACTCTGAATCGTTTGTATTAACGCCATTTCCTAGGTTAGCTGGTGCGTACTTAACAGGCTTCTTAATTTCAAGGGATGCAAAATCACAGTCCATTAAGTATTTCCTTGCTCGTTTTGCCCGGTCAGAAAAATTATCTAATAATAAGAATTCATTAAAATGTTTTTTTGCCTGATCATATTCTTGTGTGGCAAATTCCATCTCGGCTAAGCCATACATCACTTCGGGAGCTACATTTTTATTGATCAGTAACGCTTTTTGGTAAGCGGCTTTAGCATCTGAATATCTCTTTTGCGCTTTGTAAACGCCGCCGAGTAAGGCGAATGCATTTTGAAATAGGGGATCTGCCTCAACAGCACTTTTCAAAACTTGCTCGGCAGATGCATAATCTAATTTCTCAATGTATGGTCCTGCCTTTTCGAAAAAAGTTTGTGCTTTTCTGTTAGGTGAACTTTGAGCATAACAGGAAACAACTGTTATACTAAAGAATAAGAGAAACCAGTATTTCATTACATCAACATTTGGTGATCAAAGCTAATGTAGACTATTTAAGGAATATTTAAAAATTTATGCGTTTGCAAAGAGATCTCCCATTTTGGGTTAGCCATTACGTACTCGATAATCATCGGGGTAATTTCCTTAGATTTTGACCACTCTGGCTGAAGATAAAGCTTACAGGTTGGCGATACCATTGCCGCATATTCCTCTGCCCATTTAAAATCACTTTTATTAAAAACAATAACTTTCAACTCGTGGGCGAAAGGGGTAATATAGGGTCTGGGTGCTTTAAATTTCTTTGGTGATAAACAGATCCAATCCCAATGACCTGAAAGAGGATAAGCACCCGAAGTTTCAATAAATGTTAAGATACCTCTATCTCTAAGTTTTTGAGTGAGGTAGTCAAGATTATAAATAAGTGGTTCACCGCCAGTAATTACCACAGCTTTGCCCGGGAATTTATCTGCATTTTCTACAATTACATCAGCCGGAGTTAAGGGATGCATTTCAGCGTCCCAGCTTTCTTTCACATCACACCAGTGGCAACCTACATCACAACCACCTAAGCGGATAAAATAAGCTGCTTTTCCGGTGTTGAATCCTTCGCCCTGTATCGTATAGAACTCTTCCATTAAAGGAAGTAATGTGCCGTCTTCTGGTATATCTTGTTTCATTTTTGAGGATGCAAATATCTTAAAAAAATACGGTCTAGCAGTTCCTCTTTTAAAAATTAATGTAAAGATGAAATAAGACTGATATTTAAATAGTTATTTTAGCTGTATGAAGTGGTTCAAAGCGCTAAATATTAATCAAATCCCGAATGCCAATTCAATAAAGACGCTTGAGGTTAATGGCAAACAACTCTGCGTAATCAATAATGAAGAAAAAATTGTGGTAACCCAATCTTCTTGCCCACATGCTGGCGGTCACTTTTCTGGTGGTTGGTGCAAAAATGGAAATCTGATCTGTCCGATACATCGCTATGAATACAGTTTGGAAACCGGAAGAGGTGCAGAGGGTCAGGGCGATTATATTGACATTTATCCAAGTGAGTTAAGAGAAGATGGCTTGTATGTTGGTTTTGAAGAAGGCTGGTGGAGTAAGCTTTGGGGATAAGTTTAACCACAGATTAAAAAGGATGTACACAGATAGAGTTAAGCAAAAATATTAGCCACCGAAACTTTAATGAATAGAAACGAACTTAACTTCTGTGTTTTCGTTGCTAACAAATCTGTTTTTATCTTTGTCCATCTGTGGTTAAATCAGTTTAGTAAATACCTCTTGAAAAATGATTGGCAATTTAATACTTCAATATCAGCAAAATAAAAATCTTCACTATCTTCTGTAATGATGCATTTACAATCAACAGATTCAGCAGCATAATATTCTAATCCATCTTCAAAATCATGAATAGACTTGTTTGCAAGTGTATCTGAAACACCTTTTGATAAGTTTTCAGCAATTTTAATATGTTGACAGAGCAAATCGATTTTCTGTTTCGCTAACAGTGATTTATGTTTTTTTTCTGCAAAGTAAAAAGCAATTGCTAGGCAAAGTGGCGAAGTATAAACTTCAAATTTTGGATGAGATGCCAAACTTAAAATCCTTGAAGAATAAGTAAAAAGGGGATATTCTTTATTCAAAACTGAAACTAAAACGTTTGCATCTAAAAATATCTTCATCGATTATTTTTTAGAAGAAAAGAACTCATCTTTTGATGCTTTACGGCCAGCTTTAACGGTTTTTTTATACTCTACTTCGCCCTGTGCAACCATACTTACCCAATCAGAAATGGGGTAATCTTCTAGTGATTTATAATCACTGCAAGTAACTTGCGTTAACAAATGCTCAATTAAACGCGATAGGCTAATATTGTTATCAGCAGCATATTTTTTAGCCTTTGTTACTACGTCTTGGTTAAAGCTTAAAGTTAGTTTCGAATCCATAACATTATATTTATAATCAAATATAATTATTTTACGTATAATAAAAAATATTTACACGTAAAAAAAGCAATCCATTATTTGAATTGCTTTTAATTATTTTTGAACCATGGATTTTTCGCTTTGGCGTTTAAGCTTTCAGCTTTAAGAATAAATTTCTTTCCTGGCTGATGCTAATGTATTCTTCAACAAACCTACAATCGTCATTAAACCGACTCCACCGGGAACAGGTGTAATATAAGATGCAATTGGCACTACGTTTTCGAAATCTACATCTCCATATAATTTGAAACCAGATTTTGTTTCAGTAGATGTTTCACGGTTGATACCCACATCAATAATTATAGCGCCGGGTTTTACCATGTCGGCGGTGATGAAATTCTTTTTGCCAATTGCTGCAATAATAATATCGCCTTGTAAAACCTGCTCTTTTAAATCTTTTGTACGAGAATGGGTAAGCGTAACTGTACAGTTGCCTGGGTTTGCATTTCGGGCCATTAAGATGCTCATTGGACTACCAACAATGTTACTTCTTCCTACTACTACACAATGCATCCCAGAAGTGTTAATGTTGTATTCCTGTAACATCAATAAAATTCCATAAGGTGTAGCAGGGATGAAGCAGGGTAGATTACGCATCATTCTGCCCAAGTTTACCGGATGAAAACCATCTACATCTTTACGGTAATCAATAGCTTCCGTAACTTTCTCAGGGTCTATATGTTTTGGTAAAGGAAGCTGAACAATTAGTCCATCAACATCAGCATCTTTGTTAATTTCTTCGATTTTAGCCAATAATTCAGCTTCAGTAACCGAATTATCATAACGGTGAAGTGAAGACTTGAAACCTACCTTCTCGCAGTTTTTCATCTTACTGGCTACATAGGTTTCGCTTCCGCCATCGTTGCCCACTAAAATGGCAACCAAATGAGGTTTGCGTCCATTGCTATTTAAAAATTCTGCAGCTTCTTCAGCAATCTGAACTTTAACTTTTTCTGATACGTATTTACCGTCTAATAATTTCATTCTTGAAGAGATGTGAAAAATGAGATTTAAGATCTGAGATCGAACAAATTGTCTAACGTCCCATGTCTATTATCTCATATCTAATTTTTAATCCAATTTCAAAACCGCCATAAATGCACTTTGTGGAATTTCTACGTTTCCAACCTGTCGCATGCGTTTTTTACCTTTTTTCTGTTTCTCTAATAATTTACGCTTCCTGGAAATATCACCACCGTAACATTTAGCTGTAACATCTTTACGTAAAGCACTAAGTGTTTCACGAGCGATCACTTTTGCGCCAATAGAAGCTTGAATTTTAATTTCGAACTGTTGACGAGGGATTAACTCTCTTAATTTCTCGCAAATTTTCTTTCCGAAATCGTAAGCGTTACTTCTGTGAATGAGTGAGGAAAGGGCATCAACCGGTTCATCATTAATTAACATATCTAAACGAACCAAATCTGATTTGCGGTAACCTACCTGGTGATAATCAAAAGATGCGTAGCCCTTTGAAATGGTTTTTAACTTATCATAAAAGTCGAAAACAATCTCGCCCATTGGCATTTCGAAAACCAGTTCAACCCGATCGGAAGTTAAGTACGATTGATTTACAATCGTTCCTCTTTTCTGAATACAGAGCGACATTACTGGTCCGACAAAATCGGCTTTGGTAATAATATTGGCTTTGATAAATGGTTCCTCAACAGAATCAAGTTTGCTCGGATCAGGCAGGTCTGAAGGATTGTTTACAAAAATCTCATCTCCTTTTGTAGTATGAGCGATGTAGGATACGTTAGGAACGGTTGTAATTACCGTCATGTCAAATTCACGCTCTAAACGCTCTTGAATGATCTCCATGTGCAACATTCCCAAAAATCCGCAACGGAAACCGAAGCCTAAGGCTGCCGAACTTTCAGGTTCAAATACGATAGATGCATCGTTCAACTGCAGCTTGTGCATTGCTTCACGAAGTTCTTCAAACTCGTCCGTATCAACAGGGTAGATCCCAGCGAATACCATTGGTTTAACTTCTTCAAAACCTTGAATTGCATCTAAAGATGGTCTTGCAGTTGTTGTAATAGTATCACCAACTTTTACTTCTCTGGCTTCTTTTATTCCTGAAATGATATAACCCACATCTCCGGTTTTAACCACGCTCCGTGGTGCCATGTCCAGTTTCAAAATCCCTACCTCATCAGCAAGGTATTCCTTTCCTGTATTGATAAATTTAACCTTATCGCCTTTTTTAATCTCGCCGTTTACCACTTTGTAATAAGCGATAATTCCTCTAAAAGAGTTAAAAACCGAGTCGAAAATTAAGGCTTGTAACGGTGCTTCAGGATCGCCAACAGGTGCTGGAACACGATCTACAATGGCTTGAATAATATCGGGAATTCCCAAGCCAGTTTTCCCCGATGCAGGAATAATATCTTCGCGTTTACAGCCAATTAAATCAATAATCTGATCTTTAACTTCCTCAGGCATCGCCCCAGGCAAATCCATTTTGTTTAAGATTGGAATAATTTCGAGGTCGTGTTCTAAAGCTAGATACAAATTCGAAATGGTTTGTGCTTGAATCCCTTGCGAAGCATCTACAATTAATAAAGCGCCTTCGCAAGCAGCGATAGAACGCGAAACTTCATAAGAGAAATCAACGTGTCCCGGGGTATCAATCAAGTTAAAGTTATATTCAATATCTCCAACCTTATAGTTCATTTGTATGGCATGACTTTTAATCGTTATGCCTCGCTCACGCTCCAAATCCATATTATCGAGCAATTGCGCCTGCGCTTCACGCTGCGAAATTGTCGCTGTATATTCTAATAACCTATCTGCCAAAGTGCTCTTGCCATGGTCGATATGTGCAATAATGCAAAAATTACGTATATGCTTCATCTTTGCGCAAAGATATGCTTTTTAATGGAAAATTTACCGTCGAAAATGGAATGCTAAGCGGCCAATTTTTTTATAAAACAAGGTAGTATTTGCTGATTAGAAAATTAATGACTTCTTCCGTTCAGGAGGAAAAAATCTTCGTTCGTTCCGTTATCTTATTTCCTGAAAAAATTCTGTTATTTTGAGGGAACAATCTCATTTATAGCAACAATAAATGCATAGTTACCATTACGTTTAATTGCTAAAGCTCACGATATATCAAATTAGCTGCTCAAAAGTCAACATTTTTTGCTTTTCAGCGTCAGGTATTGTAGTTGGTCTTTTTGTATTAGGGTCAACCGCTATGCAAACTGTTTTTCCTTTACTGCAAATTACTTCTTCGGTTCCCTTTAGTTTTACAATTTGATACTCCAAGTCAAAGCTTGTATTGCCAATTCGTGATGTTTTCACATGAACAGCTATTTTATCATTCATCACAATCGGCAGGATATAATCCAGTTCAGCATGAGCAATGACGATTCCAGTTTTATTCCAATCCCACTTTACAATTTCTTCCCAATACTTAGTTCTCGCAATTTCCAAGTAGGTAAAGTATACTGAATTATTCACATGGCCCATTAAATCAAAATCAACAAAACGAAGATGAATGTTCGTTTTATAGTTGAATTTGTCGGAAAAATCACGTATTTCTGACAATTTGTCTTTTGATTTCGATTTGTTTTGCCAAAATGTCTTAAAAATCATAAAAATTTGGTTTGGTATGTAAGTTGAATAACGACTGATATCAGATTAAAAAAATAAAATTAAAGATATGACACTTGTAAATTTTAATAACAGAACCCGCAACACAGCACCTTACTTTAACAATGTTTTCGATTCATTGTTTAGTGAAGCAGTAAGTAAAAACAAAATGGTTGATAGATCGCCAAACGTTAACATTCATGAAAATGAGACTGCATATGTGATTGAGTTGGCGGCACCAGGTTTGAAGAAAGAAGATTTTCAAATCAATTTAAAAAAAGATACGCTTTCTGTTTGGGCAGAAGTTAAAAAAGACGAAACACAGGTTGCTAAAGATTTTACCCGTAAAGAATTTGATTTCAGCTCGTTCGCCAGATCATTTAATTTGCCAGAAACTGCAGACGGCGAAAAAATTACCGCAGAATATAAAGATGGTATTCTGGTAATTAACATTGGCAAAAAAGACGATACTAAATTACAACATAAAGAAATTGTAGTATCGTAGAACAAAATATTCTCGAAAGAGGGTTTTTCATAATAGTTTAAGTTTAGGTTTTATAAGGTTAACGTTGGATGACGTTAACCTTATTTTTTTTGTATTTAGATTGATTTTAAGTTGAAACATCAAGTTAGCCTAACGTCATTTTTTTGTACTTTTGCGCCATGGAAAGAGAAATTCTGGATACTAAACGTAAAGCACTTAAAATTAATCTTGACCCAAGGATATACGGTACTTTTGCCGAAATTGGTGCAGGGCAAGAAGTTTCAAGGAATTTTTTTAACGCTGGTGCAGCTTCCGGAACCGTTGCAAAAACGATGTCGGCCTATGATATGACTTTTAGCGATGCGATTTATGGTGCTGAAACTAATGGTCGTTATGTAAGCCAGAATAGACTTTTGCAAATGCTCGATCATGAATTTGGCCTACTTAACGAAAGATTATCTGGCGAAAAATATGACAGTAGAACATTTTTTGCTTTTGCCGATACAGTTACCACACTAAATTATAAACGTACAAATGAACCTCACGGTTGGGTAGGACTTCGATTCCAAAACGAGCCAGGTGGTGCTCCAAATGAAATATTTTTCCATGTTCGCTTGCTTGATACCGATGTAAATATGCAACAGCGTGTGCTTGGTATTATTGGCGTTAATTTGGTTTATGCAGCCTTCTATCTTAATGAAGATCCAAAATTAATGGTTGAATCTTTAGCTGATAATTTAACGATCGGTTCGGTTGAAATAGATTTAATCTCGGTTAAGGGCCCGGCATTTCCTGGGGTAGATAATATCTTACTTAATTTATACATGATTATGAAAGATTTTTCTGCGGCAGCTATCTTTGACGCAGATACACACCCACGCCAGGCTAAAGATTTGTTGTACAAAAAGGATATCATGATTTTGCGAACCAAATATGGTCAGAAATCATTACCCAATTTCAATCTATTTAACAAGGCTACAGAGCAATTTAAACGAACCAATAAAGTAGAGGAGGGAAATATTGCTGTTATGATCGAGGTTTTATTGACCAATGTTTTAACGGATGAACAGGAAACTCCTGACCATATTGATTTAGAATCGGTTGCTAAACGTACGCAAGAAATGTGCGATACTGGAAATATTGTGATCGTTTCAAATTTCACTCGTCATAATAGATTAGCTAAGTATTTGGCTCGTTGTAAGCCAAAAAGTGTTGGCCTAGCTACTAACATTAACAACTTGAAGTTCGTTTTTAACTCTACAAATTTTAAAGGTGAAAATTATTCTGGTCAGTTATTGAGCTATGTTAACGACATGTTCAACACAAATGTTCGTTTATTTGCCTATCCGTTTTTAGATAAAAAAACAAATGAAGTAATTACAACTTCGAATATGCCTGTTACGCCTGAGGCAAAGCCACTTTTTGATTTTCTCTTAGTTAACGGTTACATCACCGATATTAAAGATTACAGTGAAGATGAAGTAAAAACGGTTTAGTTTATACGTTATCATCCCCGAGAAATCTACTTTGATATTTTAAATGATCATCAAAGGCTTTGAAGGGTAGTTCCTGTTTCAGTAACTCTCAAACTATGTTTTGCGCCACATTTCAGTGCAAAATTATTTCGTTGATGCCCTACAGGGAAGTCAAATGCGATCGGGTAGTTGTAGTTTTTAACTTTTTCCAACACTATCTCATAAATAGTTTTGCCAAACTCTTGGCCAGTATCATCTGGTTTAACTTTGAAACCTCCGATTATCAAACCTTTCAGGTTTTTTAGTTTACCGCTACGTTTCAAGTTCCATAACATCCTATCGATGCTGTAAAGGTATTCACCTGTATCTTCAATAAAGAGAATTTTATCTTTGGTGTCCAAATCGGAATCACTGCCAGACAGTGTTTCAATAATACTCAGATTTCCACCAACTAAAACTCCTTTTACGCTTCCTAGTTTATTATTCATGTTTGTGGGGGCTGAATATCCCATTGGTGCTCCAATTAAGGCATTTTTTATTGATAAGATGGTTTCGATCTGAATGGGTTCTGCTTTGGTCCAATCATCTGGAAAACTGTTACACATTTTGGAGTGAATAGAAGCAATGCCATAGTTTTTGGCTAGGTGGCAATGTAAAACAGTGATGTCACTAAATCCAATAATCCATTTTGGATTTTTTTTGAATGATGAAAAATCTAATTGATCAATGATTCTGACGAAGCCATATCCGCCCCGGGCACACATGATGGCTTTTATATTGGGGTCGTCCAACATCGTTTGGAAATCCTTCAATCTTTCCTCATCTGTGCCGCCGTAAGTGAAATCACGTTTTCCAATTGTTTCACCTATTTTTATTTGGAAACCCCAGCTTTGCATTTGCAAAATTGAAGGCTGCACTTGTTCCGTAGTGATAAAACCAGCCGGACTTGTTATTCCAATCCAATCGCCTTGATTTAAATATGGTGGTATCTTAAATGATGAAGGTTCGCTTTCAATACTTTTGCCGAAGCTTTTTAAAATGGGCATTATGGTAGCAGCTGCAATAAAAGAGGAAAGGAATTTTTTTCTGTTCATCTGTTTTCAAGAAGTAATTGATATAAAAAGCTAATGTAAAGTAAATAATTTTTGTTCAAAAGAAAAGGGATCTATATCCATAAATCCCTTTTTTAAACCAAACAAATTAATCTGTAAAAGATTAGTATAATGTGAATTATATAGATAACCGCTGATAAAATAAAAAGTTTGATGTTTGATGAATTTATTTTTTGATAACCGAAGTGGGTATCAGTTTAAAGTTCAATCAATAGAGCGAATACACTTGATTATTATATTTTATATATTTTAGCAAATCAATTTTTACTAGAGATAATTCAGTTAAGCTGGAGTCTCCAATTCCGAATTTAAATGAATAAAGCTATTTTTCTAGACCGTGATGGCGTTTTGAATCACGAAATTTATGATTACATCTGCCGTGTTGAAGATTTTAAGATCCTGGAGTATCAAATTCCCGTGCTGAAGAAATTATATGATGAAGGTTTTCTGCTTATTGTAATCACAAATCAAGGCGGCATTGCGTTAAAAAGGTATAGCGAGCAAGAGCTGGCAATTATGCATCAAATGTTGAGAAATGCTTTTGTAGCAAAAGGCGCTGATATTGCTGGTTTTTACTATTGTCCACACCATCCAACTGTTGGCGGGGAGTGTAAATGTCGCAAACCTGCCTCTGGAATGATTCTGGATGCTATTGAGATGTATGATATCGATCCTGCTCAATCGGTAATGATTGGCGATAAGCCAAGAGACGTAGAGGCTGCAAATGGGGCAGGAGTGAAAGGTATTCTGATTGAGCCCGACGAGCAGATTAGTTACGAAAAAGTGAAGGAAGTTTTGAGTTTAGAGTTTAAATTAGGTAGTTTCTAGTTCTTTTTGGGGTCGGCACATCCTAAGTACTCAACCGAAAAACTCATATCTCTCTTATCCATCTAAACATCAATAAAAATAAAAAGTCCTAAGTAAGAGTTAAACTCAATGCTTAGGACTTTTTTTAGACTCCAGACTTTCGACTGAATACTCCGGACTTATTTCCCTGCTGCCTTAGCGTGATCTGCTAAGAAAGTAGCTAAACCACTATCAGTTAATGGGTGTTTTAGTAAACCAACAATCGCAGCTAATGGAGCTGTAATTACGTCTGCACCTAATTTAGCACAGTTAACAATATGCAACGGTCCGCGGATTGATGCTGCTAAGATTTGAGTTTCGTAACCGTAGTTATCAAAAATTGTTCTGATGTCTTCAATCAATACTAATCCATCGCTAGAAATATCATCCAAACGACCTAAAAATGGAGAAACATAAGTTGCGCCAGCTTTAGCAGCTAATAATGCCTGTCCGGCAGAGAATATTAAAGTACAATTTGTTTTAATTCCTTTTGATGAGAAATATTTGATGGCTTTAACACCATCTTTAATCATCGGAACTTTAACAACTATTTTTGGGTTTAAAGCAGCAAGTGCTTCACCTTCTTTAACGATTTCATCAAAGGTAGTCGAGATCACTTCTGCACTAACATTATCTTCAACGATATCGCAAATGGCTTTGTAGTGGTTAATTACATTTTCTTCGCCAGTGATACCTTCCTTAGCCATTAAGCTTGGGTTAGTGGTTACGCCATCTAAAATGCCTAAATCATGTGCTTCCTTGATTTGATCAAGATTTGCTGTGTCAATAAAAAATTTCATGGTTATAAATTCTTAAGTATTTGAGTTTCAAAATTGAACCCTGAAGAATTTAATTCCCCCTTCAGGGGATTAAGGGAAAAGAAAAAAAAGGGCAAGCACCTTCTATCGCACCGCTACAACCTTCTACCCTTGCTATGTTCCCATCCTGGGGGAGTTCAAAGGGAGCTGGTCGTAAAAGACTTGCCCGCCACAAAGGTAGAAAAAGATGTTGTTTTGCAAAATGCATTTTTTTAAATTTTTAGTCATTTAGGCTATCTAACTGATTCATACCAAAATAAAATTAAGGGAGGAGCTGTGTTGCTCAATGCACCTATATAAATGCAGCTGATGAAGTCACTTAAACACGATAATTAATTAGTAAGTGTCAGTGACACTCAAAATTTATTAATAAACATTATTTTCATATATGATTTTATTTGCTAAATCGTTTTTGTACGATAAGGCCTGACAAAAGCTATTATTTCGAGGAAAAAATCGAATTATGAAATCCGTAAATAATTACTTTTAAAATTAATTATTTTGCAAATAATATGTCGATATTTGCTTTTAAACTAAAATAATCCTAAAAAGCATAACAACTCTGTAATTTAAAATTCGTTTTTTGTATCTTAGTGTTTCCTATACACTAACAACTAACGAGCAAAGAATGGAACCAAACAGTGGATTGTACGATGCGCAATTTGAACACGATGCCTGCGGTATTGGGTTCGTTGCACATGTGAAAGGGCGAAAATCGCATCAAATCATCTCCGATGCACTTACTATTTTAGAAAATCTAGATCATAGAGGGGCATGTGGAGCAGAACCAAATACGGGCGATGGTGCCGGTATAATGATTCAAATTCCCCACGAATTTTTTTATGATGAATGTTTAAAAGCTGGCTTTAGCTTACCAGAAACCAATAATTACGGTGTGGGTCAGTTATTTATGCCAAAGGATATCAGATCAAGAGAAGAGTGCCGTGAACTTATTTACCGTGCTGCAGAAAAGCTTGGTCTGGAGATTTTAGGATTTAGAAAGGTTGACGTAGATACTACTGATATCGGTAACATGGCGCTTTCTGTGGAACCTGAAATTGAGCAGGTTTTTATCGGTCGGCCGTACACAGTTAATCCTGGTGCTGATTTTGAGCGCAAGCTATACATTTTTAAAAATTACCTGATTAAACTAATAACCAATACGGTTCATGGCGGTAAAGATTTTTATATCGTTTCCCTTTCTGCGCAAACGATCATTTATAAGGGTCAGCTTACTTCTTTACAGGTTCGTACCTATTTTAATGATTTAAGCGACAAACGTGTGGTTTCTGCTTTAGGGTTAGTTCACTCACGTTTTGCAACGAATACTTTTCCCTCATGGAGATTAGCTCAGCCATTCCGCTTTATAGCGCACAATGGAGAGATCAATACGTTACAAGGAAACTTAAACTGGTTTAGAGCTGGGGTAAAATCTTTTGCGTCTGCCTATTTTACACCAGAAGAACTGGATATGTTATTGCCTGTTATCGATGAAACGAACTCAGATTCAGGCTGTTTAGATAACGTTATTGAGTTATTGCTACATGCAGGCAGAACCCTTCCGCATGTATTGATGATGTTGGTTCCTGAAGCTTGGGATGGTAATGAGGATATGGATCCCGTTAAGAAAGCCTTTTATGAATTCCATGCTACTTTAATGGAGCCTTGGGATGGACCAGCGGCAATTGCATTTACCGATGGCAAGTTAATTGGCGCTACGTTGGATCGCAATGGTTTACGTCCATCTCGTTATGCCATCACTTCTGATGATCGTGTAATAATGGGTTCTGAAGCGGGTGCTTTAGCAATCGACCAGAGCACAATTATTGAAAAAGGTCGTTTAACACCTGGTAAAATGTTCGTTGTTGATATGGAACAGGGACGAATTATTAGTGATGAAGAGATTAAAACTCAGGTTTGTAGCAAAAGCCCATATGCTGATTGGATTAACCAATATCAAATTCGTTTGGAAGAGTTACCTGAACCACGTGTAATGTTTACGGGACTATCTGAAGAATCTATCTTTAAATATCAGCAGGTTTTTGGTTACAGTAGAGAAGACATTGATTTGTTGTTGAAACCTATGGCTGTTGAGGCTAAGGAACCAATCGGTTCAATGGGGACAGATACGCCACTTGCCATTTTATCAAAACGTCCACAACATTTATCAAACTACTTTAAGCAGCTTTTTGCACAAGTAACTAATCCGCCAATCGATCCGATCCGGGAAAAAGTGGTTATGAGTTTAGCTAGTTTTATGGGTAGCAATGGTAACTTATTAGAGGAAAATTCTTTGCAATCACATTGTGTGGCCATTAAACATCCAATTTTAACTAATCAGGAGTTAGAGAAATTAAGAAGTATTGATACCGGGGTTTTTCAGGCAAAAACATTGCAAACCTATTTTAGGGCCGACGGGAAACCAGGTGCAATGGCGAAAGCTTTAGATCGCTTATGCCGTTATGCTGTTGATGCTGTAGAAGATGGTTTTCAGGTGATCGTGTTAACCGATAGAGCAATAGATTCGGAACATGCTGCAATGCCATCATTATTGGCTGTTTCGGCTGTACATCACCACTTAATTCGTAAAGGGTATCGTGGCGCTGTAGGTATTGTAATTGAGGGTGGAGATATTTGGGAAGTTCATCATTTTGCTACCTTATTAGGTTTCGGTGTTACGGCTATAAATCCATATCTGGCCTTGGAAACAATCAATGGTTTTCAAGAAGAATCTGGTTTATCGGCAGAGCAATTAACAAAAAACTACATCTATGCGGTAAATAGTGGTTTGCTTAAGATTTTCTCTAAAATGGGGATCTCTACCTTGCAATCTTACCAAGGTGCGCAAATTTTCGAAATTCTTGGTCTGAATAAACAAGTAGTAAACACTTATTTCACAGGAGCAGTTTCTCGTATTGGTGGTTTAGGCTTAGATGAAATAGCAAAGGAAACGTTGATTAAACATCACCGCAGTTTCGGACCAGCAACACAAACTGAAAATTTATTGCCGGCAGGAGGAACTTACAAATTTCGTCGTAGGGGTGAGGCACATTTGTTTAACCCGCAAACGATACACTTGTTGCAAAACGCGACACGTAAGAATGATTACAACATTTTCAAGCAATATTCAAAGTTGGTAAATGAGCAAACTCAACAAGCTTATACCATCCGTGGGTTGTTTGATTTTAATTATACCCGACCATCGGTTCCATTAAATGAAGTAGAATCTACCGAGGCAATCTTAAAAAGATTTGCAACTGGAGCAATGTCATTTGGTTCAATTTCCCACGAGGCACACTCTACTTTAGCTATCGCGATGAACCGAATTGGTGGTAAAAGCAATACAGGCGAGGGTGGTGAGGATGAAATGCGCTACACAAAAATGGAAAATGGAGACAGCATGCGGTCTGCCATTAAACAAGTTGCATCTGCTCGTTTTGGCGTAACCAGTTATTATTTAACCAATGCTGATGAGCTGCAGATTAAAATGGCTCAAGGTGCGAAACCTGGAGAAGGTGGTCAATTACCAGGTCATAAAGTGGATGATTGGATTGCAAAAGTGCGCCACTCTACACCAGGTGTAGGCTTGATTTCTCCGCCTCCGCATCACGATATTTATTCAATTGAAGATTTAGCGCAGCTGATTTACGATTTGAAAAATGCCAATCGGGCTGCCAGAATTAATGTCAAATTGGTATCCAAAGCAGGAGTTGGAACCATTGCAGCAGGGGTAGCTAAAGCACATGCTGATGTTATTCTGGTTTCGGGTTTTGATGGGGGTACAGGTGCATCGCCATTAACTTCTATTCAACATGCTGGCTTACCTTGGGAACTTGGTTTAGCAGAAGCGCACCAGACTTTGGTTAAAAACAGATTACGTAACCGCATCGTTCTGCAAACGGATGGACAACTAAAGACGGGTAGAGATATTGCTATTGCAGCTTTGTTAGGTGCTGAAGAATGGGGAGTAGCTACCGCTGCCTTGGTTACTGCTGGTTGTATCATGATGCGTAAATGCCATTTAAATACTTGCCCGGTTGGTGTGGCGACACAAGACCCTGAATTAAGAAAATTATTTAGTGGTGATGCAGCTCACGTAGTGAATCTTTTCCATTTTCTCGCTGAAGAATTACGTGAGATTATGGCTGAACTTGGTTTCAGAACCATTCATGAAATGATTGGACAAGCCGATATTTTAAAGGTTAGGGAATTACCAGAAGAAGATTGGAAATTAAAGTATCTGGATCTTTCTGCAATTCTTTTTAAAGCGGAAGATAACGGATTGCCTTTATTTAATACGGAAGAGCAGGATCATGGCTTGACACACGTTTTAGATCATCAACTAATCGCAGCTGCACAACCTGCAATTACCAATAATGAGCCTGTTTTTGCGAGCTTTAACGTGAAAAATACCGATCGTTCATTGGGAACTATGTTATCTAACGAGATTTCTAAAGTGCATTTGGGTGCAGGTCTGCCGCCCGATACCATCAACTTCAAGTTTGTAGGTTCGGCAGGACAAAGTTTCGGTGCATTTAATACCCGTGGAGTTACGTTATCTTTAGAAGGTGAAGCAAATGACTATGTGGGTAAAGGTTTATCTGGTGCTCGTTTAGCCATTTATCCTTTTTCAAATTCAACTTTCATTCCAGAGCAAAATATTATCATTGGTAACGTAGCGCTTTATGGAGCAACTTCTGGTGAGTTATTCGCCCGTGGTAAAGCTGGTGAGCGTTTCGCAGTTCGCAACTCGGGTGCCACCGCAGTAGTAGAAGGTGTTGGGGATCACGGTTGTGAATACATGACCGGTGGTGAAGTGCTGATTCTTGGTGATACTGGAAGTAATTTTGCAGCAGGAATGAGTGGAGGTGTAGCTTGGGTGTATGATACCAAAGGAACTTTTGCCCGTAAATGCAATAAAGAAATGGTTGATCTCGATCCATTACAAACTGAAGATGAACAAAGAATTCTCGCTTTACTTAAAACGCATATCCGTCTGACTGATAGTAAAGTAGCAGAATTTATCTTAAGCGATTGGAAAACACAATCCAATCATTTTGTAAAGGTATTTCCTAAGGAATACAAAGCAGTTTTAGCAAAACGTAATCAACAAGTAAAAACACACTAAGCCATGGGAAAAGTAACAGGATTTCAAGAATACGATAGAGTTGCGCCCACAAGAGAAGAGGCTAAAACTCGTGTAAAACATTATGGGGAATTTTTAAATGAATTACCTGCACAAGAATTAAACAATCAAGCTGCCCGTTGTATGGATTGTGGCGTTCCGTTTTGTCAATCAGGTTGCCCATTGGGTAATGTGATTCCAGAATTTAACGATGCCGTTTATCAAGGTAAATGGGAGCAGGCAGCGGAAATTTTATTAAGCACTAACAATTTCCCTGAATTCACTGGTCGAATTTGTCCGGCACCATGCGAATCTGCATGTGTGTTAGGTATCAATCGTCCGCCAGTTTCTATTGAGGAAATTGAAAAGCATATTATAGAGATTGCGTTTGAAAAGGGTTTTATCAAAGCGAAAAAGCCATTAATCAGAACAGGCAAAAAAGTTGCCGTTATCGGTTCAGGTCCTGCAGGATTAGCCGCTGCTGCTCAGCTGAATAAGGTTGGGCATGAAGTTACGGTTTTCGAACGTGATGATGCACCTGGTGGTTTATTAAGATATGGTATTCCGGATTTTAAACTACAGAAAAATGTGGTGGATCGCCGGATTGATTTGATGAAAGAAGAAGGAATAATCTTTAGAACAAATACCAATGTAGGTGTGAACGTAGAAATCAGTACGCTTTTAAGAGATTTCAATGCGGTAGTGCTGGCTGGAGGTTCAACCATTCCTCGTGATCTCGCAATTCCTGGTCGTGAGGCAAAAGGGGTTCACTTTGCCATGGATTTCTTAAAGCAGCAAAACAAACGTGTCGCAAACAGAGAGATTATTGCTGAAGATATTTTAGCTAATGGTAAAAATGTGATCGTAATTGGTGGTGGAGACACAGGATCCGACTGTATCGGAACCTCGAATCGCCATGGTGCTAAATCGGTGACCCAATTTGAAATTATGCCAATGCCGCCGCAAACACGAACAGAAAATATGCCTTGGCCAAATTATCCAATGCTTCTGAAAAATACTTCTTCTCATGAAGAAGGTGCACAGAGAGCTTGGTCGGTTAATACTAAAAATTTTATTGCCGACGAAAATGGAAATTTAAAAGCATTGAAGGTTGTAGATGTAGAGTGGGAAATTGATGCTGTTGGACGTCCCGTTTCATTTAAAGAAGTGGCTGGTACAGAAAGAGATTTGCCTTGCGAATTGGTTTTCTTGGCCATGGGTTTCTTGCATCCACAAAAAGAAGGTTTACTCGAAAAGCTTGGTATCGAATTGGATAATAGAGGGAATGTAAAAGCTTCAGAACATACCTATCAAACTAACATTGCGAAGATTTTCGCAGCTGGTGATGTTCGCAGGGGTCAATCCTTAGTAGTTTGGGCAATCTCCGAAGGGAGAGAAGCCGCTCGTAAAGTAGACGAATACTTGATGGGAACTACAAAACTGGCATCGAGAGATGCTGTAGCTTATGCTTAGTTAACAGGTTTTTAATTTTTATTTTTAGGGTCGTGGTGCAAGCCACGAC